>PBBS01000010.1 GCA_002717805.1 Chloroflexota bacterium | reverse complement strand
GAGATATAGCGTCAATTGCAGAAACAACTTTTGTTGGATCATGCCAAAAATGTAAGTCATATCCATGGTCACCATGATCATGGCCAGCGCGATCATCGTGATCCTTGTCGTGATCGCCATCTTTGTGATCGCCATCTTTGTGATCGCCATCCTTGTCATGATCATCATGATCCTTGTCGTGATCATCATGGTCGTCGTGATCATCATGGTCGTCCATGGTGTTAAGATAGCCCCATATCTCGGTCGATAACTCAACTGATACCTGATTTGTATTATTCACAGCATCCTGAACCCAGGACTCTTCATATTGATTACCAACCAATATAAACAGTGATGATGCCTCTATACCCTTCATGTCTTTTGGTGTTGGCTTGAAAGCATGCGGGTCTGCGTCATGAGGTATAATCGAAGTAACCTCTACTCTATCACCACCCACGTTCTCAACCCAATCTTGTATAAGATTAGTCGTTGTAGCAATCGATATCTTATCTACTTCTACTACTTTTTCTTCTACTACTACTGGTTGAGGCGTAGGATCGTTACTCGTGCATGCAAATATTGCAGTGAGCATAAGTAACGATAATGATATAGCAAGTGCCTTAGCATTCACTAATCTAAACAATCCAAAACCCTTGCCCCCTGATTTCCACTTACTGATACTTTGTCTCATTTCTATTCAATTCCCTTTCCCTTATAAATTCTTGTCTAATTAAATCCCCCTCAGCTAATACATTCGGAACAATTGACATATAACTCCAGGTTATGACCTACTATTGTTCCTTCTATATCTGCGCTGACTGCTTTAAGAAGCCTCTCAACAGATGAATCTCGGAATTCACCCACTTTGCCACAAGAAACACATATGGTGTGATGATGATGTCCGAACTTAGCAACTGTATACTTTGGAGACCCTTCATCTGAGAAAAGCTTGCATAATAATCCCTCTTTTATCAGTAATCTCAAGGTTCTATATACTGTTGCTCTGCCAACACCACCTAACGCCAGATTAATCTCTTCTGCGGAAAAACCACCTTCCATACCTTCCAAAAGTTCAAATATAGCCCTCCTAGATCCGGTCAACCTATGACCTGCATCTTCTACAGCGGCTAATATATCTTCTCTACGTAATTTTGTTGTCATGATACTGTGTCTCAATCAGTAGGAAAAGATACAACAAACTAAAGATAATGTCAACAATAAATTAAACGATTCTCAAATCTATGGAATGAACCCTACCTTATATGCGCGTCGTAATCCATTCCTATTTGACCTAAGGACTTGAGATTGTCATATTCCTCGTCACTCAGACCTATGACTTCTTTATATATGTAGTCGTTGTCTTCACCTAGTCTGACTGGTGGTTTACGAACCTCGAATTTAGTATCTGTCATCTTAAATGCAGTAGTCGGATACATATGAACACCGATCTCTGGATGATCTATCGGCACAAAAAATTCTCTGTCCTCAAGATGGGGGTCGTTATAGCAATGCTCTTCATGCATTACATGACCGGCCATAATGCCATTTTTTTGCAGGAGATGGAATAGTTCAACCGGGTCTTTATCATTTGTCCATTCCCCGATGATAGCATCCACTTCGTCGTGATTATTCTTGATTCCGTCCATATCTTTAAATCTCTGGTCAGAGACCAGGTCTTCTCGATTCATAAGATTGCACAAAGTGCTCCACTTATCTGTATCTTCAATAGATATAGTAATCCACTCATCGTTTCCTGCGCATGGATAGGCACCTTGAACTAATAAGCCCATGTGCTCCCTATTAGCAATAGGACCAGCAACTCTTTTATTCATCTCATAATCCATGAAGTATTCGCCAATCTGAGGTAGGAAGTTTTCTCCTTGTGACAAATCTATATGTGTCCCCTTACCAGTTCTCTCCCTTTGATGCAATGCAGAAATTACTGCTATTCCAATCGCAGTACCAGTCGCTGCATCAGCTGCCACAGAAGCAGGCGCAGCCTCAGCATCCATATCAGGGTATCCTGTAACAGATGCATGACCATACATAGCCTCAAAGTGCAATCCAAACCCTCTGTAATGGGCATATGGACCTGTCTGACCCATGCCAGTGGAGGATATCATTATTAATCTCGGGTTCCATTTACTTATAACAGGCCAATCAATCCCTAATCTTTCCATGGCGCCCAACGCTACGTTCTGAACAAACACGTCGCTAACCTCTACCAATCTCCGAAATACATCTTTACCTTCTGGGGTCCGTAGATCCACGGTCATAGAAAGTTTATTCCGTGCATGAGAGTTGAACATGGATACTCTATTCCATGGCCTTTCTCCTGGATCCCTATTTGGATAACGAGGAACTTGGATTTTCGCCTCGGCCTCCTTGCTAGGCCTTGCAAACGCTCCTCTCGTAGACGTAGGAAACAAATTTATTGATTCAACCCTAATTACTTCAGCCCCCATGTCTCCTAGGAACATTGTTCCATATGGACCAGCGAACACCATTGTTATGTCCAGAACTCTTATCCCTTTAAGTGGAAGTGGGTTGCCAGTGGTCTTCTCAACGTCTGATATCTTAATAGTGGTATCGTTAACTGCTTTAGATTCCTCTAAAATTTCAGATGTGTGCTGGCCCAATAGAGGTGCTGGTGAATTGATCCTCCACCATCTCTCATCTGTTTTTATCGGGGCACCTGGATAGCGATACTTCCCTGCCTTAGGATGATCTATTTCTGCCCAATACTCCCTAGCGTCAAATTGAGGATTATCATCCATTACCTCGTCTATAGAATTAACAGAGCCTGACAGTATTTCCTTCTCTTGACACTCCTCTACGACCTGGCGCTTAGTCCTCTCCAATATCCATGGGTACCATATTGTGGCCTCAAATTCTTCTTTGGCATCCAAGTCAACTTGACCTAATGGCGGAGCGTATCTTTCGTCATTCAACAGTTCTGGCATACCAAGAACCTCAACAGTTCTAGGCCAAAATGCACCTCCACCTTGCACATTTACATATCCATCAGCACAAGGATAGAAACCTGCGGGGTAGCCTACTCGAGCGCCACCCAATCTCAATGCTCTCTCTTTAGTATATTGGTAGGCAACTAGCATAGGCATCCTAGTATTGAAACCTGCCAATTGTGTTTCAAAGATAGAAACGTCTATATGCTGGCCTCTTTGATTAGAATATTTCACACCATACCAAGCAAACAAGCTAGCCATAGCAGCTATGTTACCTGCTTGAAATTGCACATGGTTACCACCCAATCTAAGGGGTTCTCTATCTGGATCCCCCGATGCATTCATACGTCCGCCCATAGCAAATAGATTTAGTTCTGAGGCTCTATAATCACGATATGGACCTGTCTGACCGAAGTTAGATATCGAGGTCATAACTATATTCGGATTTATCTCTTTTAATGTCTGATAACTTAATCCCAATCTGTCCATAACGCCTGGGCGAAAGTTCTCGACCAATATATCTGAATTGGCTACTAGGCTTTTGACCAAACCCTTGCCTTCGTCAGTTTTTAGGTCAGCAACTATACTTTTCTTATTTGTGTTGAGAAGCAGAAAAAGTCCACTCTTCTCGGGATCAGGTATGTCCCCTGGGAAAGGACCCATATTACGTGCATAATCTCCAGTGCCGGGCCTTTCTATTTTAGTTATGTCCGCTCCAAAATCACCCAAAAACTTGGTACAGTAGGGACCCGCTATTCCGTGTGTGAGGTCAAGTATCCTCAGTCCTGAAAGGGGTTGTAAATCTGATGTGTTCATAATATTACTCCCTGCTAGTTAGCTACAGTTTATATTCTCTCCTTTAGCATAGCACATAAGATATACACTTTACGCTGAATAACTAACCACATTTGGCGAATATTTTAATTATACTGTCGACTATTACCTGTTCCACTTAGTAAACCAGGATAATATAGACGTAGCTAACAACATACTAGAACCCAACACAAAAGCAGACTGAGTACCATAATTATCGGCCATAACCCCGGCAACTGCAGGAGCATAGGCAGATACTATAATTCCTATGCCAAATACTAACGATACTGTGGTTGCCTGCGAGGAATCCTCCACTACATCCATTGCAGATGCTAGAAGTATAGCCATAAGTGGGAATAAGAATCCTCCCATTACAAATACTACAATCGAGAATAATACGCCTTCAGGGGCAATTATCAACCCAATCATAGATGCTCCCAATATACCCAGGCTTGGAGATAAAACTGCCTTACGCCCAAACTTGTCTGAACCATATCCCATAAGTGGCTGTGTAATAATACCCCCAACTTGAGCAAGAGCCATATAGAATCCTGCAGGAGTTATAATTGTTGATTCAGCTCGACTGAATGCCTCATCCACATATATCGGCAAGAATGTTAGCACTGTACTCTGCCCTCCTGCGAAACCAGCAGAGAATATAAGAATTAGTATTAACCTGCGAGATCGAAAGAGTGACACTAATGAGGAATAATATTCTCCTAGATCATTCACCTTAACATTAGGTGTGGGGACATATCTCAAACTTAGCCATATAAGAATCCCAAAAATCAATCCAGGAACCAAGCTCCATTGTAGAATAAGCCTCCATCCGATAAGCCCAATTAATATCCCCGATATCACAGGTCCTAAGGTTTCACCGACACTGCCGCCTGTACCATGTAGAGCTATTGCAAAACCTCTACGATCTGAAAATTCTCTGGACAGAGAAGATATAGCAGAAGGATGCCAAAACGTTATAGCAATACCATACAAAGAAGATGCTATTATAGCCATCCAAAATGTCGTAGATATTCCCAATAAGAATGCGAATATTCCGAGGAAAATTATAGATAATCCTAAGATAGCCGCCCGTTTGTCTCCAAACCTATCTCCAAGAAATCCTGCGGGAAGGTTAGATAGCCCTCCAGTTATACCCCTGAAAGTCGAAAGGATTCCTATCTGTGTATTAGAAAGTAATAACCCTGCTTTAATTTCTGGTAATAGGACAAAAAAAGCAGAATTAAATGTATGTTTAAGCCCGTGCCCTAGTACAGTGACAACCAACAATACCAATTGATGTTTCAAATATTTCTTGCTGGCATTATCATTACCATTAGTTGTTGACATACTATTCCCAAATCAGGATATTCTCTACAGAAGACAATACTAGCATACTAGAAAGCAATTATGACGATTGTTGCACTTCTAGGTCTATAACACTATCTTCAATTCTCTTAGTCGCTCCGTCAACATCCGGACCCCATGGAGGCATCAAGGGTTCTCCAAAAGAGACAACCACGTGTCCTCTGCTCCATATAGGCAATACTGAAGGACTACCTAACTTGATAATATCTAGTCTCATCGGAATTACTGGCAAATTACCGACTGCTGCCATTAAGCCAGTACCATTCAAGAAAGGTTTCATTGGTCCACCTACAGTCAATTCGCCTTCAGGATATATAAGAACAGACCAACCTTCGTCCATTATGTTACACAAATTATCTAGACTGGATCTTATATTCCAATTCTTGTTAGATTTCTCCCTCTTACCAGTAGCGAAAGGGAATGCATTAGCAATCAGAGTAATTATCAACCCTTTAAGATAGTTGTTGAACATATGTGCCCCGGCAGCAATGGCCAATCGCTTCTTAAATGCCCTAGGTATACATTTTAGATATACCGCATTGTCCATATGCAATACATGATTACCAATAAGTAAGGCAGGGCCATCCAATTTATTAAAATTATCTCTTCCAATTACATCTATCTTGTAACTAAATTTAGTTAAAGGAAATATTAAAAGACTCATTACAAGTCTTCTAACAAATCTCGCCCAGATACGTAATCCCCACATCGAGGAACTCATACGTATTTTCGCATTCCGCAGCTTCTGCCTCTGCTGGATCATGCCGAGTATCTCGCGCTTTGTATAGGAACTATCCATTTGATTCTACTGCTATCCTGTCATCCGGATGAATTGGTGCCTTGCAAGCCCAGAAGCATGCAACGGACATTATTGTCACTGCCAAGAATATCTTAATCGCTGCGTCATATGTACCTGTATTGTCGTACATATATCCGGCATAGACTGGTCCAATTACAGCTCCCCACGAATACGCCAGACCCATCAAGCCTCTCAAAGTCGCAAACCTAGCCCTTCCAAAGTAATCTCCCACTATAGCCCAGTTAAGTATGCCTGCACCATAAGCAGCAGCCCAAAGGACTATAAACAGGTAAAGTTCTAATTCTGTATCTGCGTTCATTAAGACTACCATCGCAAGAACCTGTAGTAGAAGCAGGATAGCAACCACTTTATGTTTTGCGAACCTGTCTCCCAAAACTCCAACTATGATCCTACCAGGGATACTTAACAACACCAAGACACCTATCGCTGCACCCGCTTTGGTTATAGACATACCCTGTGACTGCAGGATTGGTCCTAGGTGCACCATTATTGCAGTGTGAGCAGTAAAACGGAGGGTTATGCCTGCTATCAATATCCACATTGATTTGGTTTTGAAGGCGTCAGGAATAGAAAATTCACGTTCAATTGGAGACTGAACTACATTTAAATCCCCTTCACTATTTTCACCCTGCCATGCATCTTCATCAGGGCTGTCTCCATCTGGTCTCAGCCCAACTGACTCAGGGCTGTGCTTTATTGCAAGAACTAATGGCCACACAAGGATCAGTAGCATAAGCCCGGCCAACAACGCCATGTTCCTCCAACCATAATACTCAATCACATAACCTACTAGAGGAACTAATATTGCGCCTCCTATACCCACTGCAGTGGATATAACAGCCATTGCTGTTGCCCTTCTCCTCACAAACCAGTTATTGGCTACTGCTAACGCTGGATGAAAGAAACCACCGTTCACACCAAATGCTATTACCCCTACATATACGACTATGAGCATCATGTATGTATCGACTACTGTGGCCCAGAGTATGTATCCAATGCCTACCATTGGTACGCCTATCATCATTATCTTGCGTGCACCCCACCTATCGATGAGGAATCCTACCGCCGCCCCTTCAAATGCTCCTTCTAATCTGGTCAATGAAAACACCAAAGAGGCTTGAGTGCTAGTGATACCAAGTTCGTCTCTCAGGGGATTGAAGAATAAAGTGAAGCCATAGAAGTAAACACCGCCGCCATAAGCGCCTATTACAGCACAGGCAGTTACCACCCACCACCCTGGGAAAATACTGCGAGGACTTCTCAGAATGGATTGCAGTATTGACATCAAACCCTCAACTTTCTAACAGCCTTGAATCTAGTTATACCACGAACTAAGCCTTAAAACTATATCACCAACACGGAAACCTAGTAATTGAACTCAATAGAAGTGAACAAATAAGTGGATTTTAGAATAATTGTGGGTTAAAATTTAGTATGTTGTTGACCTGTTACAACTAACTAAGATAACTACTACCTACAGGAACCTTCTAAGTATCTACCACAAGCGGTGATATATAAAACAAAACATTAATGCGCATCGGAGGGATAATGGCTACTATAAACCCGAATTCTGGAAGCCAGATAGAAATAGACGACCGACTTTATGAGTTTGTAGATAATGAGCTCCTAAGTGGCACAGATAGAACTGCCGATCAGGTATTCACCATACTAGGAGAGATTGTAGAGAAATTTGGCAAAAACAATACAGCCTTGCTTGATAAGAGAGCTGATCTTCAAGAGAAGATAGATACATATTACAAAGTAAAAAGGGATTCTGGTTGGACTCCCAACGCCGAGACAGCAAACCAGGACGCTATAGACTTTGAATCCTTCCTATTGTCCATAGGGTATATGGCCCCTGAAAGACCACTAGATTTCCATATGACCACTCCCAAATTAGACTCTGAAATGGACCAGAATGGACCAGAATTAGTCACACCAGTAACAAACGCCAGCATGGTAGTCGGAGGAGCTAATGCAAGATGGGGAAGCCTGTACGATGCGTATTTCTTAAGCGATATACACCCAGAACTGGATCAGGAAAATAATAGACCAGCTAGGCTAGCAATGGTAGTAGATTCGATAAACTCTTATATGGATGAATATATAGTTAGCTGGGAGAATAACATTAAATTTGGAGACATTTCCTCATACCAAGTAAATTCAAATGACGCGGGTCAATGGGAACTGAAAGGTATAACTCGCGATGGTACGTATGTCAATCTCGGCGACCCAAGTAAATTTATAGGATTCAACCTTGACGATAATGGTGACTTGTCTGACTTTCTCCTAGAAGACAACGGCCTACGCCTACAGGTATTACTTTACGAAGGAGGCAAAGTCAGCGAGGAGAATGGCCAATTTAAGGATTTGTTGGTTGAGTCCGCTCTCACTAATATTATAGATTTTGAAGATGCAGTCTCCGTAGTAGATGCAGACGATTTGGTTATTGGGCTACAGAATTATCTGGGAGTAATAAGAGGAAGCCTGCAGGCATTTGGATCTAGAGGCAACCTTAAGCAAATTAATTCGGATAAAACCTATACCAACAAAAACGGTAATCAGGATTCATTAAAGTCTACCTGCCTAATGTCAGTTAGAAATGTATCAATTCACATGTACACAGATATCGTCAAAGTTGGTGGAAACCCAATACCAGAAAGGATGCTCGGACTATTATTAACTACCCTTATAGGGTCAATACACGATAATGGATCTCATGGTCAGGAAAGAGATGAAAAATTGGGTGAAGGCTATATGCCAATACGAAAGCCTAATAGCAGCAAACGCTACATATACCAAGTGACACCAAAATTACAAACCCCAGAAGAAGTTGGAGAACAGATACGAATATTCGAATTTCTAGAAGATAAACTGTCGATACCCAAAGGAACCATACTAATAGGTATTATGAATGAAGAATTNGGTATGACCCTCCAGCTCTCCGAAGCTTTGCGAATAGCTAATGGTAGAGTCTTCTTCATAAACACTGGATTCTTAGACAGAACTGGGTCACAGATCAGGGTACAAATGCAAGCTGGGCCTGTTAACTTGAGAGATAACCTAACTCAAGCTACATACAACACTAGCTACGAACTACATAACGTAGATGTAGGAGTTCAAACCGGAGTACATATTAATGGTAAGATCGGCAAAGGGATGCAAGTCAGAAATCGGTCTATGGCAGAAATGATGGAAAAGAAAATTGACCACCCACGTACTGGTGGAAATACTGCATGGGTNCCTGCTCCATTCCCAAGTGACCTCCACTCTATGCACTATCATATGGTTAATGTTGATGAAATACAAAAGGCAATGGAAGATGCAGAGCCGCTTAGCGTGAATCGTCATTCTCTTCTTACTTTTCCGTTAATGGATCCATCAAGTACACCATCAGGAGATGAACTAGAAAATCTATTGATGCGATATATACATAGCATGATAGCCTATGCCGAGCCATGGGTAACCAGAGGTATAGGATGCAGTGGAGTGCTCAACTTCGATCAGGTAGAGGAAATGAAAGATCGCGCTACAGAGAGAATTGATAGTGCGATATTAGCTAACTGGAGACTCCATGATGTAATAAGTCAGGATGATATTGAGCGAGCCATCGAGAAAGTATGTAAGATTGTGGATGACCAGAACCTGCAGACTGATGGATATATTCCAATGTCAGNATCAAGCGAAAACAGACAGGCTTTAATCCAAAACCCAGTAGTAGCCTCTGTACTAGAGGTTATCAATGATGCACTTACAACTCCGAGTGCTTACGTAGAACCTGGGCTATTCAGGAACCGCAAACTGGTTAAGTTAGCAAATTAGATAACTCAATGGTATAGAATATGGAACCAAAAATTACTATCTAATTTGATTTCAGTTTGTTNACGTTATACGGTATTATCTGGTCAACTGAAGGCCACAACTTGAATATTACTAGGCCGACTAGTGGCGCNGTTATAGCAAGAGCCAAAAGGCCCAAAGATATTAACTCATCANCTCTAGCTGTTTCTGCAGATGATATCCCAGATAGTATCCATGCAATCAAATTGTTCAGTGAATGTAAGGCTATTGGTACTATCAAGCTCCTTGTCTGAATATACAGCAAACAAGATATAATGCTGAAAACAAAGGCCCCTATAGGATCAAGGTGTAAGAAGCCGAAAATAACAGACGTACCTAGAATAGCCCATCTATTATTCCACTTTACGCTTAGTCTGCTAAATATCAATCCTCTAAAGATTAGTTCCTCTATTACAGGAGCCAATACAACTATAAATATAAACAGATTTAACCTCGAATTCGATATATCTTGGGAAAGTAATTCCTCCACAAATTGAGGATCTAGCATTGAAATAGGATACCAAGTAACAGGTATAGAGCCAATAGAAAATCCTACCATGAGGATGGTTAGTGGAACTAACAAAATCCAATTGTACCCGACTGGTATATCACCAAATAGGGACCTGAACGATATCCGATTACGAACTAATACAAATCCAATCCAACTTACTAATATCAAATCAGATATATATACAGCTATGTCACTTTCAGTAGCAATCGAGGGTATAATTGACATCAAAAACACGAGGCCAAACCACCTTATTTTCAAGCTATGGAATGGACTCGCAGCGGTTCCGCATTGGCCGCAGTAATTATCNAATGGAAAATCCCAATCATACCCGCATTGATAACATCTAATTGTTCGCTTCCACATGGACATTAACAGAATATTTAGTGCCTATTCACGCCCATATATCGGCACATCTCTCGCATACTTCTTCTGGTATCAATCCGAACTGCATAAGCTTGCCAAATACGAAACAACCTGCACAGAAGCCCAATGCACTCTCCATGAATGCAAAAACAACTAGTATGCCCATCGTAATCTCAGCTGCAACAGAGTTATCCAATACGTATACGAATGACAATGCAGTTAGGGAAAACACTAATCCAACTGCCTGAGCAAACCTTTTGGGTGGTCCTGCAACCGGCTTTTGGGGATTACCTAATGCAGGAACAATAACCTTTGTGGCTAAGAGTCCCATAGGGCTCAAACTTGGTCCAGTTAACACACGCGCAGCAAATCCGTACAGTAACACNGCAATCAACCAATATTGATCAGTCAATATTATAGCCACTGTAAGTGAAACTACCATAGCAGCAACCCATCTGGCAGCTATCTCATTAGCCGGATGAGGGAAGGAAAATATATCATTTAATCTATTACCCATAACGATCTCTACTCCAAACAATTACTACCTTGATATTACTGTAACCTAAAATTCTCAGATTTGTTACAGTATGTTTATATATAAAGTATGTCAGAAGATATTAAACCTACTAACTGTACTTTGCAAATTATTTCAGTTAGTATTCGTTACTAATCCAGTACTTTTAAGACTACTTCGGGGAGTCATTATATGAGAATAGGTATTATTTCAGATACAAGATCTTCTAACGGAGATGAAATACCTCAAGAGGTATTCAAAGCATTCGAAGGAGTAGACCTTATACTACACGCCGGAGGTATCCATACTCCTGAAGTATTGGATGCACTAGAAAAACTCGCTCCCGTTAGGGCAGTTGGAAGAACTGACGGAGACCGGACAGAAGGAGCAAAGAATTTCTCAATGGAATGTGCAGGTGACCCGAGAGTAGCCCACCTTCAAGATGTTCTTGATATCGCAGGTCGTAAAGTAGGTTTGATAAACGGTCTATGGCTCCGAAGATTTAGTGATGACGTATTCCCGGGAGTAATAGAAAGAAGCAGTACAATCAAACCAGGCGATATAAGCAACATGGTTGAGGAAGTTTTCGAACAACCAGTGGATATCGTTGTATTTGGACGAACTCTATATTCCATGGTTGAAACTCATGATGGCATCTTGTTTGTAAATCCAGGAAGCCCTTCCCTGCCTAGAAATTTGAGAAGACTTGGAAATGTAGCGATACTAGAGATAANGGATGACAGCACGGTCGCAAATGTACTGGATCTTCGCGATCTTAGCTAATATAAACCCGAATACTAATGCTAAGTATCACATAACCACCTGAATAGTTTTAGATTCTAAAGATACAATGCTCACTGCTTCAAATATCAGAAAATCTTACGGCGATCGTATACTGTTTGACGAACTATCTTTTAACGTAGATCGAGGCAACCGTTTCGCATTAATAGGTCCAAATGGTTCTGGAAAAACCACCCTNCTAGACATTATATCTGGAGATGTATATCCAGATTCAGGAAATATAACCTTAAGCAGAGGCGAAAGAGTCGGATACCTCAAACAAGAATTCATGGATATATCCGACAAAACACTCCTCGAAGAAGTTACAGAACCACCTCAGAAAATTATAGATATTCAGCATGAAATATCGAATATACACGATAGATTGACTATCGAGCATGACTCATCAGTACAACAGGAACTACTTGGCAAACTAGCAAATTTAAACGAGACAATTGATAGTATAGATGGGCAATACCCCGAACACCAAGCAAAATCGATATTATCTGGGCTGGGATTTAAAGAAAGTGACTTCGTACGACCCCTGAAAGAATTCAGCGGAGGGTGGTTAATGCGAGCAGCTCTCGGTAAATTGTTAGTAAGTAAGCCAGACATACTCCTATTAGACGAACCTACAAATCATCTAGACTTAGAAGCAAATATATGGTTCGAAAAATACCTATCATCATTTTCTGGTGCNGCAATAGTAACTTCACATGACAGGACATTCCTAAATAACACTGCCAATGTTGTTATATCCATAGAAACCGATGGAGTCTCCTTATATAAAGGAACCTACGACAATTACCTTTCCTCTCGTGAAACTCAACTTAGGGTTCTTGAGGAACAATCTACCAGACAACAAAAAGAATATGACCGGCAAATGCGCTTCGTTCAAAGATTCAGATCTAAGGCTAGAAAAGCAAGCCAGGTTCAAAGCAGATTAAAGCAACTGGAGAAATTGAAACCGACGCACCTGCCAAGGTCTACGAAGAGGATACATTATACNTTTCCAAATACACCACGCAGCGGTAACCAAGTATTATCCATCACTGATGCAGAAAAATCTTATGGCAATAAATCTGTATACAAGAATCTCAATTTCTCGATTAGCAGAGATGACCGTATCGCCCTTGTAGGTCCTAATGGTGCAGGTAAAACCACATTGCTAAGGATATTGGCTGGTGCTATAGATATCGAAGAGGGTAAACGTAAGCTGGGTCATAACGTAATTCCCGCATATTACGCCCAACATTTACTCGAATTATTGAATCCAAAGAATACTATTATCGACGAACTTGAATTAGCAGCACCAGAAGAACCTCAACAAAACCTTCGCACTTTACTAGGCGGTTTTTTGTTTACAGGTGATGATGTAAAAAAAAGAATTTCAGTTTTGTCGGGTGGTGAGAAGGCTAGAGTCGCTCTAGCAAAGCTACTAATAAAACCGAGTAACCTGCTACTGTTGGATGAACCTACAAACCACCTAGATATACACTCCAGAGAAATGCTATCTGATGCATTATCAGATTATAAAGGAACGATATGCTTAATTACACATGACAGGTCCCTGATAAGAAGTGTAGCTAATAAGATTGTTGAAATAAATAACGGAGAACCGATTACCTTCCTGGGCAATTATGATAGTTACCTAGAAACCAAAGAAGCCAACAAGCAACCTCATGATATGGATCGTACAAAAACCAAGCCTGAATCGCATGGTAATTCCTCCACTGTAAAGTCATCCAACTCAAGGAGAAGTCCTGAGAGTGAACTTAAACGCGAATTAAATAATGAATCTAATCGAACACGAAGACGAATCGAAGATCTAGATAAAATTTTAATGTCCAATGAATCTAGACTTTCTTCGATAACTGATCTATTGCAGTTACCAGAAATTCTAGGTGACCCAGTACAACTCAGGATATTAGGAGAAGAATACGATACCATGAAGAATCAGACGGATATCCTGTGGGAAGAATGGTCAGATTTGTCGGAGAGAATGGATCAAATATCAAACAAATTAACGGACCTCAATACTTAAATCAAAGTCAAGAAGTTGGCCTTCTTGCAACCAATCTTGCAATCGATGCTTCATCATCCAATTCTTGCAAGTTACCTTCTGAGAAAAACTTGATTTCCATATCTTGAAAAAGATCAGGCAACTCACCTGCCCTCAACTTGAACCCTATATTCCCATCATCTAGTCCGGCCCCATATGGAACGTAGTGCTGTTCATATATAACAAACCCACCTGGTTTAACCCCATTCTTTATACTAGGTATTAGTTCTCTGTTGAGGTAGAAACTACAGGTTATTAAGTCATAAGTAGCTTGGGGAACAACATAGTTATCCAGATCTGCCAGTATTAAATTGACATGCGTACCACGATCCATAGCTCCTCTTTGAACTAATTTTAGCGCAGCTATGGATATATCTATTGCGTCTACCACAAAACCATTTTGTGCAAGGTATAGCGAATTCCTACCGTCTCCACAGGCTATATCCAAAACGCGTCCAGCTGGAATTGTTTCTATCCATTCAGATAATGTAACCCTAGGTTCTATATCTATCACATAGTTCCGGCTTGCCCATCTTCGGTTCCATTTCGAGTATTCCTCATGACTCATAGATACTCTTCTCACTTATGCAACATATAAAATATCTATAGATTCGACGCTACAATCCTATCCTTGTAATAATCATTTAATTTCACTAGCTTTGGATATATAACAAACTGACAATAGGGCTGATCGGCATTATTTTCATAATATTCTTGGTGGTAATCTTCAGCAATATAAAACTTCTCTAGCGGTGTTACTTCGGTAACTATATGATCATTCCAGATACCAACTTTATCTAAAGCAGCGATCATATCTTCAGCAATACTTTTTTGATCTAATGTATGAAAGAATATAGCTGATCTATACTGGGTCCCAACGTCATGCCCTTGCCTGTTCAGTGTTGTTGGGTCATGAAAATCGAAAAATAATGACAGGATTTCTTTATAGGAAATTACATCAGNATCAAACGTAACCTGAATCGCCTCTGCATGGCCCGTACGTCCTGAGCATACTGCAAAGTAAGTTGGATTATCAACAATCCCTCCACAATAACCTGACTCAACATTTTGCACTCCTTTTATGCGGTCAAATACGGCTTCTAGGCACCAAAAACACCCCCCAGCCAAAGTAACAACTTCAAGGTTCTGTCTATCCATCAATACCCCCTTAATTTCCAATCGATATCTTAAACAGTTGGAATATTACGAATTAATCTCAGCTATCAGTATTTCGCAAGAATATGTTATTAGCAGGGAATGATATCTCTATACCTTCCTTATCATACCTATCAAACAGCTCCTTAACGAACATATGCTTCACTTTCCAAGAAGAAATATAATCATGAGATCTCAATACAACCCAGAAATTTATATTGGAATCTGCAAATTCTGTGTACCATACCGATGGTTCGAACCCCTTAACACCGCCCTCTACCTTATCGAGAACCTGATTGGCGACCTCTATTGTGACTTCCTCGACATGTTCAAGGTTACTAAAATAACTTACTCCCACTTGTACATATACGGACATTTCTCCACGAGGATGACTGTAGTTAGTTGCAATATTATCAGCTAATTTATTATTTGGTATAACCAACATATTGTCAGATAGCAACCTTATCCTGGTTGTCCTCCAACCTATCATCTCAACCAGACCCAATACCCCACCATCCAATTCTATATAGTCACCAACTCGTATCGTCCCATCAGTCATCACTGTTANTCCCGCAAAAAAGTTTGTCAGTATGCCTTGCAATGCAAGNGCTACAGCCAATCCACCTATACCCAATCCTGCTACTAAGGGTGCTATGGAAATACCGAGCTGATCTAAGATTATTAAGAATCCCATTACCANGATTAAAAGCCTCAATATCTGGCTCGCTAATGGAGCCAAAGAATTGACAACTTTCGCTTGATCAGTGTCTCTGCCTACTTTGCTAGATAACCACGTNATAAAGTGACCTTGGATCCTTATGAGGGCATAGACGGCAATACAGATACTAGAAACCACATATAGACTTTCTATTGTCGATATATAACGACCAGGCTGGCCCTGGTCATAAAGGCTATCCGCATATATCTCTGTGATCCCAAAGTATAGTCCAGAAAACATAATCCAAAGAGGTAGTGCGCCGTCTACGCCATCTAGTAGCTTAGCCCCCACCCCAATTTTATCTTGCCCCCTTAGCCTTGCTTTAAGCCTACTTGTAAGGAGTCTGGCAAGCAACGCGAGGACGATACCTCCAAAAACATATATACTCAAGTATATAATCTCTGCGTATCCTGTTTTTTCTATTAACTCGATGTTCATTTAGTAATCCTAAGTAAACCAATTGGAATCTAGGTCAAATAACATATTACATTAATTATAAACCATCTGCCTTCTTGGGTGGTTTCAAGAAGAACATCACTACTCCAGCCAGTGTCGCAGATAAAGCAAAACTTGCGAAAGCTATGCTATAACTCTGAGTAACATCAAATATAAACCCCGCATATATCGGACCTAATACTAGTCCAAATATCTGGAAGAAATCCATCGTACCAGATACAGTTCCAAAAGATTTTCTGCCAAAGTATGCAGCCCTAGTAGCATTCATTGTTGTTGCCCCGCCTCCCCATCCGACACCATATATTAATATAAATACTATCAGCACCATATAGTTTTCAGGAGTTCTCATTAAGACTACGGTACCCAAACCAACCATGGCCATACTAAAAGCCATAACATAACGTGGCTGAAATATATCTGCTAAGAATCCAAATCCCACACGCCCTAGTACACTTGTTAATGTGACAACAGCCAATATTGCAGATGCAGCTTCCAGACCTAGACCAGTATCTACAAAAAATGGCACCAAATGCAGGGATACCGCCCCTATAGTAAACTGCCTCATACCAAATGCTATTGCTAAGAGCCAGAATATTGGATTCTTAAGTGCTTCCATTAATGTAAAATCAGAATCTTCTTGCCTCAGCACTGTTTCACCATCTCGAGCTGACGCATCAGACCCATCCTGAGGTATGACCTGGATTCCATCTGGCATCAAACCATAATCTTCTGGCCTTTTCCTCATAACCATTGCAAGAGGTATACCCAAAATCCAAACGGCAACTCCAGTTAGAACAGCTGTCTGTCGCCATCCAGTTGCAGCAATCAGAAATCCAAGCATTGGGATAAATACGCCACCTAATCCACTCCCTGAAAGGGCAATACCCATAGCAAGTCCTCGCCTCTTAATGAACCAGTTCGCAGGAGCCACAGTGGCTGGGACCCTGACACCTATAGACATACCAAATGATATTACACATAAGAATACTATCAAGAATGAAAATAGAGAGGTCGTGAGGCTCATTAATATGTAGCCTGTACCCATTAATGTCACTCCAATTAGCATCATCCGTCGAGGACCAAACCTATCTACTAGATAGCCTCCTATAGGACCAAGCATCCCACCTTCCAATTGGGATAGGGCTATAGCCCCAGACAATACAGCCCTACTCGTTCCAAATTCATCTTGAAGAGAAAGAAAAAAGACCCCGAACCCCTGCCAGTAAAAAGCACTACCAATAACGAGGGCACTCATAGATGCAATTACTACCCACCATCCATAAAACACACCTTCNAAGTAACGTTTTAGATATCTATAGGGCAATATTGTCATCTTTCAAAAAAGACAGCACTANGAAATATAAGTGCTGAACAAACAATGGTGGGCCCGCAGGGATTCGAACCCTGGACACTCGGATTAAAAGTCCGATGCTCTACCAGGCTGAGCTACAGGCCCAAAATAGTCCTATGGATTCTAGCGTAGCTAAGAACTATTATCAATGTCAAAATCAAAACCATTTCGATATTTTGGGCTAGGAAATAACTGGATATCCGATATAGGCCAATACCTTAACCATACTTTACCTATAATATTATCCAATGGAACCACTCCCCAATTCCTAGAATCGCTACTCACATCTCTGTTATCTCCCAATACAAAATAAGTATCCTCTGGTACTAATATAGGATTCATATTTGTGCGGTCGTTATGAACCACATATGGTTCCTCCAAAGGTTGCCCATTAACTAAAACTTCACCTCTCTTTATAGCTATCAATTCACCAGGCAAACCAATAATTCTTTTTACATAATCTTTGCTAATATCTCTGGGAAATCTAAATACAACTATCTCTCCCCTACTTGGAGTATGAAAGAGAAAAGATGACCCGTCGTGTTTTCTATCCTCCCAGAAAGATACTGCATCTAACAATCGATTCTTGTTAAGATGTAAATACGATAGGCGATTTACCACGAGCCTGTCCTCCGGCCTCAAAGTCTCATCCATACTATATAAGTCGACTTTGTAATTCCCAATAGTTATATGCATTAGGAACAAAATCACAAGCGCAAAAGCTAGTGTCTCTAATATTTCGAATACCGTACTCTTCATATAATACACATGGCCCAAAACTAAATTAGCACTGACTCCAAATATAANTNGCCANATTAATCCNACACAATTCANACAGTAACTAGATACATACCTAGACATATAGTCTATCATTACATACTGACATCAGTAATTTAACACCCATTTAGGCTAAAGGGTAACATCTTTGCCAGATAACATCTTAGAGGTAACAAAAATGAAAGTACTTATATATATCGCTATATCTATACTATCGGTAGCTCTATTCATGGGTTGCTCTAGTAATACCACCGACGGAAATCAAGCGGTTGCGAGTAATAGTATTCCACTATCTTCTGTAGAAGATATATCACGATCCGTAAGTCAATCTGTTCTATCAAATAACCCCTCCGGACAAAGAGGCATATGGGTGAATGGATCAGGTCTTGTGAATGCGGATCCAGACATGGCTATATTGAATTTAGGAGTAGAGACTATAGATGATTCGTTAGAAGAGTCTAGGAACTTAGCGGCGCGCAAAACTAATCGTATATTGGATTTCCTAGACGAAAAGTCTGTTGACTCAAAAGATATAAGAACTCATTCTTTTAACATATATCCTAGGTATGAATATCATAATGGCAAGCAATCATTAAAAGGATACACTGTCTCCAACAAGCTTTCTGTTACCATAAGAGATCTATCTGAAATAGGGCGAATAATAGATGGAGTTTCAGAAGCTGGAGGAAATGCTACTCGAATAGACAATATTAGATTTGCATTAGCAGACACCGACAAAGCAGTATCTGATGCGAGAGAGAAAGCCATCGAGGATGCTATCTCAAAGGCAGATCAATTCGCAGCATCAACAGGAATATCCAGAGGGGATATAGTTTATATATCTGAATATACTGCGCCATCCTATGCATCACGTGATATGAATCTCAGAAGCATGTCTGTTGCTCTTGAAGATTCTTCGGAAACTCCTATAAACAGCGGGCAACTAGATATAAGAATAGAAATTCAAGCAGTATTCTCCATAGAACCCAAATAAATTACTGATTATCTATGAATACAGTTATGGATTTGGGTTGACGTATAAATCAAATTCAGATATAACTAGCTCTGGTCTAGCTTTCTAGATACGATACTAAGCATAATCTTCAGGAGTTTTAATATTGGGTTCTTTCTTAGATTGCCATATACATACTAGAGAAGGAAGCAACGATAGTGCCCTAGCTCCAGAGGACCTAGTAAGTGAACTCAGACGCAAAGGTTTAACCGGCGCTCTTGTAACTGAGCATCAGGGTTGGGCTAAGCATGATTTCGAGAGATTCGCCCTGGAACAGGATGTAGTACTGATACGGGCACATGAAATAGGGACCGAGTGGGGACACATAATAGCCATAGGGTTAGATGGTTACTCTGCTAGATTCAATAAGGCAGTAGAGGTACGACAAGCACTAGACGAAGCAAACGGCTTTATGATAATCGCACACCCATTCCGATTCTTATTTGAGCCTGCAAGAATAGAATCACGGAATATACTATTTCCAGATATAGATAATATGCCTTCGTCTGCAGAAGAAGCATCCAAGCATCCTATATTCGAAGTAGTAAATACTCTAGAGGTAGTCAACGGCGCCAATTCTTTGGAAGAGAACAAATTTGCTGAAGAAGTGGCGAGAATACTTGGTAAAAGCGGNACAGGTGGCAGTGACGCACATTCTACACAAGGAATTGGGAAGGGAAGTACATTCTTCCATGGAGATATACGAGGTGAAAAAGACCTCCTAGAAGCACTCAGAGCTGGAGCCTTCACTCCGGTAGAAGGATTCAACCGTGGAGAGCCGACTTTCTATGGAGACATACCAGATGGAGTGCAGACANCTGACTTGTAGGCACTATTCACCGATGATATAATCCTACAATACTCAATACCAGCCATCGCTTATGGCAACATCTATTCCCCGATAGCTCAGCGGTAGAGCGGTCGGCTGTTAACCGATAGGTCGTAGGTTCGAATCCTACTCGGGGAGCCAAATAAAATCACTCTAAGAATTGCAAGNATCATATGTCCAATGTGGTTCATTACTCAGAGACACAACGATTCCACCAATGGTGGATTTGGATGCTTGTACTAATTACTCCGTCTTTGTTCTCTGGTTTGTTAATTCAAGATATATTATTTAACACTGATTCTAGTGATTCAATGTATTCAAACCCNTTATTATTGATAATAATAATAGCAATAAGCGCTGCACCAATATTCCTGATATATCTTGCNAAACTTGATACTCATGTCAGAGATGAAGGTCTTTTCATAAAATTCAGNCCATTCCATAGAAGATNGGTTATGCTACCTTTTCATGACATAGCAGCCGCCACTGCAATAACTTACAAACCGCTTAAGGATTATGGTGGCTGGGGGATAAGGTATGGGCCAATGGGTAAAGCATATAACGTAAGCGGCAACAAAGGCGTTCTACTAGAATTTGAGGAAGGACCTAGCATACTTATAGGNTCGAATAACAGTGAGGTTCTTTGTTCACTTATAAATAGTATGGTGAGATAGTATATTGGCAGAGAAAGCCCTAATAAATGTAGCACTTATCGCTCCAGAAATACCTCACAATACAGGTAATATAATTCGTTTATGTGCAAACACTGGAGCTCGTTTGCACTTAATTGAGCCTTTAGGTTTCGATCTTGCAGATAATAACCTGAGAAGAGCTTCTCTGGATTACAGCGATATATCTGATGTAATAATACATAAGAGCACAAATGCTTTTCTGGAATCTATGGATGGCAGTGATATTTATGCTGCTATACCTGACGGGTCTGTTAAATACACTTCCCCGAGCTACAAGCCTGGATCAACTATATTATTCGGCCGAGAGAGCCTAGGCCTATCGGAGGAAATTGTATCGAATATAGATCCCACAAGGCGCATAAGAATCCCCATGAGACCGGCAAATAGAAGTTTGAACCTGTCTAATGCTGTGGCCATAATAGTATATGAAGCATGGAGGCAAATGAACTTTATGGATTCTCTAGATCTGAAACACCATAACAATGAATTGTACTTCTCGTAACCAAAATATTCATCCTAATTATTGCTCTCATAGCCCTTATCAGATGAATGGAAGCTATGCACACCAAAACAACTAAAAGACACTGACATTTATAGCCTTCTTACTGACAAACCGTATTCTCTTCCAAATGTTC
Source organism: Chloroflexota bacterium (assembly GCA_002717805.1). GTDB lineage: Bacteria > Chloroflexota > Dehalococcoidia > Lucifugimonadales > UBA2985 > UBA2985. The sequence continues at coordinate 71,323 of PBBS01000010.1, read as the reverse complement.
CCCCTGATGGCAATTATCAACAGATAAATTACTGAAAAACCCTAACTACACATCTATTAAACATATGTTTGGATATCTATTACAGTAATCAAGAATCAATTTATCAAAAACTGCCCTATACTCATCTGAATCTATAGGATCAGTAGTCATTATGAAGGCATCCTCATANTTATCAGTNTAGTATCTTTTTCTGACACCAACTTGTTTGAATCCATATTTGGAATATAAACCTTGGGCAATATAATTCGATACCCTAACCTCAAGTGTCACTGCACTAGACTNCCGCCTAATGGATTCCTGTATAGANGATATGATCATCAATTCACCTATACCCTNCCCTCGAAAGTCACTCTTCACAGCAACACCAGTTATATGAGCTTCATCCGACATAAACCAAGTCGATATATATGCAGCTAGAATATCTGTGGACATCTGATTGGATTTACCCAGTAGATTATTCCTCACAAAATTATATACCAGACCCAGAATACTTGATCCATTAGTACTGGGGGCAACTGTCTGTTCAAGACTCTGTGCTAAATCCTGCTTTTCAACATCCCTCATCTCTACTGCTACCATCAGACTAATGCCTTTATTTGATATATCTCTCTTGAATGGAGTCGCGTATCTATTAGTTGGGAATCCATCCTTTTCGATCTCTAATAATTGAGGCACATCACCATGACGAGCATATCTTGCTAGCGCGTACATTTTAAAACCCTATATACCTCCGATTTCTACCAACGTTATTGTTATGTATTGTATGTGTTCTTCGTTGTTCTACAAAAATCGATATGTTAGACTCTAGGCAGGTACATGTCTATTATCTCACAGCATATAATATCAACTCTTAGCCTACACCGCAGCAAAATACAATATTTCACGAGACATTTATGTCAATTAGTAGCCTAATACCAGCCCTGGTAGTAGTATCAACCGTAATACTGGATCAGATCAGCAAAGTCATCATCAGGTCTAATATGCACTATGGGGAATCTATTCCAGCTACCGGTTTATTCCGTATAACTTATGTGAAAAACACTGGAAGCGCTTTTGGTATATTTCAAGATCAAACTACATGGCTTATTCTTGCATCAATATTAGCTATATTCGTACTTGTATTACTGTATCGTAACATTGGGAGGGCTGGTCTTATAATCAGGCTCTTCATTGCACTACAAATAGGAGGCGCCTTAGGAAATCTGCTGGACAGAATTAGAATAGGCTACGTAGTGGATTTTATAGATATAGGCCTGTGGCCAGTATTTAATATAGCCGATTCGGCTATCACTGTTGGAATAACTGGCATGATCATAGTAATCCTGTTTACTAATACTGATTCGAATAACTCGTCAATTCCCATAGATCAAGGTCCCTCAAAAAATTTAGAGGCCGACAAAATGAGTGATTAAGAAGTTCTAGAAATTGGAAACCATAACACTGCAAATATCGAAGTCAGACACCGCTAAACGCGTGGATATATTCTTATCTGAACGAACCACAGATCTGTCTCGGTCACAAATCTCAAACTTTATCTCCCAAGGACTCGTTACTGTAGATGGAACACCTGCAAAAGCATCTTATAGAGTAAAGAGTGGAGAAATAATCCAATTACTGATCCCGCCTTTACCACCTACTTCTCTGATCGCAGAGGACATACCAATAACTGTAGTTTACGAAGACTCAGACGTCCTAGTTATAGACAAACCTGCAGGAATGGTTGTCCATCCAGCAGCTGGCAACTGGTCAGGCACGCTAGCCAATGCGCTTTTGAAACACATTCCGGATATCGCAGGAGTAGGTGAATCAGGTAGGCCAGGGATAGTACATAGGTTAGACAAAGAAACATCCGGTTTAATGATGGTTGCTAAAAACACATCTGCACATCGCAACCTGTCCAAGCAAATCAAAGATCGGTACATAAGCAAAGTTTACACGTGTTTGATACGCGGGAATCTCAAATTGTATCAAGGCACAATATCCGGGAATATATCTCGAGACACACATAATCGTAAAAGAATGGCTGTAGTAGAATCCGGGCGAACTGCTGAAACTTCTTATAAAGTTATGCAGACATACAATGGCTATAGTTTGGTTGAAGCATACCCAAAAACTGGCAGAACCCATCAGATAAGGGTTCATTTTTCCTCTATAGGCCACCCAATAACTGGTGATAAGTTATATGGTGGTACTAATAAATTGCTCAGAAGACAGTTCCTACATTCTACCAGGTTAGGATTTTGGCTTCCTAGCAACCAGCATTATGTTGAGTTTGAATCTAAGCTTCCTTATGACCTCCAAATGTATTTAGATGGTCTGGTTCTGGAATCTTTGTAGTATAATTATCTCCCAACGTTTAGTTACAAATAAATCATGAAATGGATTCGTAGAGTATGACAAATCAAGTAAGAGTAAGATACGCACCCAGCCCAACAGGCGATCCTCACGTGGGCAATATAAGAACCGCATTATTTAGCTGGTTATATGCAAGACATACCGGTGGTAAATTCATAGTCCGTATAGAAGATACTGACGTATCTCGTACAGTTGAAGGCGCACTGGAATCTATTCTTGGGGCCTTGGAATGGTTAGATCTAGACTGGGATGAAGGTCCTAAGGTAGGGGGCAATTATGGCCCATACGTACAGTCAGAACGTCTAGATCTTTACAAAGATATAGCAGAAAAACTAGTTGCTGAAGGAAAAGCATATTACTGCTACTGCACTCCAGAACGACTTAGACTGATGAGAGAAGACCAAACTCAGAGGAAACAACCCCCTGGTTACGATAGAACTTGCAGGGACTTAACAAAAACTGAAATAGAAAAATTAGCAGAAGAACAAATACCACATGTCATACGGTTTAAATTCCCAGTTGATGGTGAAACCTCATTCAATGATCTGATCAGAGGTGAAGTAAAATTCTCTAATCACACTGTAGACGACTTTGTCATGCTGAAATCTGACGGCTATCCCACATATCACCTAGCCAATGTTGTAGACGACCATCTTATGGATATCACACACGTCCTGCGAGCCGAGGAGTGGCTTTCTAGCACACCCAAACATGTAAAAATATACGATGCACTAGGATACAATCCACCTTTATTTGCTCATCTACCTTTGATCCTTGGGCCTGACAGATCTAAACTCAGCAAGAGACATGGTGAGGTGTCTGTCCTACAATACAGAGACATGGGATATCTCCCAGAGGCTATGTTCAATTTCCTAGCATTACTGGGTTGGTCTCTAGACGACCACACAGAATTAATGTCCATATCGGATTTAATTGACAACTTTTCCATAGAGCGTATAGGTAAAGCTGGGGCGATATTTAGCCTGGAAAAACTCACTTGGATGAATGGAACCTACATCAGGCAGATGTCATCTTCAGAGTTGTCAACGAAGATAAAGTCCATACTAGATGATACATTGCCAGATAATACTATTAGGCCCATATCACTAGATTATATAAATACTATTACACCACTAATACACGAGAGATTGAAAACAATGAGTGAGGTCACTGAATTGGTTGACTTCTTCTTTCTGGATATACCAAATTATCCTCCGGAAGGCCTGATACAAAAAGGTATGGATGAAATTCAAACTCTGGAAGCTCTGAGGAGAACTTCAGACGAATTAACTAGAGTCCAATCTTGGAATGCTGAAAAACTAGAGAATATACTTAGGCCGTTGGCTGAAAAACTTGAAGTGAAGACAGGTCAATTATTTGGAAGCATACGCGTAGCTATCACTGGCAAGAAAGCTACACCTCCTCTCTTCGAAACAATGGAAGTTCTAGGCGAAGATATTTGTAAAAAAAGAATAAATGATACTATAGCTTCTCTGGAATAAAGTTGACTACACATACTAACTGGCCTTAAACTAAAATGGACATATAGCCGTTGCAAATAGATCGTACTATCACTAACTTAAGGGATAGGCCATGCTAAGAATGAAACAAATGGCTTACATAACATTGGAGGTATGAATATGGCAGAACCAATAGCTGTTTCCGAAAACGATTTTGACAAAGAAGTCCTAGAATCAGGCACACCAGTACTCGTAGATTTCTGGGCAGATTGGTGCGGGCCATGCAAGATGATTGCACCTTCAATAGACGAATTAGCGTCAGAACTTGATGGACAAATAAAGTTTGCCAAAGTGGATGTAGATGAGAACCCAGGTATTGCCATGAAATACGGCATTCGTGGAATACCAACCCTGTTGGTATTCAAAGACGGTGCTCCAGTAGACCAAATGGTTGGCGCACAGCCAAAGTCGGCTATAAAAAAGAGACTCGAAGCAGCCTTATAAAAAATCGCGCTCTTATACTAATGGGAGACTGGTCGTGGGGGTGGATGGGCTCCGGTGGGCTTCGCGGACTTCAACTCCGTTGGTGGGCACCCTTCGGTGTCCACGGTGGGTTCGACTCCCTCCCACTCCCGCCAAATAATTAACACCCCACACTAATGCTAAGATCAGTAATACTCAAATGGATTAGACTATATGCTGTGCCCTACATGTAGAAAACAAAACCCTTCATCAGCTGTTTTTTGCACAAATTGTGGCACTAAGCTCCCAGTTCAATCCGTTCAGAACGATTCTGAAATCTCAGAACGACTAAGCAGACTAGAGAGACTTTTCAAGAAATATGTATCTGAAGGTAGCCTTTCAGAAGCAGAAATATCTGAGATATCTTTAACTGATAGTTCACCAAAACTACCAACTCAGACTCAAGTCTCACAAGAGCCGCGTATCCAAGAACCTGATTATGATGAGATTCCGACATTAGGTGCCTCGACTGAATCAGAAGCGCACAAAGACGAAACCAAGGCCCAGACAGATTCCAGCAAAGATCATGCAATACCAGTACCTAGAAGAGTCTTTAGTTTACCAAGTATCGACTTTGATTTAGGAGTAAACTGGCTGGCTATCGTCGGTGGACTTATGGTGGTCCTTGCCTTGGCCCTGATCTCTTTTGCAGTATATACAGCTGGTGGCGAAGTACTGCAATTGATTCTCTTGCTAGTCATAGGATCTTCATTCCTTACATTAGGTGAATTCACTCGCGGAAAATACAAAATACTTGATCAAGTTTTCTCGGGAATCGGTATATCAGTAATATATGCAGTAGTCTACGCGACCATATCAAACGGTAGGATAGATCCAGTTCTTGGCCTAGTGCTTCTGGGAGCAGTTGGATTGTCTGGGGGATATATAGCCATAAGATCTAATGGCATGTGGATCGCTATACTTGGCGTCACAGGGGTGTTCGCAAGTCCATTCATAATCGATTACGGGGCGCCAGAATTTTCGATTGTATTCTTTATTGCATATCTAATCATCATGGACATAGCTGTCCTGGTAGTATCTACACGCCGGAACTGGAAAGCATTAAATCAGATCAGTTTATGGGGATCTTATTTATTCATATACATTACTACGACGTCGTCTGACATAACAGAATCTAAGATACCAATTATAGCTTCACTAATTATAGTAAATCTCATATTCTTCGGTGTAACCTCTTTCTTCCACATCATCAGACGTGAAAACCCTTCATTCCAAGACCTAACTATAACTATATCCAATACCGTTATATTTTATATATCTTGTATATTGATTCTGTCTTCAGATTACCCAAAGGAATTCGCTGCAATCAACCTATGGCTCGCCGCCATAAATACTGCTATAGGTATCATGATATATAGAAGCAGAGAATCATATAAGAACTATGGAATCATATTTATCTCTCAAGGCGCTGTGTTCCTAATTGCATTCTCCCCAATATATGCGTCCGGAATATCCACTACTATTGTCTGGTCTCTAATGGCAGCTTCAACGACTTATATAGGATTGAAGACTAATGAATGGAAGTGGAGACTATATAGCAGTGCACTATACTGTTTAGCCTTCCTAAAACTTTCTTTCTTTGACATACCAAATGAATCAATACCCTACAGGGTGTTAGGATTGAACTCTGATAACTGGCTAGTCAATAACTCAACTATCACATTGTCTATATTCTTGCTATCGTGTTGGATAGCATTCAGTTTCTACAAATTGATGGCCCTCTCTTCTACCACTAACCACTCTACCGAAGAATCTGCAGATAACGAACTAACACGATACATTAACGACACACTATCTAGACTAAGATCCGAATACCTTTTATATGAAGGCTGGAGACCATTAACACTTGGTATGACTTCCACACTATATCTCTGGATATTCTCTATGTATCACATATCGGGCATAGATATGAGTGAAGGGGCGATAACACTGGTAACGACTGCTGTGACTGGTTTATATGGAGTATCAATAATATATATAGCAATCAGAAGACAAAATATACCTTTCCGAATATTAGGAAATGTTCTAGTAGTAATCTCCTCCGGGATCGGTCTTATTGGCATTCTAGCAGCCCTAGATCAAAATCCAGCGAATAAGCTACTGAATCCCGTCTTTGCCTGTTATACACTTATGCTAATATCAATCGGTTTTTCTGTTTTCCTGCAATATAAGGCTATATGGCCAATAGGTGAAGGAGCCGTATTCAACAAATTATCCTCTATTGGAAACCAATGGACCATAGAGCTACATGTCCACATACTGCCTGTAATCACATTTTTCGCCATTGGCTATCAGCTTTTTACCCAATTCGCAATATTCGGAAACAGTATAGATGATCTGACAGTCACTCTATATTTTGCACTGTATTCATCAACGCTGATATATATATCAAAAGCAGGAATAATGAATAGTATCGAGTATTCAAAAGCCTTCTTCCAATTAGCTGGTTACATACTACTCTCAGTAACCATCTTTAAACTCGTATCTTCTGATCTGATAATCGCCAATGATGCTTCTAGAAATTATGAATGGGATGGGTTCCTAGGGTTTACAGGATATCAAATGGTTCCAATATTAAACCCTTATTTCCTACTTGTATCGATCATCACAATACTAATCCTGATCAACCTCCGCTATGGTCTGCCTGCAAATAATTCAACTAATATAGGTTATACATCTCTTGCTCCTAGATACAGAACCCAGATCGCCATCATAATGGCAGTATCAGCCGGATTCCTGATCCTATTCACTGGAACCAGGGAACTCATCTTGTGGTTTGAACACGCAAATCTGGCAAGACCACCAGTTGTACTCTCGATTTATTGGGCATTGTATTCCATCTCAATAATACTTCTAGGTATGAAACTTAAGAGATACCAGATACGCCTGGCTGGCCTTCTATTACTTGCTATACCTGTTCTAAAAATATTCACCTATGACGCCTGGACAACTGCTAACCTTCTTGGATTCATCAGTTTATTTATTCTCGGATGTCTATTGCTTGGTATGAGTTATATATACCAGAGAAACAGATCTCTCGTAGTGTCATTTTTATCTGAGAATGAAAATAATACTAAAGAATGACAAGAGAAGTAGCTACTATCCTTTTCTAAGTGCTACCGCTAATACACCTGGCCCTGAATGCGTACCCACTACAGGTCCTACTTGGCTCAGGATAATTTTCTCATTTGGAATAAGTTCTTGTAGTCTATCTGATAGATCTTTCGCATCATCAGGTGTTGTTGTATAGGCCACACACATACCAGAAACAGGCAAACATAACTTGACCAGCTCACATATTCTGTCTATTCCTTTATTTCTGGATCTAATCTTCTCCAATGGGAAAACTTCTCCATCTCTAACTGTTAATATAGGTTTGATTTTTAGCATAGATCCCATAAAGGCCTGGGCTTTTCCTATACGCCCCCCTTTTTCCAAGTATTCCAGTGTGTCAACCAAAGCGAAGAATTCCACTTCATTGATTGCTGATTGTATTTCCTTAATAACCTCATCAAGTCCTAATCCATCACTGGCTGCCTTGTGTGCCGCAAGAGCAACCATTGCCAATCCTATAGAGCCATGTTTCGAATCAATTGCCTCTATACGAGCGTCTCCACTGTATTGTTCTTTAGCCTGAGTAGCAGAATTCAACGTACCGCTCAATTTGCCAGATATATGTATAGATACTATCTCTTTATGTTCCTTCCCTAGTTCATCATAAATAGATAAGAAATCTCCAACACTCGGTTGTGAAGTAGTTGGCAATCGCGAACTTGATACTAGTTTTCCATAAAATTCATCTGGCTTAATATCTATGCCATCTTTAAAAACATCTGTACCAAAGTGTACATTAAGAGGCACTACTGTTATGCCAAGTTCCTCAGCAAGAGAGGGAGGAATATCAGAAGTACTATCCGTAACGATTTTTACAGTCATATCTACCTGCTCCTATCTAGAAAAGTAAATTTGTCTGCCATTATAATGCCGTATAAGAAATAAAACCACAATGAACAATCATAGAATAGGACAGGTAAAATATGCAATTTGTTAGAATGTACACAGGCGATGACGGAAAGACCCATTTTGAGGATATACCTGAAAAGTTTGAAATAACAGACCTTGCTCAGAGGACTGATACTGAAGATACAAGTGGTATACAGTTTATATATCAACCACCGGGATACGTCATAGAAATGCATCCTGCACCTAGAAGACAATATGTAATCACATTACAAGGTCAAGCTGAGCTAGTCCTGGGAGATGGAACGAGCCGTTTATTTGTATCAGGAGATGTAGTTCTAGCTGAAGATATAACTGGCGAGGGACATATAACCAAAGTAATCGGAGAAATACCTAGGGTCACCGCACAGATACATCTATAGAGATATAATGTATATTAGATGGTGTGTATGAAATTACGACCAGCTATAAATTTACTGTTAAGTACAATCTAGAAAGTAGAGGATGGTTTGGAAATAGACAAAAATGTAGATAGCTTTCTTAGTGAAACAAGAGTGGCAGTGCTTGGCACAACAGGATCCGATGGATATCCTCACATGGTTCCAATCTGGTTCAAATGGGAGGATGGCGAAGCCTATATGTTCACTAGCCAAAATTCAACAAAATGGAAGAACATACTAAAATCACCCGCCGCTTCTCTATGTATAGATCATAGAGAAGCTCCTTATGCAGCTGTAACTATATACGGGAAAATAATAGCTTCTGAAGAACCCTTTTACGAGAACATAAGATCTATGGCAATAAGATACCTCGGCGAAAATAAAGGTGAAACATTTGCTGATTCATATAAAGATAACCCACCTGAGTACATAGGCTTCAAATTAATCCCAGAGAAGATACACTGGAATCTCAAGATGGTAGAGTAAGACTCAAAGATTTATCCACATGGGGGTATTCTTGAATATTGTAATGGTTGGGGTCGGTGGTGCAATAGGAGCAATATCACGCTACTTGGTGGATCAAGTTATATTAAACAGATTCGATTCATCACTATTAGGTACATTTGCAGTCAATACCAGTGGATCATTAGTCCTAGGTATAATATCAGGAATGTTATATAACACTGTGTGGCCTATAGAAGCAAGGCTGTTTGTTACTGTTGGTATACTCGGATCATATACAACCTTCTCTAGTCTAAGCGTAGCAACCATTCACTCTGTGGAATCTGGGAATATATACACTGCGGTGATGAATATATTGTCTAACCTAATCGTAGGATTAATTGCAGCCTATGCAGGTCTGGTTGTTGGCAAATCTTTGTGAAAACAGGCATAAATAAAATACAGATTTATAAGGAGGAACGGAATGTACGATCTACCAATGCTAGGAATTTCTGATAGTCTTAAGGCGATGCAAGTTATGTTGGAGGAAGCATTAAAGGAACCTGAAAGACCAGTCTCTATAGCTATCGTAGATAGTCAAGGCTTGACTATACAATTCGCCAGAATGGATCAGTGCAGGTTATTACCTCAACAGCTCGCATACAAGAAAGCATATACAGCAGCCGTCATGCGTTCAGACACCTTAGCTGTCGCAGAGAGATTCAAAAGCATGGGACGCTCCATTAGCGAAATGGGCGACCACAATCTAGTCGGAGTTCAAGGTGGTATAGCAATACAGAGACCTGGTGATGGAGCTTTTCTGGGGGCCATAGGGGTCAGTGGCCTTGCAGCAGAAGAAGATGAGGCACTCGCGAGATTAGGCTTGCAAGCCATGCAGTTATGATATCTGAAAACATTGAAATTGCCGGTTCTACTGGTACACTAGAGGGTAAGCTATTCCTTCCACGAACAGAAGGTAATGCCCCTGGCGTTGTAATTTGCCATCCGCACTCAATGATGGGTGGTAATATGGATAATAATGTAGTTCTTGGAATATGTTCTGTCCTTGTAGAGAGAGGATATGGCTGTCTAATATTCAATTTTAGAGGAGTCGGCAAAAGCCAAGGAACTTTCGATGAGGGTCTAGGAGAGGTAGACGATACACTAGCAGCTATGTCTTTCCTATCGTCTGTAGATAATATAGAACCAAGACAAATATTCCTCGTTGGTTATTCTTTTGGGGCTGGAGTTGCAATGAACGCTGCAGCAAATACCGATATAAACAAAGGTCTTGCGTTAATAGGAAGAGCTAGAATAGACAATATAGACATAGCCAAACAAAGATTGGATATGCCAATACTATTTGTTGTAGGTGACAGGGATCGTATAATGGGTGCCGATGAATATAACCTACTAATCTCAGAGCTCGATATTGAACCCATCTTGTCTATATTACCAGGCACAGATCATTTCCTGCTTGGTAGGGAAACGCAAGTTGGTGAAACTGTTGCAGACTTCTTTGATCAAATGCTTGGTAAAAATTGATATAAATGAGACAACAGAGTATAGCATTTAACAGCAAGAGCTACACCCTTGAAGGCATTATAACAATACCTAATGGCAACTCAAAAAAGTTCCCTGCAGTACTAGTTGGGCATCCACATCCAATATTCGGTGGTAGCATGTCCTCAATGGTTCTCCAATTAATATCAAGAACATTGGATTCTTCCGGGATAGCGACAATGAGATTTAATTTCAGGGGAACAGGTAATAGCCAAGGTTCATTCGACCAAGGCAAAGGAGAACAAGATGATTTGAAGGCAGCATGGAACGTACTTAGACAATGGCCTGGCATAGACAAAAACCGATTAGGCCTGATGGGTATATCATTTAGCTCATCCGTCGCTCTCGGCTGTATAGACAAGATCAAGGGAATATCTGGATTATGTATAGTGTCACCTACTGAGAACAGCATACTGAAAGCGAATCTCAATAAAATCAAATACCCAAGCTTGGTACTAACTGGCTCAAAAGATAAGGTATCTAAATGGGACTCCGTACAGGAGGCACTCAATAATATGTCTCCAAAAACTCAACTACAAGTTATTGAAAATGCAGACCATAACTGGACCCATAAAGAAAATGAATTAGCATCAATTGTGAGTCAGTTCTTCACTGATTCAATAATCGGATAAGAAAAATCCTATAATCATACTTGGCTTCATTAGATTTACTTGTTAGAATTGTGCTTCGGAATACGCCCCAGTAGCTCAATGGATAGAGCGCCGGCCTTCTAAGCCGTAGGTTACAGGTTCGAGTCCTGTCTGGGGTGCCAGATTCTAGGCACGAACCATGGATTTATAACCGCATACCACTCCCCTACACGATTCATATATGCCAACCGATATGCCAACCAACCTCTTATTGGCATATCTTAAATTCCAACACATACAAAATCAGTTGGCACTAGTGGTCCAATGAACCCTGTGACAGTCCAAGGATTAATGGCTCATAGCGATATGTCCACCACAATGAATATATATTCCCAAGCATCCAAGACTGAACAAAAGAAGGCACTGACTAAACTATATGAGACGCTGACAACTTAACTTAAAAATATGATGGTGTTTACAGGCGTACAAGCATGAAATAAAACATGCCCGTATTGTACCTATCCGTATACAAATATCGTTTGGCGTTGCGGTAACAATTGAAGTAAAATGCAAACTGGGTCATTTGCATAAATAGGTTAATCAGATTCTTGATCTGGAGGTAATAAGCTCTATGGTAAGCCAAGATTTATCGAACAAACTCTGGGCCACAGCAGATCAACTTCGAGCCAACTCTGAGCTCACATCAGCCGAATATAAATCTCCTGTTCTGGGTTTGGTATTTCTGAGATTCGTAGACCAAAAATTCTCAGCAGCCAAGGAACAATTAGAGGCCCAGCAGGGGGCGTCTTCAAGAAGAAGTATCGGTAAGACTGACTACCAGGCTCTTGGAGTACTATATCTCCCCGATGAAGCCAGGTATTCCCATTTGACTCAGTTGTCCGAGGGTGCTGACTTGGGAAAAGCTGTCAGTGATGCGATGGATGCAATAGAAAACGAGAACCCTGAACTAAGGGGTATTCTCCCTAAAGACTACAGTAAAGTCACTAACCCCACCTTAGCTACCCTACTCAGGGCATTTTCTGAAATTCCTATGGATCCAGAGGGAGATGTTTTCGGCGGTATATATGAATACTTCCTTGGCAAATTTGCCATGGCGGAGGGCCAACGGGGCGGTGAGTTCTATACCCCTACATCCTTGGTAAAGCTACTAGTCGAGATCATAGAACCTTATAACGGCAGGATATTCGACCCTGCATCTGGTTCTGGAGGCCAATTTGTCCAGAGTGCAGAGTTTGTAAGACGCCACCAGAATAACTCATCTACAAATATTTCTATATATGGTCAAGAAAACGTGGCCGAGACAGTTCGTCTTGCAAAGATGAACTTGGCAGTCCGTGGTTTGTCGGGAGATATCAGGCAGGGCAACAGTTATTATGAGGATGTTCATGAAAGCGTTGGCAAGTTTGATTACGTTATGGCTAATCCACCATTTAATGTTAATGGTATAGATAAAGAACGTATCTCAGGGGATCCCAGATTTCCGTTTGGTATGCCAAGTCCAGATAGTGGGAATTACATTTGGATACAGATATTTTGGTCTGCCCTCAACGGCAACGGCAGGGCTGGGGTCGTTATGTCTAATGCTGCCAGCGATGCTAGGCCTGAGGTGCAAATTAGAAAGCAGATAGTTGATGACGGCAGTGTTGATGTAATGGTAGCTATAGGCTCCAACTTCTTCGCAAACGTCACCCTACCCTGCACCCTGTGGTTCTTCGACAAGGGCAAGCGGGGGACTGACAGGAAAGACAAGGTCTTATTCATAGATGCCCGCAACATCTTCACCCAGATAGACAGGGCGCACAGAGAATTTGCACCAGAACAGATAGAGTTCATAGCCAATATCGTGAGGCTCTATCGTGAACAAGACATAGAAGACGTGATGGGCAGCGATGAGATGATGCTGGAGAACTTCCCAGACGTTAAGTATCAGGATGTAGCAGGGCTATGCAAAGTAGCAACGCTGGATGAGATACGGGAGCAAGGATACTCCCTCAATCCTGGTAGATACGTTGGGGTGGCACTGGAGAAAGAGGACGACTTCGACTTCCATGAGAGGCTTACTGAGCTTAACGATGAGCTTCAAGGGCTGAATGCGGAGGCTAGAGAGTTGGAGGATAGGATTCAGGTAAACATAAAGGTGATTCTTGAAGGATAAAGAAAAAACGGGTTGATGATGATTAATTGGCGTGAAGAAAACATATCCAACGTATCACTTCTAATCACTAGGGGTGTATCACCGTCCTACACTGAGGATGGAGAAGGAATCCTAGTCATAAATCAGAGGTGCATCAGAGACAACATTGTGTTGTTTGAGAATTGCCGTAGAACCGATACTGCAAAAAGAAAGATCGCAACTCATAAGTACCTTCAAGACTTCGATATTCTTGTGAATTCGACAGGAGTAGGGACTTTGGGAAGGGTTGCTCAGTTAAAAAGACCAATTGAATCCCAAATAACCGTGGACAGTCACGTAACTATTGTCCGTCCAGATGTAGAAATTGTTGATCCTTCTTACCTTGGCCTAGCAATGATTGGATCCCAACGTCAAATAGAGTCGATGGCAGAAGGTGCAACAGGCCAAACTGAGTTGTCTAGAACACGATTAGGGGAATTGGTTATTTCTCTCCCCCCGCTCCTCACTCAGGAGAAGATAGCCTCCATCCTGTCTGCATACGATGACCTGATAGAGAACAACAACAGGCGCATCAAGATACTGGAGGAGATGGCTCAGAACATCTACAGGGAATGGTTCGTACACTTCCGCTATCCAGGCCATGAAGACGTCCCCTTGGTGGACTCAGAACTGGGGCAGATACCGCAGGGCTGGGAGGTGAAGAAGGTAGAAGATTTGGTGAATAGAGAGCGTCCTGGCAAGCTATTTTCCCAGAAAACAGTTTTTGAACAGGGCGATGTTCCTGTATTGGATCAAGGGAAGTCTGGAATAATCGGATACCACGATGAAGCACCTGGAGTGTTAGCAAGCCTAGACGAACCCATCATAATTTTTGCGAATCATACTTGCTACCAAAGAATCATTATGTTTCCGTTCTCAGCTATCCAAAATGTGTTGCCATTTAGACCCCATCCCCAAATTCTCCGCAATATTTACTGGCTTCATTGGGCTACTAAAGATCTCGTCACATTTAATGACTACAAAGGCCACTGGCCAGAATTTATGGCGAAGTCGCTACCAGTGCCACCAACCAACTTATCAGAACAATTTGGCAGTATCGCTGAACAAATAGTGCGGATGTCCTTCCGATTGGGCAACATTAACCAAAACCTCCGCAAGACCAGAGACATGCTCCTCCCCAAGCTAATATCAGGACAGCTGGACGTGGAAGAGCTGGATATAAAAGTGTGAACAAAGATGTATAAATACACAGAAGATAATCTCATACACCAACCTACCATGCAGTTATTTGAAGAGCTTGGCTATGAGGTCATGGACTGTCTTGATGAGGTAGTAGGTGAAGGTGCCACACTTGGTAGAGAGACATATCGTGATGTTGTACTTGTACCAAGGCTAAGAAAAGCCATAGAGAAACTGAACCCCAGCCTTCCTGTTGAGACTATAGATACAGCTTTACAGGAGCTAACTAAGGATAGGAGTGCCTTAAATCCCATAACAGCTAACAAGGAAGTGCATACACTTCTAAAAGACGGCGTACCCACCTCCATCAGGGCCAGTGACGGCAGTATCAGGGGCCAGACCGTCAGAGTTATAGACTGGGAGACACCTGGTAATAATGACTTCTTTCTTGCCCACGAGCTCTGGGTGGCTGGTGACCTCGGAAGAAAACGCCCTGACTTCATCGGATTTATTAACGGACTGCCTCTGGTGTTTATTGAACTCAAAGCTACTCACGTATCTGCAAAAGATGCTTACGACAAGAATTTCTCTGACTATAAAGACACTATCCCTCACCTTTTCTGGTATAGCTCACTGATTATATTGTCCAATGCAACGGAGAGCCGTATCGGTACCATCACCTCTGCATGGGAGCATTTTGTAGATTGGCCCAAGATTAACTCTGAGGGAGAACCAAGGACAGTATCATTGGAGACAATGATTAGAGGCACATGTGAGAAAACCCACATATTGGATATTATAGAAAACTTTACACTATTCACTAATTCCTTCGGTTCACCTATTAAGATACTGGCTAAGAACCATCAATTCCTAGGTGTTAACAATGCCATAGAGGCCCTCCAGGGACTTGATGAGAATAAGGGGCGACTGGGAGTTTTCTGGCATACACAAGGGAGTGGTAAGAGCTACTCCATGATGTTCTTCTCCCAAAAGGTGTTAAGGAAGATTCCAGGCAACTGGTCATTCGTTATCGTCACTGACAGGCAGGAACTCGACGGCCAAATCTACAAAACGTTTGCTGATGGTGATGTAATAACGGAAGGTTATACACAGGCAGAGAGTTCAAGACATCTCAGGCAGTTGCTCAGTGAAGACCATAGGTTCGTATTCTCGCTTATTCATAAGTTCCGTACTGAACCTGGCACCCAGCACCCTGTATTGTCTGAACGGTCAAACATCATCGTAATTACAGATGAAGCACATAGAAGTCAGTACGACACTCTCGCTAACAATATGAGAACTGCCCTTCCTAATGCGTCTTTCCTGGGATTTACTGGTACTCCGCTGATAGCTGGGGAAGAGAGAACAAAGGAAGTCTTCGGTGACTATATAAGCACCTATGACTTCCGTCAGTCCGTTGAGGATAAGGCCACCGTACCTCTTTACTATGAAAACCGTATCCCTGAGTTACAGCTCACTAATGAAGACCTGAATGAAGAGATGGACAATCTGATTGACGAAGCGTCGCTCGACGATGAGCAGGAGGACAAAGTGGAGCGGCAATTCTCCAGGCAGTACCACTTGATTACCAGAGAAGATCGGTTGCGTACAATTGCAAGAGATCTGGTGAGTCACTTCATGGGTAGAGGATATCGTGGTAAGGCCATGGTAGTCGAAATCGACAAAGTTACCGCCTTACGAATGTATAACTACTTTTGTGAATACTGGGAAGAATTCAAACAAGATCTCATTAAACAAAAGAACAGTACAAGCGACACCTTAGACAGGACAATTCTTGAGAACAGAATCAAATACATGGAAGAAACTGACATGGCATTGGTAGTTTCTTCTGGCCAAAACGAAGTCTCCCAAATGGCAAGCAAAGGACTTGATATAGTTCATCACAGGAAACGAATGGTTAATGAAGATATGGAGAAGAAGTTCAAAGACCCTGATGACCCATTCAGAATAGTTTTTGTTTGCGCCATGTGGATGACAGGTTTTGACGTACCTAGCTGCTCAACAATATACCTGGACAAGCCAATGAGAAACCATACGCTCATGCAAACTATGGCCAGGGCCAATCGTGTGTTTAAAGATAAAGTTAATGGACTTATTGTGGACTACATAGGGGTTTTCAGGGAACTTGAGCAGGCTTTAGCAATTTACGGTGGCGGAGCAGGTGGCGGAGGAACGACTCCAGTAGTGGACAAGGAAAGACTTGTACAGGCCCTGAGGATGGCAATTCAGGATGTGAAAGGATTCCTATATGAGTTAAACATCAATATGGATGCCATGCAGAATGCCCAAGGTTTCGACCTTGTACAACTACTTGATGATGCAGTAGATGTCATCCTTGGCGATGAAGATACCAAAAAACGATACATAGCACTGTCCTCAGATGTAAACCGACTGTTTAAAGCCATCCTGCCTGACCAAAGAGCTAATGAATTCATCAGTCCCAGATCAGTCATTAGGGAGATAGAGCGCAAGATCAAGAATAAATCTGAGCCAGTCGACGTATCCGAATTCATGAATGATGTTGAAACCTTACTTGACCGATCTATAGCCACTGAGGGTTACTTGATCGCCGATGGAGACAACAATGACAGGATAGTAGACCTGAGCAAGGTAGATTTTGATGAACTGAGTGCCAGATTCAAGAAAGAAGATAGAAAAAACACAGAAGTAGAAAAACTTCGGGCAGCTATAGATAGAGTTCTTACGAATATGGTAGAGAAAAACCGCACTAGGATTAATTTCAAGGAACGTTTTGAGGAGTTGATTGCTGAATACAACGCTGGATCTAAAAACGTATCAGAACTGTTTGATCAGCTCGTAGCATTGGCTGGAGAACTGAAAGTAGAAGAGCAACGTCACATTGGAGAGGGGCTCACAGAAGAGGAATTAGCTATATTCGACATCTTGACTAGGCCCGATATAGGACTTAACCAAAATGAAATTACAACAGTCAAGAAAGTCGCTCGAGATTTACTTAATGTACTAAAAGCTGAAAAGTTAGTCTTGGATTGGAAAACCAGACAAAATACCAGGGCGGATGTATTTGTTAGTATAGAACGTATATTGGACGAAGGTTTGCCCACTGCATACGAAAAGGATTTATATTCATCGAAGTGTGCATCCGTATTTGACCATATCTATGATAGTTACCTAGGACAGGATAAATCTGTTTACAGTTCTATAAGCAGAACCTAACATTTAAGGTAACTTACCAGTAATACCCTTAATGCTACAATTAACTAACCAAATACGGAGATTAAAGTAATGGCTAACCCTAAGAAGAAGACTTCAAAGAAAGCCGATGAGTCAGACTCTGACAGCCAAGAGAAATCGGACCTAGACAAGAAAAGGGAACTTTTCCAAAAGGCGGCTGGCCTTTTAGGCTATCACCCAGACGACGAGGATCGAGAACGAGAAGCCTACCGACAAATGAAAGAGCAACTACTCGAGCAACTAACCGAAGAAGAGCTAAAGGAGTACCATTTCTGGAGGTCACTTGATTGGTGCGGTACTAACTGGGAAGAGAAAGACATGGCTCGTATCAAGAGGATATTGGAAAACAGAGACAAACCCCCTTACAGGAAGCCAAGTCTCTGGCGGAGAATACTCCAATTGTTTTGAATGGAGGTCCGAAGGCTATCAAGGAAAGGAAATGACATGATAATGCACAATAAACAATTGTCTATAAATCGTTATCTATGGATAATACTGGCAATAATATTCATAGGTAGTTGTGCGCCCAACAACCCTCTATCAGAATATCTAAAACTGGTTGACGAACTAGAAGAATCATATACTAGTGAACTCGGTGTGATTGCAAAAAATTACCCAACAGTATTCGATGAGAAATTATCCCAATCTGCTTCCAGGGATTCTCTTTTGCTTTCGTTTGAAGGATATTGGTCAGAAGCTATTCCGGTTACTGAAAAAGCAATAATGAACCATAGAAAGTTATCTCCACCTGAAAGTGCTATCACATACCACAATTCAATGCAGCGTTTTCTGGAGGATTCAAAGACAATCTATTCAGATGGTCTGTATGCCCTAAAACACGACCTGACACAAATGCTGGATGTGATGGCAAGAGTGAACGCTATGGAATACGAGCGAAGTAGGCTAGTAGATTTACGCCATTCGCTTTGGGACCAAGCAACAAAATGATAGAATTCCTTAATTTTTGAAGCATTGGCAAAATGGAGGACCCTCACTTACAACATAAGTATTAACGATAATCTGCTGTTTGCGAGTATAACTTTGAAGGAATTGATTGCTAATAATATGTGACAAACAGCAGAGCTACAACTTTTAGGTAGAAAGGTGCACGATGTCTCAATTCTCCACACTATTCGGTTGCATTGTCGCAACGATAGGTTTTTTCGCCTCTGTTATCATCGGGATATTCACGATCATAGACGCGTGGGGATTTCTTGGGTTAATAGTTGGCATCCCGATTTTGCTAGTATTAATTCCTATTGCACCCCTATGGCTGTGGTGGATTGGTGACGGTTTCCCTGTAGCTTTCACCATGGCATGGGCAGTTGCCTTTGCTGGGACCCTCTATCTCATGGTATTCCACAAAGATTCCTTGCGGTAGTGCAATAATGATACGCACTAAGTAGTAATAGGACTCGTATAGAACAGACCCATCTCTATATGGGAATCCAGACCGCTTACCCATATGCTGGTTACCTATAAGGAAGGCCAAGTCTCTGGTGGAAAATACTCCATTTCTTTTCCTCGCCATATCTTTCCTGAAACCCCAAGCGATATTTTCCGCATACCTTAGTACTATAGATATACCCCGATAGAAGGGAAGTCGGTCATTGATTAATACCCAAAACCATTTGATACTGTGTCCTTTAGTGTGTCCTTTTGGCAAAAATAAAACCCCGTGACATATATCATGGGGTAATTTGTGCCTAATTATTGGAGCGGAAGATGGGATTTGAACCCACGACCCTCTCCTTGGCAAAGTGATGTCCATCGGTCACAGGCGTGTACCACTGTTTCCACAGGTTACCATATTCATGCCTATATCTCTACAGAAGTTTACAGAAAGTTATAGAAGGCTTTCGGGTAGTGCTACCAAAAGTGCTACCAGTAGCACTTTCCTAACCTCAAGGTTTTAGACTAACCTACCTTAAGAAATATGAACCATCATATGCCTAGAACCCCTATAAATCTTTATGAACAGTATATACTCACTAGCGATTAATTTGCATAATACCAGATTAAACTATCACCACTATTGACATCTAGTAGTAACACCTATGGTAGGATCTAATTATTAGAATCTATTGAAAATCTAGGATCATTACCTGGAGGGCAAAATGAAACTGATAAATTATCTCATCCTTGGCTTAGTAGTCACAATTGTAGGAATAGCTTGTGGAGGAGGTGATAGTGCCCCCGCACCTGATCTGGTAGCTACTAAAGCACCAGTAGCTACGGCAGTTCCTACGCCTACTAAAGCACCAGTAGCTACGGCAGTTCCTGAGCCTACGCCAGTGCCTCCGACTGCTACGCCAGTGCCTCCGACTGCTACGCCGATACCTCCAACCGCTACGCCAGTGCCTCCGACTGCTACGCCGATACCTCCGACTCCAACACCATTACCGTTTGCGGGACTTGCAGTAACTTGTGAGGACAAGACTACTTATACCTATTGCATATCTCCAGACCTAGCGACCCCTCCAGACGGTAAGCCTACCGATCCCTGGGGTACTAAACTTGATTATTCACCTGAAATATTCTGTGGTTCTGATGTAAGCGACAGGACTTGTCTTTGGTTTGCAAAAAGCGTTGTAGCGACATTTGAGGAGTACGGTCTATATGCTCCTACTGAATACTGGGTAGTCGGTGCAGATGTTGAAGCAAATCAAGTAGGTCTTGCCGGAGAGCTGTGTAATCGTCGTGTAGCGAGAGACCAGGTTTGGGGGAAGAATCAAGAGCAATGTCTGGCTGAGGAAAATGATCCCAATGGCCATAAAATGGAATATTACAGGAAACTGAGTAACGGAGTTATAAACGAAGGTAGTAATGGGAACTCTGCATCTTTGAGCGGTGACGCTGCAAATGGCTATATGAAGTATTACTCATCAGTGTCGCCTGGCTTCCATTTTCTCGATGTGGGCGTTCCTATTGGGCCTGGGACGCGACATGGTGGGGTATCAGGAGAAATTGACCAGAAAATTGTTTTCCATGAGGGCTACCATTCCTTCCAAGGAGCCCATATCTCGACTATGGATGACTATAGTACACCAGAAAATGAACGAAGCGCTCTAAGAGGCCCGACCTGGTGGAATGAGGGTTCAGCTGAGTGGATGGCGTATGTTGGAATGTTCTCAGCGTTGGAAAATCGTAAATTAGACCTTGTAACCACGGAACTGGGTATCGACTCTAAATTTGCTTTCCAAAATGAAATGAAGATAAAGATGGATGTAGGTAAGGAGAATATGGCTCAGAATTGCCCTGGTCAGGGGATCAAAGATCTTAGTTACTCCAATGCATGTTACTCAAATGGTAATCCAGTCGTCTATAGTCTAGGTGCTTGGGCCGTTGCCTACCTACATGACAAGAAAGGTTCAGCCTTTAGCACGGAATTTTATGGACAACTTGAAGAATTGGGTTGGGAAGGCGCATTTGTCTCGACCTTCGGAATCTCATCTGAAGAATTCTATGTTGAGTTCGATGAGTTTCTCGAATTAAGTTGGTCTGAGCAAAAAGCAATTCTTCCTGATTACCAATAAGGAACCCACGTTAAATAGCCAACTGAAGCAGGGAATAGGGGTTATACCTATTCCCTACTTCTTTCAGAAGATATACCCCGACAGAAGGGAAGTCGGTTCGTTATATTAATCTCAGCCTGATCTAGAGTGCTACCTAAAGTGCTACCTAGGGCAAAAATAAAACCCCGTGACATACATCATGGGGTATTTTTGTGCCTAATTATTGGAGCGGAAGATGGGATTTGAACCCACGACCCTCTCCTTGGCAAGGAGATGCTCTACCACTGAGCCACTTCCGCTCGCTGTACTTGGGTTGCCGGGATTGTGGTTTAGATTTACGTGCCGAGGGCCAGAGTCGAACTGGCGACACCGGCATTTTCAGTGCCGTGCTCTACCACCTGAGCTACCTCGGCTCCTGTTCAATGTTAATCTACCCTTATTTCAGTGTCAAGGTGACTGACTTGAGTGTTATTGAATGGAAATGTGTTGACTTATTAGCATCCTAATCTCTATATATGCAGTTATAATAGCAGTTACGTTCGGAACATAAGATAGTATGTGTTAATAGGAGATATTTGGATTATTCAGAGGCACTCGATAAGATATTGGGATTCGTGGATCCTATAGGAACCCAGACGCCGTCTGGATTGCGGTCCAGGTATGATTTATCTCAGATAACTAGTTTTCTAGAGGAACTAGGTAATCCACATAAAGACAGAACGACAGTTCATATAGCGGGTACTAAAGGGAAAGGTAGTACGTCCGTAATGACTGCCTCTATATTGGAATCGGCAGGATACACTACAGGGCT
The DNA here is from genome assembly GCA_002717805.1 of Chloroflexota bacterium. GTDB lineage: Bacteria > Chloroflexota > Dehalococcoidia > Lucifugimonadales > UBA2985 > UBA2985. The sequence goes on along the minus strand of PBBS01000010.1, from coordinate 49,077 downwards.
ATTTACATCTCCTCATCTTCATAGTTTCTGTGAAAGAATCAGGGTTGGTATGGAGCAGATTGCCGAGCAGGATTTTGCTGATCTTGTGGAGAGATTACTTCCTATAAGAGAAAAAGCAACTTTGCCTGGACGCAAAATAACCCTATTTGAGTTGCTGACAGCAATGTCATTCTTGCATTTTGCTGATAAAGGGATAGGATTCCAGGTTATGGAAGTTGGTTTAGGGGGTAGATTAGATTCTACAAATGTAGTATATCCAAACGTTTGTGGGATAACGTCTCTGGGCTTAGATCACACTGAGGTTCTGGGCGATACTTTGGAAGAGATAGCGTTTGAGAAAGCTGGCATAATAAAAAAGGGTGTGCCAGTTGTGTCGGCTTCGCAGGAACCAGAAGCTCTAGGTGTACTTCGCGATATAGCAAGGCAGCAGAGTAGTAGACTAATAGTGGTTGGCGAGGATATTCGATTTAGGAGACAGGGTAATTCGTTGGACGGGCAGGAATTCGAATTAGTTACACCTGAGAATAGATACAACTTGAAGATACCTCTTATAGGTGAGTATCAGGTAACTAATGCAGCTGTTGCAGTTGGTATTATAGAGACACTTATATCGCAGGGCATAGATATAGAGGATTATCACATAGTGGATGGGCTAAGTAGGGTACAATGGCCTTGTCGTTTGGAAATTCTTAGCAGAGAACCCCTTGTTATTGCTGACGGTGCCCATAACCCACACGCTGCAAAAGAAGTGGTTAGATCTATTAGAGATATGTTCCCAGACAAGCGCATAATATTAATTGCTGGCATACAGGCTAATCATGATGTAGATAAGTTGGTTACGGAATTGTCTTATATGTCACCTGATGTTGTTTTAACGACCAGATCAAGACATCCTAGAGCAGTTGATCCTAGTTCAATAACAGAGTTGTTCAGATCGTATGTATCTGATGTGTATCCCTCTCACTCTGTGAAGAATGCCCTGGATATGGCATTGAATATTGTCGAAGGAGACGATTTGATACTGTCTATTGGGTCTCTTTTTGTTGCTGCAGAGACGAGAGAAATAATTAATGATATATCTCCGGAGGATTATCCTGTATTCAACGCACAGAGGAAAAATTAGGTATGTTGGGCAAGTTATTCAAGCGTTAAGTCAGATATTGTCGTATAATTGTTTTTGTAGGTTGATAGTCCTGATGATTTAAGGAGTTACACTTGATAACAGATAGAATCCGTGTGGTTGTTACTGGTATGGGAGTACTTTCACCTCTAGGCAATTCCGTCGAGGAATTATGGACTGGATTACAGTCTGGTAGGTCCGGAATAGGCCCAATAACATTATTTGATGCATCCGCATTTCCATCAGTTATAGCTGGAGAGGTAAGAAATTTTGATTTCGCCAGTTTCATAAATACTAAAGAAGCTAGGCGCATGGCTAGGTTCAGTCAATTGTCTGTGGCGGCTGCTATTATGGCAGTTGACGATTCTAAGTTGGATCTAGAGTCTACAAACATGGAATCTGTCGGTGTGGTCATGGGAGCCGGAAACGGAAGCGTCCCTACTATACAAGAGAATTGTGAAATAATGATATCTAAAGGCGGAATGAGGATTAATCCATTCTTTATGCCTATGATATTGCCTAATATGGCAGCAGCCAATGTCGCAAAGCATTTTGGAGCCAAAGGATACAACAATACTGTTACCACAGCTTGTGCCGCTTCAACTCAGTCAATTGGTGAGGCTGCAGAGGTTATTAGACGAGGAGCTGCAGATGTTGTGATAACTGGAGGAACTGAGGCCCAGATAAGTGAAGTGGGCTTGGCTGGATTTTGTATATTGAAAGCTTTGAGTACAAAGAATGAGCAACCTGATAAGGCAAGTAGGCCATTTGATGTAGACAGAGACGGATTCGTTCCTTCTGAAGGAGCCGCTGTACTAGTTATTGAAAAATTGGAACATGCTTTGGAACGAGGTGCGAACATATTAGCGGAAATAATAGGATTTGGTGCCTCTAGTGATGCCTACCACGTTGTTCAGCCTGAAGAAAACGGAGAAGGAGCCAGCAGGGCCATGAGATGGACTTTGAATAATGCAGGTATAGGACCATCTGAAGTGGATTACATTAACGCTCATGGCACATCTACTCCAATCAACGATGTGGTGGAGACTAGAGCAATTAAGAATGTGTTCGGAGATTTTGCTAATAAAATACCTATCAGCTCGAGTAAGTCTATGATTGGGCATGTCTTGGGAGCAGCGGGCGGAATAGAGGCTATAGCTTCTATAAAGACCATCACAGACGGATATATTCATCCTACTATCAATCTTGATAATCCTGATCCAGAATGTGATCTGGACTACGTTCCTAACGTTGGCCGTGAAAAGTCAGTGGATACAGTCTTATCGAATAGTTTCGGGTTTGGCGGACAGAATGCTTGCTTAATATTCCGCAAGTATTCTGGATAGCAGACTAGGGCTTACATCTTTAGGGTTTGTCTCAATATCCCTATCATATGTGAATCTTGTTTGGGTAATACGGTTCTCGGATCTATCATAACTCGGTCTTCTTCTATTCTGGATGCTATGGGAATTGGGGCTTCTAACAGAGTTCTAGCGTATCGGTCTGCCCCGCCGGTTAATTTATTATCCAACGACAATAATATAGTTGGGAGAGTCTCACCCGGGAGGCTTCCTCCGCCTATTGCAGATAGGCCATTTGTAAGAGCACATTTGTCATCGAGTAATTTATTCCATAATGTGACTCGGGCTTTAATTTCATCCAGGGTCATAGATATCATAGACCACACGGGTATCCTGGTTAGTGCCTCATTTTGAATATAATGTATTAGAGTTGATTTCAATCCAGCCAAGCTTAATTTATCTATCCTTGCTGCGCGAGCTGTGGGGTGTCGGGATATAGTGGTTATGAGGTTTTTTTTGCCTATAATTATTCCAGACTGAGGCCCACCTAGTAATTTGTCTCCGGAAAACAATACAAGATCTGAACCTGCTTCAACACTTGTTTGTATCATGGGTTCGTGTGCAAGTCCGAATTGTGTCGTATCTATCATGCAACCGCTGCCTATATCGTGCAATAAAGGTATACCTTTATTAGCCGCAAGCCCTACTAATTCTGAGAGTGGAGGTTCGTGTACAAATCCGGATACTTTAAAGTTACTTGTGTGTACCTTGAGGATAGCACCGGTTTTATCTGTTATGGCGTTCTCGTAGTCTTCTATATATGTACGGTTTGTGGTACCTATCTCTAGAATACTAGCGCCACTATTACTGATGATATCTGGAATACGAAAACCACCACCTATCTCGACTGCTTCTCCCCTAGATACTATGACATCTTTTCCTTTTGATATGGCAGCTAGAGATACCATTAAAGCGGATGCATTATTATTCAATACAAGGGCCGCCTCAGACCCAGATAACTGCGTCAGGATTGGTTCAATATGGGAGTTGCGAGAGCCTCTGCTATTATTTTCTATATCAAATTCCAGCGTTGTATAGTTTTGGGCTGCGGATGATATAGCTAATACGGCATCTTCACTCAGGGGTATTCTGCCAAGATTAGTGTGTATTACTACTCCAGTACCATTGATTACAGGAGTTGGTATTTGTTGACTAAGATGACTTATGCGAGTGGATATACCATCCGCTATAGTTGCCAGGTTTGGAACATCTTTGCTATCTTGAATATCTTCTCTTATTCTAGATAACGACTCTCTTATAATGCTTACTAGAACATCGTGTGAGTATATATTACTTAACGACTTGACCTTCGGATGAGAGAGTATTTTTTCGACACTTGGTATTCCTCGATACTTCGTAGCCATATTGCTATATTACCTTAGGTTATTATGATATTAATTCTATCATAAGCATAGATAGCTGTCGGACTAGGTCACAGCTTGTTTGAACCTGTGGTACTTTACTACTTTGCTAACTGCTTTAGCTGCGCGTTCTGGGTTTGGGAAGGAAGGTATACCAAGATCTTGCATTGCCTTGTCTAACTCTAGTATGACCTCACTGTCCTTGTATGGAGTTGGTGTCCAGAATATCCCTAGGAGAGGCTTACCGGTTTCGTCTCTGACTTTTGCATAGAGTTCTAGTTGTTCGAGTGTGTCGTCTATACTCCTTCGCCTTGCTGCTTGAGCCCCTACCATCAAGGCTAATATATCAATATTGGGATCATTGCCCAATAAGCTAATTATGTTTTCAATGTTACCCCTATTCATCCCGCCAACATCCAGGGGATTAAAGTAACTTGCCCCTACTAATTGGAAGAATTCGGACATTGACTCTAATGTAGACTCTGTAAGTCTTGGTACATTCAAACCAGCCCTAGAAAAGTCGTCGCTCATCGATACAGATTGTCCTCCACTGCCTCCAATTATGCCCATGTTCTCACCAGTAGTTGGTGTTAAGTATAGAAGAGCCTTGCTTGCATCCAGAGCCTCTTCAAGAGAGTCAGCTCGTATTGCGCCAGCTTGCTGAACCATAGCATTCCATACCTCTACCGAGCCTGCAAGGCTGCCAGTATGTGATGCTACACTCCTAACTCCTGCATCGGTTTGACCACCTTTCCACAGGACTACAGGTTTGATTGGTGTTACTTTACGGAGTTCTTCAAAGAAGCGCCTGCCATTCTTGGGACCTTCAATGTATCCACAAATCAATTTTGTTTTTGGGTCATTACCGAAATAATTAAGCAAATCTGGACTGTCTAATACAATCCCATTGCCAAAACTTATCGTTCTATTAATGCCGATTCCATTGCCTTGAATCGCAGCAGTCATAGAGGATGCATGGGCCCCACTTTGAGATATAATCGACACGTTTCCGATGTTTTCTACGTCTTGTCCTGGGCCGAATCGCATACCTACTTCTGGGTTGAAAACACCCATGCAGTTTGGGCCTATTATTAATGTACCACTCTCGGTAGCGATTTGCTGAATTTCGTCCTGATCTTTTATTGCTTGCTCTTCTCCAGATTCGGCATATCCCGAGGTGAACATNTGTACAGTTGGTATCTTTTTATCGACTGCGTCTCGGAGAACACTTGCAGCAAATCTTCTGGGAACAGCGAACACTGCATAGTCTACATCTTCGGGTATCTCTCCAATGCTTTTGTAATTTTCTATACCCATCTCAACTATGCCTTCTATATCGCTGTCTGCCACTTGGACGGAGTATACTTTCCCTTTGAAGTCTGTCATATTCTTCAGCCATACGTAGTCGTCTGCGCGTCTAGCTCCTATTACAGCAACTACCTTTGGACTAAAAGCTTTATCCAGTTGTTCGTTGATATTAGGCATTTTCTCGCTCCTTTGCAGTGATGGGCGTATTAAAAGATATCTTATACATTTAGTGTAAACGATAACCATATCTCCAATAAGTGTCAATAATAAACTAAGCAATATGAATATGGGTTCAGGTAAAGGCTNTAGANATAAGAAACTATGCTATAATTGGGCGCATTACGTTGNGAACGTAATTTAATNAGNCTANACAGCGTTATATCGTACNAAGGAGGGGTAGTTATGGTTGATGATACGAAGTGGCAAGATGTATTGACCAAACTAAAAAGAGGAATAACTCCTAGAAATGTNGCAGTGGTAGGAGCTGCTAGGCACAATGAATTCAGATGGATACAATCTCATCTGCCATTCCATAACAATAATGGTAAGGTTTTTCATGTAAATCTTAATGAGGATGAATGGCCTGGAGCTGAAGAACTGGGCGTTCAGAACTTCCATAGACTTGTAGATATAGAAGAACCAATAGACTACGTTACTATCTCTGTGCCCAGGAAATTCGTGCCTCTAGTTGTACAGGATTGCATTGAAAAAGGAGTTAGCCTAGTCCATATATACACAGCTGGGTTTGAAGAGTCTGGAGAAGAAGAAGGTATAGCCTTAGATAGACAGATAAGTTCTATGGCCAGGCAGAGTGGTACTCTAATAATGGGACCGAACTGTATGGGNTTATTTAATCCCGCTGTTGGGATCAGGCAGAGCCCAAATCAATACTATGGTGAAACTGGGAATTTCGGCTATATATCTCAAAGTGGTTCTATGGCCTCAGCAATTGCAGTTGAAGCCAACTCACATGGTATTAAGATGACGAATTGTATAAGCATGGGTAATGGTATGATATTAGATCTGCCAGACTATATAGAGTATTTCTTAGATGATCAGAATACTAAAGTTGTAGGTATGTATATAGAAGGACTCCGTGACCCTGACAGATTCTTCAAAGTACTCAAGAAAGCGTCAGCTTCTAAGCCTATGCTTGTATGGAAAGTAGGATTAACAGAAGATTCAGCCAGAGCNACTGAAGCTCATACTGGGACATCTTTTATCAGGGAAGACGTTTGGCATAAGCTTTTGGCCAGATGTGGTGCCATAGGAATTAACAGTCAAGATGAAATGGTTGACACAGTAAAGGCCATTAGCCTGTTGCCGGAACCAACTGGNTATAATGTAGGNCTGTATGCTGTNACAGGTGGTCATTCGACTGATATGGCCAATGTGTTTTCCAAAAATGGATTTAAAATACCAGCATTGACGGAATCTTCATATGAAGAACTGCGTTCCTTCTACAATATGATCGGGGGGAATTACGTTAATCCGATTCAACAGGCTCCACCTGAGCATTTCGAAAGNATAGCTCAGATACTTAGCAAGGATGGTAATATAGACATAGTTGCTCTAGAAATGCAGGCCCAGCAATTGGTCAAGGATAAGGATTTTCTGAAAGATAGAGTTAGAATATTAAAAGANGCCAGAGACGTTAGTAATAAACCCGTTGTAGCATGCATAGCAGATGGATATCCTAGGATGGACCAAAAAGATCTAGAATTTATTACTAAGAGCTTTGCTGATGAAAACATAGTAGCGTTCTATAGTTTCCGGTCAGCTGCAGAAGCACTAAAAAATCTAGCTGACTATTATGTTATCAACAGATTTGTAGGCTAAGCTAATCTTATCTTATTNAGGTACTGTTATTCTAAGTAATACGATTAAGATTCAGTGTCTATTAGATAATNCGTAGAGNTGAGTGGTNTGTGATAATATAGACCGATATTGCTAATNCACTGAAATAAACTAACTTAGGAGTACTAAATTGGCATTATGGGAATACAAGATGGTCCAGCTCCCGGTAATAGATGACCCTGAAGGGATTCTAAATAAATTCGGGGCCGATCGTTGGGAGTTGGTATCAATTAATAATCATGAGAATGATTTGGTCGCATTTTTGAAGAGAGAGTTAATATATGGGACCAGCTCGGCTCCAAACCCAGATGCAACCAGTGCTCCCAGAGTTCCTGCATACATTGCNCCTACACAGGCTACCATCAGGGTCCCAGCATTTCAGAATCCATTGACTGATGGATGGGTAGATACTGGCTTGGATGTAGATGGGGAATATGTGGGATTTTCCTTTTCGATTCAAGGAGACGTAATCATATCTTCTGGNATCCAGGTAGGACCTGAGGGTGACGAAGGAAATACNGTGGTGAACGATGCCATAGGATTAGAGCTTCCAATGGGTTGCCTGGTAGCAAAAGTTGGTGAAAGTGGCAAGATAGAGCCTGTATATTTTTCCGGATTCTTGGCGACTGAGGACAAAGGTAGACTATATCTTACCGTAAATGACTTGGAGTATGAGAATAACGAGAGTGAATTCATAGTGAACATAGGATTGCTATAATTAGTTAGCCTTACCGTCACTACCTGANNGTATAAAACCTTGTACGAATCGTTATTACAAATCTTTGTTAATCCTAAGGGGATCACACTTGAGAGTAGTCGGTGGTGAAGCTAAAGGCAGGCGAATAAAGAGTTTCAGGAATCTTGGGGCTAGACCAACTACGGAAAGAGTCAGGGCTGGTTTGTTCTCCATTCTTGATTCTTATGGTCTCCAAGATAGACAAGCCTTGGATTTATATTCTGGTACTGGCTCTTTAGGTATAGAGGCGATTAGTCGAGGAGCCAAATTTGTGGATTTCGTCGAATCCGATTCGAAAAGATGTGCATTGATTAGGAATACTCTTGATGATTTAGGTTTTTCTGATAGAGGGAAGGTATACTGTATGAAAGCAGAAAATGCAGTTAACAAATTCGGTCGCAATTATGACTTGATTTTAATGGATCCACCATATACTCTTGGGCCAGTGAATGACATACTTGTTAAAATTGGAGACATAATGTTAGATAATGGTATTGTAGTCGTNGGACACTCCAAANGAGACACACTCGAGAATAGTTACCATAATATAAACATGTTCACGGAACGCAAATATGGAGATACAATTGTCTCTATATATCGTCAAGGAGGAGAATAATGGTGATAGGCATGTACCCAGGCAGCTTTGATCCAATTACCTTTGGACACATAGACATAGCAGCCCGGGCTTCACAGATGTTCGATAAGGTCTATATTGCTGTNGTTTATACTAAACCATCAAAGGCATTCTGGTTTACAACGGAGGAAAGAGTTGAGCTTTGTAGAGAGGCTACGTCTCATCTGAAGAATGTGGAAGTCATATCTTACACAGGATTGAGCGTGGATACAGCAAAAGAATTGGATGCTAAAGCCATGGTTAGAGGTCTTAGAATGGGTTCAGATTTCGAATANGAGTTTGAACTAGATCTGAATAACCAGAAATTGGCTCCAGAAATAGATACGGTCTATCTTATATCTAAACTAGAGCACATATATATAAAGTCNAGCCTTCTGAGAGAGATAGTCGAAAGCAAAGGAAGGATAGACCATATAGTGCCTCCAAACGTTAAAGCTGCGTTGGAAGAGAGGTCAAGGTCTGCAATATAAATCTGGGCTCTAAGCGGGGTATTTTATGGAATTATTCGATCTTATTTCTGAATTAGAGGATACAATTAACGGAGCTACTGCGGTGCCTGCCACTCGGCGCATACTCCTTGACAGAGACAAGATTATATCGATTGTAAGTCAGATCAGATCTTCTCTGCCGACTGAGATCTCTGAGGCTAANGAACTGCTTGATATGAGAGAAAATCTTATAAACCAAGCCGTANTAGAGGCTCGCAGGATCAGGATNAGTGCCGAGGGCGAAGCCAAATCCATGGTTTCGGATAGTGAGATAACTAAAGAAGCTGAGAAACGATCTTTAGATATAGAGTCAGAAGCTTCAGATAAGGCTAGAGATGCTCTTGAGAATGCTAATTTTNATGCTGAAAGAAGACTACTAGAGGCAGATAATTATGCTAAGGATACCCTTCAGAGTTTACATGCGAATCTGACTAGTTTGTTAGAAACTGTAGAGCATGGCTTAGAAATCCTGGTAGCGGNTAGCAAAGATTCATCTCCAGATACAGATGAGTCTGGAGATGAATTGGAAACTAAAGACTAGTTTCAGCTTCTTGGCAGTCTTCTGGGGCTTTCGTGATTCACAATCTTTTTTCACCAGAGCGGTAAAGGCTATCACGTAATTTGGTTATATCTGAACAAGATCGTCTTATGTGTNTTTGAAAATAGGATTCGTCATATTTGTAAAATGATATAATTAGAGCCAATGTATGAAGGATTGAATATTCAAATATCAGTTGTAGGTGCTAGCGAGCCTACTGATGAAGCTATATATATGGCAGAAGAAGTTGGAAGAGGGCTAGCTAGCAGAGGCGCTATATTGGTAACTGGTGGTTTGGGNGGGATAATGGAGGCTGCATGTAGAGGTGCTAAGGCGGCTGGAGGAACAACNGTTGGTATATTGCCTGGTAGCAGTCCTGACGATTCCAATGAATATGTAGATATAAAGGTGTGTACGGGTATTGGTTATGCNAGAAATAGTATAGTGGTCAAATCTGGAGCTGCAGTTATAGCTATAGACGGTGCATATGGAACACTGTCCGAGATAGCGCATGCATTGGGGGACGGTATTCCAGTAATTGGATTAGCGACTTGGTCAATTTCAAGGCGAGGCGAATTAGANAGCTCTATAGTTATTGCAAATGATCCACAAGATGCGGTTGATAGGGCAATTGCACTAGCTCAAAATGGAAACTAGATAGTCCCTTAAACAGGAGGATTCATTGGTTAAGATATCGGATATAAAGGCTCGGGAAATTTTGGATTCACGTTCCAATCCTACAGTTGAGGTTGACGTATATTTAGATGACGGATCTTTGGGGCGAGCGTGTGTCCCTTCTGGAGCTAGTACGGGAGCTCATGAAGCTGTAGAGCTTAGAGACCAAGATGATAATAGGTTTGGTGGTAAAGGAGTATTGACAGCAGTGACCAACGTTAATACCGAGATTCGGTCTGCATTAGTTGGCATGGGTGTTATTGATCAGGCGGTCATAGATCATAAATTGATAGACCTTGATGGTACAAGTAATAAAGGAAGACTTGGAGCCAACTCAATACTTGGGGTTTCATTAGCTGTTAGTCATGCTGCCGCTGCTTCATCTAGGATTCCATTATATGAATACCTAGGAATCGGGAAACCAAACATTTTACCGGTTCCAATGTTTAATATNCTNAATGGTGGNAGACATGCCCAGGATTCTACTGATTTTCAGGAGTTCATGGTTATACCAAGTGGATTGCCTACATTTCATAGTGCTCTTAGGGCTGGCGTTGAGATATATCAAAAACTTAAGGATGTACTCAAAGCGGAAGGTTACAGNACTAATGTAGGTGATGAAGGAGGGTTTGCNCCATCTATGCCATCTAATAGAGACGCTGTGGAAGTTATACTGGCAGCTATAGAAAAATCTGGTTATAAACCNGGTATTGAGTGTTTTATAGGCTTGGATGTTGCTGCGACAGAACTGTATGAAAGTGGTAAATATATCTTGAAGAGGGAAGATAGGGAATTAGATAGTATTGCCATGGCTAAATACTATGGTGAATTGAGTTCCAAGTATCCAATTATCAGCTTAGAAGATGGGATGTCAGAGGATGATTGGAGTGGATGGNAGGAGCTTATGAACATAATTGGGGANAGAGTNCAAATAGTAGGTGANGACCTATATACAACGAACACCAGTCGCATAGAATATGGTATAGAAAATAGGTCAAGCAATTCTGTTTTGATAAAGCTAAACCAGATCGGTACGTTAACCGAGACTAGGGACGCAATTACTATGGCGGATTCTGCTGGCTGGAGCAGTGTTGTAAGTCATAGGTCAGGAGAGACAGAAGATACGACTATAGCTGACTTGGCGGTTGCTTTGGGCACTGGTCAGATAAAAACTGGGGCTCCNGCTAGAAGCGAAAGAGTCGCAAAATATAATAGACTTTTGAGGATTGAGGAATATCTAGGCCGGGATGCGCAATATGGAGGTATGTCTGTATTCCCATTTAACTAGGTTATTACGACTTAATGCTGAATTTTAATAAGAATTAACTTGGAATACTTGATCGAGAATAGTATATTAGATGTTAGGGTTCTGGGTAGATTTTACTAATTTCTGCTATTCTACGGGATTAAGGAGAATATGGTAACACGTATAGGGATCAACGGATTTGGCCGTATTGGCCGGCAAGTTCTAAGAGCAGCTATAGAAAGATATTCAGACAAATTGGAGATAGTAGGAGTTAACACTCCCGCTAGCACTGAGATAAATGCTCATATTTTCAAATATGATAGCAGTTACGGTATATATCCTGGTGAAGTCGGTTTATATGATAATGGCATTGTNGTAGATGGTAAAGAAGTAAGATTCCTGTCAGAATCAAATCCCAAAGACATACCATGGGGAGATTTGGGTGTGGANATAGTTATAGAATCTACAGGGAAATTTACAGATGCATCNAAAGCCCACGGNCATATAGAATCTGGTAGTAAGAAAGTGATAATCTCCGCACCAGCTAAAGGCGAAGATATTATGGTTGTATTGGGAGTTAATGAAAATGAATACGATCCGAACAANCATCACGTTCTATCGAATGCATCCTGTACTACTAATTGTATAGCTCCAATGGTTAGTGTTTTACATCAAAATTTTGGGGTAAAACGTGGATTAATGAGTACAGTACATGCGTATACAAACGATCAGCGTATATTAGATGGATCGCACAATGACCTGCGGAGAGCTAGATCAGCTGCNCAGAATATTATTCCAACCACTACAGGNGCTGCTAGGTCCGTAGGAGTNATATTGCCAGAACTTGAAGGTAAAATTCATGGGGTTGCATTACGAGTGCCAGTTCCTACGGGATCAATAACTGATTTCGTTGCAGAGCTAAACAAGAATGTTACCGTAGACGATATAAATCGTGCATTTAGAGATGCTGCTGAAGGTCCACTCAGAGGAATATTAGAATATACAGAAGATCCGATAGTGAGCCATGATATTGTAGCAAATACCCATAGCTGTATATTCGATTCACTATCTACTATCGTTATGGAAGGNAANATGGTCAAGATTTTGGGCTGGTATGACAATGAGTGGGGGTATTCATGTCGGACTATAGACCTGTGTTCATTTCTTATCGATAAAGGGCTATAGGAATTCTATAGATTAATCGACTGCGTGGTATAGGCAGATTATCTACTATGCCACCCGACAATTCCTGTGTAACTGCTTTTAATATTGCCAAAAGTATGAAGGTTTAGAGTGAATATTAAGAATTTATATCTAATTGCCCTAATTAGCTTTTCATTTATAATTCTTGTTGGATGTACAGGAAAAGGTAACAAGGCTTATGAATTTGAAGTTCCTCAGATAGATATTTCTTCTCAGCAATTAGCAGATGACAGGATAAGATTGCAGGATTTCTCAGGCACAAATGTCGTATTGAATTTCTGGGCATCTTGGTGTCCACCATGTAGAGCCGAAACACCTAGTCTAGTTGGCGCGTACAATACATATAGAGATAGAGGAGTCGAGATTATAGGCATCAGTGTTTGGACTCAGGGAGAAACTATAGGGGCAGCAAGTGATTTTATCAGGGAATTTGAGGTGCCGTATCTAATGGGAGCAGATGTTACAGGAGACGTATATGCAAATTATGCATCCATGGCGAACCTAGGGTCTTTGCGTTCTCCTCTACCTATGACTGTCTTTATAGATAAGGACGGTTATATAATGAAGGTATGGCCTGGCGGTATAGAGCAGGATAAACTCAATGCAATTATTAATGAACTTTTTCTGGATTAGATTCAACTGGTTTTACATTTGTCATTCTTGTTGGAGCTTGTGATAACTTGAATATTAGTGAATTCTTCATGATTTCAGTTAGATGGATACATAGTATCTCCGCAGTAATATGGGTTGGTGGGAATATATTCTACATTTTGGTTATAAGGCCATATCAGAATAGCGGTCAGAATGATCTATCAATTACCAAAGGCGGAGGCGAGCATTTCAAGAGTCTAGTTAATACTTGTATATTGGTGTCAATAGTAACTGGGACAGTAATGCTCTTTGACAGACTAACTGAACCAAGTGTCACATCTACTTACGTGGTTGTACTATCCTCGAAGATATTATTAGCACTCATAATGTTTTGGATTGCGAGGAGGAGGCTGAGAGCATATGGTTCACGCGTTAGTAATGTAGGCACTCCTAAGACGTATATTGGCATAAACATAGATAAACTTAGTAAACACATTTCAGGATTGAACCTTACAGTGATTATAGGACTATTGGTGTTTCTTATATCTGATCTTCTACAATTTCTTTTCCTGAAAGGGTTGACAGGTGGTTAGCCACAGAAGATATTAGATAGATACCCTGAGGAGGTGCATTTTAGCTGTGAAAAAGTCACTAGTCGAAGTCTTGGTATGTCCATTGTGTAGGGAGTCACTCTCGTTGAATATAGAAGAGGAAGCAGGGGACAGTGTTATATCTGGTTCTCTGCAATGCACAGGGTGCAACGAAGTATATCCCATAGAGGATTCTATACCAAATCTTTTGCCTCCTAGGCTTCGATCGTGAATTACTGAGATAACNAATATCCGGAGTAGATTTCACAGANTTGCGATAATATTATGCGATTGTATAATACTCTTTCCAGACAGATAGAGCCTGTTAGACCTTTGCAGGACGGGGTGGTAAGCATGTATTCATGCGGCCCCACTGTTTATAGAAGCCCCCATATTGGGAATTTTAGATCCTATATTATGGCTGATTGGATAAAGAGGATTCTAATATCTGAGGGNTTTGATGTAGTCCACGCTAAGAATATAACCGACGTTGGGCATATGAGACAGGATAGACTNGAGGAGGAAGAAGATAAAGTAATAGCGGCTGCACTTTCTGCAGGTAAGACCCCAGAACAGATAGCAAGTTTCTATACGAATATATTTCTGAAAGATGAAGAACTACTGGGCATAATGCCTGCNTCATACCTCCCTAAGGCTACAGAGCACATCAAAGAAATGATCGAACTTATAGATATACTTAGAGGCATTGATTACGCATACGAGGTTGATGGCAATGTTTATTTCTCCGTTTCTATGTCTGAGACATACGGGAATCTTTCAGGTAACCGAGAGAATTCTTTACGTGAGGCTGTCAGAGTAGAAGAAGATCCTCTTAAGCGAGATCCTAGAGATTTTGCTTTGTGGAAAGCCTCAGAACCCGGAAGAACATTGGAATGGCCTAGTCCATGGGGTATGGGTTTTCCTGGTTGGCATATAGAATGTTCTGCCATGGCTACTAAGTATTTGGGACAACAGATTGATATTCATACTGGTGGAGTGGACAATATATTCCCGCATCATGAGGGTGAGATTGCTCAAAGCGAGGGGGCATTCCGTAAGAAATTTGTCTCTAGTTGGGTGCACGGGCAACATCTTATGGTGGATAGAGTTAAGATGTCTAAGTCAATGTCCAATGAATATACGGTNGATGATTTGATCCAGATTGGTTTTGATCCCATGGCATTTCGCTACCAATGTCTTATGGTTCATTATAGGAAGCGGTTGAACTTTAGTTTGGCATCACTACGATCANCTCAAATAGCATTAGAGAGATTGNGGATGAGAGTTAAAGATTGGTCTTTGANCAAATCAGTGAAGTTGNCAAGATCAAGGATGGAGGATTTGCGTAACTCTTTCAGAGATATAGTTAGTAATGATCTAGATATGCCTAATGGTATGAGGTTTGTTTGGGATATGGCCAAATCGGATATCCCTGATGGTTCTAAGCTCGAACTGTTGTTAGAATTCGATGAGATATTAGGATTAGGATTGGGANAATACTCCAACTATACCCAGGATGTTTCTAGATTTGATGAAGTCTTAGAGCAGAGGCAGTCGTTTAGGGATGCAGGTGAGTTTGATCACGCAGACGCAATAAGGGAGGACATTCGTAAATCTGGNTTCNTTTTACAAGACTATGAGCATCATACTGGTNTTAGGAGGGTAGGGCATATAGATAGCCTTGGGAAGGTAGATAGACGAATATCTAATGGTAATGAGNTCGAATCATTATTGCACGCTCCTTCTGAAACAGAATTCTCTATTTGCATAGTCACTCATAATTATCTTGATGATCTCAAAAGGTGTATAAATAGCATTATTCCTTTAAGGGGTTCACATAGTTTTGANATAATGGTTCTAGACAATTNTTCCTCAGACGGTACNTACGAATGGTTGGATNGTGTAAAAGAANCAATGGGATTAAGAATAGTTCATACTGACCACGTGTTTGGAACTGCATCTGCCATGAATATCTTGATCAAACAAAGTCTTGGCAAATATGTAATTCTCTTAGANACTTCTGTAGAATCGGAGGGGGATTTCCTTTCCATAATAGGTTCATCTCTCGATGATACTAGCATAGGAGTTGTGGGTCCTTGGGGTTTGAGGACTGAGGATTTAAATCATTTTCATGAAATAAATGAAGGTGGGGCTGATGCTATGCAGGCCTATTGTTTTGCTTTCCGCAGGGACTTGATAGAGGATGTTGGATTAATGAGAGATAGCTTCAGGTTTTATAGGAATCTTGATTTGGAGTTTAGCTTCCAGTTTTTGAATAGTAATTATGGNATAAAGACNTTGCCCAATATGCCTATGGTNAGGCANGAGCATAGGATATGGACTAACCTNACGGAAGATATAAGGGATAGATTAAGTAACGATAATTTTAGGCGGTTCCATAAGAAATGGGGACACAGGGCTGATTTAGTTGGCAAATATATCTCATGACGTTTATATTATGCACTCTAATGATTTCGTTGTTTTTATTCTGTCAGNAGTGAGGAAATATTGGTTGGGAGCTTTAGTAAGGTACTTCTGAAATGTATAGCATAAGCTCCGTATTAGAACTGGTGTTACTTGGTTTATATGGCATACTTGCTTAGTCGCATGCTCTATAGAGGTGACTTTTGGTTTAGTTACTCCACACGCTACTATATCATGGAAATANGACAGATCATTGTTTACATTGATTGAGAANCCATGTGTGGTTATACCCCTACGTATTCGTAGTCCTATAGACGCAATCTTGTAATCATCTATCCACACTCCTGGGAAACCTTTGAGTCGTTTTCCTATCAATCCAAATTCACTTAGGGTTAGTAATATAGAATCTTCTATTTTATTAACATACNTAGCNGCTCCTCCGTAAAATCGTGTATCCATGATNGGATATGCGACAATTTGACCGGGGCCGTGATATGTAGTACCCCCACCTCTGTCTACCTGATAAACGGATATTCCACTGTCAACTAGATCTTCCTTAGTCAAAAGAAGATCATTTATAGAACCTCGTTTTCCTATAGTATATGTGTGTGGATGTTGGTTTAGTATTAGGCAATCTGATATCAGTTGGTTTTGTCTGCTGTCGCATAGTGACTGCTGGATCGCCCATGACGTTTCGTAATCAGTAAGACCTAGAGATGAAACTAGAAGTTCATTAGGATTAAATATATATTCATCCATGTAATATAGCTGATATTGATTGCACTAAATTAGACTTCATGCAAGAAATTGAATTGTGCCTCTCCCTTTACACCAGACTCTTCCATAGCTGCCTTGAGTTCAGGTGAAGTTGAGAACTTTCGAGCATTTTCTAGCTCGTCCCATTCGAAGAGCACGAGTATTTCAAAAGGGTTATTGCCATCCCGGAACACTTGTNCACTTTGGCATCCGGCTTGAGNTCTGAAANTTTCATTCGCATTGAACATTGGTCTCCACTTGGCGTAGCTTTCTACACTGAATTTTACGAGTACGTGTGCCATTATTTGAATACCNCCCAATTTGTATAATTACTGTAGAACCATAATCTACAAGTTGTTAGATAGATTATTACTCAAATGCTATTAACGGATCAAGTCTAATTTGCTATTTATTGGTACTGTTACATTATCTTTCTCCTCAATTCTGGAAGCAAAAACCATAGAGATGACATNACAAGTATGCCTNCCGATGTAAGTAATCCAAGTGCTGTTTGAGCTCCGTAAGTGTCTGCTAATGTACCTACTAATAGCGTACCTAAAGGACTTGATCCTATTCCTAATGCAATTACACCCATTGCTCTACCTCTTAAGTTTTGAGGTACTGCTGAAAGAGATATTATGACCTGCATTGTGCCGAAACCTGATGTACCCAGTCCAGCAACAAAAAGTGCTATCAGAGAAAAATGGTAAGAGGAAGACATTGAGAAAATCAGCAATGCAATAAGCATGATTATGGATCCGAATACATATACTAGGCCTTTACGATTTATGTTCAATGATGCGATTACTAGTGATCCAAGCAACGCACCAGTTCCTGCTGCTGAGAGGAGTATTCCAAACAATAGTTCGTTAGCCCCAAGCGAATCTCTTGCTATAACTGGNACCATAAGCATATATGGGAAACCGAAAAAATTTAGAGCAAGAGTTACCAGAAAAGTTGACCTGATTAATTTATTTGATCTTAGTGTATATAGATATTCTTTTATTGTTTCATTTATACCTTGTTCGTAATTATCCTGTTCTTTTGGGTTATCTGTGGATATATTGATAAATAGGATNAGGGCTAATATATACATAGATATCATTAGGATATATGCAGTCGAGAATCCACCCATATTGATTGCCAACCCTCCAAGTATAGATCCTAGCATCATGCTTCCTGTGAGTGATGCCGTATCTAGAGAGATAGCATTGGTAAGAATTCTGCCTGAAAAGAGTTCTGGATAAAGTGCTCTTCTCGCAGTAAAATCCAGNACCCATCCTGAACCCGTAAGTAGGATACTCAAATAGGAATGCCAATATACTATTGAGTTTGATTGTATTAATACCAACATTACCAGACTAACAACTANATTGAGCCCTTGCACATATTTCAGTATTAGAATCTTGGGTATCCTGTCTGATATAGTACCGGCTATCAATCCAAATACAGCCATTGGGACCATACGTGCTATGCCGACGAATGCTACTTTTGAGGGAGAGTCTGTAAGTTCAAGAACTAGCCACGAAAGGCATACCATTTCAATCATTCTGGCTACGTATAGCAGGCAAGCTGTNCCCCAGAGTTTTCGATAGGTGGTATTCTGAAGCGCCTGGAAGGTATGCAGCAGTGGCTGGGTGTATTTATGCAATTGTAGTAACCGGCATCAGTATTTTGAGGTTGCCATTTTGGGTTTGATTATATTCTAGTTAGCATCATTATATATGCAACCTGACCAATTGTGTAAAACACAAGGNAATAATGCTATATGGAAAGGAACCTGTCTATTTCATGTGCAATATCTTTTGCTCTAGTTATCACTATGCCATGACCGGANTTTTCTAAGATAATCAGATTAGAAGATCTGATACCTTCTACCAGCTCCAACGCGAATCTCATTGGGGTTAGTATGTCTGCATCCCCAAAAATCATTAGTGTCTGTGCAGATATGTTACCCAACCTACCGCTCGATTCGAATGCTATGGTTGCCCTCATCTGACGTTCGTAAGCAGAATATTCTTGTCTATATTCATCTGNGGCCCTGTCTTTTATGAGAGTTTCAATAAAACCAGGAACTTGGAACTCATCTACGCTAAATGACCAAGGTAGAGACAGCCTAAGGAATTCGTCGGCGGACACTTTACCTCTAACGGAAGCTAGTGACTCGAATATTACGTCACCCCGAGGATCTCCTGATGTATATGTAGATAAGAGGATCAGTTTATCTACCAAGTCTGGATATGATATAGCCACTTCTTGTGCTATAGCTCCACCCATGGAATAACCCACTATATGAGTTTTATTTATATCCATAGAACTAAGCAAACCTGCAACATCGTCTGCCATATCCTTAATAGTATAAGGCTGACTTGACCGTTCACTCATGCATGCGTCTCGGTTGTCAAACGTCACTATGTTATAAGGATTTTCTAGATGGTTTATTACCTTTGACCAAGTCCTGTGATCTCCGCCTAAGCCTGATATGAATAATATACTCTGGAGATCNTTGTGATCGCTAGTTTCGTAGTATAGGTTTAATCCATTCACGGAGCTATAAGGCAATTATTGACCTTTCATTACAGAACTAGGTTATCTGAGCCTCAAGAATTCGAAGAGTATAGGATGGCATTCGCGTACCAAATCCAGAGCTTGGTTCATTACCCTTCTGATAGTGAAATGGGCGGATGGCTGAGTTCTCAGTTTGAATAAATGGTAGCATTCTCTGAGATTGATCTTGCATAAGACCCTTCTCATATGAGCATGTGTTATAAGATATTCTGCAACGTCTGGTAGTTCTTCGTGTATTTTATGATACGCATTGCTCGATGTATCCATAGCTTTATGAAATTCTTCCTGTAATCCAGCGTCATATATGAGCTGTGGTACGAAATATCCTAGATCAACAGTTGGTTTCTGAGCAAGATAAGTCTGCATCCTATGCCTCTTGAATTCGCGGTAAGCACCATAATCCATGACAAGCTCAAATGTATACTCAATGGTTTCAAGTTCCCTAAGAGGATTATCATGAGGCCCTAAACGCTCCAATGACTCTCTTATTACCTTATGGCGTGAATCATCGTTCATAGAGCATACTTTGGCCCAGATATCTTCGTAGGTTTCTAAGGAAGCACTATAGAGTAGGCTGGTAGCAAGCTTGATTTCAGCTTGATTATCATAGTGAACAAGTCGGGCGCTTACATCTCCATGGTGTACAATTTCTGGTTCTGATTCTGCGGTAAAAACAGATAATGCATCTCTTGTAGAAGTTAGGTATTCGTTTCTGTCTGCGTATTTGATAAGAGTAGGTGTTATGGTTCGTCCCTGATCTTTTATTATATTCCCGATATCTCTTTCCTCTGCTATTCTTGAAGAAAGTAGTTTTAAGATAGCATGTTCCCAAGATCTGGCGTTCATAGTCACACCTACATTAGTTAACGTAGATGCAGGCAATAAGAATCTGCTGGTATCTATGGCATCTCTACGAAGTCTTAGTCTGTACGCTTGGTCTCTTTCATTTTCCCTTTGCG
The DNA here is from genome assembly GCA_002717805.1 of Chloroflexota bacterium. Taxonomy (GTDB): domain Bacteria; phylum Chloroflexota; class Dehalococcoidia; order Lucifugimonadales; family UBA2985; genus UBA2985. The sequence continues at coordinate 28,662 of PBBS01000010.1, read as the reverse complement.
GTGTACTGGTACCGATGTAATCCTGGAGCCGATTTATACACTCGTCATAGGCTTCGAATAGATATTCACAAGATTGCTTATACACTTCCATAAGGCTATGTTTGTCTAATTCTAATGGGGTGTGATAGGATCCTCTATCCAGAACCTGGTATCTTGATGACTTCTCTGTATATGAAGCCAGTCTGTTATCTTCTAGCGTATCACATGCCAACCTGGACACATTTTCAACTGCCATGTGGATTATCGCATGTTCAGCTACTGAAGCGTGTCCGTAATTAAGAACCCATCTTTCATGGAAATCTGCGGCTTTGTCCTCATTAACAATTTTCGCAATCTCGTCAAATGCGTTTGGATTGCGAGACGTCATGGCAAATACCACAGCAAGTTGCTCTTCGGTGAGTTCCCTAGTGTCTAGCGGATATATGCGGCGTGAAAAATCCATGGTCATACTTTCAGATAATAATAAGTTACAATAGACCCCACTGCAAGTCGATCAATATAGATTATAAGTGTTTTAATCGCATCATGGGGATTTTGATCAATGCTTCTATAATTATGCTGTAATTTATCTTTGATTTCCCCTTTCTCCTATCAGTGAACTTAACTGGTATTTCAGATATCTTGAATCCCTTTCTCTGGCACACATAGGCCATTTCGACTTGGAATGCAAATCCTTTACAAATGAAAGAATCGAAGTCAATAGATTCAATTACGTGCTTTCTGAATGCCTTGAAACCAGAAGTCGAGTCCTTAACTTTCACACCTGTCATAAGAGATGCATATAGGTTTCCAAATGTACTAAGCATAAGGCGACTTACACCCCAGTCTCTATCTGCCTCTCCGCCTTGAGTGTATCTGGATGCGACTACAACATCGTTATCCTGAATGTATTCTACTAGTTCAGTTAAATATTTGGGATCGTGGGAGAAATCAGCGTCCATCTCGACGATAACTTCTGCTCCCCAATCAATAGCTTCTCTAAAGCCTTGTATGTATGCTGGCCCAAGACCTAATTTCTTTTGCCTGTGTACTACCTTGAATCTTTCACNATTTATTCTTGCTATGGAATCNGCTATATCACCTGTACCGTCCGGCGAGTTGTCATCTATTATCAGAAGAGATATGTCTGGGATTGGCAGAGAGAAAATGGCAGCCGCCATGTCCTCGAGGTTTTCCGCTTCATTATATGTCGGTATAACAACAACAACTTTCATATTCTATTTTCCAGCAAATACGAGAGTTTGAGATAACATGTCCGAGAATTAATATTAAGACTTTGTTTTAGAATGTGCAATCTACATTATTGTCGTATTGACTCTATATTTGTATGACTGAAGTTTTAGGGTGTCTTATTCGAGCGTCCGACGTGTCTTAGCCGCATTGCCAGGATATCTTTCAGCATAATAATACTATCTACAATGGGTCTAACTTTGCTGCCATCACGATAATGCCATTCTATTGGTATCTCCTCGATTGCAAATCCATGTTTTCTTGCCAGGAATAATATCTCTACATCGAAACTAAAGCCATTGGACATTTGCAGGGGGAATAGGGTTGAGGCGGCTTTTTGGTTGAAACATTTGAAGCCACATTGCGTATCTGATATTCCTCTTACAGCTAGGCATTGAACGATAAAATTGAATATCCTGCTTTGAATTAATCTATTCTTGGGCTCATCTAATCTGTTGGCTCCAGGAACTTCTCTAGACCCTATAACTATGTCAAAACCTTTTTCGAAATATGGCATGAATTTGGATATNTCTTCGATTGGCATTGAGAGATCGGCGTCTACTAGGAAGCGATACTTTCCCCTTGCATTTAGTATTCCATTTTTCACAGCCCAGCCTTTTCCGCCGTGTTTGAGATTAAGTAATTTTATATTTGGATTCGATGAGAGTGAAGCTGACACAATGTCGTCTGTACCGTCAGTGCTGCCATCATTCGCGACGATTATTTCCCAGGAATAATTCTGTCTGGATAGGTATCTCACTGTCTTGGCCAGTGTTTCTGATATACGTAGCTTCTCGTTGTAAGCTGGTATTACTATTGAGAGGAATATATCACTCACTAGGGTTTTTCCCCATAACAAAGTTATACTGGTTCTTCCAAATGGAATGCATTGTGAAGAGCTACTACTGCGGAGTCAACGTTATCCTGAGATACGATGCAAGTTATCCTTATCTCAGATGTGGTTATCATCTCGATATTCACATCGGCCTCGTACAAAGATTTGAACATCAATGAGGCATACCCNGGGTGGTTTTGCATTCCTGTTCCTACGATGCTTACTTTGGATAGGTTGTCATCGCTGGAACAACCCCTGGCTCCCATAGACTCGGCTACCGGTTGGATTATCGACATAGCAGATGCCAAATCAGAACGTTCTACTGTAAAAGATAAGTCTGCCATATCATTAGANCCAGAATTTTGAACTATCGTGTCTACACTAATAGATTTATCAGCCAAGGATTCAAATAGTGTAGCAGCTATTCCAGGTTTATCTGGGATACCGGATACAGTTATTTTTGCGACATTCTTGTCGTGTGCTATGCCAGTTACTCTGTTTACTATTTCCATTTTCTCATCCCAATTTATAAGTGTTCCTGGAGTGTCTTTGAAGCTTGATGCTACTAATATGGGTACGTTATACAAGGCCCCAAGTTCTATAGATCTAGGGTGCATTTTAGCACCGTAGTTGGCTAATTCTAACATTTCCTCGTAGGCTATGTTAGATATCTTCCTTGCATTGGTTGCCACTCTCGGATCTGCGGTATATATGCCTTCAACATCTGTATATATCTCACAGACCTTTGCATTNAGTTTCGCCGCTAAGGCAACGGCCGTAGTGTCAGATCCACCTCTGCCAAGTGTCGTTATGTCCATATTGTCGTTAGTTCCCTGGAAACCAGCAACTATCACAATATTACCATCGTTTAATTCCGTTGTAATTCTTTGTGGTTCTATTTCCAATATACGGGCATGATTATAATCTCCGGAGGTTATTATGCCTGCTTGTCCTCCGCTTAGGCTTATCGCCTTGTATCCTAGGGACCTTATGGCCATAGTTAGTAGGGTACAAGAAACTAATTCACCTGTTGACATAAGAAGGGCTAGCTCACGTTCGTCTGGGTAGTCAGTTATAGAGTGTGCTAATTCTATCAATTCGTCAGTAGTGTCACCCATTGCAGATACTACTGCTACTACCATTTTGCCTTCCTTACTGGCTTTGGTAATAATGCGAGCTACATTTTGTATTCGGGATGCATCTGCTAGGGAAGAACCTCCATATTTTTGTACGATAAGGTTCATTGTTCCTCCAGATAAGATTCAGATGTATATCCTCCATAAGTAGAGGGTCTAAGGATTTTGACTTGTCCAGGTACCCCCACCTTATCTGCTGCATCTGACATTTCATAACCTATGGTCAAGAATCTTGAGTTGGCTAGTGCAGTTACACTGGACCCACCTCCAGATAAGAATACAGCAAGAGCACCAGAACTTCTAGCAGCCCGGAATACATATTTCATGGCTGGGAACATTTCTGATCTTTTTGGTTGGTGAATCTTATCTTCAGTCGCAGTCATTAGGTTTTCCAGGTTGTTATTAGAGAATGAATTTACCAGTAGAGCCACTCTACTTAGGTTGAATATAGTATCTTCAAGGCTTATGTCGCTGGCTAGAATGGATCTTGCTTTATCTGTAGGCATTGGCATATCTGGAATGAATACTACGGCCATTAATTCCTCAGGAATAGAAACAGAAGACGCTATGAGGTTCTCTTCTGTTTGGGCTACGATTTGGAAACCACCAAGTATTGCTGGTGCAACGTTATCGGCATGTCCTTCTATGTTAGTTGCTATCTTAAGAAGCTCCATTTCAGATAAGGGACTATCAGCTAGGGCATTAGCTCCAATCAATCCTGCAACTATGGCAGCGGCACTACTTCCCAGTCCTCGGGCAAGTGGTATGTTATTTTGACATCTAATATCTATCTCAGGCGCCTTGGTGCCAATTTCTTCGAAAAGTCTGATTGCTGAAGAGTACACCAGATTACTCTTATCTGCCTTGATTTGATTTGATCCTTCACCTTGGATTTGGATATTAGTCTGGTCAGATATAGAGAAGACAACTGTATTCCATAAATCTAGAGCCATACCAAGGCAATCGAACCCAGGCCCTAGATTAGCTGTGGTTGCCGGTACGTGTACTTTGATGCTTTTGTTTTCGCCTATCATTGTTATTTTCTAGATCAGAGTAGGTTGTTTTCGATTTCTGCAACAGTATGTACGTCTTTATCTCCTCGTCCACTGAGGCACATTAATATGATCTCATCTTTTCCTAATTTAGGTGCCAGAGACATAACGTGATATATNGCGTGTGATGGTTCTAGTGCTGGAATTATACCCTCGACTTCAGATAAAGTGTGAAATCCCTCTAGTGCNTGGCTGTCGTCTACTGCTACATATTCTGCTCTCTTAGCATCTTTTAGATAGCTGTGTTCTGGCCCTACTCCAGGATAATCTAATCCTGCAGATATACTATGTGTCTCAAGAACTTGTCCGCTCGTACTTTGTAGAAGGTATGACATTGCTCCATGCAGTACACCAGGCCTCCCTGCTACTAGTGTAGCAGAGTGTTTCCCAGAATCTACACCACTGCCTGCAGCTTCCACGCCGATAAGTTTGACTTGATAATCTTTTTCGAAAGGGTGGAATAGCCCCATAGCATTGCTACCACCACCTACACAAGCAACAGCATAATCTGGGAGCCTACCTTCCATCAGGAGTATTTGTTCCTTTGCTTCATATCCTATTACTGATTGGAAATCTCTGACCATTATTGGGTACGGGTGTGGCCCTACAACGCTTCCTATTATGTAATGTGTCTCATCAACGTTTGTAACCCAGTCTCTTATTGCTTCATTAATAGCGTCTTTTAGTGTTCGGCTACCAGAGGTTACAGGTATCACTTCTGCTCCTAGTAATCTCATTCGGTANACGTTTATGGATTGCCTTCTGATATCCTCTTCTCCCATATAGACAATACAATTTAATCCCATGACAGCACAGGCTGTCGCTGTAGCAACTCCGTGTTGGCCAGCACCAGTTTCTGCGATTATTCTACTCTTGCCCATCTTTTTAGCAAGCAGGACTTGACCAAGAGCGTTGTTTATCTTATGAGCGCCTGTGTGAAGTATGTCTTCTCTTTTTAGATATATTCGAGCACCATTGAGTTTCCGTGTAAGATTTTCAGCGTAGTATAGAGGAGTGCTTCTTCCGGCATAGTTAGTCAAATAATGGTTCAAAGTGGACTGGAAGCTGGGGTCAGATTGTGCTGATCTATATGAGGCATCTAATTCTGCTAATGCAGACATCAGAGTTTCAGGAACAAATTGGCCACCATATTCCCCAAAATGTCCAGATNCGTCTGGTATTTTCTCCTGTTCGGTTGTCATTGTTAGTCCTTATACTAATGTTTGGCTTTTGATTATATTATATAACTACTTTATACTTTCAGTATCCGCAAGTCTTACCTGCTCTATAAAACTGCATATCATTGCATTGTCCTTGTTACCATGATTCTCAACCCCAGTAGAAACATCTACCCCCCAGGGGCGTATCTTATAGATAGCTTTATAAACATTATTACTATTTAGCCCGCCAGCTATAATNAGTTTGTACTTNTTGCTAATTTGGCTTGCTATATTCCAGTCAAACTGTACCCCCGTGCCACCTTTTACATTTTCTAGTGACGTATCTAGCATAGATATATGACCACTAGTGGTGGTAGCTCTTACTGCTTCTTCTACAGAATTTATTTGCTTGGAGTCTTCTTCCTTTTGTACATGTGTCACCTTGAATATCGGTTTGGATAACCCTCTGCAATAGTTAATATCTTCATCACCAGACAATTGTGCTATATCTAGGTCGCAGAAAGTTAGTATGTCATTAACTTCCTTGAGATCTTGGTCTTGGAAAACACCTACCCATTTNGGTATCAGTTTGCTATTAAAGCTATTCTTGCAAGATTCGATCAGGGCCTTAGCGTCTTCTGGTGAAACATATCGTTTACTATTTTTTGCGAAAACAACACCTAAGAAATCAGCTCCGTATTCGGCTGAGGCGATTGCGTTATCTATATTTTTCAGCCCACATATTTTGATCTTTGTCATGTTTATCAACGAACAATTCAGGGTTGTTTGTAATTTAATCCTTGAATAGTTCTTCTATTTTTTCGCTTGGATTATTTGAAACCATAAGAGCTTCGCCTATTAAGGCCGCGTGGGCACCTGCTTTCTGTATCCTAATTATGTCCTCTCGAGTATGTATNCCACTTTCACTAACTATTATTTTACCCTTTGGTATCTTTGGAGCCAGCATTTCGGTTAGGGCGATGTCAGTTTCGAATGATCTAAGATTTCTATTATTTATTCCAATTATCTCGGCCCCGGCATCTAGCGCTATGGTTAATTCTTTTTCATCGTGTATTTCTACTAGTGCTTGAATCCATAGATCTTTGCATATGGAGAGTAAATTATCTAGGGATTGCGGAGTCAATATTGATACTATTAATAGGATCGCGTCTGCTCTATGTGCCTTTGCTTCATATATCTGATATGGGTCAAATATAAAGTCCTTTCTAAGGGTGGGTATTCCTTTATCTCGGATATTGGAGGATNCCGCATCCATATGTTCTAGGGATCCCTGGAAATAGTTGGACTCTGTTAGTACAGATACCGCAGCAGCTCCATTCAGGGCGTACGCTAAAGCTATGGAGCCAGGGTTGTAATTGTCAGATAACAAACCTTTGGAAGGTGATGCCTTCTTGCTCTCAGCAATGAGGCGAATAGAACTACCCATGAGTGAACCGGCTAGGTTAAGTGGNATTGGNGCATCATATAATTGNCCCTTTAGAACATCTAGGGGNATAGAATCTTTAGTCAATTCTAGGTCTCTAGATTTATCTTTGANTATCTTTTCAAGTATGCTTTCCATTTNAAATTTCCCGTGAGGAATGTCTCATTCTAATTTATTACTTAGTTCAACTAAATTCTGTAATTTANGTAGTGCTGAACCACTATCTAGGGATTCTTCTGATAGTTTCATGCCTTCTGATAAAGTTCTGACTTTGTCGCCTGCTAGTAATGCTACAGAGGAATTAAGAAGTATAACATCTCTTTTTGGACCTTTTTCACCTTCTAATATACTTGTCATAGCATCTAGATTGCTTTGGAGGCTATCACTTCTTAATGATTCTTCGGGCTGTCTTGTAATGCCAAGATCTTCTGGCGATATATCGTATTTATTTATATTGTTATCTCGTACTTCCCATATAGTGCTTGGAGCAGATATGGATAACTCATCTATGCCATTCTGTCCGTGGACCACAAATGCTCTTTCACAACCCAAAGAAATCAATACTCCAGCCATCTTTTCTCCCATAGATGGATCTGCTATTCCAAGTAATTGATTCTTCGCTCTAGCTGGGTTTGTTAATGGTCCAAGTATGTTGAATACACTTCTGATTCCAATTTCCCGTCTAGGAGCTGCTGCATATTTCATAGCTGGATGGAATATAGGGGCANACATAAACCCAATGCCAACCTTATCTATGCATTCGGCAACTGCTCCTGGGCTTAGTTCAATTTTTACGCCTGCTGCTTCTAATATGTCAGCACTTCCACAAGAGCTGGTTATTGCTCTGTTGCCATGCTTAGCAACTTTCAAACCTGCGCCGGAAACCACAAACGCGGATATGGTAGATATATTTATTGTACTTGATCCATCCCCACCGGTCCCACATGTGTCTATCAATTTGTTGTTTGAGACTACCTTTAGGGCTTTTTCTCTCATTACTTCAGCCATGCCTGCTATCTCTTCTACAGTCTCTCCTTTGATACGTAGAGCAGTAACGAATGCCCCGAATTGTGCAGGCGTCGCTACTCCCGTCATTATCTCTTCCATCACTGTAGAGGCTGTCTCTTTGGATAGGGAATTACCGAGTACAAGTTGATTTATCGAATCCTGTATCATACGTGTCCTCCTATTCTTCTATTCTCAACGAATTCTAGGGTTGGTATATAGTTTTGTAATGACAGTGAATTCATGAGTGTGAGTTATAAGCTAGGCGAGTTCAGAAAGTTACTTAATAGGTCTTTGCCAACGGTAGTGAGGATAGATTCTGGATGGAATTGTACGCCTTCTACAGGATGTTCTTTATGTCTTAAACCCATAATTAATCCATTCTCTGTCCAGGCACTTATTTCAAGTTCTTCCGGCAAATTTGACTTATAGACTGCGAGTGAGTGGTATCGAATTGCTTCAAAAGGATTGGGAAGTCCTCTGAATATACCTTTATCGTCATGATATATTAGTGAGGTTTTGCCATGTACAATTTCCCCAGCTCTATCTACAAGGCCGCCGTAAGATTGACCAATACACTGATGTCCTAGGCATACTCCTAACAACGGTTTTTTTCTTCCGAAATGCATAACTACGTCATTGGAAATACCTGCCTTATCAGGAGTACAGGGACCAGGGGATATTACAATCTTTTCGGGATTCATTAATTCTATGTCTTCGATTGTTATCTGGTCATTACGAACTACGCGGACNTCTGCNCCTAGTTCACAGAGATATTGATACAAGTTGTATGTAAAACTATCGTAGTTGTCTATCAGTAGAATCATATCTTTTCGGCCTCATCTAGTGAGCGCAAAAGAGCCTGGGCCTTATGAAGTGTCTCTTGGTATTCCATCTCTGGATCGCTATCTGCAACTACTCCTCCTCCGGCCTGGATATAANCTATATTATCTTTTATGACCATAGTCCTTATAGTAATGGCTGTATCCATATTCCCTGAGAAACTAAAATAGCCGACTGCACCTCCATATGGACCTCTACGTTCTCCTTCTTGTTCTGATATAATCTCCATCGCTCTTACTTTAGGAGCCCCTGACAANGTGCCTGCTGGCAGGCAAGATCTTAAGGCATCATAGATAGACTTATCTTCTCTAAGCAAACCTCGAACTTCAGATTCTAGGTGCATTACATGAGAGTATTTTACTATTCTCATTAGATCTGTTACCTCAACAGATCCTGGTTTTGCGACTCTGCCAACGTCGTTACGTCCGAGATCCACAAGCATGATGTGCTCGGCTTGCTCTTTTTCATCAGTTTTGAGTTCAATTTCTAGTTCCATATCTTCTTCTGCAGTGGATCCGCGTCGTCTAGTACCTGCAAGCGGGAAATTATAGACTACTCCGTCTTCAACTCTTACTAATAGCTCTGGTGAGGCTCCAACTATGTGGAAATCATCTAGGTGAAGATAGTACATATACGGAGAAGGGTTCAAAGTGCGGAGGGTTCTATATATGTTAAATGGCGATGCCTTCGTATTAGTTGATAGTCTTTGGGAAGGTACGGCTTGTATTATATCTCCAGCGAAGATATATTCCTTTACTCTGTTGACCATCGCTTGGTATTGGTCTTTGGTCCAGTTGGATTGTATATCTCTTTCCTTGGTATCAGTCTGGATTATAGGATCATTCTCGATCTTAGGGATTGGGCTGTTGAGCCTATCCACAAGCCTATCTATTCTTTCTGTAGCCTCATTGTAGGAGGTTTCTATGTCGGTTTCGTTGATGTGGATATGGCTTACAACTTTAATTTTGTGTCTAAGGTGATCGAAAACTAATAGTGTATCTACTAATAAGAATATAGATTCAGGAAGCCCTAGTACATCTTTTTCAGGTGGTAGCAGTGGTTCGAAATAGCGTACAGCATCGTAGGCTATATAGCCTACAGCTCCACCGTGGAATCTAGGTAATCCGGGTATCGATACAGGGTCGTAGTGTTCCAGGGTTTTTTCTATTATTTCCAGGGGATCTATTTCACCAAGTTTTTGACCAGGACCGGTCTTAATCGTTTTGAATGGTTCAGTTCCTATGAAACTATACCTTGCTAGTCTTTCGCCACCTTCTACACTTTCCAATAAGAAAGAGTAAGGGCCACGAGCAACTTTTAGATATGCAGAAACAGGTGTTTCCATATCGGCACGTATCTCTCTATAAACAGGTATAGTATTCCCATTATGGGATAATTCTTTTATTTCCTCTATTGATGGATAATACATGTCAATTAATTACCTATTGCAACTGATAACCTAACACAACTACTATATTCTAAGCTAGATATTGTTTTTCGTACAATCCAACCTTTTATATTCGATTAGAAACCTATCAGGCCCCTCATNCNNGNATGAGGGGCCTGATTATTATGAGTCTTATCTCGGAGGTAACTAGTCTACACTAGCACCCCAGGTCATGAAGTCACCACCCCTAGGGTGGGGTCCTCCAGATACACCGACCTCCGCTGGGATTTTGATTTGCCTTGCACCAGCGCGGCCCTGGATTTGCTGAATGCAGTCGGTATGCATCCAGAATCTGGTTCTTCCACTACCTGCATTACCACCACTTGGCGATACAGGGTTCGGGCCTTCTATGCTAATGTCTGTTTGGTAGAAGTCTAATCCTTCGCCCCTTTGTACACCGCGGTATTTCAGTCCTTCCATCATTAGATGGTGGAAGAGGGTATATCCATCGTACATGTTCTCAAAGGATAGGTCGCTCGAAGTTATACCTGCTCCTTCGTAGAGTATATGAGCGATTCTGGTAGCAGACTCTTCGCATTCTTCTAGTGTCTGCTCAACTCCCCTGTGTTTAGTATTAGCTTGTGTGTGACTCATGATATACACAGGCTTCTGCTTCATATCTTTAGCCCTCTCTGGGGTAGTGAATAGATAAGCTGCAGATGACATTATAGGGATGTCACAATCATACAGGTTTACCGGTTGGATTATCCATCTTGCTGCTAGGTAATCCTCGACTGACAGAGGCTCTGGCCTATTCTGGTACCAGAATCCCTCAGGGAATAGCAGGCCATTCCTCTTAGAATTAACCACAAACGGAGCCATCATGTCATGGGATCCTCCGTATTTGTGTAGATATTGATTGAACCAGTATGCTGGGTAATATGGTCCTACAGCTCCCCATAGAGATGCTACATCTCTACCAGAAACGGTGTCCTGTGCTGCAGCTCCACCTTGACCGTATCGTCCTTCCAAGTTATCCCATGCCTTAAGCACTAGACAGTTTTTTGTTAGTCCTCTTGAAACCGCTTCCGCTGCTACACAGATTGCTTGAGACATACACGTTGATGCGTACATTGTGAATTGTACGTTACTTAGTTCAGGGAAGTTATTAAGTATCCATTCGGTGCTAAGCGAGTTAATGCCATCCATGCGATTTAGTCCAGGTTTGAATGCTGCAAGGAAATCTTCAGGTATGGGCCTATCTTCTGGCCAGTAGGCACCTGTAGTTGTAGTGGGATCCATAACTAGGCCATCAACTTGGTCTAATGGTACGCCAGCGTCTTCAGCTGCGCGTCTTAATGAATCTATAGCTAGTGCTCCGATGCTCGTTTCCGGTGCTCCATCCCATCGCCGTGCTGTAGGGGAGTGACCTACTCCAACTGCTACAACCTTGCCTTTACCTTCCCACGCTCCTAATCCCTCGTATTTTCTAAACCACTCCTGAGGGACTACCGGTGTTTGTCCAATAGTTGTCATGTTGCGAACCTCTCTATCTATAAATATGTAGACATTTTTGAAGAAANATTGTATCGGCCATTGATCCTCATACGAGGCGCCACTCAGGTACCTTTTGACCTGTTGCTGGCGTATCCTCGAAGAATACTTCCACATCAGCCCCTATAGGGACTTCGTTTGNTGGGAGACCAGGAAGATGTGAATAGAACAGTATTTCTGGATCTTCGTACAATGATATAACTGCGAGGTTGAATGGTTGTTGTTCTTGCAGTTGTCTGATTCTCGAGTCGTTTACAACGCCGTATCCAGTTATTTTTCCTAGGCCTTTAACTTCACGCCACTCGAAATTATCACCTGAGCCACACTGAGTGCAGGCTGTCTTTGCTGGGAAATTTAGCCTGTGACATGGCTTACAATTTTGTAACACAAGTCGCCCTTCGTTGCATCCATCCCAGAACGGCTTGGTTAATTCGTCGGGAACCGGAGACTGTTTAGGCAATACTCACCTCCTATTCACCTATTTGTAATTGAAATCATTATGTTGAAGAGGGGAATATTTGTCAAGTTGAATGTATTATCTCCTTATAAAAAAATAAAGCCTACCGTTTTGTTGGTAGGCTTTATTTTTTGCTTTTCTAGTATATGGCTAATCAGGGCTTGTGCCGTAAATCATCCAGTCTGAATGGCCAGGAGTGAATGCTCCGGCTATGCCAGTTTCTGGTCGGCCATTTTTTATTGTGACCTGTCTGGTTCCAGCTTGTTCTCTAAGCTGTTCCATGCAGTCTATGTATCCCCACCAGCGGGTTCTACCGTTCCCGTTATTGCATCCGCTTGAGTTGAATGGGTGTGGCCCTTCGACTCTTATATCTCCACCGTAAAAGTCATGTGCTTCGCCCAATCCCACACCATGCCACTGGAAACCTTCCAAGAAATATTGNGTGAAGAGTGTGAATCCGTCGTATGGATTGAATATATCCACATCCTTGGGAGTTAGCCCAGAACCTTCNTANGATTTCTTAGCGATGCTGGCCGAGAATTCTTCGGTTTCGGCAAGAGTCTCAACGCTACTTCTAACAACACCTCGTTGTGTNACGTGGTTCAACACGTAGACAGGTTTCTGTTTCAAATCCTTAGCGATTTCTGCAGTGCTGAATATGAAAGCTGCGGCGGTCTGTATAGGAAGGTCGCAGTCATATATGTTCATTGGTTTGCATATCCATCTAGCTGCAAGGTAATCCTCAACAGTTATGTTTAAGTCATCTGGTCTGTGTTGATAATAATATCCGAGTGGTTGCCTAGCTCCGTTTCTTCGGTTGTTCAGCACATATGGAGCCATCTTGTCGTGGTTTGTGCCATATTTTCTGCAGTACTGATCGAAACCGAATGCTATCTGAGGAATTAACTGCCATCCCCATGGGTTAGTAAATTGTTGGCCTCCACTTGCGGTGTCTCCAGGAGTTTGATGATATCTTCCTGGCATATTGCCTGTGCCTCGTATTACCAAGACGTTTTTGGCCTCTCCATCTCCAACTACTTGTGATCCTGCAACCAATGCAGTGGACATACACCCAGGGGCATGATAGGTTACCTTTACATTGTCCAGTCCCATTTCTCTTACTATCCAATCGGCGCTTACGCCACTTAATCCATCTTCACTATCGTATGGTGGATCGAAGAAAGGTCGGATTGGGCCCCATGAATCACCCATTCCTTGAGGGCACGAGACTACTCCGTCTATTTGATCTCTTCTGAGACCTGAGTCAGCTAGGGCCTTCTCTACGGCATCTATAGTTAGTGCGCCAAGACTTGTCTCTAGGCTTTCATCCCATCGTCTAGCGATTGGGGCCTGACCGAAACCAGTAGCAGCGACTTTTCCTCGGTGCTCCCAGACTCCTAGTCCTTCTTTACTTCTATATCTTTCTGTGGGAAACCAACCTGTTGGTGCCAATTTGTTCACCTCCTATGTGGTTAACTGTGGATTTTTGCTGAATTGCTACTAGCTTACTACGCGCCATTCTGGAACTTTTTGGTCTGTTCCGGCAGTAGCCTCAAATTCAAGTTGAACCGATGCACCCACTGGGACTTCTTCGGGTGCTGAGCCTGGTAAATGACTTAGCATTTTGATTTCAGGATTATCATCTAACTCTATGANAACTATATTGAACGGTTGATTTTCCTGGAGGAGTTTTATGCGGGAGTCGTACATTGTGCAGAATCCGTGCACTTTACCTCTACCATTTACTTCACGCCATTCGAAATTGTCGCCTGAGCCGCATTGTACACAAGTGGCCTCTGGCGGGAACTGCATTCTATCGCAGGCCTTGCATGTCTGCATTATAAGTTTACCTTCATTGCAGGCATCCCAGAAGGGCTTGGTTACTTCATCTGGTACCGGAGATTGTTTAGGCAAATCTCACCTCCATGCCAAATTTAGATTAGCCTTGATGTTACGTCACACTGCGACTTGCTGTCAACGTTTTTGACTGTTCAGATACTAAGACTTATTTTTGATGGTTGTAATGCATAGTAGAAGGAGTCTAGCGAGAGATACTCTCGCTAGACTCCTTCGTTCGGATCTAATCCTTTGTAGTTTTCTGCTACTACTAGTCGGGACTCGAGGCCCAGACAGTGAAGTCTCCACCTTGAGGCATAGGACCGCCAGATATAACCGTGTCCGGTCGGCCGTTCTTCAAATGAGCTTGTCGAGCTCCTGCTCGACCCTGGATCTGTTGGATTGAATCCGTATGCATCCAGAACCTTGTCCTACCGCTACCGGAGTTACCTCCGCTGATTGATATAGGGTTAGGACCTTCAAGGCTGATATCTCCTTGTACGAAGTCTAAGAAGTCACCTCTACCCATTCCTCTGTAGCGTAGACCTTCTACGAAGTATGGGTGGAAAGTTGTGAAACCATCGTACATGTTTTCTAGGTCTAGATCAGCTGGTGTTAGTCCTGAGCCATCGTACAATTTCCTACCTGTTGAATCGGTAGAAGCCTGTGCGTTATCTAATCCTTGAGCTAGTCCAAATTTAGGCCTAGTGGTGCAGTGATTTAGGATGTAAACTGGCTTTTGAGCCATATCCTTAGCTCTTTCTGGTGTGGTAAACAAGTAAGCTGCTGCAGCCATTATTGGTATATCCATGTCAAACAAGTTTAGAGGCTTCACTATCCATCTGGCGGCTAGGTAGTCCTCTACTGTGATTGCATCTGGNCTATGCTGTGCGAAGAAACCCTCTGGGAAAAGTAGTCCATTCCTCTTTGAGTTTACAACGAAAGGGGCCATAAGGTCGTGGCTTTTGTTGTACCTAGTTAGATATTCTTGGAATGTCCAAGCATCAACTGTGCCAGCTCTGGTTCCCCACATTTGTCCCCAAACACCTGGTCCGCTGACGGTATCCTGAGCGGCAGCTCCACCTTGGTAATACCTTCCAGCAAGGTTGTGCCAGCCTTTAAGGACTAGGCAGGTGTGAGTCTCACCGTCACCTACTGCTTGTGCCGCAACTACTATTGCATTGGACATGCAGCCTGGGCCGTATCTTGTAAATTTGACATTTGTCAGCTCTGGCATGTTTGCGATCAGCCATTCAGCGCTGAGTTTTGCGATTCCATCTAGAGGGTCGTCTGTTTGGTTGTAAGCTTGAATTACATCCCAAGGGAGTGGCTGGTCATCCCAGTGAGCTCCTGTTGTAGTACCAGGGTCTATAACTAATCCATCGACTTGATCCGGGTTGACCCCCGCGTCGGCCATTGCCTTGCGCAGAGCGTCTATAGCGAAAGCACCAATACTGTTTGCTGCGGTTCCGTCCCAGCGTCGAGCTGTGTCGGAGTGACCTATTCCTACTGCGGCAACTTTGCCTTTGTGCTCCCAAACACCAAGTCCTTCTCTTTTCCTATAAGCCGATTGTGGTGCCGGTTGTGTCATTTTTCACCTCTCTTTATTAGTGAGGCAGCCATAGAAGGCTGCCAAAATCAGGTATTTTGGTTAATCTGGGAGGAATCCTGATCTATTGTTTACTACCCGCCATTCGGGTACTTTCTGGCCTGTGGCAGGGGTAGTTTCGAAAACTACTTCCACAGATGCCCCTATTGGGACTTCGTCCACTGGAGTATCCCTAAGGTGGGAGAGCATGAAACATCCTGGAGGTCCTGCGTCCTCTAGCCCAATAACGGCCATATTTAATGGTTGATCTGCCTGGAGTGACTTCTGGGCTGCATCGTGGAGTACACCGTATGTTTGTACGTATCCGCGACCGCTTACCTGGTGCCACACCAGATCTTTGTCGGACCCACACCATGCGCACACCGGTTCTGGAGGGAACTGGAGTACGTTGAGGCCACGTCTGTCAGTACAGGCGTTGCACCTCTGGATCACGAGACGCCCTTCGTTTGCAGCGTCCCAGAATGGCTGAGTCAGCTCATTTGGTACCGGAGATTGTTTAGGCAAATCTCACCTCCGCTTCCTAGTATAGTTGTTACATTTTGCAGCCAGTCAGATCGATTGTCAATGGTTGCGAATCTTGTATCAGGAACTACCAGTTTTGATGGAATGGATTTAATTCAGAAAAGGGATTAATTCAATTCTCTTAAGTCTATGATAGTGGCTTCCCTATTATCTGTGGTCAACTCCATTACTGCTACATTCCCTAGTCGATTTAGGTTTTTTGGCAAAGTAGGACTTCCGGAGTTTACAAATAGTATACCTTCGTGTTCTTCGACAAGAGGATATAGGGTTCTGCCAAAAACGACTATATCAACTGGTTGTGCAAATTGTTCTTCAACCATGGTTGATATAAGCCCCTCTCGCAATCCTTCACCCTTTATCACTCCAGGCATGATTTCATCCCTTACAAGTGGCAGAAATAACTCATTTACCATACCAACTCTGTGTCCCTCTAGTTCCATTACGTCGATAGGGCTTACTCTAGGGTCATTAGCAAGTTCATTCAGGAAAGGTTCCGGTTGTTCAGCCTGTCCGCCTTCTAATCTTCCTACAGCCTTAACTGGGGCTATTCTTTCTAGCCAATCTAGAATGCCTGTGGTTTGTATTCCACCAGCATGGAGGATCAGTTCTACACCGTCAAAAGCAGTTATTATTTGTTCAGGCATGCCACTCGCGTTGTTCAGACGCGTGTCTGATATTAATCCTATCCTCATGTATCCTCCCTATGTGTTAAAGTTTTATTACCCTCAGTTATCAGCACAGATTGTGATTTCATTTTTAGTAATGACATTTATATTCTATTTACCTGAGAGTATTTTCACAAGCTATAGGTGTAAATACGTGTATAGTATATGGTACCTAGTGCTGAGTCATTGAATTTAAATAGGAACTCCTGAAGTGTAGGTGGGGTATGGTTACTGGAATCTTCTTAGCGTAGGTATCAGTATTAATACCAGCAATGATGTTGTGCCGTAGAGTATAGCTCCAATCAATACAGTGTTTGATGCACCGTGTAACTCTGCTATTGTTCCCATAATAAGAACCCCGAATGGTGAGAATCCCATGAATATCACCCTCAAGCTCATTATTCTGCCTCTCAGATGATCTGGTGCCAGCTGCTGCATGGCAATAGTCAGCATAGTCATGAACATTACCTGAGTAGATCCCATGAAAAACATAGCAGTAATGGCAATTGGAAAGATATGAGCTTGAGAGAATGCTATTAGTGCTACAGTTTTTATTATAGATATTGAGATCAAGATAGTTCCGCGTCCACGCTTTGCATTGCTTGCAGCTACTACAATGATTGAGCCTAAGGCTCCACCTAATGCTCCGACTGTCATAAGTATTCCTAATCCTGTTTCTCCAACGCTGAGTATATCGTCCGCAAATATAGGTAAGAGAAAGTTATAGGAACCTGCAAAGAGGCTTGATAGTAGCCCTAAAGATACTAAGGCGATAATTATGGATTCTTTCCTTATGTGCTGAATCGCCTCTATTATATTGTTTCCCATCTTCCGGCTGTTATTTAAATCCAACGGTTCCCAACGTATCTTTACTAGCGTGATCAAAGTAATGAATTGTGCTAGTGCGGTCAACCAGAATAATCCATGTATACCAATTACACCTATCAGTAATGCACCCAATGCTGGAGCAACAATTCTAGGCCAGGTTTCTGATACTGAGTCCAATGCTACTGCGTTTCCAAGCCTAGTAGAGTCTACAATACTCCCTATCATGGCTTGGTGTCCTGGTCTTCCGAAGGATTGAATAATCCCACTGATTACTGCTGATATTATGAAATACCACCACTCAAAGATGTCCATTGTAATCAAGATGGCAACTATGACCCATAGAATAACTAACATTGATTCTGTGAAGAGTAGTAACCTCTTTCTGTCTACCCTGTCTGCTACTATGCCACCGAAAAGTGGCATTATTAGCATTGGCCAAGTTAAGGCTGATGTTGCAATACCCATCCTAAGAGGAGATTCTGTGAGCTCGTAAACAAACCATGCTCTCGCAAATACACGCATAGTTCGCCCCGTGTTAGATGTGACTCTCCCAGTGAAAAGGAGCCTGTAGTTTGGTATATCAAATGCTATAAGCATTTGGCTGGTAGAAGACTTTATCTTTCCTATCATTCTGAACCTTATTTTTCACATGTATTTGTAGTGACCAATATGAATAATTATTGTTTTATAGCTATCAATTTTCCTGAAACCATTAGCCTGTGGTCGTATACATATTTCGGGACACAGGCTACTAGAGTTAGCATAGAATCATCTGATTTCTCTAAGGTAAATGAGTCTTCATGTATGACCTTGCTGTTATTTATCTCATATAAGAAAGACACTTTATGCTGATTTTCGACTAATACGTGTATTTCCCTGCCGTTCTCTAATAATTCGGGTATTTTTATAAGATCACGGAATACTGACCCTTCGCCCTTAACTGGGCTGTGTAAATGGCCGAATAAATATAGAATTCCTCTTTCGCCTGGCCGTGATGTAGTGGGTATATGCCCTGCGATATGTTTTGGAGTCTCCCAGGCATTGGCATCATTTATATTAACCACTTCGAGCTCTTTAATTTGGGAGTTAAGTCCAATAGATGGGATTGAAAGTTTCGTGGGTATTGGGGCACTTCCGATAGATTTAGGCAAAGTGTCCGGGTCTATAGGTACAAAGCCCCTCATGATTCCTAGATTAGGATTAGCTTGAATATATGCAGTGTCTGCCCACCTAGGATTTGTCCAATATTCTGGGGATATGCCAGTATTTGTAGGGTTATCGATTCTGGTTTCACTTATTTGGTATTCCAATCTAATAAGTTGTGATCGGGAAAAATTAGATAGCGAGAAATAGCCGATGCACAGTAGCAACAATACTGAACCTATTAGGAAACTGGCTACTCCAATCCACTTGCGTAGCTTATGCTGATCAGTTTCCATTGAATTATTATGTGAAGACATATTGCCTCTGATTCAAATTGTTTCAGTACAGTATAATTTTTGTAGATTTTCTCAATTAGTTTTAGTTAAGGAAAATATCACTGTTAGGATGCCAGTCTACCCATGCAAACCAAAATGAGACGTTATATTCCATCGGAATAAGGGAGTTCCCCTTAAGCGGACCTTTTGTAGATTGTCCTGTGAATATGTTCCACTCAGAGCCTGTTTCCAGGTCTTTCATAATTGGAGATCCCGACTCATCTTTGACAGATTCAAAGGTAAGACCTTGACCGTTAACTTGTCTTTTGAATGCTCCTCCGGAGGTGTTGGTTGTTGGATCGAATGTAACGACCAAGTCTACAGAATTTATAGAATCGTTTAATACTGGATTGGTTGAGAGATTCGGGAATGGATATGCTTTTGCCGACTCGTTTGATACAACTCCGAGTACATATTCTTTTTTATAGATCCTGTCATCTAATACTTTACGCCCGCCTGCTGTCCAACCACTTTGATAGTAACCTTCATAGGGATCAAATTGGTACCCAAGGTTTTCATCTAATATAAGTGTCTTTGGATACATCTCCTTCCATCTACCCCAAGTGGTTTGGACTACTGGAATCTTTTTCATGCGAGAACCGGACCAGTCGCCCTTTATGGAATCCCCAGTAAGCTGCACCCACCAACTTTCTGTATCTCTGTCAAACATTATTAAGTTGTTAAGAACAAGATATCCGGTTACAGCAAGGTCAAGGGTTTTATTATCCACAGTACGGTCGAAAGCTATACCCATATATATAAGTGGGCACCATGTTACGGCTATTGGTATTCCGTCTATTTCATCATTGACTATTTCGTGTCTGCTTAGCACGTCTTTAGGATATGCCCTGGCGTTTCCATTGATAGATATCCCTATGATCTCTTCGTCATCTCTGAACAATTCATGTACATCTTGCACTTCTACCATGTTTGGATTTGATATAGAAGGTATACCATCCCAAAGTGCTGCTGTTCTGGTCATAGATGGCATTAACTTTTGAAGCGTATGGCCTCTTACTATCATATTCGGATCTCCAAATTGTATGTCTGATTCCATAGACTGAGTAGTTAGAGCAGGTGCTGCAGTTACTTTTTCTGGGTTGATTCCTGTATAAATGCCAGGAATCAGGGTGATAAGTGCCCAAACTGCTAGGCCTCCTACGAAACCAAATACCCAAGTACCACTAGCGAAGCTAGCAATTGCTTTTCTGGACATTACAGTTGCAAGTCCCCAAAATGTTATGGGGCCACCAGCAGCCGCTGTCCAAAGCAATACTGCTGCTGGAGCTGCTCCGGCGCCCATCATAATTAGAAGCGCCACTAGGGGTATTTCGAAAAGAAGAGGTACGTTTATAAGTACACCCAAAGTAGCAGCTATAGCTATTCCTCTGAGGTCATTACCTAAATACGTAGATATAGTATCTGGGCTTATCAATTGGGCGAATATACCACTAAAAAAGCCAGCTATTAACATTATTGGGGCTAATTTGAGGATGTAACTATAAAGAACTCTTAATGAATCCCTAAATCCTTCGTTCAGGATCTTCCGCCATGTCGATTGATGGCTTTCCATATCTATCTCTAGTTCAGTAAACTCATCTATCTCACATATTCCTGATTTACCAGCTATTGCAGATACTATAGGCCCCAACAATAGAGCCGCTAGGATGGTAATGATTACCCTACTTGTTGCGAGAAGTGGTGAGAATATAACGAATACCATTATCATAGCTAGGAAATTCATTGTTGCCGATCCCTGAACTATGGCGATAGTCGCCGGGATGCCCGCTCCTCTTCGCGCTGCTCCGACAGCGGGTGGAACTACACAAGCCGCGCAGACATTAAGGATAGGGGAAATAGCTAATCCCTTGAATACCCTCTTAAAAGTCCCCCCTGACCATAGATTGATTCCAGCGCCTCTTGGGAAAATAAATCCTTCTGTAATTGCGCCCACTGTGAAAGCGAATGCCATACCAATGGATACAAGTTTTATATATTCAGAAGAAAACCCCCACCACCTTTCGAGGAAAGTGTCTTCTGGGTTCTTCTCGATGCAGAATCCTTGGAAACATTCCACCTGTGGTTGATTGATGGTCATGATGTCAGATGCGACTATATCTAATTTGGCGAATCTATTGCCAATTAGGAAAGGCAATATAACTAGTATTAATAGAATTATGCCTATGAGGCGTTTTTTTCTTATAGAACTGTGAAACATTTATATAGAATCTACCCACTCTAGTATGATCTCTGGCAATCTATCTCCGATATTTCTCAAACCGTGATCTCCTCCGTCGATGATTACAAGTTTACCTTTGTGTGCACCCTTCAGGCTATCATATGCGTCCTTGGCACAATCTATTAATCTCGGATGTGTTTCAAGAGTACCGGACATAATTAGTAAAGGGTCATTAATTTGGTGTGAATAATTTACTATATTGTATTTCTCAGAACCATACTTCTCTAAGTAAGCAGCGGCCCCGAATATACCCTGACCTGGGACTATCTCGTCCTCTATATTTATAAGGCCCTCAGGCTTGCCAAGTTGAGCCATAAGTGATGCTTGTTTGTGGTAAGCCTGATAAGGCTCGGATGCTTCGGATTCTAGGTAGAAAGATTTCGATAAGCGTACCGGAGATACTGCGATAATTGCTTTAACTGATGGATTTTGTTTGTTGCTTTGATAGTAGATAACCTTCACTGCTCCCATACTAACGCCTAACATTGCAATGCTTTCATGCCCCAAATCTACTAGCCATTTCACACAAGCATCCAGATCTTGGATTGAGTCATCTAGATTCTCAAGCGCAGTGCCAGATATTTCAAAGCTATCATCTCTTCTGGATCTTGAGATCACGTCGTGTGCTCTTGTGTTAAATGAGGCTACGGGAAATCCAGATTCGTTAAGTTTCTTAGTGATATCCAAGAGGCCTGGGTTGTAGAAATTGCCGTAGGTGCCATGAATTAACAGAAATGCATCTATAGAAGAGCTTGCAATATTATTTGGGGTAGTATATATGCCGTCCAATAGAAAGCCATCTTCGGTTCGGGTATTTACTAATTCTACTTTCATATATCACCTAATAGTCAAATTCAGATTTCAGATAATGTATACATGGAACTTCACCGCCTGTAAACCTGAAGGTATGTTCCAAATGGATCTATCCACGTGTCTTCTGAGAGAGGTTGATCCGAGATCAATATTTTGTCTGGATCTTTTTCATCTCGAGTAAGGTGTAGGTTTTTCTCTAATGTCAATTGATAATAGTGTTTGATTGGGAAAGCTCCTAGCAGAACGAACTTAGTTCCGGGCCTAGAAGATTGAGCTATCTTATGGGCTATAGAACTTTCATTATTGATGTAGTTGAAGACAGTGAAAAACGTATCGAAAGTCATGCCTTTTGATGAGTACGTAGAATCTTCAGTGAAATCTCCTTCAATTATATATCCTGATTTGTGAGGTGTGCAGAGTTTCGATAGATGATCTAGATTGGCACTGGAGAATTTACAGAGCTCTTGATCGTATTCTACTCCCGTGGAATCTATTCCATAAGCCAATGAGGATATAGCTATTATCCTGCCGTCACCAGATCCAGCATCTAGGAATGGCTTGGTGGTATCAATAGTATTCGTTTCTATTAGGTAGTCGAAGGCAGTTTTTATGTGTGAAAGGGGAGACGGCACGAATTGACCAACTGCAGTTCGCTTGTAGGGGCCGCCTTCTTCATCTTGTAGACTGTCTAGATAATTATAGTAATTTTGGATAAGATCGAAATTTGGATTCTTATCACGATTTTGCACGACCACAATATTAGTCCTCTTCTGTCAGATATTTCAAAAATGACTAGCCCCCATTCATTTCAGTATTTGGGTCCTGAAATATCAGGATAAATAATAGTATATATCTAGATGACAACAGCAGTTGATAGATAATATAATCTCCCGATAACGACACATCTTGTACTCAACATGAGTATATCTTAGGGGGATAAGAAATGACATCTGTTCTGATTGTATACACTATTAAGGGATGTATAGGTTGTGTTAAGCTGCTGGAAAAATGGGATAAAGAAGGGATCCGGTACGAGGAACGTAGAGCTGACTTAGATCAGGATGTCATGGAGGAAGCTAGGGCACTAGGAGATATAGTTCCAATAGTTCTTTACCCTGATGGTAAGGTGGATGTTAATCCAGAGGGAGTCATAGGTTGCTATATCGGGTGACATGATGGGATATATATTAATGTCATAGGAATATGGCGATTCGCAGGTTAAGATTATCAGACCTAGGAGGTAATAATATGGCAGATCACAGCGTTGTTACTAAAGAAAGATTTGATCAGGGATTTAGGTATCAAGATTACATAGATCAAATAAACGTCAACAAGGATAGATTTCAGAGATATTATGATACAGCGATCGATGTTGTAGATGAGAATGACACCAAGGATTTCAAAGATTTAATGAATGGTCCGGGTGGAGCTACTCGAGTTATGGTAGTCGGTGAAGATTGGTGTCCAGATGTTTACAGAGGAATGCCTTTAATAGCTAGGATAGCCGAAGTTTCAGGGATGGACCTCCGTATATTTCCCAGGGATTCTCATTTAGACATAATGAATGAATTTCTCAAGGACGGACAATTTCAATCTATTCCGGCCGTTGTATTCTATACTGAGGGACATGAATATCTATGCCATTGGATCGAGCGTCCTGCATTGGCCAATAAAGATATGGCTGAGATAAACAACAAGATTGAGACTGAAATGGCAGGTCAGGATGAACAGACAGTTAGAAGAGCCCGAAGAGATCAGATAAACGGCAGGTTTCCGGATTGGCAAAAAGCCACAGTTCAAGAGCTCAAAGAATTGATATCAAAGGCTGTTAACAAATAACACTAGTATTAAGCTGGGCTTTATTGAGATATTTTAAGGGGAGGATAGTATCTAAGTACTGTCCTCCCCTTAATTTTGAATGACTTTCAGGCTCTAATCGAGTCTTATATCATACGTTTGGGTCTGTGAATTGCGCTATATCTGGGTCGTTTAATCCTGCATCGCGGAATATTTGACCATTTCTATAATAGCCATTAGGCAGGTTGTCTAGCATTTGAAGATGTCTTTCATTAACTTGCCTTTTTACTTCAGCTGGAGCTCCAACTGCGAAGGAATAAGGTTCTATTTCTGCTCGCTCTAGAACCACGGATCCAGCAGCCACAATTGAGTGATGACCTATATTGGCATGACCATTAACTGTTGCTCCATTTCCTACTAGGCAGTGCTCTGCTACAGTAGTAGCGTGACACATAACATGATGCCCGATTGTTACGTAGTCTCCATATTCGCCGTCTGCGTCTGAGTGAATCACGCAGTTGTCCTGTATGTTCACAAACTTACCTATCTTAATCTTGTGGCCATTGGCTCTTATTATTGTCCCTGGCCATATACTTGATCCCTCTCCAATCTCTACATCACCAACTACATATGCTGATTCACTAACAAATGCTGTTGGATGAATCTTTGGTTTCTTGTCTCCCAAGGCTCTAATCACTGCTAAGCCCTCCCTGTATATAGTATATCGTTATGTTTCTATATCTTCTTATTGAGATATTATGCTTTGTAGTGCTCGTCTCCAGGAAGTCTGTTCCAGGGCTCAAGTAACATTCCAAGGCAGGCCCTAGGATGGAACCAGGCTGTTGCTCTGGTTGTCACTTCTTTTGGAGGTATACTACCTATCTGTTCCATACCAGCTGGTACTGCCTGGTCTATAAATCTGTGTACATCTGGGGCGAATGGGGCAGTATGATGAAATACAGCACCATGCTGTGCCCTAGAGGCAACCAATCTAGCGGTTCCACTATCAGTAGTAGTAGGGTGGCTTATTTCGATTACGGTACCTCCAATTGGATATTCCAAAATGTGTACAGGATCGTCAGCGGCTCTTGCTGGTCTGCTTGGATCAGGTCCGTCTTTTCCACGCTCAGATGCCTCGTCTTCTCTTAACCCTAGTATCTTTCCCCAGAATGAACGAGATAGTTCTGCATCGCGGCCGGCTATTCCTATGTGTGCCATGCCAGTGCATGTCCCATTACCTTTAAAGTATGGGTGTACAAAATATTGCTCATCTGGAACAATTTGTATTCTGAGACCGAGAGATGTTTCATTATCTAAGAAAACTGCGCTTTTCCCATCCCATTCTTCCCCTAACTTTCCTCCTCTTTCAACAACCCCCTTTATGTCGTTTGCTATGTCATCTGATGCTATAGCTACGTAGTACATACCGCCTCTCCCGTTAGTACCTGCAAGAAATTGCCCTGCAGCAGAGTTTTCGTCGTTCGGCTTTGCTACTTCGTAGTACATCTCACCTATTGGGAACTCTAATATAGTAGTTCCGTCGTAGCCAGGCTTACCTGGTAAAGGAGTTCTGTGTTCGTCCAATGACAAGCCAAAACCCTCAACGAATATATGCCTAGCGTGATCGAGATCTCCATTAACTAGTCCTACGTGGTGTATTTTTGTAAAGGACATTTCATGTAACCCCCCGTCTGCAATTTGGATAACATTATAGTCAAAAAAACCTTTCAATGGAACAGGCAAGTTCAGATAAACGGCTTATTATGGCTATTGTGTATCAGGGGCTATTGTATGTATTTGATTCGATGTTGCCCAAGCAGCACACCTATCGGGAGTAATAATTGTGTCTTGATGGTCGGGGCGAGAGGATTTGAACCTCCGACCTCAGCGTCCCGAACGCTGCGCGCTCCCATCTGCGCCACGCCCCGCAGGAATTGTAATTGGTTATTATGATGGGCCTAGATCAAGTTTAACAGAATCTATTTAGGATATATATTATATTCTTTGCATATGTAAGTTATGTATGTGTAAGTTTAATTTTCTGGCAACTGTGGTAATTCAAATTGATAGGTATTTCTTAACACTTTTAGGAACGCAGTGACAGATGGTAGGTAAGTTTGAGACCTCTTTATAAGAACTGCGGTAGGTAATGTTACGCTGTAACCTTCTTCTAGCGGTATTATAGACAACGTTCCCCTCTCAAGTTCGTCTTTAACGCCACTCTTGGGCAAGAAAGATATCCCCATGTCCAACTCGACAAGATGCTTAGTCGCCTCGATACTGTCCAATGTCATTTCAACTCTGGGGGATATACCTGCGGCCCTGCAAGTTTCGTTTATTAGCACAAAATAGGAAGATTCTCTGTCGTACAGGATTAGAGGTTCTCTAGCTACGTCATATATACTTGCCATTCCCTTAACTGCAAATGGATGATTTGGGTTTGTAGTAAGCACTATTTCTTCGTCGTAGAGGTGTATTGTAAGTATGTCCGGATGATTAAGTGCTCTGGATAAGCCTAAGTGAACTTCTTCATTAAGTACCATCTGTAATACATCGGAAGATCTTCCGATGTTTATATGGACATTAATGCCAGGATACGCTTGACGAAATTTATCCAGCATGGAGGGCATTGTATAGGTTCCGATATTTCTTGCAGAGGCCATGTTCAATATCCCACCAGATGCGTTCATGGCGCTGTTGATAGCTTCCTTGCCTTGGTTTAATGTGGATAGGGTTTTCTCCCCGTAGCCAAGGAATAATTTACCCATTTCCGTTAGACGTACACCTCTGCCCATGCGGTGAAAAAGAGATACACCAAGTTCTTGCTCGAGGGAATGTATTCTAGCGCTTAGTGATGGCTGCGATAGGTGCAGATAGTCGGCAGCGCGTCTAAAGCTGCCCAAGTCAGCAGCAAGTATAAAAGCTTCTAATTGAGCTATCTCCAAGATTAGTACCTCTCATTTAGGGTAGTTTCGTATGGGCAAATTCTATTGCATCTGACCATGGCCAGTGATAGTATACACCTATCACTGGCATAGAAACTACGGGGCTTGCATTATACCTTCGCGTTCGTATAATTGAATCGGCAGAGACGATTCTATAGACGAATAACTTGAATACCGTACCACAACATAGGGTATATGTGTGTCCGTTTGTTTCGTATAGGGAGTGGGCTGCTAGAAATACTTGGATTTATAGATCTGAGAGTTGTTTATTTGATTATAGGAGGAATAGCGTGAGCAATAATGGTTCTGGAATATCGCAACAGGCTAAGGAATTGGAGCAGAGATGGAAAACCGATCCTAGGTGGAAGGGTGTTGAAAGAAATTACACCGGAGAAGACGTAATTAGACTGCGGGGCAGTGTTCAGATTGAACATACTCTCGCTCGACGAGGAGCAGAGAGGTTATGGAAATCTCTAAACCAGGAGGGTTTCATACGTACATTTGGGGCATACACTGGTATGCAGGCTACAAATATGGCGAAGGCAGGCCTACAGGCTCTATATTTAAGTGGATGGCAAGTGGCTGGTGACGCAAATCTGGCATCTCAAACTTTTCCAGACCAGAGTTTGTATCCATCGAACAGCGTACCTGCCGTAGTACAAAGGCTTAACAATGCTTTGATAAGAGCAGATCAGATTCAGACCTTAGATAAGAGTGGTGACTTAGACTACTTCTTGCCAATAGTGGCAGATGCAGAAGCAGGCTTCGGTGGAGCTATACATGCATACGAGTTAATGAGATGGATGATTCAGGCTGGTGCTGCTGGTGTACATTACGAAGACCAATTGTCCTCTGCTAAGAAATGTGGACACATGGGTGGTAAAGTACTGATACCTTCAAATATGTTTGTTCAGACATTAAATGCTGCCAGATTAGCGGCCGATGTACTTGATGTTCCTACAATATTGTGTGCCAGAACAGATGCTAGGGCAGCAACGCTTCTTACAAGTGATATAGACGATACTGATAGGAAATTTGCCACTGGTGATAGGACATCAGAAGGATTCTATGTTGTAAATGATGGCTTTGATGCAGCGGTATCCAGAGGCTTAAGATATGCACCTTATGCCGATTTGCTCTGGTGTGAGACCTCTGAGCCAGATCTTGATGAAGCGATAGCTTTCGCTGAGGCTATTCACGCTGAGCATCCTGACATGATGTTAGCTTACAATTGCTCTCCTTCATTTAATTGGAAGGGATATTTGGACGATGCTACAATCGCGAAATTCCAGGATGAACTTGGGAAAGTTGGATACAAATTCCAGTTCATAACCTTGGCTGGTTGGCATATGGTTAACCTAAATGCTTTCGAATTTGCAAGGGCTTACAAAGAGCATGGCATGACTACTTTCTCAGCGATGCAAGAACAGGAATTTGCGGCAGAGAAATACGGATACACTGCTACAAAACATCAGGCCGAAGTCGGTGCTGGTTACTTTGATGAGGTTCTTCTTAGTGTAAGCGAGGGACAGGCATCTACAGGTGCATTGAGCGGTTCCACAGAATCAGCACAGTTTTAGAACTTTATTTGTAGTGCTAATTTGAGAACAAGGGGACAGGTATTTGAGCCTGTCCCCTTGTTTATTTGTTGTGTTTTGTACCACTAAAGTCATGCATTTATACGTTCACTGGTAGTTCACTGGTAAAGGTATATACAAGTGTGTTATGATGGGGATTCGTTTTGGATGGGATGAGGATGTGGATAGGAGCACTTTAACAACTGAATAGTGGAAGGTAGGTTCTTTTTAGAGCGAGTTTGATCCTGGC
>PBBS01000009.1 GCA_002717805.1 Chloroflexota bacterium | reverse complement strand
AAGCTGATATTCGTCTCACTACATCTGTAAGGTAGGCTAGTTCGTCATCAGTATTGAAGAAATGGGTCGATATTCTGACTGCAGAAATCTCTTTAACCTGCCTGGATACAATGTTATGATCACGCCAAAGTTTGTCTACCGCTTCGTCTGGTTCAAGACCTTGGATTTGGAATGCCGTTAGGCCAGATGATAATAGTTTGTCTCTAGGTGATAAGACAGTAACTTTGGGGATTACATCTAGCATGTTTTTGAGTTTTCCCGATAGCTCTAGTGCTCTATTCTCTACTGAACCCATTCCTATGTTTTGTACGAATCTTATTGCTGCGCNGAAACCGGCTGAAAGAGGAGCACTCTTTGTGGTAAGTCTGAATTTGTCTAAAGAATCGTTATTAGGGTCGTAATTTCCTTGATCATCGTATGATAGTGCAGCCCTACCAGATACCCTTGTGGGTTGCAGATAAGGAATGTTATCTNTTCTTACGTACAATGCGCCTACTCCGTCCGGTCCAAGCAACCATTTTTGGGCTGGGATTGAATAGAAATCACAATCCAATTCATGAAGGTTCAAGTCTATATGCCCAGCGGTTTGGGCTCCATCTAGCAGCATCTTAACTCCTCGAGATTTAGTCAGTTCCCTGATGCTGTTTACAGGCATCCTTAAGCCTGATGTATATTGGATATGGCTACTGAAGACTAATCGTGTCTTATTCGTTATATTAGATTCTAGCTTGCTAATTATAGTGTCTTCTGTTTCGTTAGGTTCCAGCTCGAGTACTTTGATTACTACGCCCAGCCTAGTTTTCAGAGAGTATGCTGGTATTAGCACAGAACTGTGTTCTAGTCCAAATGTTATTATTTCGTCGCCTTCTTGCCAAGGCATTCCATTAACTACTAGGTTTAGACCATCTGTGGTATTTTGAGTTAAGCATATTTCATCTTGATCTGCGTGCAAAAGCCTCGCCACTTCTTCTACTGTCTCTTGCTGGACTTGCCTTCCGCTCTCAAGTACAGGCTGGCTTGTAGGCCCATTGTAACTTTCTTCCTCAAGTCTCTTGGTAACACTTTCGACAACTGACCTAGGAGATGGACCTGACCATCCTGTGTTCATATAGACCATTTCTTGGCAAGTTGGTATTTGTGATCTTATATCTTCTATATTCAATTATGTCTCCANGTGTCGGATTTGTAGCTAATAACAATGACAATCATTGCATTAATACTAAGTATATTCAAGAATGTAAGCCATATTTAGACTAGTACACCATCATTTTCAAGTTGAGATATGGTGTTTTCATCCATTCCTAATAGGTTGCTTAGAACGTATTGATTGTGTTCCCCCATNCCTGGAGCAATTGCATAATATGGGGTAGGGGAGTCACTCAGCCTCCATGGATGCGCAACTTGGGAATATGGTTTACCTTCTACTTCACCNATGGGTACAAAAACACCTCTCTCTTTAAGATGAGGATCATTAACTAGTCCAGTTCCGTCCAGCACAGGGCCGGCAGCAATACCTGCCTTTTGAAGAGCCTCCATAGCTTCGTAGTCTGTATGATCTAGGCTCCATTCGGTTATTAGGGTGTCAAGTTCTTTTTGATTTTCCCACCTTTTGAGAGGATCTGAGAACCTTGGGTCTNGAATCCACTCACTATGNCCGACAACGTTGCAGAATGCGTTCCATTCTGATTCGTTTCCGACAGCTATAGCAATCCATTTGTCGAAGCCCTTGCAACGATAGACATTGTGTGGGGCCATTGCTATTTCTCTGTTTTCCTGTCTCCCTAGATCTCTTCCATTTACTGAGTAGTCTAGAATGGCTTCAGGCATAGCAGATATGACCATTTCTGCCATAGACATTTGTATATATTGACCTTGCCCNGTTCTCCTTTGATGCCTTATGGCAGAAAGTACAGCGAATATCATGTGCATACCTGTTAAGTGATCTGCCCATATTGCACCTACCATTCCTGGNCTTCCCTCGGTATAGCCTGTCAGATGCGAAAAACCAGCAAAGTTTGATGCTTCTGCAAAGTAGCCTATGGCGTCTTTCAATGGNCCTGTTCGGCCAAGAGCCTGACTAGATAACATAACTATATCTGGTTTAACTTCCTTTAAGTCTTCNTATCCTAGTCCGAATCTTTCCATTACACCAGTGCCAAAATTTTCCATTGCTACATCACTTATTTTCACTAATTCTTTTGCTATGTTGGCTCCTCTTGGATCTTTTAGATTCAAAGTTATACTCTTCTTGCTGCCGTTGAGATTGCTAAACATTGGTCCATATCTTTGGTCCATTTGGGTCCTGCNCAGGGTTTCTATTTTTATTATTTCCGCACCCATTTGTCCCAATAATGTTGTTGCATAAGGACCTTGGACCACCTGGGTGAAATCTGCGATGCGAATTCCTTCTAGTGGTAATTGTTTATTCATTTTGCGCCTCATTATTAGTCATTTTTATATAGACTCGAATGCCCTTATATAATACCGACTTGATACATCTTAGTTAGGTCTCCTAGTGAGTANCCCAATTTGTCGCAGAAGATTTCCTTGTTGTGCTGGCCTAGTCTAGGGGCAGCACTAACTATCTCCCAAGGGGTTTCAGACCATCTGTAGGGGGGGCCTGGGGACTTAAACTTCCCTATATCGGGGTGGGATGTTTCTTGGAATGTTTCTCTTTCTATATAGTGGGGGTGATTGAATATGTCTTCCATGGTATTAACAGGCAGACAAGGTATATGGTTTTCAACTTGTAGTATTTGATATATTTCAGCTTTGGTATAATCTTTTGACCATTCTTCAACTAGTAGAAGTATAGCGTCTAAATTTTCCATCCTAAGTTGAGATTCTGCGAATAGTTCTTGGTCCATCCATTCAGGGTGCCCCATTACATTTTTTAAAGCTTCCCAAAAATGATCCATGAAAAATTGAGCTGTAAAATATCCATCCTTTGTCATAAGAGGTTTCCTTGTTGCTATTGGTCGGCCNACACCGGCTATGCGACTTGGTGTTTCGTTTCTGTTTATGGTTTGTACTACGGCCATGCCTATTGCTCTAACTAGAGCTTCCTGTTCTGATACATCTACATGTTGACCCGTACCAGTCATTTCCCTTGCAAATAGGGCACTCATAGAACCAGATGCTCCAGTCGCTCCAGCCATTATATCGGCTTGGTGCCCGGGAGCTTTCAGCGGTGGATTAGTGTCAGGATCATCTACGTCACCTGGTGTTGGATATCCAATGCCTCCTATGTGGAAGGACACTAGATCGTTAGCTTTATAATCTCTGTATGGTCCATTTTGACCGAATGGAGTGATTGAGGTGACTATAAGACCTTTATTCTCCGATGACAATGATTCGTAGTCTAATCCTAGTTCTTGCATAGACTTTGGGGAATTACTTTCTACTAATATATCTGCGTCCCTTATAAGTTCCATTAGTATTTTCTTGCCTGTTGTATTCTTTACATCTAATGTGACGCTCTTCTTATTTGTATTGAGGTACGCGAAAAGTAAACTTTTTTCTATATTTTAGGTATGTCATCTGGAAATGGTCCATATTTTCTTGCCGGATCTCCTGAACCTGGGGGTTCTATCTTTACCACCGATGCACCAAGGTCCGCCATGAGCTTTGTACAATAGGGTGCCGGGATAAATCCTCCAAGTTCTACAACACTCAGTCCAGATAATGCCTTGTTATCCATAATACCCTCCTGAAGTAAAGACTTATAATCTTCCTAGTAGAGCCGACAGCAATTACGCATTAGATATATTGTACGGTATTTTGATGCAGTTTTATCGTAACTACCTATATTGCAGACGATGACAATAGTTAGATCTGTAGGTTTGATTCAGTCTAATGTTGTGTTTAAAGGTTGTCAATCTGGCATTGGTAGACGACCTTGGATGNGATTATCCCTGCCTAAGGGTTAATTGTTTGTACATNTATTCTTGAACATGGCAAGAGTTATCTAAATATATNGGTCTAATNTCGCATGATGAGACCCATATATCAATTGTATTATTTNTTTTGTTCCCATAGACCTTCTAATATCCGATTCGGATTCATAGGTAAATCGTACATCCTTACGCCTATAGCATCGTATATAGCGTTTGCAATTGCAGCCAGAGGAGGTACTATTGGGACTTCGCCTACTCCTCTTGCGCCGAATGGATGCCCTGGATTAGGAACTTCCACGAGCATAGTTTCCAACATTGGCAGATCCAACGCTGTAGGCATTCTGTAATCTAGAAGAGATGCATTTACTAATCCNCCATCAGGGTTGTAATAGTATTCTTCGTTAAGAGCCCATCCAATTCCTTGGGCTACTGCACCTTGTATNTGACCTTCTACGTAGCTAGGATGGATTGCTGTTCCAGGGTCTTGCAATGCAGTGTATTTGATGATATCAATCTTGCCAGTATCAGTATCCACNTCTAAGTCGACTATATGATGGGCAAATGCGGCCCCAACACCTCTAGGGGTGACTACTCCTTTGCCTACTACAGGACCACCAGTCTCGTGTAATCTAATTGAGAGATCTTTAAATGTGATTGATTGGTCGCCATCTGATTTCCTCGTGAATTTAGCATCTTCAAANTCTACATCTTCTTCCGATGTTTCCCATATCATCGCAGCTCGGCTTTTCATTTGCCTGATCACATCATTTGCAGCTTCATATGCGGCCCATCCGGTTGCGAACGCAGTTCTACTACCACCAGTGACACCTGTGTATCCNATTGAGTCTGTATCTACCACCGTTGGGTGGACATCCTCCACTCTTAATCCAAGCACTTCTGCGGCTTGCATAGATATCGAAGATCTAGTTCCGCCTATATCTACAGAGCCTTCTACAAGGCTAACAGTGCCATCAGGGTTTACCGATATATTCACACTAGATTGCAGGCCGGCATTGAACCAGAAACCGCTTGCAATTCCTCTTCCTCTATTCTTACCTTCCAGCTTCGACTTGTAATGTTCGGAAGTTTTCGCGGCTTCTAGTACCTCTACGTTTCCAACTTTATTGAATACTACACCATCAACTCGCCTATCTCCCTCTTTGGAGGCGTTCTTCAATCTGAATTCTAATGGATCCATACCAATCTTCTCACATATTTCATCTACTATACTTTCTACAGCGAAGGCGGCTTGAGGAGCTCCGGGTGCTCTGTATGCAGTGGTTTTTGGCTTATTGACTACTACATCATAAGCATCTATGTGTGCATTTTCTAGGTTGTAGCAGCTAAACATGCACATAGCTGCGGCAGTTACAGGTGAACCAGGGAATGCACCTGCTTCGAATGCTAGTAGGCCAGTTCCAGATACAATCCTACCATCGTTTGTCGCACCAATCTTAACTTTCATATAAGTTCCGGCTCCAGGTCCACTTGCCTCGAGAACGTCTGCACGAGACATTACAACTTTCACAGGTTGCCCAGATTTCTTGGATAGTACAGCAGCAACAGGCTCTAGATAAATTGGAATCTTACCGCCGAAACCACCGCCTATTTCCATTGGAACTACCTTCACTCTGGATACAGGNACGCCAAGAACAGCAGCAGTATTGCTCCTNACACCGAAAGTTGTCTGGGTTGTTGTCCAGATTGTTATGTCNCCCTTAGCATTCCACATGGCAGATGCATTATGAGGTTCTATATATCCTTGGTGTACAGTGCTTGTATTGAATTCGCGTTCTATAACTATATCGGACTCAGCGAATCCTTGATCAGTATCACCAGTGGCATATATTGTNTGAGTTGGTATATTACTTATTGTTCCTGTATCTTGCCCACCCGAAACTGTGGTCATGCTTTCGTGAAGCAGTGGAGCGTTATTATCCATAGCTTCAGGCGCCGTTAGCACAGGTTTTAGAATTTCGTATTCGACTTCAATCAACCCCAGTGCTTCCTCAGCAACGTGGGGGTTGATTGCGGCCACGCCGGCTATAGCGTGCCCTTTATATAGGACTTTGTCTCTTGCTAGTACGTTAGAGCTAATAAACTTAAGGTTGACTGAGGCACCTTCTCCGATGGTAGTCAGCCCGGCCGGAGGTTCTGGGAAATCTTGGTGGGTTACNATTGCCTTTACACCNGGATGCTTTAGGGCCTTTTCTATGTTTATAGATTTTATCTTTGCATGTGCGTGAGGACTCCGNAGTATTTTACCTTGCAGCAACGTGGAATCCTGGTAATCTGCTCCAAATTTAGCTTTTCCAGTAACTTTTTCTATTCCATCAGGACGAATCGGCCTTGTGCCAATTACTTTGTATTTCGAATTTGGTTTAGCTTCAGTTGCCATAATATTCTTAACCTCTTTATTAGCAGTAATTCACGTGTGTGTCTGACTANGGACATCGTATCATATATCAATTAGGCGTGCACTCAATACAATGCCATTAATTATATCAATAGCCNCTGAATTCAGGTTCTCTTTTTTCTAGGAAAGCTTTTGGGCCTTCTTTATGATCTTCGGTTTGTTGGACTGAGGAGAACGCTGCCGCTGCTGCTTCCAATGACTGGTCTAGAGTCATAGTAAGACCATTATATACAAGGCGCTTGGCAAATTTGATAGCTATTTTGGGTCCCTTTGCAAGTTGTTCTGCGTATCCTATTGTATAAGTCAAGAGATCTCCATGGGGGACCACTTCGTTTACGTATCCGATCCTTAGAGCCTCTTGAGCATCTATTATCTTGCCTGTCCAAATTAGGTCTAGGGCCTTTGCGACTCCTACTATGCGAGGTAAATAGTAGGCCCCACCATCTCCTGGTACCAATCCCATGCGTACATATGCCATTCTGAACCTAGCTTGGTCTGAACAGAATCTTATGTCACACATGCTTGCAAGATCCATGCCTGGTCCTGCAGCAGCACCATTTACGGCTGCTATGTAGGGTTTGCTGAATTGTTCCACTAGCCTGTTAAGNTTATGTATGCCGTATCTGAACCGCTCTGTACCTTGCCATGCTCCAGGTTGACCGGCGTCATTTCTGGCTGCGAAATTACCAGGTTGGGCTCCNGCACAGAAGGCTCTGTCTCCAGATCCAGTGACTACNAAGGCTCCTATATCTGGGTCGTTCTCAGCATCATCCAATGCTGCCAACCAACCTTCGACCATGTCTCCACCGAGGGAATTCATTTTTTCAGGATTGTTTAAAGTTAGTAGGGCTACGCCATTGTTCTTAGAATATATAGTATTTTCGAAAGCATACGGGTCTGACATTATATTTAATCTCCTGTCTTATATAAACTTTATCTCTACTAGGAGGTCATGGGACATTCGGCATCATATCCATCCCTATATGACCTTCCTCTTCTAGCCTTTTATAATCGGAATCTGTGAATCCAAGTATTTCTTTATATACGTATTCGTTGTGCTCTCCCAATAGTGGCGCGGCTTGGCGGAGTTTATTCGGTGTATTCGACATTAACCATCCAGGCCCATGATATTTAAGTGTTCCTACTTCCTCATGAGGTAGTTCCTGATAGAATCCTCGTTCAATCATGTGCGGGTCTTGCAATATCTCCAGATCATCTAATAAAGGACCTGCAGCAATTCCCTGTGTTTGGAGCATAGTGAATATTTGGTTTGGGGTGAAATTAATAGTCCACAGCTTAATTATTTCATCTAGATCGTCTTGGTTTTTTAGTCTTGATATTGTAGTTATGAAGCGTTCATCAGCTGCTAAGTCAGGGTTACTCATGATTTTACAGAGTGTCTGCCACTCTTGGTCGGATGCGATTGCTATCGCTACCCATTTCTCTGTACCATAGCATGGATAGACTCCGTGAGGTGCCATGTAATAATCTCGATTGCCAATCGTTCCCCTAACTCTTCTGTTCATGTTGTAATCCATTATAGGCTCTGCCATAACAGGGATGAAATTCTCGGACAAACATAACTCTATCATTTGCCCTTTGCCAGTACGGTTGCGATACCAAATTGCAGAAAGTATTGCAAACGCTGCAGCGCCACCTGCGGCTGCATCTGCGGCTACAGTATCACCTCTCATTGATGGGTCTACGTCCGGATAACCCTTTATATGATGATGTCCAACTGCACCATCGACATGCAGTCCTAAGCAACGATAATTAGAGTACGGGCCAGTAAGTCCAAATGCTGGCATTCTGATCATTATTATATTTGGGTTATTCTTAGTAACCCATTCGTAGCTTATGCCTAGTTTAGCCAATGTTTCTGGTACATTGTTCTCTATAAAAACATCTGCCGTTTCTAATAATTTGCCTAGGATATCCAGTCCCTCAGCAGTACGCAGATTTACAGTCATACTTAGCCTACTNCGCGCAGTAGCTGTAAACTGAGTGAAGCGATTCCATGGGCGAGGACCGGCTTCCCAGTTTGGGAATATGAATCCTTGAGCGAGAGTAGCTTTCGCTTGGTCTACAAGATCTTGCGAAACCTTTGCATATGCACCTCTCGTACCTGGCTGCAGGGTCTGTAAATTCTCAAGTCGGATAACTTCTGCACCCCAATCTCCCAAGTACTGGGTAGCGTAGGGGCCTGCAGCTATCTGGGTCAACTCTACTATACGTATTCCGTCCAAAGGTAGATTACTCATTCTTACCAACTATTAGTTTGTATTTCATATCACTCCCTGAGTAGGCATATTAGCCAATGCCAAAGATGAATATCCGAGCAAGTCGCAATAGATTTCTGAGTTATGTTGNCCCAATAAGGGTGCAGGTCGTCGGATTTGCCACNGAGTTTTCTCCATTATGAATGGCCGTCCTGGGTATTCCAGATTACCTGNAGCAGGGTGTTCTATATCTTCCCATACCCCTCTGTTTCGGAAATGGCTGTCTGAAAGCAGATCGTGAGAGTTAAATATTGGACCAGATATAATATGGTGCTCTTGAGCTTTTGCCCAAGCGTCACTCATGGTGTGTTGCATGAACCAGGGCATCAATACGCCTTGATTAAACGCGATTATATTTTCTGGATTCAATTGAGCTGACCTAGTCGAAAACCTTGGATCCTCCAAAATTTCAGGTTTTCCTATCATTGCTACTGTTTGTGAGAATCTTGCTCCACCTCCACTAAAAACTATGTAGCCATCCTTACACGGGAATGTTCCTGTACCCATTGTGCTTCCAGGCGTTCTTCTTGGTTTGACAGCGTTTATGAACTGTGCAGCGATCACATCTGGGGATCTTGCATCCCTACTGTGAGCGGCAGTTTCAAAGATGGAGATATCTACATGCTCACCTTGGCCATTTCTCTCTCTGGAGAATAGAGCTGTCATAGTCGCTAGTGATCCAACAATACCCGACTGATATAATGTTACATGTGTTCCATATTTCATAGGTTCGCGTCCAGGCAAACCTTTTGAGTGCATTGCTCCACCCATAGCATATGTTATCATGTCGTCTGCTTTGTAATCTCTATAGGGTCCTGTTTGGCCGAAATTTGAGATCGACACTAAGATTAGNTTGGNATTTACTTCGGATAATGTCTCGTAAGATAGACCTACACTTGGCATGAAGTATGGTGAAAAATTCTCGACTACTACATCCACTGTTTTTACTAGCTCTAACACTATATCCTTAGCCTGATCCGATTTCAGGTTTAAGGTTATACCGCGCTTGTTAGTATTGAGTAGTAAGAAAAGTCCACTCTTTTCCATATCGGGTATATCACTAG
Organism: Chloroflexota bacterium; assembly: GCA_002717805.1. Classification (GTDB taxonomy): domain Bacteria; phylum Chloroflexota; class Dehalococcoidia; order Lucifugimonadales; family UBA2985; genus UBA2985. Next base: position 38,608 of record PBBS01000009.1, on the reverse strand, counting down.
GGAATGGACCTAGTCTTCGAGCGAAATCACCGCTACTTGGTTTTTCTACTTTTAAAACGTCAGCGCCGTAGTCTGCCAGCATTTTTGTGCAATATGGTCCGGCTATACCATGGGTGAGGTCTAAAACTTTGATGTCCTGCAGGGCCATATCCATTTCAGTACCTCCAAGTTAGGATTCTTACTGAGTTCCAAGTTATGGATTCGGATCCGGTNTACTAACCTAGATATATTGTATTGGGAGNTGTCTGGCAGTCTACATTAGAGGAAACCTCAGGTCAATAACTGTTGGGTCGGCGTTNTTTTCGGTTCGTNGCTAGGATTCTTTCTAGATTATTAGCTAGTCAATTTTCCTAAGTGGAGGATACACAATGTACATTAGCCCTGCGGTTAGTATTAATCCTATGCCAAAAATGATTTGTGCTTGTTGTGATCCAACTGCAGCTGCTAAGAATCCTGCAGCTGCTCCACCGAATGTTGTCATAGCTCGATCTAAACTCAATACCCCCAATACTCTACCTCTCATATTGTCTTCTGCTTTCTCCACAAGCACGGCATTGACAAGTGGAAAAAATGTAGATTGTCCCATACCCAGAAAGAACATTATTACAAATACGACAGACATCGCAAAGGGCANTCCATCCCATATAAATATATCTATTGATCTTGGGATTATGTTGTCTGAATACAAATATGTTGAGGCAGAGAATCCAATAAGAAGAACTCCGTATATTGCTAACAGGCTTAGCATTAGAACCCCACGATTCCTNGAAGGATTACCTGCAGCTAGTAGCAGCGCCCCAATAGTACTCCCAACNGCTGACAGAGATACCATGTACCCAAAACCTTCGTTACCTATCTCCAGTATGTTCACGGCGAATAGAGGAGCAAAGACCTGCATGAACGCCATGCCGAACGTGAACCACCCCATTCCTATTATTAGAACTCCACGTATTTCCCTGAAGCGCCACGAGTACTTTAGGCCTTCTACCAAGTNATTGCCCATACTTTTTATCCCTTGATACCCGGACCTAGCCGGTTCTATGGGTCTTAGCTTCCACGTAAAGAAAACTGCGCCTACATATGCTATGGTCATTACAACATAGGCACCTTCGAACCCGCTTACACTAATTAATAAGCCTGCGCCAGCCGCACCTGCTATTCTAGTTGCTGTCATGCTTCCAGTGCTTAGTGCCATAGCATTAGTAACAAGATTACTTGGTACTATGCTAGGAATCATTGCTCGTCTAGCTGGCTGGTCGAATGCCATTGTCCCCCCTCTCAGGAAGTTGTATGCATATATGTGCCAAAGCTCTATCAGTCCAAGTACGACTAACAACGCGAACAATGCTGTTATTGCTAGGACAACCCATTTTGTGGCCAACAGAATAAATCGTCTGTTAAAATTATCAGCGATTACACCAGCAAGAAGGCCAAAACCTACTGCAGGGACAGTCCTTGCTACTAGGACTAGCCCAAGATGTACAGGGCTATCTGTTAAGTATAGGATAAGTAGGGGTTTGGCTATTTGGTCTATCCATAATGCGAAGGCATGAGTTATTTGGCCCATCCATAGGTATACGAAGTCTCTGTACTGAAGAGAAGCAAACGTGCCCTTGAATGAGAAGGNTGGTTTGTTTTCATTGTTCTCTCTATCTTGTGNGTCCAAAGTCTTTTCTACTCATATTTCATTGAAACGGTTANNTAANCTTNTACTAGAANTAGGTTGTTAGCAGTATANTATTATTAACTAGTCTAAGTTTCTTATTCTTGGCACGAAAGCGATNACAAATAGCGACATTATCACTAATATGATGGCCAATCCTCCGACCGACCATTCAACACCTATCGTATCAGTAAGAACTCCTGTAAGGAATACGGCGAAACTTGTGAGGCCAAATTCCATCATATAGAGGCTCATGACACGTCCTCTGTACTGATCCTCTACATAGTATTGTAGTAAAGTATTGCCAAGAGTCATNCTGGTCGTCTGACCCAGTCCTACAATCAATATAAATCCTAAGGCCAGGGGCCAAGCTAGGGATGGGATCCACCAGCTTGAGAACGAAAAGCCTACCAGACCAACACCTAGTACGGCACTTCCAGCCATAAGTATGAGGCCTCTTTTCTTATTAGGCAGAGAGGCTAATATTATAGACCCTATCATTGCTCCTACTCCAGATACACTTACCAGTACTCCAAGACCTCCTGCGCCTACATCCAGTACGTCTTCAGAGAACACAGGCAGGAGCATCATGTAAGGCATTGAGAATAAGACAGTTAAGAAAGTCACAATTAATATGATTAGTATAGTTCGATTGTTTTTTACATATTGGAGGCCTTCAACCACGTCTGCGAGCGCCCCTGCACCTTTGAGTGATATTGTGCCTGTTTTGGGCATAAGATATATGAAGAAAACAGCCACTATGTATAAAGCAGTCATTAAGAAGTAGGTACTAGCGAATCCAAAGAACTCTATCATGAACCCACCGACTGCAGGCATCATAAGTCTGTTAAAGTTCATGCCGAAGGTGTTGAGGGCAACAGCATTCATGAGCTGCTCTTCGCCAACTATCTCAGCGATCATGGCTTGTCTAGAAGGCATCATTAGGCCCATGGTTATACCTTGGACCAGTGAACCAGCAATCAGGATCCACCATGAATCTGGTTTGTCTACCCCCAAGAAGCCAAATACGAGGGACAATGCCATAGCCAGAGATATTAGGGCAGAGACTAGTTGTCCCCAGAATAGGACGTATTTCTTTTGTACCCTGTCAGCAATGACACCTCCGAACAGGGAGAAAAATAACATTGGTGCGGCGTTTGCAAGTGCCATTATTCCTAGCGCAGTACCAGATTCAGTTATCCTGTATATTAGCAAAGAACGGACTATCATTTGCATATTCATGGCACCCATTTGTCCAAGCATAGCGATGTAGTACAGTCTGAATACAGGNTTTTTGAGCGANGAGAATGTTCTTAGGTCTCGNAGGGATAGTGTGCGATTTGTCCCACCTGNCGCTGGTGGAGGGGGNTTGGGGGCAGTTTGAGAGACTTGTTCTGATGGTATTAAGTTATCTGCATGAGACTGCTGGTTATTGTCACTCGCAGTACCTTTTTGGTTCTTGTATTTCAGGGTCTCTTGGNGGTTCGTAAGTCATCAGATTTCATCTGACGACAATATTAGGTTGTTNCAGGGCTATATGTCAACGAGAAATGTATANGTTNNGAGCATTTTTANGTATGATAGTGCAAATAATCATACTATATGCGCAGATANCAGATAGCNTGTATTATTAGCTTAATCTAAATTAGGTTGAGGCGAATGTTTACAGTAACAGAAGAAGCTAAGCAAGAACTAAAAAGGATTTACGATAGTAGATCTCTGGATGTTGGTATGTATTTAAGATTGGCAATACCACCTGTATGGACTGGATATGGTGATTTCGGGATAGTTATAGATAGTGAACAAGAAGGTGATATATCTGTACTATTTCAAGATCAAAAGGTGTTGATACTTGAGGGAAGAATAACAACGCAGATATCGAATTCAGTCCTAGATTTCAAAGAGACTCCGGATGGCAATCGGTTCACATTAGATGTTTTTTGATAAATCTGGCAGATACTCTTATTCTGTCAACGTTATATAGTCAGAAGGAACCCTTATTATTGCAATGGATGATANTAANGAAATNCATATTTTGGAAGATCCGNAAGAATGGTATTCATATCTATGGGGNAANCGTGTCTGTAATGATGATTTAATGTTTGAATTAATGTCTTTGCAGGTTTTTCAGGCAGGGTTGACCTGGAGTAGCATTTTAAAGAGGCGAAACGAATTTAAATTGGCATTTAGGGGCTGGANAATTGACTCTGTCATGTCTATGAGTGAAAAAGAAATCACAGATTTAACTCAAGACGCTTCTATAATCCGAAACAGAAGAAAAATAGAAGCATGTGTATTTAATGCAAATGTAGCGAAATCTATTCAGGATATGCATGGTTCTTTTTGCTATTGGGTATACGAAGTGCTTGAAGGAACAGATCTGAAAATCTTACAAAAATGCTTGAGTAAAAGGTTCAAGTTTCTAGGTCCAGAGATAACTCGGATGTGGCTTATAGCAGTGGGTAAGATTGTTAATTTATAGATTAACAATGGAGTGACTGACAATAGGTGTAAAAGCGAACTTAAATATAGCTGGATACCTCTCAGGTATTAAATCACTTGGGGATTGGAAATGAATACTATTTATGTTAAATTCCATTATGGGTTTAGTGGTTGTATTTAGGATTTTATTCTGACGGAGGTATGAATTGGCAGAGGTATGGATTCCACCAAGGCTTCAAGAGCTTACCGGTGGTAAGCAGCAAGTACAGGTTTCCGGATCTAATGTAAGACAGGTTATCAATGACCTAGACAATCAATTTCCTGGGATGAAGGATCAGCTCTGTCTGGATGGAGATCTTTACCCAGGTATAGCAGTTATAATAGATGGAGAGACAGCCAACCTAGGTGTACTGGAGAGAGTAAAAGAAGATAGCGAGATTCATTTCCTCCCTGCTATATCAGGTGGCTAGTAAAGATAGGGAGTTATACTTTCCAAAAGATGACTCGTGACCTATATAGAATAGCCACCACGCCAATAGGTTGGATAGGGCTAATATGGTCAGATGCTGGACTCAAGAGGTCTACTTTGCCTCTTAGTACATACTTTCAAGCCGTGTGTGATCTCAAACTGGATGGCAAGTATGATGAAGCAGGTGAGAATGATCCTTACTTCATGAACATATCAGGATATCTTGAAGATTACGTCTCAGGTATCAATCCGAACCGTAAGCCAGTGTTAGATATTGTTGGCACAGATTTCCAGACAGCAGTCTGGCGTGTTACGGCCTCTATATCGTATGGAACCACTCAGAGTTATTCTTGGGTCGCAGGTAGAATAGGGAAGCCTAACTCCTTCAGGGCAGTTGGTCAGGCACTTAAGGCCAATCCGGTTCCTATATTTGTTCCATGTCACAGAGTAATATCTTCATCAAAGGGATTAGGTGGTTATGTAGGTACTTCGGCTATAGATACTAAGCATAAGCTCTTACAACTGGAAGGCTACATATGAAATTGTAATCCTGTCGTAGATGACATTGTTTGTAAGGATTAGCCTGTTTAATACAGCCTTACTCTCTTTCGACTTTTATGCTTTCGTTGCCGACTAACTGTGCGAGCTCAGAGTGCAATTGTTCACAATAGCTTACGCTGGCGAACGGTAGATCTCCCTTTACAGTTTTTCCATTTGTTTTTATAACTAATGCTGTAGGTGAGTTGCCTCGATGATTTAATAATAGTCGTACTATATCTCTGAGTTTCTGTTCGTCTTCTGTTGGATCATCTGACTCCTCTATATGGATCCACAATTTGATATCGTTTGATTTTGGTGAAGGATTTTCTAGAAGCTCAGTATTAGACAGGCTATTTTCAGGATGCTTGTTTACCCCGTTAGTGTGTAAAGATTTATTATTGATTGTGTTCTCCTGTAATTCTGACGTTGCTGAAATTTCATTGCTTGGCATTGATCTTTCAGGGCTATATTCTACGACTTCGTCGCAATGTATAGATAATTCGTCTTCCCTGGATCTAAGTTTCCCAACTAGTTCTACCAGATTGCCTTCGTACCAAATATCTTGTGTCCTATCATATATATTCGGCCAAACTATGACTGTTATATTTCCTACCATCAGGGCAAGGTCTAGTATTATGAAAGCCTTTCCTTCTCGAGTAGTTCTTTGATTTATTGATGAGACTTGGCCAACTAGGTTAAGACTCTTACCTATCATCTCGGACTCTATATCTTCCCGTGATATTATACAGTTATTCGGTGCGCTATATGCAGCTGCAGTTAGAGGGTTGTTTGTTATCCAGGTTCCTAATAATTCTTTCTCCCATTCCATTAGTTCTTTGTGTAGGATTTCACCATGGTCCAACTGGAGGTTTTCCATAGGCATTTTGACGGATTCTCCAAATAGGTCGAACATATTTGTTTGCCCCGAGTCTCTGAGCTCCGATTCTCTTTGGGCAGTTGCCATAATTCTATCTATGCTAGCCAGTGTTGGGCCTCTTGGAGACAATGAGTCAAGTGTTCCAACTCGGATGAGGCTCTCCATTGCTCGGCGGTTTACATTGCTTAGATTACCTCGTCTGCATAGGTCTTCTATCGATGTATAAATCCCATTACTAGTTCGTTCATCTATCAACGAGGTAATTGCCTGTTCGCCTACATGTTTAACACACGCCATGCCAATTCTTATAGCATTCTGTCCTTCATGGTTAACGTCTATTGAAAAATTGGCGGCACTTCTGTTTATATCTGGAAGTAGTACCGGTATGCCTAATCTAAGGCATTCAGCAGTGTCTCCAGATATTTTATCTGCCTGGCCTAGATGAGAGTTCATTAAGGAGGCCATGTATTCTTCTGGGTAGTTAGCCTTCAGATAAGCGGTCCAGTAGGCTATCATGGCATAGCTTACGCTGTGAGCTTTGTTGAAAGCGTAACCTGCGAAAGGTTCTATAAGCTGAAACACTTCTTCTGCCAGTGACTTTGGGAATTCCATAGACAATGCACCGTCAATGAATTTCTGTTTTTCGTGCCCCATCACCTCAGGTATTTTCTTACCCATTGCTTTTCTGACCACATCAGCTTCTCCTAGGGAGTATCCAGCAAACGCCTGGGCAATTAGCAGAACCTGGTCTTGATATACTATTACGCCATATGTCTCTTCCAGAATTTTCTTTAGTGCTTCATGAGGATATTTGGGGGCGATTTTACCGTGCTTTGCATCTATGAATGTGTCTATATGCTCCATAGGGCCTGGCCTGTATAGAGCTATCATTGCTGCAATATCCCCTATAGAAGATGGTTTCAATTTTTGTATGTACCTTCTCATTCCAGAACTCTCGAGTTGGAATACACCAGTAGTCTCCCCTGAGGACAGCAGATCAAAGGTAGGTTTGTCTTCAAAATCTATGTCATATAAATCTATTGAAACACCTCTCCTGATGGATATTATTCTCCTTGCTTCCTCTATTGTGGATAAGTTTGTGAGGCCCAATATATCCATCTTAAGTAGACCAAGTTTGGCAATGGGATCCATTGGATATTGAGTCATTGCCATATCTTCGAGGGCGCCTTTGGAAGGCCTTTGTAGTGGCACATAATTGACTAAGGGTTCTCCGGATATTACGACTCCAGCTGCGTGCGTGCTTGAGTGTCTAGTTACACCCTCTAGCCTTAGTGCATTCTCTATTAGGTTTCTTAGTTTGTTATCGTTGTCGAATAGTTCTCTAATTTCTGAACCGTCTTCTAAAGCATCTCTCAGATTGTTGATTTTGTTTGGTATCAGCCTGGCAACTCTGTCGACTTCGGAATAGGGTAGGCCAAGAGCTCTGCCTGTGTCTCTTATAGCGGCTTTGGCACCCAGAGTTCCGAAAGTGATAATTTGAGCTACATGGCCGCTTCCGTATTTCTTTGTCATGTAGGTGATGACCTCTTCTCTTCGGTCATCCTGAAAATCCATGTCTATATCAGGCATTTCTCTGCGTTCCAGATTNAGGAACCGTTCAAAGACGAGCCTGTATTTTAATGGGTCTATGTCCGTTACACCTAGGCAATACAGGGCTAAGCTAGCAGCTGCGCTGCCGCGGACTCCAAATAGTATCTTATTGTCTCTGGCAAATCTTGCGATGTCCCAGACAACCAAGAAATAGTTTGGGAATTGGGTTTTTTCTATAACATCTAGTTCATATTCAAGCCTAGAGTATTCTTCGGNACTGGGCTCATGGTATCGTCTTNTTAGNCCTTCGTANCAGAGATCAGATAGGTATTTATAGGCATCTTTTCCATCAGGAGTGGAATATTCTGGCAATCTGAGTTGATCGAAGTCAAGTTCTATATGGCACATTTCTGCTATACGGTTGGTGTTGTCTATTGCGTCAGGAATATCCTTGAAGAGTTCTATCATTTCTTGGGGGCTCTTCAGATAATAAGATTCATCTGACATCTTTAGTCTATTNTCATCGTATATGTTTGTGTTTGTGTGGATGCATACTAATAGGTCTTGTATGGGAGCATCTGCTTCCTCTATGTAATGGCAGTCGTTTGTGGCAACTAATGGTATGCCTGTATTAACACTAATTTCTTGTAATTTTTCGTTAATATTAGGTAATTCAGGTATGTTTGTATGCCTTTGTATCTCTAGGAAGAAATCTTCGAAGGTATCTCTGTACCATATGGCAGCACTTTGTGCATCTTCTATTCTGCCTTCAATAATCAGGCGAGGGATTTCCGCTGAAGGGCATCCAGATAATGCAATTAGTCCTCTGCTATGGGCTGCCAAGAATTCTTTGTCAACTCTAGGCTTATAATAGAAACCTTCGAGATGAGCTACTGATGCGATCTTTAAGAGATTCGAGTAGCCTTCGGGATTTTTTGCTAGTAGTAATAAGTGGTAGGGAGTTTTGTCTGCAGGTGTTTTGCTGTGACGGCTTTCTTGCGCTAGATATGACTCCAGACCTATTATTGGATTTATGCCAAACTCTTTACATTGCTTGTAGAATTCTACCGCTCCGTAGAGCCCTCCATGGTCTGTTATCGCAAGTGATTTCATACCCAGTTCTGATGCTCTCGCAACAAGCGCGGGTATATTGCTTAGCCCATCAAGCAGGCTATATTCCGTATGGTTGTGAAGGTGTGTGAATTCTGCCGGCATAATATCAATTACGCCAATTATAGCACTTTATGACGTCTNGCATACAAGATGTTGTGGCACCAAATTACATGTATTTTGGGTGGTCTGATGTCCTCGATAACAGAAGGGCCCGGTAGTGTGGGTTATCCACGTCGGATCCATCTGTATCTATAATTTGTACGTTAGCACTATATGCCTTTGTAAACTGGTTTTCGTTTTTCTACAAATGACATAACAGCTTCTCTTCTATCTTCACTATTAGCCGCAGGTGCGTTCGCTGCTCGCTCCTGTTTGTAAACTGGATCTAGGTCAAGTGAATGTGCATACATTAGCTGTTTTATAGACCTGACTGCTATTGGAGGATTAGATGCTATATCTTCAGCGAGTTTAAGTGCTTCTTCCATTAGTTGGTGTTCGGGTACTACCTTATTNACTAGACCTTTCTCTAATGCCCATTGCGCATCGTATACATTACCGGTTAGAGCCATCTCCATAGCCACTCCCATTCCTACTAGCCCTGGGGTTGTATANGAAGTTCCTGTGTCAGGTACTAAGGATCTCTTTACNAATACACATCCGAATCNAGCGTTTTCTGAAGCTATTCTCATATCGCAAGCAAGTGCTATGCCAAATCCTCCTCCGGCTGCGACTCCGTTTACGGCAGCTATTACNGGCTGAGGTATGCTTCTAAGGTGGGGTGCCAGAGGAGATACGCCTGACGCATATTTTGATTCGAATTTGGCAGCATTTCCGTCAAGTGAATCTGCCATTTGACCTACATCGGCGCCGGCGCAGAACCCTCGGCCCTCTCCTGTAACTATTATGACTCTAATGTCATTTTCTTCAGCTAATTCATCTAGTGCTCTGTGGAAGTCATCCGCGAGTATGCTGTTAACAGCATTGAGTCTTTCTGGCCTATTTAGTTTGATAGTTGCTATGTGTCCATTCTTCTCGATTTTTACAGCAGTGTAATTTCCTGAAGTCATACTAATCCTCCTAAATTGAATAAGATATAGNCATCCCAGTTTGCNAAATACTCCTTTGCCTACAAGTCCCAGGTAACNCTTTGAACTAAATGTNTNTATGTGACAATTNGTTCGTCATTGAATATATNTATATAGTTCATGGTGTAATTATATCAGATAGTGGTGATCATCTTTAGNCTTGTAGTCTTCAATATATTCCGGTATATGGAGAGTGAGCACGTTTTTCTAAAAATGATCGTGCCGCTTCGAGCCTGTCATCTGTGCCCTTAGTTGGGGTATTGGCCTGATGTTCTAACGGGAGTACTTCATATAGAGTGGGCTGGTGGTTGTACATGAGCTGTTTTATAGAATTTACTGCTATAGGTGGGTTGTTGACTATCTCACTTGCTAAGTTCAGGGAGTAGTTCATTAACTCATTTGCGGGTACTATGCAGTTTACAAGTCCTTTGTGTAATGCCCATTCAGCATCNTATATATTGCCGGTTAAAGCCATTTCCATTGCTGTTCCCATACCCACCAATTTTGGTAGTGTGAATGAGCACCCTGCATCTGGTACTAGCGATCGTTTCACAAACATACATGAAAATGTTGCGTCTTCGGATGCTACACGTATATCACTTGCTAGTGCAGTGGACAATCCAGCTCCAATAGTCAGGCCATTTATAGCGGCAATAACTGGCTGAGGCATGAGTCTTATGTGAGGGGCTATTTCAGTTATATCAGGTCCCAGTGGATCTGACGGATCAATTCTATCTTCCAGCGCTGCAAGTTGCCTGTTTACATCTGCTCCAGCACTGAAGCTTCGTCCGGCCCCGGTTATTATGAGTACTTTCGTTTGTGTGTCTGCAGCAATGGAATCGAGTGCATCGTGTATATCTGAGACCAAGTAGGCATTAAGGGAGTTGAGTTTACTGGGTCTGTTTAGTGTGAGGGTCGTTACTCGATTGCGCTTTTCTAACACCACTGTGCCGTATCCATACGGTGGCATNTTCAACCTCTGTTTCATGGTTGCCGATTTGTGGTTNTGACAGGTGNANAACTNAACCTGNCNACCATNTAGTTCAGTTNTATANGAGCCANTGGAGCCGGAATNTATNCCGGCTCCAAACTCATTTTAAAAACGAGTNTCAAGGGCNATCACTAATTAAGTGACCGAATTCGATTCGTGGCTAAGTANNTTGATCTAACTAAGCCTTGCCGATTCGGAACATCTTAGTGCCGCAGTTTGGGCATGTACCCTGAGTAGCCGGGCGGCCGTTCTTCATGGTGATCGCCTGTGCGTTCTGCATTTCCCTTTTCGCTCTGCACTTTACGCAATATCCTTCCAAAGCTCACCTCCTCTTTGGTCTTTAACGAACAACTGCATTAGGAAAATACCATCGTATCTAGGCACAAGTCAAGTGTAAACGGCAAAATTATAGAAAATATATGGAAAAATAGTGAGAATTGATAAGTTTTGCGGGCTTTCATGAAGAATTGTCGTCAAATANGAATCCTAATGTTTCAAGCTTTTTNATTAATTCATCAAGCCAGTCTTCTATATCAATAGATAGAGGTATGACTATTTCTAGTTTACTCCCGTCAAGCAGATGTACCTCACCTGGGTCCTTTTTTTCTAATGGGACTGATATATTTTCTCGGTCGATACCCATTGCATCTGTTACCTCGAATATCATTCCCATATCTCGCATACTAATTATGTCATTATCCATAATATCTCCATTTTCGGTAATTTCTAGTCTAGTTATTTGGNATTAATACTTCTAGTTCTGGGGTTTCACNAATATTTTCTCATAGGTTGTCGTTATAGTTNCTGNGCCAGCATTTACTGTAGTGGTTTATATCTNTGGTACACCAGTATTGCAAGTAGTAATCNAAGTTGTAATCAGTAGCAAGGACAGTATNAGGTTTATAGGCCNGAAGCNTTTATGCATCATAGTGATATTATTTTAGATTTTGGAGTGCCTTATGTCTATACGATGTTGTTAATGTAAGGTTGTATGATAATAGCAAGAATTGGCAAAATGTGACACTACAGGCATGTACTTAAGCCACGGTGGTTTATAATAGTTGACATGCATCGTGTCAACTATTATATTGTTGTGTAAGTGTGGTGTGCTATGCAAAGTTTTGATACTAGAGATACACATAAAAGAAGAATAGTAGCAGAGACTGTCTATGGGTCATTCATTAGGAAATCTCCTAATAGTGATTATGGGCGTAGTACTGAGCATAGTTCCAATGTGCAGGTGGATGATGTTAGGGAACAACAAAGAGTTGAGGCAGCAGAGGAAGGGGTATACGTTATAAGTGTAGCTGCTAAGCTCTTGAGAATGCACCCTCAAACATTACGAAAATATGAAAGAGTTGGTTTGGTTATACCGAACAGATCTATAGGTATGTTGAGATTATACTCTGCCGAAGACATAGTTAGGCTTAGGCTAATCAAATATATGGTAGATGATATAGGTATGAACCTTGCAGGAGTAGAATTCGCTTTAAATTTCCTCAATAAGGTCATGGGACTAAGGCAGATGATACAATCTATGGCTATCGCTAATGCGGCTCATGCATTGTTAGCTGAGGAAATCGAGCAAGTGCTTAGAGATATTGGTATAGATTTTTCAGATGGTAAGAATACCTGAGAATCTATTTATAAACCTTGGAGATTTTTAGATTATGGAAGAAAATGTTAATAATGATGGCGCTAATAAAGAGCTAGATGACGGTATAGAGTCAGATAGTGAGGCTTACAAAGAGCATAATGATTCTAACGGTGAAGAGGATTTGAACGCTCAACTAGAACAAGCCATGAGTGAAATAGCTGAGTTGAAGGAATCAGTACAGAGAGCCCAGGCTGATTTGATAAATTATCGGCGCAGAGTAGAAGAAGAGAAGGTTGAATTACAGCAGCGGGCGAACACTTCGATTATACTTAACCTGCTTACTGTTTTGGACGACCATAGTAGATCTCTGCAATATATTCCAGATAATATGACCGACGTAGAATCTTGGGTTTCTGGGCTAGAGTTGGTGTATAAGAATCTTGAGAAGATACTGGGAGGTTTTGGCCTTTCTAAGATTGAATCAAATGATAAAGCTTTTAATCCTTTAGAGCATGATGCATTGTTGCATCAGCCAACTAGTGAAATCGAGGAAGGAAAAATAATATCAGTTATTAGAGAGGGATATAGATTACATGACAGGATATTGAGACCAGCTCAAGTGGTAGTTTCTAAGTCTGAAGAAGAAAGAAATCAAAATAGTATTGAGGGTGCAAACGAGAACCCCTCAGAAGAGGAGAATATATAATGGCAAAAGTTTTGGGAATAGACCTAGGTACAACTAACTCTTGTATGGCAGTAATAGAGGTTGGAGAGCCACAGGTTTTAGAGAACACTGAAGGAGCCAGAACTAGTCCTTCTGTGGTAGGTATAAATGACAAGACTGAAGAACGATACGTTGGTTTGATAGCCAAAAGGCAGGCTATTACCAATCCTAATAACACAGTTTTCTCAATTAAGAGATTAATGGGGAGAAGATTTGAGGACAAGGAAGTTCAGAGTGCTTCTGGTAGATTACCTTACAAAGTAGTGAAAGCTAAGAATGGTGATGCACATGTAGAGATGGCTGGAAAAGCATATTCACCGGCTGAAATATCAGCAATGATATTGCAGAAGCTGAAGCAGGATGCAGAAGCAAAACTTGGAGAAACCATATCGCAAGCGGTGATAACGGTCCCAGCATACTTCGACGATACCCAACGTCAAGCAACAAAAGATGCCGGGAAGGTAGCAGGACTAGATGTCTTGAGAATAATAAACGAACCAACTGCTGCATCTATGGCATATGGTCTTGATAAGAAAGAGGATCAAACCATCGCNGNATATGACCTAGGTGGAGGTACATTCGATATCTCTATNCTTGAGATAGGTGAGGGTGTATTTGAAGTTAAATCTACCAATGGGGACACATTTCTTGGTGGTGACGATTTTGATGAACGTATAATAGATTGGATATCTGAGGAATTCAAAAGAGAACAGGGCATAGATCTAAAACAGGATCGGATGGCTTTACAGAGACTTAAGGAAGCTGCAGAGAAAGCGAAGATAGAGTTATCTACCGTGATGCAAGCGGAAGTAAATTTGCCTTTTATCACTGCAGATGCATCTGGCCCCAAACATTTGGCAATGACATTAAGTAGATCTAAGATGGAACAACTGGTATCTGATTTGGTAGACAGAACAGTGGGTCCATGTAAACAGGCTATCGCTGATGCAGGGGTAGCATTAGANAAGGTAGATGAAGTAGTTTTGGTCGGCGNAATGACCAGGATGCCAGCTGTNATAGAAAAAGCCAAAGAACTATTTGGTAAAGAACCGCATAGGGGAGTTAATCCAGATGAAGTAGTTGCTGCTGGTGCTGCCATACAGGCAGGTGTTTTGCAGGGAGACGTTAGGGATATGTTACTGGTAGATGTTACTCCTCTTACCCTTGGTATAGAAACTCTCGGTGGGGTTATGACACCTCTAATAACTAGGAATACCGCAATACCAACTGCTAAAACGGAAACCTTTACTACAGCTGGAGACAACCAGCCCAGCGTAGAAGTTCATGTGCTCCAAGGAGAGAGACCTATGGCTTCTGATAATAAGTCTATAGGTAGGTTTATGTTAGATGGTATATTACCAGCCCCTAGGGGTATGCCTCAGATTGAGGTTACGTTTGATATAAATTCAGATGGTATCTTAAATGTATCAGCTAAAGATAAGGCTACCGATAAGGAACAGAGAATAACAATTACTGCTAGCTCAGGACTGAGCCAAGAAGAAATAGATAGACTTATAGAGGAAGGTTCAAGATTTGCAGAAGAAGATAGGCANAGAAGGGCAGAAGTAGAGATTAGGAATGGTGCCGAGTCATTAGCCTATAGTTCTGAAAAGCTTGTCTCAGAGCATTCTGATAAGATATCCGAAGAATCAAAGACAGAGATTAGTGATAAAGTAGCCCAACTCAGAGAGGCACTTAATGGTGATGACTCCACTTTAATAAGCTCTGTTATGGAGGAGCTTCAAGCTATAGTTCAGAGGATAGGTTCTGAACTATATAGTGCTTCCGCTGAAGAAGGTGGCACAGATCCAACAGATACAACAGGATCGCAAGATGATGGTGATGGTACTATAGAGGGAGAATACAAAGAGGTATAGTACAAAGCGCACTGAAAACCGAGAGAAGGTTCGCCACGATACTTGTGAGCGAACCTTCTCTNGNTTGACACAATGCTATTCTAGTTTCTAATTTTCATATTTTTCATATACGTACATGTATATAACTGAAGCGATACCAGCACCTAAGAGTGGACCTGCCCAGTATACCCAATGATTTTCCCAGGATCCTGTTGCAAAGGCTGGACCAAGAGTTCTGGCAGGGTTCATAGATGCACCTGTTAATGGNATTGCNACTAGATGATCTATCAATACAGTCANGCCTATGGCGAAAGGGGCTACGTGTCCCAATCCTTTAGATGATACTGCGGTAGTAAATACAACAAATACTAGTGTAAATGTAAGAACCGCCTCTATGATCACACCTGATGAAGGATCTATATACATTGCTAGACTGTGTGTTCCCAGTCCCTTGTGAAGAACTTCNGGGATGACAGATTTTAGCAGTAATGCACCTAATATTGCTCCTGATAATTGAGCGACAATATACATTGTTGCTCTTAAGATACTAATTTTCTTTGAAAGTGCGATCGCAAATGTGACAGCAGGGTTAATGTGTCCACCTGATATTCTACCAATTGCAGATACTAATATGGCTATTGCTAATCCGTGACTTGTCGCTATCAGTAGGAATTTGGCACCTGTACGACTGGAGTCAGCATGATCAAGGAATATCTCAGTGCTTACGACCGAGCCGGCTCCTATGAANACAAATAGGAAAGTGGCGATCATTTCTGCTAGCGACGATCTCCAAGAATCTGGATCGTAAAGATCGGCTAAGGAGATTTTGTAACCCATATATATTCCACCTCAGAATTAATATTTTATTTGAGTACGAATTGTATATCTAAACACACAATATTATCAATACTATATTAAATTATGCCTAATATATTTCTGGCTTCTAATTCAACTATACGAAACACTTCATACAGTGGAACCTCNTGTGAGAGTGCTATATTCTTGCAATCTTCGTATTCGGGAGAGATGCTNGTTATTGNGTCATTTATCTTTTTTACTTTGATGTTCACATTACCTAAGCTGGTGTTCAAGGTCATAATCTCCCTATCTGCTGCATATCTGTTGGAGTTAATTATCCTGACTCCTAGAGTAGATGTNTCTTGTAACATAAGGCTTAGCAGTTTATCCTGATATTCTAGGGTCGACAACACACTTAACGTTACTCCCGGTCTGTTTTTCTTCATATAAATTGGGGTGATCCAGACGTCTAATGCTCCACTCGCTAACAATTTTTCAGTGACATATCCAATTAATTCCGGAGTAGAATCGTCTATATTAGTTTCAAGCGTAGATACCACATTTTGTTCTAGAGATTGTTCCGTTTCTCCAAGCCATATTGATATGACATTCGGTAGTGTAGGTATATCTCTTGATCCAACCCCATAGCCGATTCTATTTACTGNGAAAGATGGTGGNTCGAANGAAGCTAGAGTTGTAATAATGGCTGCTCCAGTTGGAGTTACTAATTCACCGGCTTCCATATATTCTTTTGTGGGAGGTACTACTCTGGCATTGCTCATATTAATCAAATGGGACGTAGCAGGTGCAGGGATGGGTAATGGGCCTTTTCTGCTGTTTATAATCCCCCAACCTAGCGGCAGGGGAGAGCAATAAATCTTGTCTATATTCAAGGACTCGAATCCTGCAATTACCCCTACAATGTCAATGATGGTATCTAAGTCTCCGAGCTCGTGTAATTCATGNNCCTCGCCATGAACCAGTATCTCGGCTGCCTCAAGTTTTTGCAGTACACTTATTGATTTGCTTTTTGTTNCTTCNGATAGATCGCTATTTTGAACCAAATTGGTAAAATCATGTATTGAATANCCGTGAGCAGTATTTTCTTCCTGATGTACAATGACTTGCGTNCCTCTTATCATACCTCGGGAGGATTCAATATGCTCGATGCGATAGCCGGATATATGCAATTTTTCGAGTGATTTTCCTAGTGTCTCTATGGGCAACCCAACATTCAATAGGCAACCCAGTAACATATCACCGCTGATTCCTGCCGTAGCTTGAATATATGCCGTTTTCAAATTATCTCCTAAACCGATTGTGTTTAAATGTCCTTCTTCAGAACGACATTGAGGTTGCCTGATTTAAGGCCGCCAATGTCTAAGGTTACATAGGTATAGCCTAGAGATTTGATGTATTTGATCAATTCTTCTCGGGTCTCTGGACTCAATATTACACTCATCTCATCAGCAGGTATTTCTATGATTGCTATATTATCGTGGTGGCGCAAACGGCACTCCTTTATACCTAGCTTTTTCAGGTATGATTCAGCATTGTATATTTTTTCTAGTACTTCTACTGATACAGGTGTTCCGTAGGGGATCCTAGAAGATAGACATGGTTGAGCTGGTTTGTCCCATGTTGATAGTCCTAAAGCTTTTGACATAGCTCGTATATCAGATTTTCCGATACCGACTTCGACAAATGGATTTCTGATACCGTTTTCTTTTCCAGCTTTCATCCCAGGTCTAAAGTCATTTGAATCGTCTATATTGGCACCACTAATGATAAAATTCAGCTTTTCTGATTCCGCTATAGGTTTTAGGTGACTATACAATTCTAACTTGCAAAAATAGCATCTCCGTGGACCATTAGCTATATAATCAGGATTGGAGAATTCATTAGTCTTTATAACGAGATGTCTCAACTCGAGATCCCGTGCCATATCGCTTGCATCAGACAAATCTGAAGGGCCCATACTCGGAGAGTTAGCAGTGACTGCCAAAGAATTTTCCTTCAATACAATAGAGGATAGATATGCCAGGAGTGTACTATCCACCCCTCCAGAGTAGGCGACTAATACGGAGCCCATATTAGATAGTAATTCTATAAGTTTCTCTGCTTTTTCCCCCACGGTGGGTATAGCTAGAAGATATTCTATGTCTATTGATTTACTATTTATTATCATATTTTACCTACGCAGATATTTTGTATTATAAAGCATATCTTTTTGATATCACTTAATCAACTTGCATCCTTGGGTCTACTTCTGACGGGGTTTTTGCTAGACAATATACCTTTTTCCAGAGCATAAGCTAAGGAACTAGCTTCTATAACTTCTAATGAGGTATTTTGTCTTTGTGATCCAATATTTGGAGACAGACATTTTTCAAATCCCATCTGGCTAAGTTCCGTCAAACGCCGGGGGATATGATTTACGGACCTTAGTTCTCCGCTTAGTCCTATCTCACCCAGTGCAGCTGTTTTTGGTGAGATAGGAGTGTTCTTTAAGCTAGACAAAAGTGCCAGAGCTATTCCTAGATCTGCAGCGGGCTCCGTTGCTTTGAATCCTCCAGTCACGTTCATAATTATGTCTTGTTTACCTATTGATAGTCCTATACGTTTGGTTAATACGGCAATAACCATCAATAATCTACTCTGGTCTATGCCATTGGCGACTCTACGTGGGCTAGGTAATGATGAAGTGGTTGTTAGTGCCTGGATTTCTACCAATATAGGTCTTGTACCCTCCAATATTGGAACAATTATGGAACCTACGGCGTTTGGAGTCCTCCCTGATATAGATATGTTCGAAGGATTAGGGACGTCGATTAATCCTGTATCTTGCATTTCAAAGACACCTATCTCATTAGTGGAGCCGAAACGGTTCTTTTCTCCTCTAAGCAGTCTATATGAACCAAGATTTTCGCCCTCCAGATATAGAACTACATCTACCATGTGTTCTAGAGTCTTCGGGCCGGCGATATTACCTTCTTTCGTAACATGGCCAGTAATAATTATAGGTGAGTCAGTTTCTTTCGACTTATGTAGCAATGCTAATGCACAATCTCTAACTTGAGTCGTATTACCGGGTCCGCTTTGTATATCTGAAAATGCCACAGATTGAATCGAGTCAATTATAGTTAGATTAGGTTTGATTAGATCTATATGCGATAGAATGTTGTGCATGTCTGTTTCAGATAGTATTCTCAGGCCAACACCATCAATGCCAATCCTAGTTGCTCGCAGCTTTATTTGCTGTGCGGATTCTTCTCCGGATACATACAGGACTGACTTTCCTGTTTTAGATACATTATTTGCTATTTGTAATAGGAGTGTGGATTTACCTATACCAGGATCCCCACCAAGTAGGACCAAGGATCCAGCTATAATGCCTCCGCCCATGACCCGGTTGAATTCCTCAGAGTGTAGGTCTATTCGTGGGCTTTCATCTATTATTATAGAGGATAGTTCTGATGGGGAGTTATTTGTGCTTGGAAACCAGGACCTTGAAGTAAGGTGTGATTTGATAGTAGACAGATTCTCCTCAAGTGTATTCCATTCTTTGCATACAGGGCATCTTCCTTCCCATCTTAGGGCCTCGGCATGGCATTCTGAACATACATATGTTGTGCGGTTATTATCGTTGTTCATAACAATATGATATCAACTGTCCAGAAATCAAAGATTATACTCACTAAGTAGTGGTTAGGATATCAAAGACCCCATGATTAACTACAAGAACTAATTTTTGGATGCAATCCTAATTTGTGCTCACACTGCCGAACTAGTTGCTTCTGGTACTATCTCAGAGTCTATGATCTTGTTTCTTGTAGAGACAAATTTATTGTCCTCCACATCTATCAGTACCGAATCACCAGGCTGAAGATCACCTGATAGTAAGTCCTCTGATAGCATNTCCTCTATTTCGTCTTGTATAACTCTACGTAGAGGACGAGCTCCGAATATTGGATCAAANCCTTTTTCAGCAAGAAGTTCTTTACCAGCCTGACTTATATCGAAAGTNACGTTCTTCTCTTTTAGTTGGTCTTTAACGCTGTTAAGCATTAGATCTACGATGTTTAGTATGTGATCTTTTCCAAGTGCATGGAACACTACAGTGCCGTCTATCCTGTTCAGGAATTCTGGCCTGAAGAATCTCTTTACTTCGTCCATGACTTTGTCCTTCATTCTNTCATACTGCTGGGCATCTGTCTGAGCCTCGTCAGTCTTTACAGCAAAGCCTAATCCAGAGTCTCGTTTGATCAGATCAGACCCGATATTGCTAGTCATGACTATTATAGTGTTCCTAAAGTCTACTTTCCTGCCTTTAGCGTCTGTTAAGTGACCGTCATCAAATATCTGCAGTAGTATATTAAATACTTCAGGGTGAGCCTTTTCTATNTCGTCCAGAAGTATGGCACAGTATGATCTTCTTCTGACCGCCTCTGTAAGTTGCCCTCCTTCATCGTAACCTACGTAACCAGGAGGTGCTCCTACCAATCTTGCAACGGTATGTCTATCCATAAATTCTGACATATCAAGTCTTATCATCGCGTCTTCGCTACCGAACATGAAGTCTGATAGTGACCTAACAAGTTCAGTTTTACCAACTCCTGTTGGCCCCAAGAATATGAAACTTCCTATAGGCCTACGAGGATCCTTTATTCCTGCACGAGCCCGTCTCACTGCTTTAGAGATTGNGTTTATAGCTTCGTCTTGTCCAACTATTCGCTCGTGTAGNGCACTTTCCATCTTGAGAAGCCTCTGNGTTTCCTCTAAAGCCAATCTAGTAACAGGTATGCCGGTCCACATACTAACGATTTCAGCGATATCCTCTTCTGTTACTACTGCCTCCACTGTTTCTTGCTCCTCCGCCCACTCCTTCTCCATGCCTTCTAGCTTGGCCTCGAGTTTTAACTCTCTATCCCTGAGTTCTGCTGCGTGTTCGTATTGTTGACCTGCGATGGCGTCATCTTTTTCTTTGCGAACACTTTCGAGCACCTTTGTAGACTCTTTAAGCGTAAGCGGGACCGAGCTTGACCGTATTCTGACTCGCGATCCAGCCTCATCTATGAGATCTATAGCTTTATCTGGTAGGAATCTATCTGCAATAAATCTGCTAGCCAGAGTAGCTGCTGTGCTTAGTGCTTCGTCAGTTATTACCAAGTTGTGGTGTTCTTCGTATCTACCTTTGACTCCGCGTAGAATTTCAATTGTATCAGCCATAGTAGGTTCTTCAACGTAAACAGGCTGGAATCTGCGTTCTAGGGCAGGGTCTCTTTCCACATACTTTCTGTAATCGTCTAGTGTAGTTGCTCCTATACACTGGATTTCCCCTCTTGATAACGAAGGCTTTAGTATATTTGCAGCGTCTACAGCTCCCTCAGCTGCTCCGGCACCTACCATAGTGTGCATTTCGTCTATGAAAAGTACACAATTCCTAGAGCCACGTATTTCCTCTAGGATTTTCTTCAGCCTTTCCTCAAACTCGCCTCTGTATTTTGTTCCAGCAACGAGGGTTCCCATATCTAGCGTTACAAGACGTTTTCCTTGCAAACTTTCAGGTACGTCCCCAGAAATAATTTGTTGAGCCAATGCTTCCACTATAGCGGTTTTACCAACACCAGGTTCACCTATAAGAACCGGGTTGTTCTTGGTTCGGCGGCTCAGTATTTGAACTACTCTTTGAATTTCCATAGATCGCCCTACAACTGGGTCTAATTTACCAGCTCTGGCAGCGCTTGTTAGGTCTACTCCTAATTGATCCAATGTTGGNGTTTTGGGCGCTGTTGATCTTGAACTAGATTGGGATTGGCTTGCGTTTTGACTTAGTACTCTAGTCGTTTCCGCCCTGACCTTGTCTAGTGTGACTGNTAGGCTTTCCAGAACCCCTGCAGCAACTCCTTCACCTTCTCTCATTAAACCTATCAGGATATGCTCTGTGCCTATGTATTGATGACGTAGCCTTCTTGCTTCATCNACAGCTAGTTCAATTACCTTCTTTGCACGGGGAGTAAGACCTATTTCTCCAGGAGTATGGCTCTCACCTCGACCTATTATGAATTCAACGGCTGATCTTACTTTACTTAGTTCGACTTCAAGGTTTGCAAGCACCTTAGCTCCCACGCCTTCCGTCTCTCTTGCAAGGCCTAGGAGAATATGCTCGGTGCCAATGTAGTTATGATTGAATTTTTGTGCTTCCTCTTGAGCCAAGGAAAGCACCCTTCTTGCTCTCTCAGAAAACTTTTCGAATCTACTAGTCATCGTATTGTCTCCGATCTCATTTATCTTATAGACGGATTTTATCTATGCCTATATCGGGTCCGCCTGCTTTAGGCTAAGCCCTAAGCGTTTGCGCTCAGGCTCTATATTAAGGATCCTCAAAGGGACTGTATCTCCTACTTTAACTATTTCCTTNGGATGATGTACAAGTTTATCACTTAATTCTGAAATATGTACCAGCCCTTCTATATTGCCATCGATTCTAGCGAATGCTCCGAATTCTGTNAGCCTTGTTATTGTACCATGAATTGTCTGGTTTATTTCGTATTTGGCCGCTACATTATCCCAAGGTTGACTCCCAACTCGCTTTAGGCTTAGTGCTATGCGTTTATTTTCTTGGTCAATGTTGATAATATAGGCACTTATTTCATCCCCAATCTTAACAAATTCCTCGATATTGTCTACACTTTGCCAAGAAATTTCGGATATATGTATTAGTCCGTCAGCACCCCCTATATCTACAAAGGCACCGAAATTCGTTATGCTTGATACAGTGCCGTTCACTATGGATCCTTCATCTAATTCTTTTATTAATCTATCTTTAGCAACAGACTTTCTATCTTCATGTACAAGCTTTTCAGAGAGTACTACTCTTTTGTCTTGGCCATTTAGTTCCAGGATTTTCAATTCCAAAGTATCTCCTATCCGGGTATGGAGAATATCGGNCAGAGGCCCATCTGGGGTTTCTGGATNGACTTTGAGTGGAGTATGTATATGCGAAATTGGTATAAATCCAGCAACNTTTTCTGCNATTACTGTTAGGCCACCTTTATTATAACCAGTAACTATAGCAGAAACGTTTTTCCCTGATTTGAATAAATCTTCTAGTTTACCCCAGCCTATATGGCTATTGGCCTTATCTATAGAGAGCAATAATTCTCCGCTGCTAGGGTCAGTTCCTAATATCATTACAGGTATGTTTTCACCTGGCGTAATAGAATTAAGGTCCTTTTTAGATAAAGTGAGCATTTCCATATGGGGAACACACGATTCGAACTTTCCTCCTAGGCTAACCACTATTCCATCTTTGTTAATTTGGACAACGAGACCATCCAAGATATCTCCAGTCTTCATTACTAATGGCAGTGACTGGGATAAGAGGTGTTCCATNTCNTCTAGNTTGGAGTCTGTANAGGCATCCAATGAAGCCTCTTTTCTTGTNGGTGTACTTTGGCCGGCCTTCAAGTAANTAGATTATATTTGTTAAATATTTGTGGTGTAAAGGTAATATAGGGTGCAATTATATGAAGAATTGAAGTCCGCTATATATGGGGGCAATGGTTCGCATATAGNAGTGCAACATGGTGTGTGNCGGCAGTTGTATATTGCTCTAATGCCCCTGGCAGTGGCTTATTTTCCCACCTCGTTGCCAAGGCAGTATCGTAAGCGCTAAGGCGTTTCACTTCCGTGTTCGGGAAGGGAACGGGTGGTTCCACCTCGCTCTAACCACCAGGGACGGCGATAAGGATATAACAAAATCTCTGGTGATGCAACGATTTTAGCAAGGAATTTTACAAAAAGTCGACTACAATATAGGAGTATACTTTTCGGGTTAGATACGACTTGGCAATATAGCTTGGTGCCAAAAACTGTCAAAATGATTGCTCTATATAAGCATATTCACTAATATTAAATCGCTATAGTTTTGAAGGTAGGTGATAGTCAATGATTGGAAATTTCTTTGTCGAGGCCGAAGATGGTAATGCAAGAGCAGGTGTATTGAATACTGCTCACGGTTCCATTAATACTCCAGCTTTTATGCCTGTGGCAACTCAAGGTTCAGTTAAAGCATTAGATTTTACTGATTTAAGATCTATGGGCGCACATGTCGTTCTTTCCAATACATATCATCTTATGCTGAGACCAGGTATAGATTTAATTAGGGATTTAGGAGGTTTGCACAAGTTCATTGATTGGGACGGACCAATATTGACTGATAGTGGTGGGTTTCAGACATTTAGTCTAGGCAAATTAACTAAGGTTACAGATGCCGGCGTGCAATTTAGATCTCATATAGATGGCAGTTTAAGATTTCTGTCACCTGAGATAGTTCTCGAATATCAATCTTCCCTTGGTGTAGATATAGCAATGGTACTCGACCAATGTTCGGAATATGGTTTAGGTCATGCTGAAATAATGGAAGCGATGAGGAGAACCCACGATTGGGCGTTAAGAAGTAGGGAAACGCATAATAATCCAGACCAGCTCATATTTGGCATTGTTCAGGGAGGGTGGGATATAGCATTGCGGAAACAGTCAGCCGAATTCCTGAAATCCTTGGACTTTGATGGGTATGCTATAGGTGGAATGAGCGTAGGGGAGCCTAAGTCAGTCATGTATGAGACGGTGTCTTTGATGGGGCAAGAATTGCCATATTCCAAACCTAGATATTTGATGGGGGTGGGATCCCCTGAAGATTTGGTGGAGTCTGTATATATGGGAGTGGACTTATTTGATTGCGTTTTACCTACTAGGGTCGCTAGGAACGGATCATTAATGACCTTAAAGGGGCGAATAAATATTCTTAATAAACAGTACAGCAAATCAACTGGCCCAATAGAAGAATCGTGTGATTGTTATACTTGCGAGAGATTTTCTGTTGCTTATTTGCACCACCTATTTAAAGCAAGAGAGCTTTCTGCTTATAGGCTAGCTAGCATACATAATCTTAGGTTTATACTAAAACTAATGGAAGATATGCGCCTAGCAATTAAAAGTAATACACTGGGTTTATATCGGGAAGAATTCGCCAGAAATTATCACCCAACTGACGAATCTATTCGGCTAGTTCAGAAGCAGAAATGGTCCAAGAGGAGACAAGAATCTAGTTAGAGTTTTAAATTAAAGCCTATGTTCCACCAGCGACTGCTGGGACTATACTTATTTCGTCGCCTTCTGATACGTTGGTTTGTAGCCCATTCAGGAACCTAACATCTTCACCGTTTATGTATATGTTTACGAAGTGTCTAAGTTCTTCGTTCTCATCGCAGAGACGTTCTTTTATGCCTGGGTACTGACTTTCTAAGTCATTTATGATTTCCGATAGGTTCTCTCCATCTACAGAGGCTTTATCGTCTCCGTTAGTGACCCTCCGCAATGGAGTTGGTATACGTACCACTGTGCTCATACTGCTGCTCCTTCTGTGTTATATGGTTTATTAGTCAATTTATGGTTGTAATGTGTTTTGGCGGTTTAACCTTCCACTATGTCTCCGCCAACGCTGTCTACTCTAACTCCCATTTCTGTTACCCAGTCTAATCCGTTTTGTATTTGACTTTCGTCACCTTCTATTTCCAGTATTACCCAACCCACTCCCTCTCTTACATCTGCTCTCCGGACATTTGTTACTACTGAGAACCTTATTCCTAGCTCATATATAACAGGAGTCGTTATTAATTCTTGAGGAAATGTAAACTTGATTCTTTGTTTTGCCATTGTATATGTACCTCTCCACCAAGATTTTTACTACGGAATCACAATTTCATCGAAGATTCAAAGGAAGACATGGTTGGCTTAATTAAGTTTGGCCTCACTATGTCCTGAACTACCTCCTGTGTTTTATAACCGTTTCCGGTTATATATGCTACAGTTGTTTCTGATGGCTTTATTTGACCAGTTTCAACAAGGTGCTTAAGAGCTCCTATGACTACACCTCCTGCAGGTTCGGTGAAGATGCCTTCTTTTTCTGCCAATTCCTTTATGCCATCTGCTACTTCATCTTCTCGAACTGCCCAGGCCCCTCCGATAGATTCTTCTATTGTTCTCAAAGCGTAGTAGCCATCCGCAGGATTACCTATAGCTAAAGATTTGGCTATGGTGTTTGGCTTTACAGGTCTAACGTTAAAACTATTTGCATCAAAAGCAGTTACAACAGGGGAGCATCCCTCAGCTTGAGCGGCGAACATTTTCGTCTTGACCGGATCTATTAGCCCCAGAGAGGCTAGTTCATTAAGACCTTTCCATATTTTTGTCAGTAGAGCTCCAGATGCGACTGGTACTATACAGTTATCAGGAGCCTTCCATCCAAGCTGTTCTGCTACTTCGAATCCCAACGTCTTGCTACCTTCAGCGTAGTATGGTCGCATATTTATATTTACAAAAGCCCATGGATAGTTGTCTGCTATTTCACTACATAGGCGATTCACGTCATCATAACTTCCGTCTACAGCCATTATATTTGGGCCATATACAGCGGATCCTAATATCTTGCCGGGTTCCAAATCTGCTGGAATGAAAACGAATGAACGCATTCCTGCTCGTGCTGCATGTGCTGCTACGCTGCCAGCCAAGTTGCCTGTAGATGCGCACGCTAGTGTATCGAACCCAAATTCAAGGGCTTTTGTACTAGCAACAGCCACTACTCTATCTTTAAAGGAGAAGGACGGGTTTACGCTGTCGTTCTTGAAGTATAGATTCTCTAGTCCGAGGGACTTAGCGAAGTTGTGAGACCTTATAAGTGGAGTCATTCCTGCATTAATATCAACAGCATTTTCGATATCTGCTGGAAGAAGATCATGGTATCTCCATATGCTGTTAGGGCCGGAAGCGATCCGATCTCTTGATATAATCTTTTTTATAGAGTCGTAGTCGTATATGACCTCGAGAGGTCCAAAGCAGAAATCGCAGGCGTTTATGGCTTCAGCAGGATACTCCCTGCCGCATTCTCTGCAGAACAAGCCTTTTACGTATGACAATTGAGACTACCTTTATCCCTTCTCTTCGAGAAAAGAAGGCCTATCCTAGCTCGGACAGGCCTCTCTTGTATCAGTAGATTATTAGCAAGCCTGATGTTACAAAACGCTATCTTCGTTGTCAAGGTTAGTCATAACTAGTTATCCATCCTTGAGCATTCTTCTCAGAACGGTGTGAAGTACACCACCATTTCGGTAGTAGTCAATCTCAACTTGCGTATCAAGCCTGGATCTAACCTGAATATCTTGTACCTCGCCTTGACTGTTGCTTACCTTTATAGTGATATCCTGTCTTGGTTTTAGTCCATTACTTATGCCAGTTATTTCAAATGTTTCCGTTCCATCAATACCTAGTGTCTCCGCATTTTCACCTGGCTTAAATTGTAATGGCAATACCCCCATGCCGATTAGGTTACTTCTATGTATTCTTTCATAGCTTTCCACTATTGTGGCCTTTACTCCAAGAAGATTTGGGCCTTTGGCAGCCCAGTCTCTGGAACTTCCAGAGCCATACTCTTTACCAGCTATGATGAGCGTAGGTATATCATTTTCTTGGTATTGTGACGAGGCTTCAAATATACTCGTCAGTTCATTCTTTGGCATATATATAGTCCAGTCACCTTCGTGTTCGGGTGTCAGCTTATTTCTTAATCTTACGTTTCCGAAAGTACCTCTCATCATTACTTCATGGTTGCCTCTCCGAGCACCAAACGTATTGAAGTCTATTGGCCTTAGGTCTTTTTCTATTTTCACATTATTTTCTATCAAATATTCAAGGTATTGGCCCGCTGGTCTCGACCTTGGAATAGCTCCAGCAGGAGATATATGATCTGTTGTAATAGAGTCGCCAAACATTGCTAGAACTCTAGCCCCCAATATATCTTGGGGCTCCTCTATTTCTTCACTAAGATCTTTAAAGAATGGTACTTCTTGGATGTAAGTGGATTCGGGATCCCAGTCGTATATTTCACCGCTTGGTGCGGAAAGTTTCTGCCACTCGGAAGGTCCTTCAGATACACTTCCATATCTTGATCTGAACATTTCTGGGTTTAGTGAAGACGCTACAGTATCTCTGATTTCTTTCTGAGTTGGCCAGATGTCGTTCAGGTATACAGGATTATTGTCTCCATCATAGGCTAGAGGTTCATTTAAAAGATCTATTTCAACAGTTCCAGCTAGAGCGTACGCGACTACTAGCATAGGTGATGCGAGGTAGTTGGCTTTTACTTCGGCATGTACTCTTCCTTCAAAGTTTCTATTACCGCTGAGTACTGCAGCTACTGTTAAGTCATCATCAGTTATAGCAGATGATACAGGGGAATCAAGTGGTCCACTGTTACCGATGCACGTAGTACAACCATAGCCGACCGTATGAAATCCTATCTCTTCGAGATAAGGTGTTAATCCTGATGCATCCATGTAATCTGTAACTACTTGGGAACCAGGAGCCATACTTGTCTTGACCCAAGGCTTGCGATCTATGCCCTTCTCAACAGCTTTCTTAGCTACCAGCCCAGCGCCTATCATCACAGATGGATTTGATGTGTTTGTACAGCTAGTTATTGCAGCTATTACTACCGAACCATTATCCAGGCCGATTCCATTCGAATGGTCTTGGCTGAGGTCATCTCCGAAGTTTTCATGGAAATTGTTCCTTACAGATCCTAGTACAAGTTTGTCTTGAGGTCTTTTAGGGCCCGCCATACTTGGTTCAACGTTACCCATGTCAAGTTCTAATACGTCTGTATACACAGGGTCTGGTATCCCGTCAATTCGGAATAACCCTTGTGCCTTTGCATATTTTTCAACCAGATCAATTTGCTCTGGGCTTCTTCCAGTGCCTATGAGGTAATCTAAAGTACCTTGATCTATGGGGAAAAATCCACAGGTTGCTCCGTATTCTGGAGCCATGTTTGCGATAGTCGCTCTGTCAGGTAGGGGCAAGTTACTTAGTCCATCACCGAAAAATTCTACAAACTTTTCTACTACGCCTCTCTCCCTAAGCATTTGTGTTACTGTCAGAACCAAATCCGTAGCTGTCACGCCTTCCCGTAATGATCCTCTCAGCTTGAACCCTATTACTTCTGGAAGTTGCATGTAATAAGGTTGACCTAGCAAGACGGCCTCGGCTTCAATACCGCCAACACCCCATCCTAGTACGCTCAGCCCATTTACCATAGTAGTATGAGAGTCCGTGCCGACTAGAGTGTCTGGAAGTGCTACCATCTCTCCTGCAATTTCGCGAGTAGCGATAACCGATGCTAGATATTCTAGATTTACTTGATGTACTATACCGGTTCCGGGTGGTACTAGCCTAAAATTGTCGAAAGCCTGTTGAGCCCACCTTAGGAATGTATATCTTTCCTGGTTTCTCTCAAATTCTCTCTCCACATTTAGTTGGAATGCAGTTGGTATACCGAAGTAATCTACCTGTACCGAGTGGTCTATAACCAGATCTACCGGCACTATGGGGTTTACTTTAGTATGATCTCCTCCCTTTCTGGATATGGCAGATCTCATTGCCGCTAGGTCTACAACTGCGGGTACCCCAGTGAAATCTTGCATAAGAACCCGGGAAGGCAAGAATGGGAATTCAGTTGTAGGTGGTGATTGTGGATCCCATTTCGAGACTGATAGTATGTCCGCTTCTGTTACCAAGTATCCATCCTGGTTTCTCAGAGCGTTTTCAAGTAGAACTCTTATAGTTATTGGCAATCTAGATAGGTTGACCAAACCGGCCTCTTCAAGTTTAGGTAGGCTGTAATAAGTTAGGTCGCCATTGGATGTCGAAAGCCTTGTATGTGTTAGTGCTTTAAGGTTTTGAGTGCTCATTGCATTCCTTTATATATATAGCGTTCAGTTTGACTTATATTATGCCACATTGTGCATGGTTTCTTCTATAAGTATTCATTGGAAGATATTCAGTACCTAATAAATAGCTAACAACGTAAACAGTATAAGAGACATTATCAGTTTTGTATTTGGACAAGATGAACTCTAGATGATACTCTGTTGTTGTTATTGTGCATTTAATACTCTGAATCGGGAGTTTTCTAAATGATGAATAGCGAAAATCGCCAACCTCTCTCAGATTTGCGTATCATAGACCTCACACATGGAATTGCAGGACCATACTCTACTAAGCTGTTAGCTGATTTTGGAGCTGAAGTTATCAAGGTTGAAAAGCCAGGAAGTGGAGATTACTCTAGGTTGCTTGGTCCATATCCAGAAGACATCCAAGATATAGAGAAAAGTGGAATCTTCTTATACTTAAATACCAATAAGAAAAGTGTAACTTTAGATTTGGGAAGCTCGAAAGGGATTGAGATTTTCAAAAAATTGGTTGCAAACGCCGATATCGTTATAGAGAGTTTCAAACCAGGGGTCGCGGGTAAGCTTGGGATAGGATATGAATCTTTGAAATCTATAA
The DNA here is from genome assembly GCA_002717805.1 of Chloroflexota bacterium. Classification (GTDB taxonomy): domain Bacteria; phylum Chloroflexota; class Dehalococcoidia; order Lucifugimonadales; family UBA2985; genus UBA2985. The sequence goes on along the minus strand of PBBS01000009.1, from coordinate 8,496 downwards.
ACCCAGAGTTGGTTATGACTAGTATATCTAACTTTGGTCAGGATGGTCCTTACAGAGATTATGAAGCTTCTGAATTAATCATGTATGCAATGGGAGGCAGCATGAGTAGAACAGGATTAGATCATAAATATCCAATAAAACTAGGGGGAAGCCACGTACTCTATCAGGCCGGTAACAATGCAGCTATGGCATCTCTATTGGCCTGGTACGGAAAGAAATATATGAATATAGGAGGTCAACATCTGGACGTATCTATATTCGAGACGCAAATGGGTTCTATAAATATGCGTACTATAGGCTTAATCAGTTACCAATACAACGGATTAAGAACCAGAAGGATGGGAGCTTATATTGCCGGTTATCCTATGGGTGTATATCCGTGTAAGGATGGATTCATATCCGTTGCTGGTGGTGGCCAGAGGTTCGCAAGAGTTGCAAACTCCATAGATCGTCCAGAATTAGTTGAAGATCCAAGGTATGGTACCGCTACAGGAGCTCAGGATATTGCGTATAAGGATGATTTTGAAAAGAATATATGGATACCTTGGCTGATGGAGCGCACCAGAGATGAGGTCGTAGCGAGATGTCAGCAGAGTGACTTACTATGTACGCATTATAACTCTGTAGATCAAGTTGTAGACGATTGCACGCAGCTTTTATACAGAGAATATTTCGTAGATGTAGAGCACCCAAAAGCCGGAAGCTTTAAATATCCAGGTTCACCTGTGTTTAATAATAATGGATGGTGGAAAATCGGTAGTCCAGCTCCGTTGCTAGGGCAGCACAATAAAGAGATAATAGGCGACTTGCTAGGATATTCAGATGAATATAATAGTGCTGTAACTTCAACTACAACAAAAAAAATTTCTTCGGCACAGGTAGATAGTCAATCAGCTAACACATCTGAGCCGAATGATGAGGTAAATAGTGCAGGTTACGCTTTCCCTCTTGAGGGCATTAGGGTTGTTGATATGACAGTCGTCTTGGCTGGGCCATATGGAACCATGTTTCTGGGTGATATGGGTGCCGAAATAATCAGAATAGAGACAGTCAACCAGCTATCTGCTACATCAAGAGGTCAATTTGCTCACCCAGACCCAATAGCTGAGAAAAAAGCCCTCCAGTCCCCATATCCAAATCAGGACCCAGGTGACAGGCCGTGGAATAGATATGCTGGTTTCAATGCTCATGGTCGGCATAAATATGGTATGACAGCAGAGTTACGTACAGAAGAGGGAAGGGCTGCATTTAGGAAACTTATAGAATCCAGCGACTTTTTCATTGAGAATAACGCAGTAGGATCTATGGCCAGATTGGGATTTACATATGATGTATTAAGTAAGTGGAATCCCAGGATAATAATGATATCTGTTACTGGTTTTGGTCAGACTGGCCCATGGAGCACATACAAGGGGATTGGAACCTCTTTTGAAGCAGCTTACGGACACGCTGCTGTAATGGGATATCCTGATATGGGAACAGATGGTGTGCCACTTACAGTCCCAGCTGATGCAGCCTGTGGTGTGATGATTGCAAATGCAGCGGTAGTAGCTTTGCATCAGAGAGAGAAAACTGGTAAAGGTATGTTAGTGGACATATCCTTGGGAGAGAATTTCATACCTCACTTAGGTGAAATCTTTATGGATTACACAATTAACGGGCGTGTTGCCAAATCTACGGGGAATAGGGATCACATGGGTCATATGGTTCAGGGTGTTTACCAATGTGCTGGAGACGACGAATGGATAGCAATCAGCATAGAGAATATCGAGAAATGGCATAAACTTTGTAAAGTAATTAATAGGTCAGATCTGGAGACCGATAACAGGTTCAATAGCATGGATAAATTGAAGGAAAATCATGACCAATTTGACAAGATAATAGGGGAGTGGTCGAAAGACAAGAATCCGATAGACATATTTCATATACTTCAGTCAGAAGGAATCATTGCAGGGCCATTATTACATGAAGTGCATGCTTATGCAGATCCACATTTGAAGCACCGTGATTTCTTTAAGTCAGTTACACATCCAGAAATCGGGACATATCCTAGCCCTGGTTCAACATTCAAGATGCCAAAGGCCCCGTTTTCTATCAGGAAAGCACCAGTTAGAATGGGAGAGGATAATGATCATGTTTATCTCAACGTCCTTGGGTATAGCGAGGAACAGTATTCGAAACTCAAGGATTTAGGGCATATTGGGATGGACTATGCTCCTCATGTTAAATAGGAATCATGCCTGCATACTAGCTATGTAAAACACCAAGGCAATGTTGAGGCCAATCACAGCCTCAGGGGATTTAAAGAATGAGACAAGGGGGCGTGGAGGGGTCTATGGGGACGTATTCCATATAGTTGCCGTTTCCACACAATACTTTTCCTGGCCTGGGGACTCGTGCTCTAAGGCGTATATCTTTAAGTGGTTTAACTTTACTACTCGTCTGCAATGCTTCCAGCTTCGGTCTCAATTCTTCAAAGCTTGAGATGATGCCTTCAAGTAATAATTGGGGAGATCCCTCGTCCATATGCTTTACTTCATTTGTAATGTCAATTATTCCGTCATCTGTAACTATGCAGGGTCGGAAGTCGTTGTAAAAGCCAATTTTCATTGAGGTGGTCCTCCATTGTCTAAAAGTTCTAGCCAACAAGGCCTTAGAATCAAAATGCCAAACATAAAAAATATAAGATGAGAATACATCCGTACATCACACAATGTCAAACGATATCTTGGGATATTTGTGCCTGTATGCTAGCAAACCATAACGCAAAGTACGGCATGTATCAATGGGTTGTAGAAGTCAAAATATTACTAGGACTTAGGCGGAGACCTATAAATGTTGATATGATCTAGCAATGATAGAATGATGGTATTGGAGGGATTTAATAGATGAGACTACAGAATAAAGTAGCTATTATTACTGGAGCTGCTCAGGGAATAGGTCGATCTATAGCTTTTGCATTTGCATACGAAGGTGCAGAACTATTAGTCACTGATGTGCAGGAGGACAAGATTATTGCCCTTAGTGAAGAATTAAAGATTAGTGGGGCGAGAGTAGTGCCATTTACTGCAGACGTAACAAGAAAATCTGACGTTGAATCTATGGTAAGAGAATGTATAGCTGAATTCGGCAAGATAGATATATTGGTTAATAATGCTGGTGGGAGTGGAAATGTCGGCATTAAAGATATTGAAGATGTCACTGAGCAGGTATGGCTTGACCAAATAGCTCTTAACCTAAATGGGGCGTTTCTATGCTCGCAGGCAGTTGTACCATATATGAAACCGAATAATGCTGGCCGGATAGTAAATATTTCATCATATACNTCTGAGGGATCATTTGGGCCANTAGGTACTTCTGGGGCAAGGNTNCCATATGCCGCTGCTAAAGCCGGTATTTTAGGAATGACTAAGCANTTGGCTAAAGATTTAGGNCCAGATGGCATTTATGTGAATGCNNTAATGCCNGGNCTNATAGTTACTGAATTAGGAGCTCGAGTGCGTGGCCGCTATGATATGTTGGATNATAATACAAAGNAGAGGATAGANGAGGCAATTCCTTTAGGAAGGGCTGGGTCTCCTGAAGAAGTGGCNAAGGCTGTTTTATTCTTGGCATCGGAAGATGCTAGTTATNTAACGGGNGCAATCTTGGAAGTCACAGGTGGTAGTTAAGGTTTTTCTGGTTAGCATNGCTCTTAGTATTTTAGTTTGGAGAGTGTTATGAAAGTTATATCAGGTGCTAGATTGATAGATGGTACAAACACTAATGTGGCAGAAGAATCTGTTGTNATAGTTAATGGTAACAAAATNGAGTACGTTGGAGACGGTACTGGGATATCAATACCAGACGAGGCCCAAGTTATAAATGCTAAAGGATTCACCCTACTTCCAGGGCTAATAGACTGCCATGATCATTTAGCTTCTTTTGGATATGATATAGCTGGCAGATGGCACTTGAATGAATATAGGAGCCTTAGAGATATGCGGATAGCTTCTGTATTGAGACAAACTCTGTATTCNGGCTATACAACTGTCCGNGATGCTGGAGGTTTAGACGCAGGCTTCAGGCAGGCTATAGACCAAGGATTGATTTTCGGCCCCAGGCTTCAAGTCTCTCTTAGCATCATCACTCCAACTGGTGGTGTCGGTGAAGATACCAGTTCTTCAGGTCATACCCGCCCTGGAGGTAGAGACCCCGCATTACCATCTGGGGTTGCAAATGGACCTGACAGTATGAGGGCAAAAGTTAGAGAAATGGTAAAAGCTGGAGCCGATGTTATCAAATTAGCCACAACGGGCGGGGCTAGTTCTAGGCCAGGCCTCGGACCAAAAGATATGGTAATAGGACGAGATGAAATAGACGCATTGGTTAGCGAAGCGCATCACCTTGGCAAAAAGGTGATGTGCCATGCACTAGGAGGGCCAGGGTTGAGAAATGCAATAGAAGCAGGTGTGGATTCTATTGAACATGGAGCATACTTGGACGAGGATCCAGAACTTCTAACTATTATGGCGGATAAGGGTATATTTCTCACCCCTACATTTAGTGTTTATGTATATCATGGGGAGATTGGTACACCTCATGGCAGAGAGAGGGCCGCAGATATGAAAGACCATCATATTAGGAGTGTCCAAATGGCATTGGCTTCAGGTGTTAAAGTCGTTGCCGGCACCGATGCTGGTGGTTGGGTTCATGGCAATAATGCACAAGAAATCANCTGTTTAGTAAACGCGGGTATGACCCCATTGGAGGCTCTAATCGCTGCCACAAGTCATGCATCTGAATGTATTGGTATGGATAAACAATTGGGAACAGTTAGTGTTGGGAAAGAGGCTGACATGGTATTAGTCGATGGCAATCCCCTAGAAGATATCTCGATATTGGAGAACGGCACAGGAGTTAAATTTGTCATGAAAGGCGGCGAGATTTACAGGAATGAGATTGGTTGATCTAGAAGTATATCTAGATAATACTAGTATCAGCTAGAGTGGTCGTTCCTGGTATTTATCCAATAGTATAATGGCAGTGCAAATAGGAGGCTCCCAAGAANAGATAAAATAGGTAACCAGTACCACTTNTACTTACCTATNGGATTGGATCTAAAGTATAAGGATATCAATGTCATTAATCCGAATACCTCTATAAATAGCGCTATGGCTATCGTGTTACTGAGAAATTGATCTAGATCAAATTCAAAGAATTGCCAGTATAGGTAAAGGTTGTTCACAATCAGCAATCCTAATAATGAGAAAGATAAAGCTACCTTGGATCCCATAAGTATTACCACCCTTCACTAATCTTGCAAACTATTTTTTGAATATTGGTATTGCCACTTCATTAAGGAAGTTTTCAGCCATTACCTTGTATCCTTCAGCATTGGGATGCAATCCGTCAGGTAGCATGTGTCCATATTGCTCTCCAAATATGGATAAACCATCTATGTAGTGTATGTTGCGATCACCATACGACTGGATCTTGCTCACAGCTTCCTGAATTTCATTCCGNATGATTTGGAGGCTTAAATCCCCTGTATTCAGTACAGTTTCTCTATCTGGAGAGTATATAGGGGATATTACGGCTAAGGGGGTATCTATATGTTTTTCCCTCAGTATTTCTATGAAACCTATTACAGAAGACCTGAAAGTTCTTATACTCAAACTTGAGGATCCATATATGTTGATACCAACCTTCATAGATATAAAATCGGCTGGCAGATCTCTGATCATTCGAGCGACCATCGGTTCTAAATGGCAATTGCCGCCATAGCCCAGGCATGTAAGATTGAGGCCATGCTTTCGTGAAACAATTGCTGGCCAGGTTTGGCTGGAGCTTGCAGCTGCCCTGCAGTGAGTTATTGAGCTTCCATATGTTATCCATTTGGGACGGGGGTCTTCGTATTGATCAATGTAGCTGCTGTCATCTATAGATATAGATCGTAATCCGAATCTCATAAATTGAGGAAGCCAGATTTCAATCAATTTATCTTCAGNAGGCAGACTAGTGAATTGAAANNTATTTTCANCCTTGATCTGAAATGTNTCATGNAAGGCACCATCACAGTAAAGATCTAGAGTAAATGAATCTTGCTCTTCTGGTAATGCGTACGGTTCTATTTCTCCATATACCGTAGTCGTATCACTTCGGAAGCTTATTCTGACGCCTGCGGGCTTCTCAGCTCGTTCAAGTAAGGCATCTGGTGGGAACANATCTATCTTATCGTACGGTATNCGCCAAGGAATCAGAGAACGTTCTTTACTTTCAAACGAGATAGCTCCTTGCCATGAGATATGTGGACTATTTGGTGGTATTGTCTTTGCCAAAGATCTCCTTTATGACTTAGATTTCTTTAATTAAAAATTAGAGTCTGCGACGTAGTATTCTATTCTTTTGTCCATCGTGTCCATTGGGTGATTGCATCAAAGCCAGATGGTGATCTCTTATCTTCGGCTCTAGTATGTATATCCAATAGCACTGTTTGACCATTGGCATTTAATTCTTGCGCTTTCTTTAGTGCATTAGAAATTTCAGCTGGTTTAGTTACTGTAATGCCAACGGCACCCATACCTTCGGCAATCTTGGCATAGTCCCCATACATATGGGACACATCGTAGGTTGTCCTTGCTATTGGTGAAAAATCTGGGTAAGNTGCCATGCCTCCATTGTTTAGGACTATAGTAGTTATAGGATTGCCGGATCTTACAGCCGTTTCTATATCTAATCCAGACATCCCAAAGGCGCCGTCTCCCATAAAATTCAAGCAGAATTTGTCAGGCATAGCTATTTTTGCACCTATCATCAAGGGTATTCCATATCCAAGATGAGTTGATTTCCCCCAACCTATATAACTATGCGGAGTAGTAGCAAGAAAAAATGGAACAAGCATGTCTCGAGGTGCTCCAGCATCATGAGTTACAATACTGTTTTCTAAGTCAAGCGTCTGATTCATTTCCCATATCACTCTATAGGGGTTTATGGGCTCAGTATCATCTGTTAGTACAGGCATCCATGTTTCCATCCATTCGTCCTTTATTTTAGATATCTCTGCGGCAGTATCAGTCTGACCTGCTCTGCCAGCGTGGCCGATTTGTGACCTGACTTCGTCTATCATTGCACTTAGCGTTGCTTTGGCATCTCCTGGCAATGCTATATGTACGTCAAAATCCTTATTAATATCTTCTACACTTAGGACGTTATGTATTATAGTTTTCCCGTCTGGTACTGCTTGCCCATAACCTGTTCTAGTCATACTTGATCCAACAGCAAACAGTACGTCAGATTCCTGTAGCCATTTATAGGCAGCTGGGGTAGTTGTACCGCTTCCTGCTCCTAAAGCTAGCGGGTGACGCTCATCTATGGCAGATTTCCCTGGCATGGAAGTATATACAGGTATTTCGGTCAGCTCTGCAAGTTCTCGAAGCTCATTTGTAGCTCCTGAAAGAAGTATTCCCATTCCAGCCCAGATCATTGGTTTATTAGCGTCTAAAAGTGTTTTTACTGCATCCTTAATATCTTGTCCGGTAGGAATCTGTATAGATACTTTTGGATAGTGTGTGGTTATATCTTTCTCATCGATTTCCTGAGCACATACGTCTATTGGCATTTCTACTATTACAGGTCCAGGTCTACCATTGCGGAGGGCGTGAAATGCTCTCCGCATAACTGATCCAACAATCTTAGGTGTTGAAATTGTTTCAATATGTTTAGATATATCCCTGTATGTGCTAGCTGCTCTGAAATATGGTCTGACTGCAGTTCGTTCTAATACTGAACCACGCGGCATGACTAGAATTGGCACATTGTCTGCAAAAGCCTGGCTTATTGCCCCCATTGCATTCTCAGCGCCAGCTTGATCTTGAACTATCACGACCCCAAACTTTCGCCGGCCATTCATACGGCTATAGCCATCAGCTGCCATGACTGCACCTCGCTCTTGGCGAAAGGCTATAGGTCTAATGCCTTCCTTGGCAACTGCCTCAATTAATGGACTACTCGGAAAACATGATATCCATTCAATACCCTCTGCTTTGAGGATTTTAGCTATAGCTTCAGTAACATTCATTAGGCAAATTCTTCCTTACGCTTAATACGGGCGTATTAAATTTCTACTCTTTTGATTATATCAATACATTACGAATGGATTCCACAATATTTTGGCTGAGTGTATAAGAAAACGCGATTTTCTTTCTGAATGTAATAATAGATAACATATGTGCCTTGACAAGGTGTAGCTGTATGAGTGTTAGTATTGTTATTGTTACGGATTGGTTTCGCAATTTGTCTACGTAAATTGTATGTAGGCTTACTATATAAATCCTGGAGGACATAATGAGACTGGTAAATTATATTATTCTGAGCTTAGTAATCACAGCCGTAGGGATAGCTTGCGGAGGAGGTGATACTGCTCCAGCCCCGACACCGGCTGCTACTACAGCTCCAGTTGCTACGGCAGTTCCCAAGGCTACCGCAACAGCAGTTCCTAAGCCTACTAAAGCACCA
>PBBS01000008.1 GCA_002717805.1 Chloroflexota bacterium | reverse complement strand
CAAACTGTATTGCGTATATTCTCTTGTCGTCACTGGCACCAGCTCCAGCGGAAGCTGCTGGGGCCACATCACCTGTAGGTGTTATGGTGGCAGCTGCGGCTTCAACTTGGGCGGTAGAAGCGGTCGCATGCGTTCCATCAATTGTGACAGTTCCAGCGATAGTCGCATTTACCTCTGCTGCTCTTGCAGTGTTTAAGGTTATCTGCGTGTTATCTTCACTGACTGCAGTGAAGTAAGCGATTCCATCAAAAAGGTCGAAAACCTTAGAAACGGAATTGATATTGGCATTGTCGGTAGTAAAGGTCACAGCTGACCCATCCGCTACGCCAATAAGTTCGTGATCACCTGCGAGGTCTGTGGCCACATTTAGGTCATCATCCTCCACTGTGATCGTTACGATGTTCTGACTACCACCGTCAGTATAGTTAGTATACTCGGTGTCATCTAATTCTATTTCTCCCTGCTCTGCAGTGGCTAAGCCAGCTGGTAGAGCCGAAAGCAACAGCATTAAGACTGCTAATATGGAGACTAATTTACTCTTCATATTACTCTAACCCCTTTCTGCCCGTGCGGGCTATTCTGAAATGTGCTAACGAAACCCTTGTATCCCTGGCCCGTTAGCAAGTGCTCTCCGGGCATACGAAACTGACCCCAAGATAAGATGGCGAGGCAAAAAACCATACGCCGCTCCTTTCTTAGCGGTCGAACCCTCACTCTTTTTACTATACCTGACGAGTAATGTCAAGGCTTTTTACACCTGATCTTCAAAAAAGAGTTTTTTTCTTCAATCAGGCTGCGGATACCGCCAGTTCAAAGATGAGGGGCCGAGTACCCGAACTGCACCTATACACACAGGCACAATTGCTCCCTAAAATATAGCGTACTCAATCAATACTTGTCAATCGAAAAACACGCCTAAAAATAGACATTATAGGAAATTAGTCTAGAATTTCACAAATACCATTTATAACCTACAAATAGTGTACGCTTTAACATTAGATACCCTATAATGTGATAACTAATTTTCATAGTCGGGGTAAGAGAAATTGGCGAACAGGGTAGAAGTAATAGGGGTACCTGGCATACCGAACGTAAACAATGGAGATGACCTGGCTTCAATAATAAAAGCCGCCGCAAGTGGCAATGGTATAGATATACAAGAAAACGACATTATAGTAGTAACTCAAAAGATTGTATCAAAGAGTGAGGGGGCAACTGTAGACCTGAATACCGTGATACCTTCTCCATTCGCAATGCAGATAGCCGTTAAGTATGATAAGGACCCGCGTCATGTAGAGGTGGTTTTAAATGAATCCGTCCGTATAGTAAGGATGGGACATGGTGTGATCATATCTGAGACCAGGCATGGTTTCATTTGTGCCAACGCCGGTGTAGACGCTTCAAATATATCTAATGCAGATATTCTCTGCCTCCTTCCAAAAGACCCGGATGAATCTGCTAGGAGAATCAGGGCTGACCTTATCAAACAATTGGGTTTCAATGTATCTGTAATAATAACCGACACATTTGGCAGGCCCTGGAGACACGGCACTACTGATGTAGCAATTGGTGTCTCTGGCATAGAACCCTTAAAAGACTACAGGGGATTAGTAGATCCTTATGGATATCCTATAAGGGTAAGTATTTCAGCAGTAGTAGATGAAATCGCGTCAGCTGCTGAGCTAGTTGCAGGCAAGGTTGATATGATTCCTATGGTGATAGTTAGAGGATATGAATATAAAATTTCAGAATCCAGCTCTATAAGTCAGCTCATAAGAGAGCCAGAGTCAGACCTATTTAGGTGACCCATCTGATTCCTATTAATATATCTAAATACTCAAACTCTTGACTAGTCAATAAAGCCTATGTTAGCATCACGTTTTGACGACTAGATACGCGTCGAAATAGTTTAGCGTTACCTAGAAAGGAGACACTATGATTAACGTGACTCCGCTTGCTGCGGAGAAATTAAAGCAGATACTAGTGGATGAGGAAGCAGAAGGCTCTTCGTTACGGGTTATCTTAATGCCTGGACAGCATGGTGGTGCCCAGTACATGCTGGCATTAGAAAACGATCCAAAAGGCGACGACACTCTTTATGAAACTGGTGGAGTTAGCATTGTAGTGGACTCAGACAGCGCATCTTTAATGGATGGAGCTGAGATAGACTATGCTGATGGTCTAATGAGAAGTGGTTTCGTAATAAACAACCCTAACATAGAAGAGATGGCCGGAGGTGGTTGTGGTGCAGGCGGCGGATGCGGCTGTGGCGCAGGTGGCGGCGGCGGATGCGGTGCAGGTGGAGGCGGATGTGCCTGCGGAGGGCACTAAACCTGCACTCCCCTCAAACAGGAGCAGGTTCTAAATAAGGGCTAATTACTAAAACTCATAAAGACCCGCTAAGCTAATTTAAGGCAGAGCGGGTCTTATGCCGTCCAAAGGGGTAATAACTTATAAGGTGTAAGTAATATTTCCCCGGATTTTGAAGAGCCCACGTAGAAACGGGCTTTATAGGGAAAGTTAAACGACTTAGGGAGGGTATTACTCCCAAAATGAAAACAACAACATAGACTCAGGAGGGCGGGTGATTGAATGCATTAGGAACACATATATTACTTGAACTGCATGATTGTGATACAGGGCTATTAGACGACCTAGATCATCTTCGCAGTTCTCTCATGCAAGCAGCGATAGACGTGGGCGCAACCATTATAGACGACGTATTCCACCAATTTAGCCCGCACGGAGTGACAGGTGTTATAGCAATTGCTGAATCTCACCTTTGTATACATACCTGGCCTGAATATGGGTACGCCGCTGTAGACGTATTTACATGCGGGGAGAACTTTAAACCCCATAAGGCTGTGAAACAGATAGTAAAGAGTGTACGTAGTAATAACTATAAGGTTACTGAAGTGGAAAGAGGCATACTACCAGCCCTAATTCAAACTTCTATCAGGTAAGATACATGAGTAACTCTGAAGATTCTACCTGGTATAAAGAATACATAAACCCCTATTGGATTCAGATGGTTGCGGTGAAAGACAGGTTGTTCTTAGGCGAAACCGCTTTCCAAAAAGTTGAAGTCTCAGAAACTGCCTCATTCGGCAGATCTTTATACCTCGACCAGAAAACTCAATCTACAGAAGCCGACGAATTTATATATCATGAAGCTCTCGTACAGCCTGCAATGATATCTCACCCTAATCCCGAAACAGTGTTTATCGCTGGGGGAGGAGAGGGTGCTACTTTAAGAGAAGTTCTTTCTCATAGCACAGTAAAAAAAGCCGTAATGGTGGACTTAGACAAAGAAGTTGTAGAAATATGCGAACGGCTTCTCCCTAACCATCATAAAGGATCTTTTAAGGATTCACGTGCCGAAGTTAGGTTTGAAGATGCCAGAAAATTCTTGGAAACATCCACCGATAAATTCGATGTTATGATTCTGGACCTTCCAGACCCACAAGAGGGCGGTCCCGCATCTTTCCTTTACACAAAAGAGTTCTACAAAATAGTAGTTGATCACTTAACAAGTAATGGCTTACTTGCTATTCAATCTGAGTGCTTTATGGCTGGAAAAGGTAATTATGAAGCATTCAGTGCAATCCATAACACTCTTAGGTCAGTTGCCTCTATAGTAATTCCATACAAAACAATGATCCCATCATTTAGTTGCGACTGGGGCTTTAACCTGGTCTCAATGGAAATAGATCCTGAATCCATAGGTAAAGATGAAATTAATGCTAGGATCCGGGATAGGGGATGCTCCGATCTAAGATTTTACGACGGTAAGACTCACGAAGGTATGTTTATGCTTCCTAAATACCTAAGAGAAACCCTCGCCGACGAAACCCGGGTAATACTAGACGACTCTCCTCTAGTAGTTTTCTAATCCAACATTATTGCTAAGATATATAACTAACTTATATCTAGCGGCGGCAATACCTGATGAATCCAAGGCACTAGGTCATCTAAAACCTCTTGGGTAATTTCATGCCCCATGTTGTACTCTTTATACAAAGGAGAGTATCCTTCGCTCTTGAGAAATTCACTAGCCTCTTGTGCCCTTTCCGGATTATCCTGAGTTCCATGGGCAATAAATATATTCTGATCCCTTACCTCAGGCAAAGATTGTTTTACGGCATCCGGATCTCTTAGAGAGCAGCTAAGCGCTGCAAGGCCGGCAAATCTATCCGGCCTGGGCAAGCCAAATCGATAAGTAAGCCCCCCTCCCTGAGAAAAGCCTAGCAGCAAACTATTTTTGGCCGCCCTGCTAGGGTCATCTAATACTTCTTGTAGAAAACTACCCAGTTTCTGATCACTCCTCTTAGCTTGGTCATCATCAGGGCTTCCAGGCAGATTCCATGCGAATCCCAATTGCCCTGGTCCAATCTGAACAGGGATTGGAGCATTAGGACACACATACATATATCCTTTTGTATGTATTGCGCCTGCCAAGTTAGCTAAATCGTACATATTGGCACCAAAGCCATGTAGCATGATTACTACCGGATATTGCAATTCAGGTTTGTAGTTCTCCGGGTATACCGTAAGATAGGATAAATCTTTACCTCTATGTGCCTGTGCTTCCATTGGGGTATTCTCTGTAGTCATAAGCCTTCAACTTTCTAACCAGGTTACATCACCTGATAAATCTGCCGGATGTTGGTTCGATGCGAAAACGGCATAGTCTTTCTTTGATATACCTAATGTAGTAGTAACGCCATGACCTGGCAATACTTCTACCTCATCTGGATACAAGAATAGCTTACTTGTAATACTATCAATTATCTCAGACAAGGCCTCAGGTGACTTGCTGCGTCCCGGCCCCCCGGGAAATAGAGTGTCTCCAGAAAACAATAAATTACCAAGTGAAAAACATGTAGACCCAGGTGTGTGTCCTGGAGTATGAATTGCCTTCAACTTTAGCTTGCCGACTTCTATAATATCCCCATCCTCTATGAATATATTGGGGGAGGTCGGTAGATTCTCACTATCTGCTGCATTCACGAGAACAGGCGCTTGAGTCGCACCTACAATCTGTTCAAGTCCGTATAAGTGATCCTGATGATTATGGGTAATAAGAATCTTTTGTAGCTCGGTGCCGCTAGCTTCTTGTAACACTTCATCTGGCTCCATAGGGGCATCTATGATCAAGCTTTCTGAGGTTTCTGCGCACACTATTAGATATGCATTGTTGTCGTATGGACCACAAGAAGTTTTATAAATCCTAGTGGTTGCATCCTCGTAATATATTGGCATTTCATTATCCCCTTTCTTACACTATCCAATTCACTTCTGTTTCTCGATGATCGCCGGGAGTTCTAATAAAGAGTTAATCGAGTAGTCCCCAACAACTCCATTTATTCCAACAGAGATAGCACCAGATGTAGTTGCTGCCCCTATATCATACATTGAATCTCCAACAACTATTGCTTCTCTGGGCGTAACACCCAACAATTCGCATGCTTTCAAAACAATATCTGGAGCTGGTTTTGCATTGTTTACTTCATCGCCTCCAATAACGTGGTCAGCTATTATGCCAAGTTCTTCCAAGATATCTCGGGCTAGCACACCTCCCGTATTGGTTATCACACAAATACCTAATCTCATTTCTCTAAGTTTTTCGATTAATAGGTAGGACTCTGGTACTGATTTTACAAGGGACTTGAAGTCTTTGAAATGTTCTTCGTAATAATCATCAATCTCTTTGGTGGTTTGCTTCTGGAAAAATGCTTTTACATCGGAATCAGTGGATTGACCATATGCTTCCTGAAATCGTTTTCTGGATATTACTGGATATCCAAAATGCTTCGCCGTAGAATTCACTAGCGATAACCAAGCATCGAAGCTATTGACCAAAACGCCATCCATATCGAACAAAACTGCCTTGATCATGACCTATAATCAACCTCCCCAAGAGATAGAACCACCCAAATATTACTTCCTTATTGCCTGAATACCTTATGCGCCCTCCATTTTCCCCTAGTATTATCTGGCTTCAATAAGGCAATAAAATCTCCCTCTGTGCTATATAATCTATAGAATACCCTATCTTCGTCTCCGTCAAGTGGAAAACCCATGTATATACCCTGACCCATCTCAACGGCTTTCCATTTTTCTTTTTGCACCATTCCTGCCTTATATTGCAAAAGAGGGAAGTCTATTGGAAATAGCAAAGACTCAATATCTCCATTGTTGCAATATTTTTCCAGTTGATCAATTGTGACACCATTACCATAATTAAATGGGCCGCTACTTGTGCGATCAAGTTCTTTCAAGTGGGCCCCACAACCCAATGATTCACCAATATCATGAGCCAAGGACCTGACATAAAGCCCTTTGCCACATACTATCTCTATGTCGAATTCTGGAACGCTACAAGATTCCAACTCTACTTTATAACATTCGACTAGTCTGGGTTCTCTCTCAATTTCAGTCCCTGCTCTGGCCAAATTGTAAAGTCTCTTACCCTCTTTCTTGAGGGCGCTGTACATGGGGGGAACTTGATAAATGGACCCTTCGAAACTCTGCAGTTGTTTCAATATGTCTTCCTTACTGATCCAACTTGCATCCCCACTGAATGTTACTTCGCCTTGAGTGTCGTATGTATCAGTGGCTTCTCCAAGAAAAACCTTAGCTCGATATGTTTTTGGGCTATCAATTATGTATTCCATAACTCTGGTAGCCTGACCAATACATATTGGTAAGATTCCTGTGGCCTGTGGATCTAATGTTCCTGCGTGACCAATTTTCTTCTGCCTCGTTTGTTTTTTCACTAGTCTAACGACATCCATAGACGTCCAGCCAAGTGGCTTTATCATATTGATTATGCCGCTAATTTCACTCATAACAATTTCAGCCAGTATTATCTGAAGATCTTACGTCACTTATCAAATCCAGCATTCGTTGAGCCTTTTCTATAGAATCATCAAAGATAAACTGTAAGTGCGGAATGTTCCTCAGCATCACTCTTTCTCTTAATTCTCGCCTTAGAAACCCGGCTGCTTTGTTCAGGGTGTCTATAATTACACTAATATCTTCTGGGCTTCCCATAGCGCTAGTAAAAACCTTTGCTCGACCCAAGTCAGGGGACACCTCTACATTAGTGATGGTTATCAAAGAAGTGAGGCGGGGGTCATTTATTTGAGAAACAATTATTTCTCCGATCTGTTTTCTCAACAATACATTAACGCGTTCTGTTCTTCTGGACATAGATCCCCCATGGCGAGTAATCTCTCTTGGATATCGAGATGAGTCCTAGGTAACCTGTTGTTCTCTCAATACTTCTAGAACATCCCCTACGACATAGTCAGTGAATCCCTCAACAACGACTCCACATTCAAAACCTGTGGCCATTTCTCTAACATCGTCTTTGAAATGCTTAAGACTAGCGACTAACCCTCTATGAATTATCTCGCCGCCTCTAATTATGTGAATAATCGAATTCCTAGTAATTCGGCCATCAGTAACATAACTTCCAGCTATATTTCCGCGCCTTCCTGCAGAGAAAACGGCTCTGACTTCTACGTGCCCCTCTACGACCTCTCGGATCTCCGGGGCTATCAAACCACTCAATGCCCTTTGAACGTCTTCTACTAATCTATATATGATATCGTATTGACGTATATCAACTTTTTCTGTTTCAGCAAGCTTTCTTGCCCCAGGCTCTACTTTAGTAGAGAAGCCAATAACTATAGCCCTAGAGGCAGTCGCGAGCATCACATCTGTTTCGTTAATACTTCCACTCGCCGCATGGACAATACTTACTCTCGCTTTTTCAGTGGATAATTTGCTTAAAGATCCACGAACTGCATCAACAGTTCCTTGTACATCTGTCTTTATTATCAGATTAAGTTCACTTATCTCTCCTGAACCAATCCTTGAGGCAGCATCTTCCAATGTCGGTGCAGCAAAGTCCTGTTGGCTCTGACTAAGCCTATCTCTCTCTCCGACTATGTCTTTAGCAATTTTTTCGCTATCAACAGATCCAAGTATATCTCCGGCCATTGGGATTTGACTAAGTCCGAGTAGCTCTACTGGCGTAGATGGACCTGCATATTCAACTCTAGAGCCACTATCCGAGAATAATGCCCTAACCCTTCCCCATGTCCTTCCTACAACTACTACTCCGCCTGTACGAAGTGTTCCTGTTTGAACCAAGACTGTGGCAACGGGCCCCTTACTTTTATCAACCTGAGCTTCAACTATAACGCCTACGGCAGAGCGCTCAGGATTGGCCCTAAGTTCTTCAACTTCTGAAACAACTAGTATATTATCTAATAATTCATCTATGCCCTGTTTCTCTTTAGCTGAAACTGGAACAGTAATAACTTCTCCTCCCCACTCCTCAATAACCAGCCCATTCTCTACAAGTTGCCTTTTTACCCTATCCACATCTGCCCCAGGAACGTCCATTTTGTTTATGGCTACTATAATTGGAACCTGTGCAGCCCTAGCATGATCCATAGCCTCTATCGTCTGAGGCATAATGCCATCGTCTGCAGCTACTACTAGGACAGCAATATCAGTAGCCCTAGCTCCCCGAGCTCGCATAGCTGTAAAAGCTTCGTGCCCAGGAGTATCTAGAAATGTGATCTTCTGCCCGCTATATTCGACTTGATATGCACCTATATGTTGAGTGATTCCTCCAACTTCTCTATCGGTGACATTACTTTCCCGTATTGCATCCAGAAGTGTCGTTTTTCCATGATCTACATGCCCTAGGATTGTTACTACAGGCGGTCTCGCAATAAGATTAGGAGCACCTTTCTCATCTAGACTGAATTCTCTCCATCCATTATCAATATCTTCTCCCAGCCTCTGGGCTTCAAAGCCGTAGGCTTGCGTGACCTTACTAGCAATATCGAAATCAATAACCTGATTTATGTTAGCCATAACTCCTTGCCTAATCAGTTCCTTGATTACATCTATGGGGTCTTCTTCCATAAGATTGGCAAGTTCATGCACTGACAATGTGTCAGGTAGCAGCAAGTTGTTAGTTTCAGGTGCTGTCTCTTGGACAGCATTGTTTCCGCGGGCTCTTTGTGTTGCCCCGCCCTCACTACTTCCTATATTTTGATTACTAGTCATATTTCACTGTTCCTTGTTCACCTTGTGAGCCTTAAACGCTAGCAGCAATTTCCTGAAGAATCATATTTTTGTTTACTGTTGAGATGTTTACCCTAAGGGTTCTTTCTAGGCGATTCTTCTTTAACCCTGACTCCCAGCACTCTCCCTTATTGCAAAGGTAAGCACCTCTTCCTGGATGCTTGCCGGTTCTATCTAACTTAACCTCTCCAGGGGCATTACTAACCAAGCGAAGGAGTTGATCCTTATGAACCTTCAGGCCACAGGATATGCATGATCTCAACGAACCGTATCTTAAATTCATGCATCCCCCTGATCATCACGACCCGAAGCCTTCGTCGTCGTCATCAACCTCATATGAAACCCGTTTAGGTCTTCGGTTTTGACGACCTTGGTCATCACGGCTTTGTTTTCCTTTTCTCTTGTTGTTGTTATTATTGTTAGCATTTGCTCTGGCATTCGCACGGGTCCCTAAAATATCCTCAGCAAATCTTACAGTCTGTGTCTCCGGTGTTGCCTGTGGAGCAGACCATACTACGTCAGTCATTTCCAATGTTTCAGATGTATCTTCGTCATCAGTTTCATCTGTGACATCTATTTCGAGTTCAGCTGCAGCTAATTGCTCTTCAATCGATAATCCGGTATCAACTTCTTGATTGCCATCTGCTACCTCTGAATCAACTGCAATAGTATCTATAGTTTCCTCGGCTACTGCTACGAGCTCCTCAGCCTCATCTGCTACGATATTCTCAGGAACTATTTCTTCAATAGCTTGTACTATTTCTTCACTTACAGGTGCAACAGCCTGATCACCACTGCCTGGCTCTATATTAACCCTTTCGTCTTCAACTTCTGTTACACTCTTTATGTTCACTTTAAGACCAGAGAGCCGAGCACACAAACGAGCATTCTGGCCGTCTTTACCAATAGCCAAGGAGAGTTGCCTGTCAGGAACCACGACTGTGGCCAACCCTTGATCACCATCCAGATCGACCCTAGAGACAGGGCAAGGGCTTAACGCGTTAGCTAAAAACGTTTGAATATCTGGGCTCCATTGAACTACGTCTATCTTTTCGCCCTGCAGCTCACTCACGATATTTTGTATTCTTATTCCCCTTAATCCTACACAGGATCCAACTGCATTAACGCCTTCCTGCCTAGAGTAGACAGCAACCTTGCTTCTTGACCCTGGTTCTCTTGCAACACCCTTAATCTCAACTACCCCGTTGCCAATTTCAGGGACTTCCATCTCAAATAGTCTTGTCAATAAATCTCTATGCGTTCTGGAAACAATGACTTCGGCGCCTCTACTGGTTCGGCTTACCTCAACTATATACACCTTGAGTTTTTGGCCTGGCCTATATCTTTCATTCGTTACTTGTTCAANTATTGGAATCACNGCTTCTGCTCTACCTAAGTCAACGACCACTTGGCTCGCTTCGTTCCTTTGAACAGTNGCGCTTACTACATCGCCTGACCTATCCGAGTATTCTTCGAATACAAGCTCTCTCTCAGCCTCTCTCANTCGCTGGAATACAACTTGTTTCGCCGTCTGTGCAGCTATCCTGCCTGTCTGTTGAATAGGAATCTCGACATCTATCTCGTCTCCTATTGCTACATCAGCTTTTTGCTTTTTCGCNTGAGTCAAGCTAACCTCAGTTTCCTNATCGGCAACTNTAGATACCACAGTTTTCCTGATAAATATCTTTACGTCACCATCCACAGGATTGAGTGAGACCGAAATCTCTTGTCCGGCAATCAAGCTGTCTTTTCTATATGCAGACGCCAGCGCTGCCTCTATGGCAGANATGACTGCCTCCCTGGGTAGATTACGCTCGGCAGCTAGCTGTGTAACAGCAATTATAAAATCACTCTTCATTTTGTCCCTCTATAGTAATCCTATATATTATCAACTTAACCAATTTCGATATACTCATATGCAGAAAACCCTTAATGTAACAAAAAAGTGGGTCGCAACCCACTTTCAAGCAAACTATTTCGNNNNAATTNTATCATTTTTCNGCCTCGAATACAATATTGATTATGTCTTATTGGTTGTCATAAGGCNATCGATCTTNAATAGCTAAGAAATCCAAGATCATAGCCTTAAGNCTCAAGCTCATTATATAATCATCATATATAAATTTTAAGATGAAATAACATGTTACTAGGCTCTATAGACATACTATTTAGCNATCCAGCAATTTTCATTAATATAATTGCAACATTCCTCCTAACTGGAGGACTAGCACTAGTAATATGTATCACGGTTCATGAAGCAAGTCACGCCTATGTATCGTACCTTTTAGGTGATATGACTGCTAAAAACCTGGGTAGATTATCTCTGAATCCCCTGAGGCATCTTGATCCTATGGGTACCGCACTGCTAATTCTGGTAGGTTTCGGTTGGGGTAAGCCAGTACCGGTAAATCCGTACTACATTCGTGGTGACAAACGTCGTGGCATGACAATGGTTGCGGGAGCTGGCCCTATATCAAACTTACTATTGGCNTTCACCCTTGGAGTNCCTATAAGATTGGGTTTAATAGATTGGCATTCACCTTTCTTGTTTAGGGGAATATCAATTTCCAATTTATCAAATCTATTCCAAGACTTAGTGGGCTTTATTATATTCTTCAATATAATGCTGGCCTTATTTAATCTACTACCCCTCTTTCCCTTAGATGGTTCGAAAATAGCTCGTGGATTATTGCCTCTGTCAGCGTCTAGTTATATCTCTAAAGTAGAGGCTGCCGGACCTGCGTTGCTTATATCACTGATCATGATAGACTGGATAACCAACCTCAACATCATATGGGGGGTTATACGCCCCTTAGCGGATGTGGTAGCCTTGTTATTGATAGGTAACACCTTTTAAATCAACAATTAATCATACTCAGGAGGCCGTACATTGAGCAAAATAACAATAATTGGACTTGGACTTATAGGGACCTCTATAGGTATGGCCCTTAGAAAAGCCAAAGTTAATGTAGAAGTGATTGGGCACGACAGAGACCGGGGCTCGGCTAACCAGGCACAAAAGATGGGTGCAACTGACAAGAATGAATGGAACCTAATTAGCGCCGTAGAAGACGCAATGATTGTAATAATTGCCACTCCAGTAAAGACAATAGAAGATGTAATGCAGCAAATAGCACCTGTGCTAAAAGAAGGGTGTATCGTAACAGACACAGGCAGCACCAAGGCTACAGTGCTGCAATGGGCAAGTAAGCACCTACCCCCACACGTTCAATTTATCGGAGGTCATCCAATGGCAGGGAAAGAAACATCTGGCCCTCATGGAGCGGAGGCTTCTTTATTTGAAGGAGCCAAATACTGTATTTTGCCAGGAAAGGGTTCTAATGCCCAGTCAGCCCAGACCATAGTGGAAATGGCAGAGATAATAGGAGCAGTTCCGTACTTCTTGGACCCNGTAGAGCACGATAGTTATGTNGCAGCCATAAGCCACCTGCCAATGCTACTGTCCTCNGTGCTGGTGAAAATAACCTCAGATAGTCCTGCCTGGCCAGAAATGGCTCGCTTAGCATCTACCGGATACCGTGATATCTCTCGTCTAGCATCTCAGGACCCGGAAATGAATCGAGATATTTGCCTGACAAACCCAGACGGAGTAGTTTATTGGATTGATGAATTCATAAAAGAAATATACCGATTCCGAGGTCTTATAAAGGATGGTGACGATAGTCTTTTCCAAACATTCGACGATATTTGGGTAGCAAGGGATAGGCTAATGCAAAATAGAGTACCTTTACCTTCGGCTGACGCCAGAATCAATATACCATCAGCCTCCGAAAGCATGACTGGAATGGTTATGGGTGACAGAGCAGCAGGAAAAATACAGGAGATGTTTGACTGGTATAATAGAGACCATGATAGTAAAGGTAATAGAAGATGAATCAGAGTATTAGCCCAACAACTAGACTCTTTGGTTCACTTGTGCTACCGCCAGACAAATCTATATCTCATCGATCCGTAATACTGAATAGCTTGGCAAAGGGATCAGCCGTCATAAAGAATTACTCTACTGCCGCTGACTGCCAGGCAACTATAGGTTGCATACGAGNACTGGGTGTAGATATAACCTCCACTGAATCAACAAATGACAGTTCTGTATCTGTCAATTTGCAAATCACGTCCCCTGGTCAATCCAATTTAAGCGAACCCATGACCACACTCGACGCCCAAAATAGTGGCACAACCATGCGGCTACTGATGGGATTATTGGCATCTGCACCTATTTTTTCAGTTATAACAGGTGATAACTCCCTAAGGTCGCGCCCAATGAGCCGTATATCAACCCCATTGTCTCTAATGGGAGCCAATATAATCGGTCGAAAAAACAATTCATTAGCTCCACTTGCCATAAAAGGTGGGGGGCTCTCAGGAATTGAATACGATATGCCAGTTGCAAGTGCTCAAGTAAAATCATCGCTGATTATAGCTGCCATGTTCGCCAAAGGAGAAACAANATTNCAACAACCATCTCTATCCAGAGATCATACAGAGCGAATGCTAAAGGCTATGGGAGCTGATATATCAGAAGACGATTTATCTATCTTTGTGAAACCAGTTTCTAATCTTAAACCAGTAGATATGTCTATTCCAGGNGATATTAGCGCAGGTGCCTTTTGGATGGTTGCCGCAGCTGCTCACCCTAACGCCAAAATAAAGCTCGAAAATGTTGTTATGAACCCAGGAAGAACCGGAATAATGGACGTATTAAGAATGATGGGTGCAAAGATATCAGTAGAAAACGATCGAATAGATGGAGGCGAGCCAATCTGTGACGTTACGGTAGAATCCAGTGAAATGACTGGTATAGATATAGCCGGAGAAATGATACCCAGAACTATCGATGAAATCCCAATAATAGCTTTAGCCGCCTGCTTTGCAAAAGGAAAAACCACTATCAGGGACGCATCTGAACTACGGGTAAAGGAATCAGATCGCATTACAACTACTGTGAATGAGTTATCTAAGCTTGGGGCAAACATCCAAGAACTCCNTGATGGTCTCTTGATTGAGGGTACCGGTTATCTTTCTGGAGGTAACTGTAGTAGTAATGGAGATCATAGATTAGCAATGACGCTAGCCATAGCTGGTACTCTGGCAAATGAGACTGTTAATATATCCGAATCAGAGGCCGTATCAGTATCATATCCTAACTTTTGGAATGATTTGTCTATGATAATGAATAGCTAGAAAGGAAATTTTGAAATCCCTGAATANTAATTCTAGCGATAGTGGCAATGGTGCTCGTCTTATAGTCATCTCTGGTCCATCTGGTGTTGGCAAAGATACAGTAATAAATAGCCTCAAATCTTATGCCATAAACTGGCATTTTGCGATAACCGCTACGACTCGTAACAAGAGAAATACCGAGGTAGAGGGCACAGATTATTACTTTATGACTAGGCCAGAGTTCATGGCAACCTTAGACAAAGGTGAATTCTTTGAATATGCACAGGTTTATAACAATTGGTACGGTGTACCGAAGATACCGATAGAAGACGCTCTAGCCAAAGGCAAGAGCGTCATATTGAAAGTTGACGTTCAAGGGGCTAAAACCTTAAGGGAATTGGTCCCAAATGGCCTATTTATATTCTTAATGCCTCCGTCTATTGAAGATTTGCGAAATAGGTTAATTAAAAGAAGCAGTGAGTCGACTGAAGAATTAGAAATACGTTTATTAAAGGCAGTTGAAGAGATCAAAGAATCAGAGCTGTTCGACTACACAGTTACAAACGACGACCTAACAAATGTGGTGAGAAATATTGCTACCATAATAAATAAGGAAACANCCCGTTAAAGAGAATTGATGAGCTCNTTATTTGATATCCCAATAGCTTTCTCATTCAGTGCTGGAATAGTGGCTGCCTTTAATCCTTGTGGTGTCGCCATGCTCCCGGCTTACATCGGATACCAAATAGGTTCCGACGATATGAACNTTCCATATCTGGAGCGTCTCTCGAAAGCTTTCCTGATGGGTATATCCGTAACCTCGGGTTTTGTGGCATTTTCCCTGCTAGTGGGCCTAATAATAAGCATTGGCGGCGGCTTTATTCTAGATCTAATACCATTTGGTNGCTTAATCGTTGGGGTGTCTATGCTTATGCTCGGACTAACACTTACCATGAGTGGCAAGGAGTTAGGTGTCTGGTCAGCAACAAGAATAAGTTTTGGCCATGCTAGAAGCACGAAGGGAATATTCTTCTTCGGNATTGCATATGCAGCATCATCTCTTGGTTGCGCTTTTCCAATATTCTTAGCTGCAATTGGAATACTAGCCGGACAGAGTTTAGGAGACATTAATCTAATCAACTCTGCTGTAAGATTTGCCAGCTACGGACTCGGTATGGGCCTNGTTCTAACAACAGTTACAGTGGGAACTGTATTATTTAAGGAAACCTTATCCAAATTTATAAAAACAATAATCCCTTATGTTCGAATTATTGGTAACATAGCACTGATAGGAGCCGGATCCTATCTGATTTGGTACTGGTTAGTTGGAGATGGATCAGAGTTATTGATCCGAAGTATCGACAGATTGACTTAGGCGCCCGCATGAAGGAANAAATAACCAAGATAGCCAATTAAAAGGAGCAAGCAATGGAAGAATTTGTTANAGTTGCCAAAACTGAAGATATATCACCAGGAGAAATGTTGGCCACAGAATTTGATGGTGATGCNGTCCTGATAATTAACGTAAGCGGNGAATTTTANGCGATATCAGAGAGCTGTACGCATTCATACTGCCCTCTNACAGACGGTCTATTAGAAGGAAACGTGATTGAATGCAGATGTCATGGTGCTAAGTTTGACGTATATAACGGTGAGGTTTTAAGCCCTCCAGCAGACGAACCCCTAAAAAGCTATCGAATCAGATTAGATGGAAACGATATATTCATTGCATCCCCTGCCTAGAGAAATTAATCCATCCTGAGTTTTGGCAATGGATTCAAGGAAATATTGCCATCAAAATGATCGTCATTTTCTAATTCCTTCAATTTTCTTACCACTACATAGGTTACTGGAGTAGCAATAACCTCGTACAACACCTTTATAACCCACTGAGTGATAATTAATTCGAACAAGTCTGCATTANTGAGAATGCCTATGAATGCTACTGTGATAAAGACACTCGAGTCTAAGCCTTGCCCAATTACTGTGGATCCAATAGTTCTTACCCATAGGCTCTTACCATTAGTCCAAACCTTAAGCCTCGACAACGTAAACGAGTTAGAAAGTTCACCGATCAAATAGGCTATAAATGAAGCGAACAGCAATCTAGGCGTAGAGCCCAAGATTATTTCATAAGAGTCTTGGTTTTCCCAAAATGGAGCTGGGGGGATGAGACCTCCAATCCAAAAGGCCAGCACGGCCAATGCGTTACAGAAAAACCCCAGCCATATTACTTGTTTGGCTCTATCGTAGCCATAGACCTCCGTTAAGATATCTCCTATGATGTAACTAATTGGGAATATGATTATCGCTGCAGGCACAAATCTTCCGAATATATCTGCTATCTTTACAGCTACAATGTTTGATGCAATCAAACAAGTTACAAAAACTGCTACGACAATAACAAATTGCGTTGTAATATTCTTATTCTTTTGAGTATGATTCATATNACTTTAGTATAACAGTATGATCTATTNATGGTATTCCACNGTTATCTCAGTATGAAGGCCACCTCTAACATTGTAGTCAAGTGTCAGGCTCATTTTACGCGGCTNACACAGAGCCACTAAATCCTTAAGGATCTTATTGGCAGCGTGCTCCTGAACGATACCCACTTGTCTATATGAAAGCAAGTAGTATTTAACAGATTTGAGCTCCATCAATTTCTTTAAAGGTACGTACTTGATTATCAATTTCCCTTGGTCTGGAAGGCCAGTCCAGGGACATACGGCTGTGAACTCATCAGTGTCTATTATGATCTCACTTTCCTGCTCAGGATATTCATAGTCAAATGCCAGAAGACAGCCTGAATCTATCACTTCTTCACCGAAGACCTCTATGGCTTGGTCTAGGTTCTCATATTTTGNTTTTAGNTCATCTATATTANCCATATCTATCAAACCTTCTCATCAAATTTAATCCAGCTATTTTATAACTATCAATATATGTCATGGAACCCCTATTGGTTATTTGATAACAAATATATATGCTTAACCCTGTTNTATAGGCATANCATTNACTAGATTGGATGGNCCGATACGTCCTCTTCCAAAGCTTTACGNACCACGTGCAGCAATGGCCCTTCNACCTCGCTATAGACAATTTGGCCCGANCCAATCACAACCCAGGCAATCTGAGGCCCGTTAGATGTCTCGACAATTACCCTATCGCCAGGTCCTACATTTAGGTCCCCACTATCGCAGTAACTCAATTTTCCAATTCTATCAAACCTAACTCCTATTAAAGCTGTCAAATATTGCACCTTTTCCTTGAACAAAGCTGATTCAGTCTTCAAGAATGTATGGATATCATCAATGCCTCAAATGCTATCCTGGGATTAGGATTGTTAATCGAATTTAGGTAATCCATTGTATCCCTTGTCTTCTTAATAGCAGCAACTATGCCAAATACAGTGTACGATCCACAGATTTGCCTGAGAGACTCCTCTTCTTCAGGTAAAACATCTGTCCTATTTCCTTGCAAGAATAGCATCATAGTTCTCCACCAATTTATCATCATTGATAATTGACCAAGAACTAAAGATCTATCCCTCCAAAAAAGGTTGGCTATTTTCTCCCCGTAGGCTATCTTACCCTGCAAGTCGTATGCCAACATAGCCGCAAAATCACTTCTGTCTCGCAAGTACTGCTCAACTATACTATCATCTCTTGCTGCCTCTATCGCCCACCCTATGGATCCATTAGACAGAATAGCTAAGCTAAATGCNTTTTCTTCAGTGATTTTTTCTTGCTTTGTTAAGGCTTGAACTATATCAAATGAAGGTACTGGTAGAAAATCAAACTTCTGACATCGAGACAAGACTGTTCCCGGAATATACTCGTATTGATTTGCGGTTAAGACAAACAGCACATCTGCCGGCGGCTCCTCCAAAACTTTCAGCAATACGTTAANATTTTCATTTCTCATGTCATCCAAATCTCTGAGTATAAAAACTTTTTTCTTGCCCTCATATGGNTTTAAGGCCACGTCTCTTTCCAATTCCTTCAACCTCTTAATNCNTGTGCTGGTATCAGTTTCCGCCTCTTCTCCAGGAGTTATAATTTCAACATCTGCATGATTCATAGCTGCTATTCTTGTACATTGACTGCACTCAAGGCATGCTAATCCCTGATTCTCTACAACACAGTTCACAGATTGGGCTAATCTTATTGCCAAAGTTGCTTTACCAATCTTACTAGGGCCNATNAAGATGTAAGCATGAGACAAGCTACCATCACGCAAACTACTGGATAGAGCANGGGTGATTGCCGTATTGCCAATTATTCCAAGTGTCTCGTCAGTTTTGCTAATCAAATAACATCATTACGCATAAGATCTTCATACGACTCTCTTCGCCTAATTACCCTAGCATCCCCATCTTTCACGATTACTATAGCAGGCCTAGGNGCCATATTGTAATTGCTTGCCATAGATGGTGCGTACGCTCCGGAAGCAGGAACAGCCAGAATGTCTCCGGGGTCTAGCTTAGGCANATAACTATCTGGAAGTAANATGTCTCCAGATTCACAGAACTTACCCGCTATAGAAACTCTCTCTTCTTCGGTCATATTGACTTTATTTGCAACGATGACCTCGTATCTTGCATCGTACAAAGCCGGTCGAATGTTGTCACCCATGCCTCCATCTACAGAGACATATTTTCTNACGTCAGGTATGTCTTTAGTNGCACCAACTTGATAGAGAGCTACCCCGGCTGTCCCAACAATGGATCGGCCTGGCTCTATGACTAGGTGTACATCTGTCCCTTCTATCGGTGAAACTATAGCTTCTACATATTCTTCCATATCAGGGGGTTTCTGCTCNATGGTGTATGGTATAGCAAATCCCCCACCAGGGCTTAATTCTTTGAGTGTTAGGCCCAANTCCTTAGCAAAAGATANTGTAACTTCCATTGCCTCAGTATAAGGATCCAGCTCAAATATGGGAGACCCCAAATGGAAATGCAATCCCAAAAGGTTTAGGCTCTTTTCATTTCTAGTCAATCGAATTGCTTCTTCGGCCTGTCCTGTTTCTATAGGGAATCCAAACTTACTATCTAAGACTCCGGTGGTCGTATGGGCATGAGTATGCGGGTCTACACTNGGGGATATGCGAATTAANACNTCTTGTACCATCCCNCTNTCAGAGGCTATTTTGCTTAATAANGATATTTCATGAAAGTTGTCTATGACNATACGCCCAACTCCATAATCCAATGCCATATCGAGTTCAGCCATNCTCTTATTATTGCCGTGGAAATAAATCTTCTTNGGATCGTATTCAATCCTCTGTGCTACTGCCAGTTCACCACCAGACACCACATCTAGGCCTAATCCTTCNTCCTGCAATATTCTGGCTAAAGCGGGATTTATAAATGCCTTGCATGCATATATGACAGACGTGTTCTTATGGCGNTTTCTAAAGGTGTCCACAAAAGATCTACACCTNGCNCTTAGGGTAACTTCATCCATAACATATAATGGGGTGCCNAACTCNTCTGCAAGAGACATGACATCTCTACTTCCTATGGCTAGATGCCCCTGACTATTAACTTCGGCGGTGTCCGGAAACAGATATCTATTATTGAAACTCAATTGAACTCATCCTTTAATTTGATTTGATATAAATACATAGTCGCCAGTGCCTAATCAATACCTAATTCCTCTTCTTTGACTATCCCNTNCTCAATCCGAAATGATCTAACATCAGGATTATCTTTATCTAATAAAGAAACCAGTATATAGAATGCATCCGGGAAAAANGATGTAGGNGCTAACCTAACATCTGTATCGGATGGATAAGCCTCACTGTGGGTATGAGAATGGTATATTGCAACTAATTCATTTTCAGAATTTTCGTACTCTGAATCCAATATGTTCATTAATTCCGAAGGATCCATATCGTATCTGTAAGGACTAGCTGCAGTGTTANNCATTCTACGTACCTTGTCTACAACTCCATCCTTGCCAACCAAAATACCACAGCATTCATTTGGGTTTTCTTCAAGGGCATGGCTTATTATTTCTTGTTTGTGCTCGTTATTTATTGAAAACATCTTGGTTAGTATTCTATAACGATTTAAAACGAAATGACTATCCCTCTATGTGCTACTCAGATCCCATCGACTGTACAGCACGCACATGGTACAATTGCATCTCCTTTTCTTCTGCGGGAGTAGCTCAGGGGTAGAGCGCCGCCCTTCCAAGGCGGTTGTCGTGGGTTCAAATCCCATCTCCCGCTCCAGTATTCAGCCTTATNAAACATCTGCATTGGTATGAAAAANTCCTTCAAAACTTACACTGATTCTGTCTACACGATACTGAGTNATCAATACGGTCCTGCAAACTGGGAACCCAGATTTGATCCTGTATCTGAGTTGGTNTTTACTATACTTTCACAACATACGTCAGACATAAATTCATTTAGAGCCTACTANAACCTNATAGATATATTCCCAAATTGGCACCTCGTTGAGAATGCTGACACCGATAGCATTGCAAATGCTATATGGATGGGTGGCCTTTCAAAAATAAAAGCCCCTCGCATTAAAGCNGTACTAAAGTCAATCAGAAGTCTTCGAGGTAATCTTGATCTCTCTTTCTTAAAAGATATGCCACTAGTTGATGCAAAGCGTTGGCTTTGCAGTCTGCCCGGCATTGGTCCAAAAACTGCGGCTGTTGTTTTATGCTTTGCTCTCGGTCTGCCGGCTATGCCAGTTGATACGCATATATACAGAGTGACTAAGCGGTTAAGCCTTATAGAGCCAGGTGTTTCCGCCGACAAAGCCCACGATCTATTAGATGAGTTAATTCCACAAGATAGGATTTTTGCACTCCATGTTTATTTGATTACCCATGGTCGTCAGATATGTAAGGCAAGAAAACCCAAGTGTACTGACTGTAATCTGTCAAAGATTTGCCCTTCAGCATTCAGCTTCAATGGATAGTAAAGCTTGTACAGGATATTAACAGAATGTATACTGTCAACCTATTAATCTGGGGAGGTGTGCGATGATAAAGGCCGCTATTATAAATGTTACTGGATACGCTGGCATGGATTTGGCAAGACTGCTCCATATCCATCCTGAAGTAGAACTGACTCAAGTAACAGGACGAAGTATGGCTGGTCAAGAATTAAGGGAAGCCTTTCCTCACCTGGGCGACATAGAATTGACCATACAAGATGAANTATCCGAGAGCGTTGACGTAGCATTCTCAGCACTTCCTCAAACAGCAAGCGCTGAAGCTTGTATTCCACTGGTTAAATCTGGGGTTAAAGTAATTGATATAAGTGCTGATTTCCGCCTTAAGAACCCAACGGAATACGAGGACTGGTACGGCGTACCTCACCCTATGCCTTCCTTATTGGAAGATTCAGTTTACGGATTAACGGAACTCTATAGGTCAGAGGTAAAGGGATCAAATCTCATAGCAAACCCTGGCTGTTATCCAACTGCAGCCATATTAGCATTAGCCCCTGCCATTAGAGAGGGACTAATACAAGAAGACGTGATCATAGATGCAAAATCTGGTGTTTCTGGTGCAGGGCGTGGATTAAGCCTTAATACCCATTTNTCAGAAGTAAATGAAAACGTATCCGCATATGCCGTCAACGGACATAGACACCTTCCAGAAATAACTCAGGAGCTTGGTTTGATCTCAGATCAATACAACCCTAGGATAACTTTCTTGCCACACCTGATACCTATGACAAGAGGNATTCTTAACTCTTGTTATGCAAANTTGACTGACGGGGCCGTAGCATCTGGGCCGGAAGGTATAAGAGAAATAAGGGATTTATACAATCAATACTACAAAGACGAGCCATTCATTCGTATAGCTGAAGCGTCTCCAATGACCAAACATACCTCAGGTAATAATAACTGCGTAATATACCCTGTAATTGACCCGAGAACCAATAGACTGATGGTGATTAGTTGTCTAGATAATTTGGTAAAAGGGGCAGCGGGACAGGCAATACAAAATATGAACCTGATGTGTGGCTTAGAAGAAACTCAAGGTCTGGAACAGTTGGCTTTATATCCTTAAACAATAATAGTATTATACTTAACGCTGATTCTTGAGCCAAGCACTTCGATAGTTAGCTGTTTGAACGTGCCCTCATCGTCTAGTCTGGCCTAGGACGCCACCCTTTCAAGGTGGAGATCAGGGGTTCGAATCCCCTTGAGGGCACCACTCTTANTTGTGTGTATTCATGGCTGTATCTATTCCATCTTCTACAATCTGGATTACCGCATCATGGACCCTGCTACTAANTTCCCCTAAAATGTTCTCTTCTTCCGTGCTAAATTTTCCTAAAACATAGCCTATTTGATTAACTGATTGCCCGGGTCTACCTATGCCAATTCTAATTCTCGATACGCTGCTAGTATTTAAAGCCGAGATTATCGAAGCTATACCGTTATGACCACCTGCGCTACCGTTTGGTCGTATCCGAATTTTTCCCACTGGCAAATCCAAATCATCGTAGATAACTACTATTTGATCTATCGATAAACCAAATCTGGACATTATGTAAGACACTGCTTTCCCACTATTGTTCATAAATGTTTTAGGCTTAACTAGCAAAAGTTGTTCTTCGCCGTGATTAACGCTAACAAATTCAGCAAGCTTATGCCTATCGGAAAATTTTGACTCAAATTTGCCAGCTATATGATCTAGGGCTGCAAAGCCTATATTATGCCTGGTGCCTTTATATTTAGTGCCTGGATTTCCTAAGCCTATTACTGCAAACATCAACTCTTCATTGTCCTCTTTCCATTTTTATCATTGACAATAGGTCGAGNTCAGAAATAACTTGAACCCCTAATGCTAACGCCTTAGTCATTTTTGATNCCGGTTGTTCTCCAGCAATTAGGTAGTCTGTTTTCGAAGATAGACTAGTACTTACAGTCCCACCAACTTTCCTTATTTCCCCAATTAATTCGTTCCTGCTTAAACCATCCATGCGACCAGTAATCACAAATTGTTTACCCTGTAAAANCAAGTCTTCAACANCTTGCGAAATCTGAATGGCCATNTTTAACCCTNACTGNCNCAATTCATTAAGCACCTCAATGTTAGTACTATCTTCAAAATAAGTTCTTATACCGCTGGCGATTTTCGGGCCTATGCCTGGTATCTCTACTAAATCTTGCTCATTCGCAAAAGCTACGCTATNAATACTCTTATACCTATCAATCAATATCCGGGCTGTCTCTTGGCCTACATTTGGAATACCAATACCGAATAGTATCCTTTGACATTCCTTGTCGCGACTTTCGTTAATAGNTCTAATAAGGTTGAATGCAGCTTTTTCTCCAAACCCCTCAAGTTCCAGTAAATCGTCTTCCTTAATCTTATATAAATCGGATAACCTCTGAACTAATCCTGCATGGAACAGTAACCCACAAATCTTTTCACCCAGACCCTCTATGTCCATGGCATCTCTGGAAACAAAATGTTTTAGGAGTTCTACAAATTGTGCTGGGCATTGCAAGTTTGGACACATTGCCCCTTTTTCGCCTTGCATTCTCACTACTGAAGACCCACAAACCGGGCAAGTTGCTGGCATAGAAAACACTGTTTCTGTGCCTATCCTTAACTCNGTTACCGGTCCAACCACTTGTGGAATGACTTCCCCTGCCCTTTCAACTATAACNGTGTCTCCTACCCTNATGTCTTTGCGCCTTATGTCTTCTTCATTATGCAGAGTAGCCATTCGTATTGTAGCNCCACCAACTGCAACTGGCTCCAAAATAGCATATGGGTTTAATGTTCCTGTACGCCCTACGTTTATTCCTATCTCCAAGAGGGTAGTAGTGGTGCGTTCAGCAGGGTATTTATAAGCTATTGCCCACCGAGGCTCNCTTCCTATTGATCCCAAGAAATATTGCTTATCAAGATTATTCAGCTTGATTACTATTCCATCAGCATCATAATCAATATCTTCTCTCTTTTCTAAGCATTCTTGATAGTATTCTTCGATTGACGCAATAGTTGCACATATACGATTATTGGAATTTGTTCTGAGGCCTAGTTCCTCTATGTATTTCAGTGCAGACCAATGATCTTGAAATGAGACCCCGTCCTGAATATATCCNAGTCCATATATAAATATATCCAATGGCCTTTCTGCAGTAATGTTTGGGTCCAATTGNCGAAGAGAACCGGCGGCACAATTCCGCGGGTTAGCAAATGGTTTTTGACCATTTCTCAAACGTTCTTCATTAAGNACCCGGAAACTTGACCTAGGCATATAGACTTCTCCTCGTACTTCAATCACACCTGGTCTAGCTCCTGATAGGGCCCTTGGTATGGATTTTATGGTTTTCAGGTTCATGGTTACATCTTCACCAACTACACCATTACCCCTAGTAGCACCTCTCACAAATATGCCATCCTCGTAAATTAATGACACAGCTAAACCATCTATCTTTAATTCACATACCATTTCCATTTCACTATCGCCTAATAGATTCAGCGTCCTTTGNTGCCAAGACTGNATATCATCCAAGTTAAACCCATTACCCAAGCTCAANAAAGGTACTCGGTGTTCCACCCTNCCAAAACTTTCGTTGGATGGAGCGCCAACTCTCTGAGTCGGGGAGTCGTTTGTAATCAATGCAGGATGCCTAGCCTCAAGGTTTTTTAGCTCAATCATTAGTAGATCGTAATCGTTGTCGGTAATCTCTGGATCATTGGAAACATAATAGAGATTGTTNTGACGATTAATCTCTTCTCTTAAGAATATAACTCTCTCTTCAGTAAAACTATCCATAACTTAAACCCTTTTGCGGCCTGATGAAATTCCTTGATTCAAATATATCACTTCTTACTATCCTTAGGCACGACTTTACTAAACATGATATATAGAGTGGCGTCATATATCATCCTAATTGCACAACAAGCAACGAATGGCGCACCNGCAGAAACTCCTTGCCACAAAGCCGTCCCAACTGATGGCCCNAGNGTGCCGCTTAAACTACGCCCTACTATATGCATCCCTGCCATAGCAACTCGCTCTTCTTCGTTTACAACGCTCATAATATAAGAATCCCTAGGGGGAACATCCATGCTTCCAAGTAGTGATCTGAGTTGCCAAAAAAATATTGCTACCCATACATTAGGAGCAAAAGCCATACCTAAAAGGAAGATGTTAGCAGGCGCATGAGTGAATACCATAGTATTGATACGNCCTATTCTGTTAGAAATTTTAGCCGAAGCCCAAAGAGATAAAGCAGACAAGATTTGGGCNAAGAAAAATATAAATGCTAGTGAGTCGACCTCCAAGCCAAANTTAGCCTTAAACCAATATGCGACCAAACCCTGGATTATCAAAGAGCCTGCAAAGTGGTCAAGGCTAAATAATCCAACTAAAGGGAAAATGGTCTTCCTTGATGGTAGCGTGAATGGATTCGTCCATCGGGCAGAAGAATACTTAACTTCTATTTCTCTAGAAAGGAAAGAGTATGTAAATGCCCCCAAGCAAAGCAAGATTGAAAAGAACATAAACATCATCTTGATAGCTGATAAATCAGAGACTCCGAATATCTCCACATATACCCTTGGTAGACCTGCTGTTAGCGCCCCAAGTGCCGCACACGATGTNCCNACAATCCTATAGAGTGCAAAAATCTCTGTTCTTAGATCAGCTGGAGCGGAATCTGACAAGCTAGCTTGTTCTATTGGTTGCAAAGCCTGTCCGCTGCCCCCTGCTCCTACTCCATTGAGATTGCCAATAAATGCCAAAATAAGAAACACATAAAAATGCTCTGCCCATATTAGTAACCCTACTGACATGGCAGTCAGTAGGGTTAANCAAATTAATATTTTCCTTCTGCCTACTCTGTCAGCCAATATCCCCACAAGGAAAGCGAATANNGCTCCACCTGAGACACCAATGCTAAAAAATAAGCCTACTTGAANTAGTGAAAATCCTATATCTGCCAAATATATCCCNAGCAAAATTGCCAAGAATCCATGCCCAAATGTGGTCAAAGATCTCGCTATGACGATTATTNTTGCTGTACGACTNAGTNCCNTGACTGGCAACGAAAAAGTAAAATCTCTGGTCATATTATGAATTAATGCCGCATNAATCTTATTTTAGTTGGTTTATCACTACACCTGTGGGCAACTTAGGACTGAAATATGTAGACTTA
Source organism: Chloroflexota bacterium (assembly GCA_002717805.1). Taxonomy (GTDB): domain Bacteria; phylum Chloroflexota; class Dehalococcoidia; order Lucifugimonadales; family UBA2985; genus UBA2985. Next base: position 22,606 of record PBBS01000008.1, on the reverse strand, counting down.
ATAGGCATTCGTTCCCCTGAAAACACCACTTCTTCAAATAGTTGTANTGGCATAGAAGGCAGCAAAATACCAATGCTATATTGACCTGACGAAACTCCTGCCAATACTTCNGTTGCATCATGGCTAAAATGCAGTTTTCCCTGATCTACTATTACTTCCAAGGGNCCCATCAATGGCCTCAATACCTTCTGTTCTAATATCCAAGTCGGGCATTTTTCTAGCGAATTCTCCGAACCATCCANCTCTNCATTCATAGAAAATGTGGTNATTCTAGAGCCGTGATCATATATAACTGAAAATTGCAGTTCATCCGACTTGCTACTTAAAGACCTTTCCAGACTCACGCCAAGTTCCTCTATGCTTTCTTTGCTATTATTTAAACTCTTATCTTCAACTACTACAAAGCTAGATTGAATTAATTGAAGCAATTCCTGCTCTTTTTCAGCAATGTCTCGAAGCATCCTGTGATATGGTAAAACCAAGAGCCCAGGATCATCGATTTCAATCAATGACATCATGACGAAATCTCGCACTTGCTCTCCCAAATGTGATTCCTGAGAATATTTCAATGCTGTTTCATATCTGTGGTGGCCNTCTGCCAAATATATAGGATTGTCGATAAATCCTGCTGCAATTTGCTCTATTTGACCTTTGTCTGATATCGGCCATAGTTTAATATTAATGTCCTGATATTCTACNTCAACTATCGGTAGGTTATGCTTATGTTCTTCAATTATCCCAACAACAACTTGTNNGTGGTCTCTGTATATTGACATTATTGGACTCAAATTTGCCTGCGTTGCCTCTAAAATCTGCATCCTGTCTTTCTTTGGGGCACTTGATGTCTCTTCGTGCGGCAAAACAATCCGCTTATCAAATTCCTCAACCTTGACTCTTGCTACAATAGATGTTCTATTTCTAGTTATCCCAAGGTGCACAAACCCTTCTTCCAAAATGTAGTAGCATTCATCTTCTTCAGCGACCAACACACCTGATTTTATCCACTCTTCCAATGTAGANGCAGCCCTTGTGTATCTATTGTCTATCGATGNNTCCGTAGCTGCCTCTAACCCAAATTCAAGCCTAATCGCATTAAATTTATTTACCTCATGTAATTCCCTCTGCTGTTCTTTTGATATCACATCGTAAGGAGGGCATAACACTTCTCCCAAGCCCAATGCCGAATCATACCTTATACCTTTAAAAGGTCGCACCTCTGCCAATTTTCAATCCTCCGCTTATTTAGTTGTTAACTAAGTATATCTCTACTAGATAAAACCGTCTATTTCAGGAGTNATTCCTCTTAGTATTTGACCAGATAGAATATCATGTGCTAAATTAGAACAAATGTTCCAGCATAGGTGATGTTTGTGTTAAGAGAAAGACAAGATAGAATATTGCGNTTCATAGAATCTTTCTATGAACAAAATAGCTACCCTCCAACAATTCGTGACATACAAAAGGCATGTTCCATTAGCTCAACATCTGTAGTNAATTACAACCTAAATTTACTCGAGAAAGCCGGGTATCTAAAGAGAGCTGGCAATATTTCACGAGGAATCGAGTTAGTTGGCAAGAACAGCAATGAAACAATACCCGTCCTAGGATCAATAGCCGCTGGCGAGCCACTGGGCATCCCNGGACAAGANTCGTGGGGAATNGGTGANCCTATAGACTCAGTAGNTTTATCTCCCGAATTTTTTGGCAACAAGAAAGACATCTATGCACTAAAAGTAAAAGGCACATCAATGATAGATGCCTTAGTGGACGATGGAGACACAGTCATAATCGAGCCAATTACATCAAGCAAGAACGGAGATATGGTCGTTGCCTGGCTCAAACTCGAAGAAGCCGTAACTCTAAAGCGTATTTACAAAGAAGGCGACCGTGTCCGCCTGCAACCAGCTAATCCGCTTATGGACCCGATATATGTTAAAGCCGATAATCTGATAGTCCAAGGAAAAGTAATTGGTATAATTAGACATCTAGGTTGATTAAGACTATTATTAATGAACTTGCTAGAATGCTATACTGAGAAACCTTAGAAATAGACAATAGCTGTCGGAGGAATTAACTATATGCCGCGAGGGAAAACATACTGGATGGTCTCTACNTCTTTGGAAAATTTTCGAATATCTAGGGATATGAATTTCACCTTGCAAGGTTTGAAAACACATCAAAAACGCAAAGCTCAACGTATGGAGCCAGGTGATCGTCTGGTTTATTACATATATGACAATCGGGGNTTTGCAGGAACTTGCAATGTCACCTCTAAATGCTTTGAAGATCATTCTCCAATATGGAAAACTGAAGGTAAAGCAGAGGACTACCCCTGGCGTGTTAATATAGAGCCGGTAGCTCTANTAAAGGAAGACGCTTTTCTCGATGCTCTTGAGATTGGCCCGCGGCTTGAGTACGTAAAAAAATGGCCCCCGGAACTCTGGTTCCTTGCCTTCCAGGGAAACTTGCATATACTGCCCAGAGTGGATTTTGAGTTGCTTGAGACAGAATCTAAGCGCAACCTTACGACGAACTCTCCTAGATAAACACCTTCACCTTTAAATGGTCTCTGCTTCACACATTAAGTCCTCGAATATCTCCTGTTCATCAACCCCATTACATATGTCCATCAAAGTACCAATACTTCCAAAAACAGGTAGTGCGCTGCAAACATAAGAATTCTTGAGACAAAAGCCGAGTGCTATTTGTTCAACTGGAACGTCCCAGCATAACGCCAGATTTCTGATTTTTTCCATCCTCTGGCTTAATGCTATATCAATACTATTGCTGGGGTGTACTCCATGCTGATCATTGATCAATAGATTAGATTCATTTAAAAGCATCTCGCCTGTCAAATCTTTGCATATTACGGAGTTAGGAATAATCTCTTTATCTTCAGCTAAATCATCAAGCAGTCTTCTGTCTAAAATATTATATGGAACCTGAATCACGTCTACGTGGTCATTTAGGTATTTATCCATTAATGTTTGTTCTACATCAGTAGATAAGCCAATATGTCTAATTTTGCCTTCCTTAACCAAAGATTGTAATGTTTCCAACCAAACAGATCTCTCATGTAAGTATATGTGTTCAGGAATGCATTGTATTTGGTATATATCTATGTAATCAGTACCAAGTGCCCTTAGGCTCTCTTCACATGACCTTCGAATAAATTCTGCTGAAACATCTCCGGCTTCTTTTGTCTTTGNCTGAAGATTTCTATCCCTGCCACAACTACAACCACATTTACTACCAATAATGATTTCGTGCCTGAGTTGCTTAACTGCTTTATTNAATATCCTTTCTGNATAGCCATCTTTCCAAAANTGGCCAGTATCAAAAANGGCAATGCCAGCTCCTGCAGCCTCTTGCAAGAATCTAATCTTGTCGGATTCGTGNCTCCTAATTAANGGTGATATTGATACAGCATTAGCCCAGACATCAATACCTATAACCGAAACTTTTAAATCAGTGTCNCCAATAATCCTATATTTCAAAGTGTATCGTTTCCGTTCACTAATATTGCTATGCTCAATTATAGCAACACCTTCTAATATAGCCCAATCCTACAAATAAGAGAGCTCAACGAGATGTAGCTCTTTGGAATACACTGGANTCCAGTTGACAATCGCTTGCTTGAATATTAATCTGCGATTTGAGNTCAACGACCAANTGCAAGTAAATCTTAGCTCATAAATAATATTTAAGAATAATGTCCAAGAGAAACCGAGTAGCATAGCAGGCCATGAGATATTCCAACCTTTTTGGTAAAACCCTACGGGAAGATCCANCAGAAACAGAAACACCTAGCCANCGCTTACTAATAAAAGCGGGCATGATTCGACAACTAGCATCAGGAATATATAGCTATATGCCATTAGCNTGGCGGGCACTCAAGAAAATTGAGGCTATAATNAGATCGGAAATGGACGCTGCGGGAAGTCAAGAACTTCGCCTGCCTGCTCTACAGCCTGCGGATATATGGGATGATTCGGGTCGCAACGAACTATTCGGTGATAATTTGTTTCGAATGAAGGATCGTCGAGAAAGAAACTTAGTTATAGCACCCACACACGAAGAGGCAATCACATTGCTTGCTAAGGCTTCTGTAGATAGTTACAGGGATTTGCCACTAATCTTATATCAAATACAAACCAAGTTCAGGGATGAATTGCGTCCGAGGGCCGGCTTGATTAGGGTACGTGAATTTGANATGAAGGATGCATATAGCTTCGATACTGACGAGGCCTGTCTAGATCAGACATATGAAACCATGGTGCAAGCCTATAAGAATATCTATCAGAGATGCGGGCTTAACGTGATTCAAGCTGAAGCAGATAGTGGAGCTATAGGGGGAAAGGACTCGCATGAATTTCTTGTGCCAGTAGATAGCGGAGAGGACGTAATNGTATTCTGTACCAATTGCGGATATGCAGCTAACCTAGAAAGGGCTGAGGGCATCAGGCCCGATATACCCAATGAACCTTTTCGTGCAATAGAAGAAGTATCAACTCCAGGAATNAAAACAATTGATGAATTATCTTCTTTCCTTCANATACATCCTAACAAGACTCTAAAATCTATGCTTTATTCAATCGGTAGCGAATTGGTGCTTGTGGTCATTAGAGGCGACCTAGAAGTGAATGAGGTCAAGCTCAAGAACCTTTTAGGTGGAGCGGAAATAAGATTAGCTACAGAAGAAGAGGTCAAAAAAGCTGGTATGGTTGCGGGATTCTTGTCTCCGGTTAAGTCTCCAGAAATCAANGTGATCTCGGATTTATCAGTGGCCATTGGCTCTAATTTTGTTACTGGTGCTAATCACCAAGATCACCATTTAATAAATGCGAATCAACCAAGGGACTTTGATGCTGGCTCATTTACAGATATAGCGCTTACTCAAGCTGGACATCCCTGTATAAGATGCGAGACCCCACTTTCATCACAAAGAGGAATAGAGGTAGGACATGTGTTCAAATTGGGAACAGTGTTTACTGATAAATTCAACGCNAATTACATCGACAAAGATGGAAAAGAGCNCCCTATGGTTATGGGTTGCTATGGNATAGGTGTAGGCAGGCTGCTAGCAGCCGCCATAGAGCAAAATCATGATGAAAAGGGTATCATCTTCCCTGCAAACATCGCNCCCTATGATGTACACCTAGTTTCGCTCAACACCGAAGACCCAAGCATTAAAGAGTCAGCTGAATCACTTTATTCTCTACTAGTTCAAAGCGGCCTTGGCGTGTTTTACGATGATAGAGACGAAAGCCCCGGGGTCAAATTCAACGATGCCGATTTGTTGGGGTTTCCTATTCGTATCATTGTCAGCCCTAGGAACCTAAAAGCTAATCAAGTGGAGATAAAAATCCGAAGGCAGACAAAGCCNGAGGCGATTGGCATGGATAATATCGTTGATAAAATCAGNGAAATTCTCTCAGCATATTAATTCTATATCAAATATGTCATACCCTGGCCTACTCCTGCCGTAAGGATAACNACTAGCCAAGTAGGCCATTTCAATAAAGCCATCGCCCCAAGACTAACCACACATAATAAAATATCCTCTGGCTTGTAAATCGTGCTCGTCCAAATAGGATCATAGAATGCTGCTATAAGCAAACCTACAACAGCAGCATTAACCGATGAAACAGATCGCTGTATTGTCCGTATTTCTCTAATCCTATTCCAAAAGGGCAACACTCCCATAACAAGGAAAAATGACGGCAAGAATATGGCCACTAAGGCGACAATGCCCCCAACCCATGGATTAAACTGCTGATCCACTAAAACGCCCAAGTATGCTGCAAATGTGAATAGTGGNCCAGGAATAGCTTGAGCCAGCCCATATCCTGCTACGAACTGATCTTGTGTAACCCACCCAGTGATAACTGTAGTATCGTGCAATAANGGAAGAACAACATGTCCTCCGCCGAACACCAATGAGCCAACTCTATAGAAATTTTCACTCAGAGAGAAATATTCATTATTTACCAATTTTGTAATTGCTGGATTAGAGAATATAAACAGTATCACTGCAAAAACCACAAGGCTTACTATTGGAAGGATGCGCCCCTTACCAAAAGTNGTTCTTTCATCTCGAATTGTTTGCTTACCAGACAAGGGAATTACTAGGCCTAATAACCCGGCAATAATAATTACGTATATTTGNATANTCGTTCCACCTATAAACAATACAAGTACAGCCGCAGCAATTGCCATAACTCGCCTAGGCCAATCTATACAAAACCGCTGGAACATACCATAAATAGCAACTCCGACAACAGGAATTGCTACTACTTTCAGCCCCTTGAACCACCCAAGGGAACCAACCTCTTCAAATGAAAGAATTCCATATGCGAACGCTCCCATTATAATCGCAGAAGGCAGCGTGAAACCCAGCCATGCAAGAAAGCCCCCAATAACACCCCCTCTNTTCATGCCTACCGCTATACCTACTTGGCTACTCGCAGGACCGGGAAGAAATTGACAAAGCGCAATTATCTCCGTGTATTCCTTATCTCTAACCCATTGCCGCTTCACAACATATTCATCTCTAAAATAAGCCAAGTGAGCTACGGGCCCCCCAAACGAAGTAAGGCCTAATCTCAAGGCTACTAAGAAAATCTCTAGCCTATACGCAATAATTTTCCTCAATGCTTACTCCCANTAGCCATAGAGGAAAGCAATTCCTGTATTTCAAAAAAAGTATTGAAATGATGAAACTTAATGTCATTTTCTTCACAATAAGAAGCTAATCTCTGCCTAGCAAAAACATAAGCTGCCTTATCTACAGCACAAGTATCGGTGATACCATCTCCAACAAACACCACGCTATAGCCAGCAGCAGTCATTCGGTCAACATAATGGCATTTGCACGTTCCGCTTTTAACACAAGAATACGGCTCTGTATCCCATTGAACCAAGACTCTTTCCCTACCAGAAAAAACAGCGTGGCCACTTACAAATTGTTGACCANAAAGACCATTATTATCCAATATGGCCCTGATGTAGAAATCTAGGCCNCCAGAAACTATCAATATCGGCCATTTCTGGTTTCCACAATGTTCAACAAATTCATGATAGCCTTTCCGTATAGCTGNTGTAGACACAGCGTGCTGAGTTAGCATACTCTCATCAGNTGGAAGCGTGGTGTATTCACCTGCCAAACAGTCTCTGAGGCTTATTGATCCTGAGACATAAAGCCTTTCATACAGATGCCAATCTTCCAAGGAGAATGTGTTCAACAANCCCACTCCCACATCTTCTTCCGTTACTGTTCCATCAAAATCAACAACTAAAGCTATTTTCATCTAAGCCTCACTAATTACTTAACCAATTTTAGGTTAACCATATCCAATCATAAAAACAATGAATTTAAAGCCCTTAGAATATCATTTAAGGGATTGACCCAGTTTTTCTATGGGTCTANAATGCTGAGGTACTCTCTCCAGAAAAGNGGCCATTTGGACANACCGACTATTCCCGCTGGTTTCGACTATGGAACGGACATGCCACATGAAGAATGCGGTGTGGTCGGCGTCTACTCCCCAAATGAAAATGTTGCGCATACTGCCTTCTACGGCCTGTTTGCCTTACAACACAGGGGGCAAGAAAGTGCGGGCATTAGCGTTAGTGATGGCCTGTCAATAAAAGTCCATACGTCTATGGGTTTAGTTGCTCAGGCATTCAGAGAACATGACCTAGAGCAGCTTCAAGGACACCTAGGNATTGGTCACACNAGGTACTCTACCACTGGATCCAGCGAATTAGCCAACGCCCAGCCTGTAGTTGTATCCGGCATCCATGGGGACTTAGCCCTAGCTCACAACGGTAACTTAGTGAACACTGTCTCTTTAAGGAAAGAGTTAGAAGACTGGGGTTGCAAGTTTATTACAAGCACTGACTCAGAGATATTAGCACAACTATTAGCAAANGCTCCTGGCCGNAACTGGGTTGAACGAGTTGGTTATCTGATGCGGAAAGCAGAAGGCGCGTATTCGTTAACTGTAATGACAACAGATTCCGTTATGGCAATACGAGACCCAATGGGTGTCCGACCTTTATGCATAGGTAAGTTAAATGATGGATGGTTTGTAGCATCTGAAAGTTGCGCTCTCGATCATATGGGCGCTGAGTTTATACGAGAAGTAAACCCTGGAGAAGCCNTTGTAATCAATCAAGATGGCCTTCGNACTCTTTACACCGCTCCATCCAAAAAGCGATCCTTGTGCATATTCGAATACATATATTTTGCACGCCCTGATAGCGTCATTGGAGGGAATCCTGTCTACTCATTAAGAAGAGCAATGGGCAAAGCATTAGCAATNGAGCATCCTATAGATGCCGATGTNGTAATCAGCATCCCAGACTCTGCAACGCCTGCGGCAATGGGATATGCAGAACAATCAAGAATTCCTTATAGTGATGGCCTTCTCAAAAATCGCTACGTGGGTAGGACTTTTATTGAACCAGATCAAAGAGTACGAGATCTAGGCGTTCAGCTAAAGTTTAACCCAATCCCTGATGTAATTGCTGGCAAAAGAGTTGTGATAGTGGACGACAGTATAGTTAGGGGAACAACAACTCCACATGTAGTTAATCTAGTNAGAAAAGCTGGAGCAAAAGAAGTGCATCTTAGGGTTTGTGCCCCTCCTATAAAGCACCCTTGCCACCTTGGGGTCGACATGGCCGCCTACAGTGAATTGATAGCTGCTAATAAATCCATNCAGGAAATTGGTTCTTTTGTTGGAGCAGACTCAATCGGATACTTAAGTATTGATGGTTTATTGGAGGCTGTTAAGGACGATCAAGACTCCCACTGCACAGGATGCTTCACGGGCAACCATCCAGTGCCCGTACAGCTTGAAATGAATAAACTTGCGCTAGAAACATCTACTCCCAAATTTTAACCATGACTAATGAATCTTATGCCAATGCTGGGGTCAATCTAGAAACAGCACAGAATATAACCGATACAATCAAGTCATTGGCTTCTGCTACGTTAAATGAAAATACGCTAGGGGGCGTTGGCTTCTTCGGCGCAATGTATGAACTTCAAGCCTACAAGAACCCAATAATTGTTTCCAGCACAGACAGCGTAGGAACCAAGGTAAAAATCGCTAATCTAATGAACCGATATGATACCGTTGGCATTGATCTTGTAAACCACTGCATAAACGATATATTTACTTGCGGCGCTCGGCCTCTTTTCTTCTTGGATTATATTGCAATGAGTAAACTAGAAGAAAAAAAGGTNACCGGTTTGGTCAAGGGAGTGGCCGATGCTTGCCAAAATACTGGCTGTGCCCTTATTGGTGGTGAAACAGCAGAACTGCCTGGTGTATATCCAGAAGGTGAATTCGACCTAGTTGGGTTCATCGTTGGGGCAATGGAAAAACAGAATATTATTGATAACTCATCAATTAAGCCTGGTGATGCCCTCCTAGGCATTGCATCAACTGGTTTACACACCAACGGGTACTCTATGGCACGACATGTTTTTAACTTAGACGAAAACCCNTCCAACATAGATAATCGATACCCAGAACTAAGCAAAACACTGGGCGAAGAGCTATTGGAGCCCCATAGGAGTTACTACCCTTTGCTTAACCCAATATTACCTCTGATAAAAGGCATGGCTCACATTACCGGGGGAGGGTTTTTTGAAAATGTTCCGCGTGTCCTTCCCAATAATCTTGGAGCCCAATTTGACTCGTCTAAATGGCAAATCCTGCCAATATTCGATCTAATCCAACGAGTAGGTAACGTCAGTAAGGCTGAAATGTTCCGTATATTCAATATGGGCATTGGCATGATCTTGGTATCGTCTGAAGAAAATGTGTCCAAAATTCAAGATCTGGTTCCTGAAGCAAAGATTATAGGCACAGTAACCAATAAAAATGAAATCGTAGTTTAGAGGACAAGATGTAAACATGAAGGCTCTCATTAGCGTCTATGACAAAACAGGCATAGTGGACTTCGCCAAGTCCTTACAAGAAATCGGAATAGAAATAGTCAGCACGGGTGGCACTCACGGCCTTCTCAAAGATGCTGGCGTGCCGGTAAAGCAAGTTTCAGAGGTCACTGGATCTCCCGAGATATTAGGAGGGCGCGTNAAGACCCTTCACCCTATAATACATGGTGGCATTCTGGCAAAAAGAGACGATCAAGGACACCAACAGGAGCTNAACNACAACAATATAGACACTATCGACTTAGTAATAGTAAACCTATATCCATTCGCCGAAACGATCACGAGAACCGGTGTTGAGTTAGACGAAGCTCTTGAAAACATAGATATAGGCGGCCCAACTATGATAAGGGCTGCTGCTAAAAACTTCCCATATGTCTCTGTGGTGGTTGATCCTGACGACTATGCCTGGATTGCTGAGACTATTACAACAAATGGTCTCTCTTTAGACCAACGTCGCTCGCTCGCATACAAAGCATTTCGGCATGTATCATTATATGACACAATCGTGGCCGANTACCTTCAACCTTCTTCCGNCTTCCCTTCTGAAATAACCCTGGGTTACAAGAAGCTATATGACCTAAGATACGGCGAAAACCCACATCAAATGGCTGCCTTTTACTCATCGGCATTAGGTCCTGTTGGAATATCTGGAGCAACTCAAATGCACGGTAAAGAGTTGTCTTATAACAACATCCTAGATGCCGATGCAGCATGGAAAGCCGTATCGGATTTTCCTAATACATCTGTAGCTATTATAAAACATACAAATACTTGCGGCCTCGCTAGTCACAGCAACCAAACAGAAGCATACCGAAGGGCCTTTGCCGGTGACCCAGTTTCCGCCTATGGAGGCATAGTCGCATTTAATAATANAGTCACAGAAGAAACGGCTAACGANATGAGTTCGATTTTTTACGAAATCGTNCTAGCTCCAAGCTTTGAGCCCTCGGCCTTAGCTATNCTAAAGAAAAAAAGAGATCTGCGAATTCTTTCTTTGAATAAATCCACAAATATAGCTAATGCCAAAGAGGTACGCCAAGTGTCTGGGGGAATACTCATACAAACCCCAGATGACCTACAAGAGTCCCCAGATAGCTGGGAGGTAGTCACACAGCGACGCCCTAGCGAATCCGAGCTACAGGACCTGCAATTTGCATGGACTGCAGTAAAGCACATAAAATCTAATGCCATCGTCATTGTGAAAGACAACGCNCTGCTAGGTATGGGAGCAGGCCAACCCAACAGGGTGAACAGTGTTCATTTGTCATTGTCAGCTGCTGGAGAATCTGCTAAAGATGGCGTTCTCGCCTCCGATGCCTTTTTCCCATTTTCTGACGGTATCGAAGTTGGTGCCTCTGGAGGTATTACAGCAGTAATCCAACCTGGCGGTTCCATTCGAGACAAAGAAGTCATAGAGGCAGCTGATAGACTNGGCTTAGCCATGGTATTCACTGGCGTTCGTCACTTCAAGCANTAATTTTAGTCTTACCAGATATTAAATAATGAGCATTAAGGTAGACATAGTAATCCCCGTACTAAATGAAGAAAAGGCTTTACCTGTATGCATCTCCAACCTTATTGCCTTTCTTAGTGAGCAAAGCCCATATTCATATCGTATAGTTATTGCTGATAATGGTTCTGTAGACTCAACTCCTGAGATCGCCCAGGCGTTGTCAGAACAATATCCTGTTGTGTCCTGGATTCATTTAGATGTTAGGGGTCGCGGCAGAGCCCTGAGAAAAGCCTGGCTTGAAAGCGATGCCGATATTCTCTCCTACATGGACGTGGATCTGTCAACCAACCTTGAATCATTTCCTGNCTTGGTTAAAGGAATAGGAGAGCAGGGTTTCGATTTAGCGATCGGATCTCGACTAATGAAGAAATCAATAGTTAAAAAGAGAACTCTCAAAAGGGAATTCACGTCTAGGGTTTATAACTTAATAATCAAAACCATCTTTTTCACCCGTTTTACTGACGCTCAGTGCGGATTTAAGGCCATAAGCCGCAGTGCTGCACAATTATTGATTCCGCACGTTAAAGATCAGGGATGGTTCTTTGATTCTGAATTATTGATTTTGGCCGAAAAGAATGGATTTATGATTAAGGATGTGCCAGTGACTTGGATTGATGATCCAGACAGCAGGGTAAATGTTATTAAAACTGCAACAGACGACCTAAAAGGATTATGGAGGCTCCGCACAGGCGGATTGTCTGATGTGGCAAGGAAGCTAAGGTCAAATTGATTTGCTTTCCATATTACGTGCGTTATTCTACTGGAAGGTCCTGAAAATTCATCGCATAAAGTTTGGCATACAAACCCTCTTCAGNCATCAATTCATTATGCCTTCCGCTTTCCACTACTTTTCCTTGACTCATAACAATAATCTTATCTGCATCCATAATAGTCGAAAGTCTATGGGCTATAATTATCGCTGTNCGGCCACGTAATAGCTCTTTGAGTGCCTTCTGAATCACATTCTCAGTGTAACTATCTACATTTGCTGTAGCTTCATCAAGAATCAGTATCTTTGGATCTGCAACAAGNGCCCTGGCAAAGGCTATCAACTGTCTCTGACCCAAGCTCAAATTGCTACCTCTTTCATGCAGTATCGTTTCATATCCCTCAGGCAACCTAGTAATGAATTCATGTAGACCTAGGGCTTTAGACGCCTCTTCAATTTTAGCATCGGTAACATCTCTATGGCTAAATCTTATGTTGTCGGCAACACTGCTTGAAAACAAGAACGGTTCTTGCAGCACCATGCTCATCTGATTGGCTAGAGTAGACCTCTTAATTTCTCTTATGTCATGTCCGTCAATAAGTATTGCTCCACCTGTCACATCATAAAACCTTGCAACTAGTGCAACAATCGTCGTTTTTCCCGCACCAGTAGGACCTACTATTGCCACTCTCTGACCCGGTTGTATGTCGACAGAAACGTCTTTCAAAACCTCCACGCTGGGTACATAGTGAAAGGAAACACCCTTCAGTTCAACGCCTCCATCGATAGGTGGTAAGTCTACNGCAGTTGGGCTGTCAACAAGCTCTGGCTCCACATCAAGTAATTCAAATATTCTCATTCCGGCAGTCATTGCCCTCTGCATCATGGCATATTGCATTACCAGCGCTCTAATTGGTTCAAAAAACCTCTGAACATAAAGTGCAAAGCCGACCATCGTTCCCAATTCAAGAGATCCCTCTTGCTCCATTCGGCCTCCTACGACTACCAACAACCCAAAGGCTATTGCTGTCAATATTTCTACTGATGGCATAAGTCCTGCTGTAAGCTTAGTCGCACTGACGTTCGCGTCTAAGTGTTCTTTATTCAATTGGTCAAATTGATTGAGATTAATTGTCTGCCTATTCATGCTTTGTGTAACTCGAACTCCGGAAATATTCTCTTGCAAACTAGCATTAACCCCAGATATAGCGTATCGAATCCTCATGAATGAACGCCTTGCTCTACCTTGCCACAAGATCATTATCACGGCAAAAACGGGTATAACACTAAAAGCTATGAGCGCCAACTGAAAGTCCCAGAATAGCATCAATGCGATTATCCCTCCGAGGCTAACTATTTCTGCCATTCCTACTGCAAGAATCATCATGAATTCCTGAAGTGCNTGCGCGTCGTTTTGAACTCTGCTCATAAGTCTGCCTACTTCATTATGATCATAAAACATGGTAGACATTTTCTGTAGATGAGCGTGCATCTCTACTCTAAGTTTTCTAAGTATTGCCTGATTCACTTTTGCCAATCCAATCAGGTGNAAGTAATTGCCTNCTAGATTAGCAACCGCAACNCATAAGAAGATTATTCCTATCTGGTCCAAGCCAGACAGACGTTCCACCATGGGCAGGTCAGCATTCTGTATGAATTGATTCATTGCCAANCCAACCAATAATGGCACTGATATTTGCGTTGCTATGTATAGCAACATAGTTAATAAGCTGAATATTGTAAGTTTCAGATGTGGCCTAACATAACCCAATAAACGAAACACAACCTTCGAATCATAAACTTTGCCAAACTCAACATCTTCAAGAACTAAACTAAGCCTGCCTCTGAGTCGTCTTATTTCCAATATGCCAGGCAGATTGCCGCTACTGCCTTGACCTAATCCTCCCCANCTCAATTTATCTTTCCTCCATAACGTTCATGTTTAATCCTTGTCCTTGCTCATCTTCCTGTGGTTTAAGCTGTAACTCATATATATCTTTATATGGTCCTTCNGNGTTAATTAACTCCGAATGTGTTCCTTTCTGAACGATCTTNCCAGAACCCATTACTAGGACCATGTCCGCATTCCTTACNCTGCTCAATCTGTGAGCTATAACAAAGGTAGTTCGTCCTTCCATAACTGTCTGCAATGCTTCTCTTATCAAGTGCTCTGTCTGTGTATCAACGCTGGAAGTAGAATCGTCCAAGATTAGTATAGGNGGGTCCAAAAGAAGAGTCCTGGCGATAGCCAGTCTCTGTCTTTGTCCTCCTGACAAACCAACGCCTCTTTCGCCAACATAAGTATCATACCCATCTGGAAGGGTTTCGATAAAGTCGTGAAGCTGTGCCAGNTTTGCTGCTCTGATAATTTCTTCATCAGTCGCATCCAAAGAACCATAAGCAATATTAGCCCGAATAGTAGAAGTAAAGACGAAAACATCTTGCTGAACGATGCCGATGTTCCTTCTAAGTGATTCAAGGGTAACATCTCTGATATCGACTCCATCTATTGACACATGTCCTTCGGTAACATCGTAAAATCTCGGAATTAGATGAACCAAGGTGCTTTTCCCGCTACCTGGCGCCCCCAAGATAGCAACCACTTTCTTGCTTTCTACATCTAGATTTATTCCATCTAAAGCATTGATTCCTTCTCTGTATCTAAAATAGACGTCATTAAATTTTAGTACCCCATGAACCCTTGGCATCTTCTCAGCGCTAGCCTTTTCCTGAACAGGAGATTCCGTGTCAAGAATTGCTAGCAGGCGCTCCCCTGCGGAAAGGGCGCGAGAAAAACTATTAACTATCCAAGCTGCCATCCTAACCGGGATGGCCAATAGCCCTAAGTACAACAAGAATGCAACAAGTTCCCCTTCTGATAATTGTCCTCTAACCACTTCNTGTCCCCCNAGCCACAATATGACTCCGGTAGCGCCAAGAAAAAAGAAGTTGTTCAANGAGGTAGTTATAGCCTGAAGTCGCTCTGCATTAAAACCATAGCTTGCTATATTATCGGCGTGGTATCGGAATTTATCTTCTTCATATTCTTCTGCAGCAAATGCTTTAACAACCCTGTTGCCTGCCAAATTCTCTTGCAAAACTATGGTCATATATCCCATTTCCGTTTGCTGAGCTAACCAATTTCTCCGCATTGCCAGCATGATCGTTCCTGTCCGAACGACTATAAATGGAACGAAAATCAAACTCATGGCTGCCAATTTCAGATTTGATACNATTANTACAACCGACACCCCAACAATCAGCATCACCATGTACAGGCCTCTAATTAAACCACCTTGGATAAACATCCTAATNCCTTCAACATCAGCGGTTGCTCTAGACATGAGGTCACCTGACCGATTTTCATCATGGAATGCAAAGCTCAGTCTCTGCAGATGATCGTAGTATGCATTGCGTATGTCGTATGCCACCATATGAGCAGTAGACTCTGCTAAATATTGCTGCCCAAATGCAGCTATGCCTCGAAGTGAATTTATTGCCAATATAGCAAGAGCAAGATATACAAGTTGATTGAAATCTCCTGAACCAACCACTTCATCTACAGCGATGCCTAGTAGCCTTGGTACAGCTAATGCGAAGATAGTAACTGCTAAAACAGAGAGNTAGGCAAATCCGAGTCTGANNTTATATTTCAGGGCAAATCTAACAAGCCTAAGGAGTATGTACATATTCTACGANNNGATCTCCAGTTTGGCCCTGTNCGAATTTAGTAAATTCTANTAGAAAAGGCGGNCNGAATGTATCCAATGGTAACTTAAAGTAGATTTATTGTCNATAAATATTTGTGGCTGTTTACTCATTTAGTATATNTTAATCTGGTATNGGTGGCAGTATGTCAGGGTGTTCGGAATGAAACACCCTGTACTCTTTTTTCGGAANAGCCAGAATGCTATGATGGCCATGNCCCGGAAAAACCACTGTGTCATCTGGCATTGTGTATATTTTTTCTGTTATNTTTTTCAATATCTGGATCGTTGCCTCTGGCCCTCGGCTCTCGCCTGGTCCTCCTGAGTAAACCGTGTCTCCAGTAAAAATATACTTCCCAATCAAGAAGCACGTAGAGCCCGGGGTGTGNCCCGGGGTGTGTATTGCAACTACCTCGTTTTTCCCAAAGGCTATCCTNTGGCCGTCTTCAACAGGNATNCAACTGGCGGGTATCTCTTCTATGTCTGCAGGGTGGGCAAGCACAGGCGCTTGTGTTTTAGTTATGGCTTCAGCTAAGCCCTCAGTATGGTCTTTATGCCTATGTGTTATAAGTATGGCTTTGACTACAGTGCCGATTGCATGTTCTAGTATAGCCCCTGGGTTAAGTGGTGCGTCTATAAGAACACTCTCTCGAGTTTCTGAGCAAACAATCAAGTATGCATTATTATTATCGGATCCGCATAATGTCCTGTATATCTCTATTTGCTGATCCTCCAAGAATAGCGCCATTCTACTTCTTCTCCTGCAAAAATATTGGGCACCGATCTATCTGTTGTAATCTAGTTCTTGGCTAAAAGATAGCGTTGACTTTAATCCTATACCATAGTTATGATCCCCTCAATACAATAGGTANAGGATTTATTNTCAAAACGTAATGATTCTANTAGCCAAACATTTAGTACTANCNACTCGCCCTAAACAATGGACCAAGAACCTNATAATATTCTTTGCCTTTTTCTTTACAGTAGGGGAAACTTGGGGGCTTGATGATTTTAGCTACGCCGCCACATTGCTCTACAGGTCTCTGTTTGCTTTCGTTTGCTTTTGCATACTTGCGAGCTCCGTATACTTACTCAACGACCTGATTGATGCAGATAGAGATNGGCTTCATCCACGAAAAAGNTTGCGTCCAATAGCNGCNGGNNTGATTCCTGCGCCCATTGCTTTACTNGCCAGCCTTACGTTGGCCTTCATTGGGGTAGCCTTATCTTTCTATATTAGCTTCGCTCTTGGCGTCTTATCTATTCTCTATTTTCTCATGATGNTTTGCTATTCTCTCTTCCTGAAACACGTTGTTATCCTCGACGTTATGATAATTAGCGGAGGATTTGTATTACGCGCTATGGCAGGAGCCTTAGTACTTGATGTATCTATATCTCCTTGGTTGTACATATGTACAAGCCTAGGTGCTCTATTCTTAGGGTTTTCGAAAAGNTATAGTGAGCTCAGGTCAATTGGGCCTACTGGCCAACGAGATAGCCTTTCCCAATATTCAGAAAAACTTCTGGAGCAACTTTTAGCAATAGTCGCTCCATGTACGCTACTCTCTTATACGTTGTATACCTTTACATCCGAAAATTTGCCAGAGAACCATTCCATGATGCTAACTATTCCTTTCGTCCTATACGGTTTGTTTCGCTATTTAGCCTTAGTTCACAGGGATGGCCTAGGTGAAAAACCTGAAGAAATCTTGCTGCGTGATTATCCATTGCTTCTAAATATACTGTTGTGGCTTATCTCGGCAAGCTTTATCCTTTTACTATATAGATAACGAACTGCTTTTTATACAACATCTTGTTTTATGNCAATCTTGATATTGCATATACCGCGTAATTTTGACGACTATATAGATTTTGTGTACAATTGATAATAGGCGACAACAACATAACGCTAATAGGCAAAATACTATTGCTTGAGATCAACAACTCTAGTCATGCACGCCATTCATAATCCCAAAGTTTGAGGTTTGTGTTTGAGCGCTCGACTCATGACTGAGTTTTCTCCCAATATGAGGGCACATAGAAAGGCTAAATTATGGTGGACAAGGAAGCTAACAATGGATATACCGCAGAGGACATTCAAGTCCTCGAGGGAATGGAGGCGGTCCGTAGGCGCCCGGGCATGTATATTGGAAGCACGGATAACCGCGGCCTACAACACCTAATATACGAGATCGTTGACAACTCGGTCGACGAAGCGATGGCTGGTTATTGTACCCGAGTTGATATCACGATAAATACGGACGGTTCCGTAAGCATCCAAGACGATGGCCGCGGCATCCCTGTGGACATACACCCAACCACCGGGAAGTCTGCTGTTGAAACAGTCATGACAACNTTACATGCNGGCGGTAAGTTTGGCGGAAAGGGATATGCCGTATCAGGCGGACTCCATGGAGTTGGCGCGTCTGTGGTAAATGCACTGTCTGCTTGGCTAAGAGTAGAAGTAAAAAGAGAGGGTGGATTATGGATTCAAGATTTTGAGAGAGGCCTTGCATCTGGTCCCTTGGAACAGGTAGGAAAAGCAAAGGGAACTGGCACAATGGCCACCTTCCTTCCAGACGAACAAATATTCGGGGAATTACAATATAACTTCGATGAATTGTCCCAGCGGTTCAAGGAAATGGCGTATTTAAATAAAGGCCTCATGATCTCTATAACGTCTGACTGGCACAAAGAACAAGGCTTTCCTCAATGGAGNGGAAAGTATCACTTTGATGGTGGCATAGTTAGTTTTGTTAAAGACTTGAACAAAGGCAAAGACGCTATTCAAGACGACCCAATATACGTACAAAAGACAATTGAAGGGACGATGGTAGAAACCGCCATCCAATACAATGCTGGATTCTCAGAAACTGCATTGTCTTTTGCTAATTGCATAAATACTCACGAGGGTGGGAGTCATCTTACTGGGTTTCGATCTGCTCTCACGCGTGCTCTTAATGACTATGCCCGAAAACAGAAATTCTTGAAAGACGACCAGTCAAACCTTTCCGGAGAAGACGTCCGCGAAGGCTTAACAACCGTTATAAGCGTCAAGCTTGTCGAGCCTCAATTTGAAGGTCAAACAAAGACAAAGCTAGGCAACCCTGAAGTAAAAGGTTATGTAGATTCTGTAGTAGCAGAAGCATTAACTTACTATCTGGAAGAGCACCCACAAGAGGCGCGGCGAACAATTGAAAAGTGCCTGACTGCACAAAAGGCTAGAGAGGCAGCGCGAAAAGCAAGAGATATGGTGCTCAGGAAAAANGCAATGGACGGCGGATCCCTGCCTGGTAAGCTTGCAGACTGCTCAGAAAAAGATCCTTCTGTNTCTGAGCTATATTTGGTAGAGGGAGAATCTGCTGGCGGTTCAGCAAAAGCAGGGCGTGACAGGCGATTCCAGGCGATTTTGCCTCTCAAGGGTAAAATTCTAAACGTAGAGAANGCCCGCATAGAAAAGATGCTAGGGCACGAGGAAATACGAACCATCATAACTGCTGTAGGTGCAAACTTAGGTGACGACTTCAACTTAGAAAAATTGAGGTACCATAAAGTTATCATTATGACTGACGCCGATGTAGATGGGTCTCATATTAGAACCCTTCTGCTAACCTTCTTCTATCGTCACATGAAGCCATTAATAGACGGGGGATACCTTTATATAGCACAGCCTCCTTTGTACAAGATTCAAGCAGGCAGAGAGGCACACTATGCATTTGTNGAACAGGAAAAGGACGGCCTAGTCAAGAAAATGGACGGCAAGCGAGGATTGTCAGTGCAAAGGTATAAGGGCTTAGGCGAAATGAATCCTGACCAACTGTGGGANACAACNATGGACCCAGAAAGCAGAAGCTTACTTCGGGTAGCAGCAGATGATGCTGATACAGCAGATAGAGTTTTCTCTGACCTTATGGGAGAGGAAGTGGAACCTCGCAAAGAATTCATACAGGCCTACGCCACAAGCGTTAAGAACCTCGACGTATAGAGGNAGCCTAATCGGAAACTTCTACGTTTCCCTCATCTGTTGCCTGGAGTAACGACCTAAAGGCATATCCTCTCTTTGCTAACTCCTCAGACCCTCCTTGCTTTCTGTCAAGCACGGATAGAACCAAGGCTACCTTACAGCCCATCTTTTCAACTGCATCAATTGCAAGAAAAAGAGAACCGCCGGAAGTGCACACGTCATCTACAATCGCTACAGTCGCTCCATTTACTAAGTTTCCTTCGACCTGCTTTTGCGTCCCGTGTTCCTTTGTCTCGCTCCTTACAAANAACCCGGTAAGGTTTCGGCTTCCTATGTGNCTTACTAGCGCTATTGCTGTTACTAAGGGAATCGCAGCGGTAGCCGGTCCACCGACAGCATCAATGTATATGTCCCCAATTGCTGACAATAGTGCTTGTCCCAAGCAGTAGGAGCCTTCCGGATGAAGGCTAATCAACCTTCCATCAAAGTAGTAATTACTCTTAGCTCCAGAGGCCAATGTAAATTCTCCATATCTAAGGGCTCCTACTTGTTCTGCTATTTGAAGGATTCGCTCCCTTTCTTCTAGGTGTTTAGCCATCTGTTTCTCCCCTGTAAAGATTGTTCTTTTTTATATATCGTTCCACCGCGGGGTCAACTAGCTTAGAAATACTNCTNCCGGATTTAACCATCTCTCTTATTTTCTCTCCGCTAATGTCTATTGCAAGAGAGTTTATTCGTATAGCTCTCGCTGATGCTCCTGGTCGTATCTTATTGAACTGTTCTTCGTTGAATGCTGTTTGCTCTGGTCTTGATACAACCACCACTGTACAAGAATCTAGTATTTCCCCTGCTTCTTTCCATCTATGCATTGAGNTTGCTGCATCCGCACCGATTATCAAAAATAGCTCGTCTTTTTTTCCCTGGCTGTTTATCAAGTGTCTCAATGTGTCTATAGTAAAGGTCAGCCCTCCTCTTGCTATTTCTATTCCGCTTTCATCCATTCTCTCTTGGCCAGCAATAGAAAGCTGCACCATTTTTCTTCTGTGCANTCCTTCTGTGATTTGACTGCCTGCTTTCATCCATGGCGTCCCAGTTGGGATAAAAAGGATTCGGTCTATGTCTAGTTCTGCTAATGTCTGCTTAGCCACCTCTACGTGGCCTAAGTGGATTGGATCAAATGTTCCTCCGAGGATTCCTATTTTCATATTATTCCCAATCCAGCTCTGTTTCTCCAAATCTTACCTTGCTCCCTGTGCCTGCGCCTGCTTTTTCCAAGGCCCTAACAACCCCGAGTCTGTCCAGTTCGCTCCATAGCTGTATTTGCACCCTTCTGTCTGAAAGGTCTACCCTGCTAACTATTCTCTCTGCCTTTGTTGCCTCAACAACAAACACANCCCCTTCTTGTATAACTCTTGGGTTTTCTGTTTCTGGCTTTCCTGTTATCTGGGCTTCAGNTTTCTTCTGCTCGTTTGTGTCAATATCTACAGAGGAAAGCAGTGCCTGTACTTTTTCTAGAGCGTTGTCTACGCCGAGCCCTGTCTTNGCAGATATAAACATTNCGTTGAGGCCCACCTCNGTAAAGGACTTTTCGATTTCTTCTTTTCTTTCTGATACCTCAACAAGGTCGACCTTGTTGACTACAATCAGGTGGGGTTTTTCAACTAAAACATAGTTAAATAATCGCATTTCTTCTCNCACTTGATTATATTCAGACAAGCAATCCGANGTNGTCCCNTCTAATAGGTGAATTAATCCCCGGGTCCTTTCTACGTGTCTCAAGAAAGTGTGGCCTAGCCCCACNCCTTTATGGGCTCCCTCTATCAAGCCAGGGACCTCAACTGCCACGAATCCCTCTTTCTTACCATCAACGTATCCCAGAACAGGCTCTAGCGTTGTAAATGGATATTCTGCAACATCAGGCTTTGCCTCTGAACAGGCTCTAAGCAATGAAGATTTCCCAACACTTGGGGTTCCAACTATACCTATGTCAGCAATCAGTTTCATTTCCAATTCCAAACTTATCTCTTCACCTTNCTCGCCNTTTTCAGCTATAAGCGGCTCTTGATTAGTCGAATTAACATATCGTGCATTCCCTTTACCNCTTTCTCCTCCTCTGGCCACCATAACTTCTTGAGNTTGGTTAGANAGATCTGCTAACAATGACCTCCCACCATCCTTATCTACCTTCCAAATTAGCGTTCCCAATGGAACCTCTAATTTTATGCTTTTCCCGCTCCCTCCGGTCTTTAGCCTTCCCTTGCCTCCGTTTCCATTTTGTGCATTAAATATTCTTTTATATCTATATTGCCTNAGAAGATGCACNCCCTCCGTAGCCTTTATNTATACATCTCCCCCCCTTCCTCCATCTCCTCCATCTGGTCCTCCACGAGGCACAAACTTCTCTCTCCTGAAGCTAATTCCTCCAGGGCCGCCATTACCTGCTTTAACTCTTATTCTTGTTATATCAATCATTACATTAATATTTATTTATATAAAGTAATCTAATAATACCAATAAAACTTAACTTTGTGGAAAGTGTGAGAATATGAGAGACACGAAAGTCTTTCAGGATTAGATAATTATAGAAAGAAAGCAAAATTAAAATGTGGTATGTGTGGAATCTGGGTATTTAAGCCGCTTTAAAACTTTGCCGTATTGATTCAATTTCTCCGTGGAGAACGGAATCTTTGAGGATTTGGGTTTCGATAGAGGCAATTGAATACCTAACACTAGTATGGTC
>PBBS01000007.1 GCA_002717805.1 Chloroflexota bacterium | reverse complement strand
CCCCCATTGACCAGGCAGGAATAGCAATAATATATAAGCCACGCCTCTAACGGTATAAACGAAACCCAGCAAGTTCTTATTGCCTAACTTGTCAGCAATCGGACCAACCATTAGAACCCCCAGGGTATTCATAATGCTTAGTAAGCCAAATGCCATAGCGGCAGTAGCTGGTGAAAACCCTTCCTCTAAGGCATAAGGAACAAAGTGAAATGACATTATCAAGGTAGTAAAACCACATACGAAATACCCGCTTAATAACTGCCACATCGGATAAGACTTAAGCGCATCTGTCCAGACTGATACGACCAGCGGGCCCTTTTCTACATATACAACCTCTGGGCCGTCTTCACTTCCTTTGACATTATCTCCATCCGGCTGAAGCCCCATGTCTGAAGGTTCATTTCTTAAGACTATATAAGCGGTTGGCAGGACCAGGACAAGCATTATTACACCCAGAGCAACCCAGGTAACTCTCCAATCTGCGACAAGTATCAGGTAAGTTGAAAACGGTACCAGCAGCAACCCTCCAACTGACCCACCAGATGATGATATAGATATCGCTGTTGAGCGACTTTTCTTGAACCATTTAGCAATCAGTACTGCAAGGGTGGTCATAGATATCGAACTCATCAGTGTAGATCTGATTATTCCAAATAAGATAAGGAAATATAAATAGTGAAAAGTTCCTGACAATAGTATCGTCGATAGACCTACGAGGAATATTCCTGCAATTATCAACTTGCGACCGCCCAATATATCGTGAAGGTGGCCAGAGAGGACCTGGCTAATACCGCTTGCCAATATGCCAGTTGCCACGGCAGATGATATCAGAGTTCTGCTCCAACCAAACTCGTCACTCATTGGTAGGGCGAATACACCAAGACTACTGTTGATACCCCCACCAATCACAGTGATCGCAAACGAAGCGGCCACTATAAACCAACCGTAATAAATCCCTTTTGCCCTTGAGTCTTTCATCAGTTAAATATCTCTACCTCCCACAATTAAAGATTCATTTTATAGGAGACTGCGTATCCAAAGCCAATGTGCATTATACATTGCTATCGATATATATAAAGGTCACAAAGAGAATATTGCCATATACCTGAATAGAATATATGATCCGGCTATGTGCGGAAGATACTCATTAACCTCTAACCTTGGAGAATTAGGAGAGAGATTTGATTTTGAGGCTAGCGATCTGATTCATAATCCCAGATATAATATCGCTCCCACCCAACAAATCTTAACTGTCACTCATAACGGGTCAAGAAACGAAGCCAGCCTGATGAAATGGGGACTGATACCTCCTTGGTCCAAAACTCCAGATATATCTTCCAGAATGATAAATGCCAGAGGCGAGACACTTGAAGAAAAACCGTCTTTCCGAGAACCTTTGTTCAAACGTCGCTGCCTTGTTTTGGCTGATGGCTTCTATGAATGGACGAAAACCAATGCTGGAAAGCGCCCAATGCGAATCAAACTTCGATCAGGAGAACCATTTGGGTTCGCTGGACTATGGGAAATCTGGAAATCTCCGGGTGATGAGATCATACGATCTTGCACAATAATCACCACTCATCCAAACAAACTTATGGAGCCCATACATCACCGAATGCCAGTGATAATACCTAAGGATTCCGAGGATTTATGGCTTGATAGCAGGAATCAGGATGCAGACTCGATCAGAGATCTCATTAAACCTTTCCCAGGGGACGAAATGGAAGTGTACGAAATTACAAACCTAGTAAATTCCGCGGCTAATGACATTCCCGACGTACTTGCAAGAGTAAATAATATGAACCTCTAGCTAAATATAATAAAAGCCTAATTCGTCAATATTCTTCGCACTTTTTCGAATACACCATGGAACATATCTCTTGTAAGGCGCCCTGTTTGCGTATTTTGCTGGCTGGGATGGAAGGATGATACAAGGAACTTGCCATCTGAAGTTCTATAGTCCAGATTGTGACCAAATATTGGTTTCTCATCATCTGCGGTCCAATTGTAACCCAGGTTCTTAAGGGCTTTTATATAGTTATCAAATGCTATCCGCCCTAATGCAATAACCACTTTTACATTCGACAGTAGCTTTATTTCTTCCTGTAGATATAAGTTACAATTTGCGATCTCTTCCCGGGACGGCTTATTCTGTGGAGGAGCACAGTGAACTACGGCTGTGATATATACATTGTTCAGGATCAGGCCATCTTCTCTATTATATGATCCACTTTGATTTGCAAAACCAAATCGGTGTAGTGCCTCAAATAACCATGATCCACTTCTGTCCCCTGTGAACATCCTGCCTGTTCTGTTAGCACCATGAGCCGCTGGAGCCAGACCTACAATCAATATCTCTGCATTTGGATCACCAAAACTAGGAACCGGCTTGCCCCAGTACTCATCATCCAAATACATGCGTTTTTTTCGAGTCGACACATCCTTACAATAGTCGATCAATCTATCGCACCTGTTGCAGGCGGTGATCTTGGTGTTCAGTGATGCGACTCCGATACCCATTTGCCCTCCTAAGTATCCAATGACATTAGAGCATAAATATAACATTAACCCTATGCGGGACATAACTAGGGGTCCCTCAGATCGTCTCCGAGGGACCCCTACCACGCATTCAGTAATACAACATTAGGCAATACAGACCATCTATATTAGTAAACTGTTATATTAAGTTGCTATTATTCATCTGCCATAAGTTCACGGCCAATCAAAATTCCCCATATAACAGTGAGGAAATATCCGCCGCCGCCTAACATGCCGGCAGTTTGCTGGAATGTAATCTCCATACCAGCATATAGAGCACTGAACAACAATACAACCTGGACCACCACAATAACCAATGTAAGAGTTTTCCTATGCGCCCACTGCTCATTAAGGTAGATACCGTAGGTAATAGCCACAAAACCAAATGCGGCCATAATGCTCGCAAGAGTATTTATACCAAGCCCTGCAGCATATAGTGCACCTGCGGCTGGTCCTGAATTACCACTAGCTATAGTAGCTGCCAATGCACTACCAATCATCCAACCAACTACTCCGAATAGACCGAACGTAAAACCTAGCCTAGAGAGAGCAGCACCACTACCTGATAGACTCTCAGTAAGCACCCTAAAACCAAAAAGCATAATAACTAAACCGATTGGTATCAGCGTAAGCGATATGCTAGCGAGGTCACCATTTTCCAGAAGAACTCCAATTGATGCTGCTGCATCTGCTGGATCTACAGTTCCTCCGATTATCCCGCCTCCTGGCCGAATTAGGTAGCTAAGAACCGCTAGCATTGGTCCTACTATAAGCGCTAACCCTCCGAGTTTCTTTAGAGACATACTTCCCATATTAAATCCTCCTGGGACATTAAGACTTAGAGCCTGATTGCCGCGCACATACTAACAGACTTCTTTTAAACAGGCCACTATAAATCCAACATATAGACAGAAGAGAATAGATTAATATACATATAGTGTATAATGCATGCCTGAAGAGAGTGAACGCAATGGCAAACCAAGAAATCAAGATTGTCGGATTCGCAGGAAGTCTCAGAGACAGTTCTGTAAACAGGCTATTACTGAGATCCGCAATAAATCTCGCTCCGGCCCATATGCTAATAGAAGAACTATACATACATGATGTACCCCTTTATAACGGAGATATTGAAGATCAGGGGCCTCCACAATCTGTAATAGCATTCAAGGAAGCTGTGGCATCATCAGATGGATTATTGATAGTTAGCCCAGAATATAACCATGGAATACCTGCGGTTACAAAAAATCTGATAGACTGGGCATCCAGAAGACTCAGTCACCCAGGCAATGTGCTAGATGGCAAACCTGTATCAATTATGACCATCGCTGGTGGTGCATCAGGCTTAGGAACATATGTGCAACCACAAATAAGACAGGTCTTAGTCTATCCAGGTGCTCTGGTTATGCCGAACGGAGATATAGGAATATCTGGCGGGATGACCAACTTCGACGAAACAGGTCACCTCAAAGACGATATCGCCATATCTAAAGTAAAACAGAATCTGCTTTCATTTTACGAGTGGATTGTCAGGCTTAACAATTAGAAAAGGATAATACAATATAACTCACGATGAAGGAACATCGCAGATTAACAACCATATTATGTATATGCATATCAGTGATGATATTCGTGTCCTGTAACAATGAAGAATCAAATGTAGACCACTTCCAAAAAGGTATTGATTTATATCATCAGGGACTATTTGATGAAGCCATAGAAGAATTAGATAAAGCTGTGTTAGCAGATCCTAATGCCTCAGCTCCTCACGAAGCAAAATCCGAAATATACAGGATGACTGGTAAACTGGATCTGTCTCTACAAAGCCTGAATGAAGCTATCAATACCAGACCAGAACCCCCTGACAATATCAGGCTATATAGGGTCCGAGGAAGAACCCATGATATGTTGGGGAATATAGATCTGGCAGAGAAAGATCTTGGAAGTGCAATATCATTGTCTCCAGAAGATGCTACTCTCTATGCAGACAGGGCTTGGTTTTACTTCGTACAGGAAATGTATTATAAGTCAGTCGAAGACTGGGAGAGGTCTATGAAACTGGATCCCACAGATATCTCGACTAAATTCTATAGCAGCCTCTCTTATTACAAAATAGGAGAATATCCCAGAGTAATAATTTTGAACGAAGAGGTCATAAAAGTAGATCCAGGACACGGGAATGCTCATAATCAGATTGGGGAAGCCTACATAGAAATGGGTGAATACCAAAACGCTCTATCTGCATTGAACACAGCGATTGGACTTCATGATGACAGAGGCATATACTACGCGAACAGGAGTCGGGTATATGAAAAACTGGGCAATACTGGACTCAGTAACACAGACTTGAAGAAGGCCTGTGAATTAAATACAGATTTACGAATCTGCCAATAGTGATTACTCGAAGGAGGTAATATAGATTGATATTCATTAACAGAATTATAAGAGCGGCAATGTTAGATTCGAGGGTATACGAGGAGGTGGAGTCAGACTATACAGCAACTCTACCTGCAATGCTAGTTGTACTCCTGTCATCTATATCTGGAGCTCTCGCTCCTGGGAGTGGTCTAGAAGACTCTTCTGCTCCTATGGCTATAATACTAGCAGCATTTTTCGGAATAGTATCCTGGGCAGTTTGGGCTGGTGTTACGTACGTAATAGGTGCGAAGCTGCTACCCGAACCAACCACGGAAGCCAACTGGGGACAACTCGCAAGGACCACTGGCTTCGCTCAAGCACCTGGCTTACTGGGAATAATTGGTGTTCTGTCAGGCGTAGTTTCACTGGTAATTGGCATATGGGGTATAGTAGCAATGGTAATAGCTGTCAGACAGGCACTAGACTATACATCTACAATTAGGGCGGTCGCAGTAGTAGTACTAGCTTTCATACCATCAATCGTAATTTCCCTTTTTGTAATAGTCCCTGTAGCAGGTATCCTGGGATTAGCGTCTAACTAAATCTAACATAGAATTAGTTCAATAATCCGAGAAGCCAGTTACGACCCTCTATAGAAGCCGGGTGTATCTGGCTCCCATCGGCTGTCATATTACTTATATCTTCCTCCAGGAATGACAATATCGCCTTATCCAAATTCTTCTTCGCTAGCGTATACTTACCCTCCAGATCGTCGAAACGAGCGGCTTTATTCGGGTCTAGTTTATCGGCCAAAAAGGTAATCTTGGATACCGGACCAAGATTACGGTTAAAAGTCGAATGCCACCATATAGCCTCAATGATCTCAGGGTCTTTTATATCGCAATCCCTCTTGAGTATCTCGGCACCTACAGGTCCGTGCAAAAGCACCCTAATTTGATTCTCCACCGGATGTATATCCAAGTTGTACTCTACAGCTCTTAGGTAAAGATCATCACCTTTCATTGCTCTTGCTATGTCATGACATAGCCCTGCCAATCCAGCTTGTTCGGGATCAAATCCATGGATTTCTGCAAGCTCTTTTGCTTTATCACGAGCCCTGATTGAATGCTGTTTTAGACCCAGTGGCAAATCGTTCAGGACAATATCCAGCTTATGATTACCGGTTGATATCTCTATTTCGTTAGCCATCTTAATCAAAAATCCTTGACTCTATAACTATATATCAGTCTTCTACTATTATAGTGCCTACCATGAAAGGATGAACCCTGCACCAATAAGGGAAGCTGCCGGTTTCCTTAAACTGAAACTTAAAAGTATCTCCCTGTTCAATGAAAGGACTATCCCAAGTGCCATCCTTTTTAGGAGAGATACCGGAAGTAACCGTATGCGCCTTATAGTCCATATTCGTCCAAACAATAGTAGTACTAACGGAAACAGAAACGTCTTCGAGAATGAAATCAATAATTTCTATTTCTACTGTCTCCTCATGCGATGGAACACTGGCGACACGATTACCACAACCCAGATTAAATATCATAAGCGATACCGCGCATATTAGAACAAAGAAATTCTTTTTCATATATCCGATCACCCTAGTCAAACTTTGGCCAAGAAAGGTATATGCTCAAACCTCTGCCCACCAAGTATCGCTTCTGGGGCTGCTCCTAGCCATTCCTCTAAGACCGTTGAGTAAACCGAACGGAAGTCAGTTGTGAATCTTAAGTTATCCTTATCCAGATTGCGCAAATTAGGGTTTTCACCATATATACCCCCAACTACTGGTGATCCAATGAGAAACATCGGAGCAGCAGCTCCATGGTCTGTACCACCACTGCCATTGCTTTTAACCCGTCGCCCGAACTCAGACCAGGTCATTATCAACACGTCTTGATCCCTTCCAGCTGCTTTCAAATCTTCGTAAAAAGCATATATTGCTTCCGACATCTCCTGAAGCAAAGCCGGCTGCTCCACTATTTGATCAGAATGCGTATCGAACCCACCTATTTTGACATGCCCAACTCTAACACCTAGGTCTCCGATAATAGCCTCAGCCAACACCTTTAGGCTCTTACTAAGTGATGTCTCAGGATACTGTATATCAGACTGATAATTCTTATCTGCTGTTTGCAGAGCTTCAGAACTCTTATATACCGCTTCGATAGTATTATCCAGCAGAACCCCGTAAGGAGCGCCTAATGGTGAGGAGGAATAGAGCTTCAACAATGCTTCAGATCTCTGTTGTGTTGACCCTTCCAATCTGTATTTATCAATACTGCTAACGACTGGTATAGGGGCATTCAAATTCGAACATTCGTATGGCATAAGCTTACCAACTGCCAGACCTTGAAATATATTATCTTCCATGCCTTTCAAAGACTCAAAATAACGACCCAGCCATCCTTCTTCTAGCTTGCCTTTATTATCAGCTGTCTGCCATATATGCATAGATTCAAAATGCGAATAACTCTGATTCTCGTAACCTACACCTTGAACAACAGCGAGGAGGCCCTGATCCCAAAGCAGTTTCATCTTCCCTAACACTGGATGCAACCCAAGCTCACCGTTAAGATCCAGAACGTCCTCATCAGATACAGCCAAATATGAACGATGATCGTAATATTTGCTATCGGTGTATGGTATTACTGTGTTCAATCCATCGTTACCACCCGCCATTTGTATTATTATTAATGTCCGATTCTGGTACGGAGAGCTGTACGAACTTGACTCAAGCATAGAAGATGCTACTGCGCGACGAAATACCATCGGCAGTGAGGCAAACGCAGGTAATAATGTCGCCGTAGATTTCAGGAAATTTCTTCTTGATATTAGCAATTCATACTCCTATATTATTCTTATGCCAACTGATAATCCGGTGAGGACATAACCAAATACACCAAACTCGCCAACCTGTCTTTCGTCAAACCTGTTTGTAGGTCTTCACCTTTCAATAGGCCATCCAGATATGCAATATATATGCCTTTCTCCTCTTCGGATATTTCTCCATCTAATAAAATGTCCACAAAATGATCAATTACGTCTTTAGTCTCATTCACTGTTTTCAGATCTATCATATTCACTAAGTCGTAATCGAAATGCCGTCTATTACCTTCTGCCACAGCATTCACAAAGTTCAGTCGATTGAGAAGGGTAGAGCTATTTATCCATTCTTCATTCTCTGGCCAGCCAGAGACATCAAAAGGATTAAATAGCTCCTGTCCCATGGGACCCATATATTTCCTAACCTGATACGTGACAGTGCTTTCTATACCTAGAGCACGGATAGTGCCAGCTATGAGCTCTGCTGGACTCTTTATCTTAGATCTATATGCCTGTTGGGTATAGAACTCTTCGGATGTCAGAATATCCTTCAACAATGCAGTTATGCTGTAACCTGAATCGTTAAAAGTTTTAGCCAGTCTAGCTATAACTTCTTCCTCAGGATTATCATATGCGAAAAATTCAAACAACTTCCTTGATATGAAACGAGAGGTTACAGGCTGCTCCATGATTATATCCACCACGTCATCACCATCGTAATTACCAATATTGCCCAAAAATGTTTTAACTCCAAAGTCATGTTGATTTTCTTGAAAATGGAATACTTTCTTCTTAAGAGACCATCCGGTAAAAGCTCGAGAGGATTCTTTTACGTCTTCTTCAGTGAATGTACCAACTCCCATGCTAAATAGTTCCATAAGTTCACGTGCAAAATTCTCGTTCGGCTTATTCTTCTTGTTTACTCTACTATCAAGCCATATAAGCATTGCGGAATCTCTAGCAACTGCTTTCAATAGATCGTCATAATTACCAAAAGCATGTGATCGGAATAGTTCATCCTGTTGCAACATATATGGACCCTTTCCTACTTTTTTCCAACCACTTGTAAGCAGCCCATGCCAAAATAAAACCATTTTTTCTTGCAATGGTCTATTTGTGTAAATCATTCGAAGCATGGCCATACGCTGCAAATCTGCAAGTTTATCTGATAAGTCCAGGTTTAGACTTTCAATCCGACTTTCTACTTCACTATCATCAGACTTATCGTAATCCAGTAAATATGAAATTGTCTCAGCTTCTCCCATACTAAGATGCTTATCTATTTCTTCTTTACTAGCTCCAAAGCCAGCCCGCCGCAGTAAATGCCCCATTCTCACCCTAGGGTCATCAATTACCTTTTTGTTTACTGCTGGAGTATTCATAGGGTATGCCATTTCAGGTTGGCTGGTGGGACCAACCATGGGTGTTGGTCCGGCAGTTGGATAAGGAACTGGTGTTTGGCTAGTAGAATCAATTACTTGGGCTGGTACAAGCGTTGGAGTAAGCTTCGGCTGTGATGTCGGCATTAAAGAAACCGCTTCTTCAGTAGGTACCATATTAGAACATGCTTGTTCAAATATGATGAGGGCCCCTGCTGAGAGTCCTAACTTAGCGGCCGTCTGCAAAAATAATCTGCGGTCTTTATTAAATAACAAGCGGTCTATACCTCATCCTAAATGTCCCGTACTTTACATGCTGAAAAGTACGAGCTGTCCAGATTCTTGGAACCCTGATACACTCACTCCCAACAGACGGAATTCCAATCCAGGTTTCATCTCTTTTTCGAGCAAGCCCATAGATAATTCGAATATTGTATCGGCATTATCCGTATTATAATTAAGAGTCTGTTGACGGGTAAAAGTTGTGAAATCCGACAGTCTCAATTTTAGAGAAACCGTTTTGAACCTGAGACCATTCCTGCTAATTCTTAAAGCCAACTTATCAGACAAGTCTCTAAGCTCGGATCTTAAAATGGCCGGATCTATAATGTCCTCAGTAAGAGTAGTCTCAACGCTTACTGACTTAGTCTCTCTAGATGTGGATACTTCAGAGTAGTCCTGTCCCAAGGCACGCAACCTTAGTTCCTTGCCCCGCCTGCCTAATATTCTGTACGCCCAATCATCATCTCTATCAGCCAGATCACCTATTTTATCTATGCCATATTGTTTCAATATGGATTCAGTTTTTGGACCCACGCCCCAAAGTAGCCCCACATCTAATGGATTCAGAAATGACTGCTCATATCCAGGCCTGATTAATAGTAATCCATCCGGTTTAGCCATTTGAGAAGCAATTTTTGCCACAGTCTTAGAAGTTCCTCCTCCTACAGTAATAGCCAACCCAGTACGCTCCTTAACTGAAGACTTCAAACTACTACCTATATCTTCTAAATTAAATGCATCTAAGGATTCTTTACTAATATCCATATAAGCTTCGTCTAAAGATAAAGGTTCTACTATCTCAGTTAATTCACTGAATATTCTCATAACCTGGTTAGATACTTCTCTATATCTTGGAAAACGAGGTGTAATTCGTATAACCCTTGGGCATAATCGGATTGCCGTAGCCATAGGCATTGCTGAACGTATTCCATATTCCCTTGCCTCGTATGAGGCAGCGGCTACTACACCTCTACTGGTTTCAGAACCACCTACTACTACTGGCTCGCCTCTAAATTTTGGGTTGTCTAATTGCTCAACCGATGCATAAAAGGCATCCATGTCAGCATGTAATACATATCTCATATATTATATATCCTCACTGTATTCTAACTTATAGCCCTTTGCCAGAAAACTACTTTCATATAGAGTCTGGACAGATATACATGTTAGAATCTGGAAGTCTCAATATTTTATTTATAAGCAAATATCAAACATTAATCAGGATAGAAAATGGTAAATGAACAATCCAACAGGCAAATAATTTTAGATCATAGACCAAGCGGATATCCAACATCAGAAACTTTTAAAATGATAACCACGGATATACCGCCTCTCAGAGATGGTCAGGTGCTTATACGCACAGTATGGTTATCCGTAGATCCTTATATGAGAGGTAGAATAAGTGATGCTCGCTCATATACCCCACCTCACCCTGTAGGTGTCACAATGCCGGGAGGGACAGTCGGCAAGATCGTAGTTAGTCAGAATGATAGCTATCCGGTAGGCTCTTTCGTCTCAGCGCCAGCAGGGTGGCAGGACTATTACATATCAAATGGGAACAACTTACGTGTTTTGGACCCAAAACTTGCTCCCATATCCACTGCACTAGGTATATTAGGAATGCCTGGTCTCACAGCCTACCATGGCTTATATGAGATAGGGAAACCACAAGTCGGAGAAACTCTTGTAGTCTCTGGAGCATCAGGAGCGGTAGGAGCAGTAGTCGGACAATTAGGAAAACTGTCCGGCTGTAAGGTAATAGGTATAGCAGGTAGTAGAGAAAAGGTAAATTATCTATCTGATGAACTCGGGTTTGATGCGGTCATAAACTACAAAACTGATTCTGTTGCGGATCATCTAAAAGATGCTTGTCCAGACGGTGTAGACATATACTTTGATAACGTGGGAGGCCCCATAACCGATGCTGTAATGGAAAACCTAACCTACCGGGCCCGAATAATTATCTGCGGCCAGATATCGCAATACAACCTCGAAGAACCCGATCTTGGGCCCCGCAATCTACGTCAGATTCTAACAAACCAAGCAACTATAGAAGGATTTATTGTAGGCAGATTCTCAGATAGGGCAGATGCAGCACGGTCGAGACTCACTCAACTTCTCCTGGACGGTAAATTGCAGTATATGGAAGACATAGTAGAAGGACTTGAGAATGCCCCTGATGCATTCATGGGATTGTTCCAGGGTAAGAATTTCGGGAAGATGTTAGTACAGGTATCTTCGGAAAAAGACTAGGATCAAAAACTAATAAATCCAAGATATGAAAGAAGATTAGATTATGGCTATATTTCTCACGGAAGAAGATGTTATAAGGCTTTTGCCAATAGATGAGGCTATAGAATCCCTGGAATCTGCATTTATAGAGCAGGCCAACCAAACTGGCAAGAACCATGCTAGGAGTCGCACATCGCACAATGACCTGAGTGTCACAATGATGGTAGCAGTCTTAGGTCAAGCCGGTTTTGGAGGATACAAAGTAATGGGTAGCGGCGGATCTATGGTTACACTGTATGGAGGGGAAAAGCGAGAATTATTGGCTGTGATTGAGTCTCGTAAATTAGGTCAGATAAGGACAGGGGCCGCCAGTGGTGTAGCGACGAAATATATGTCCCGTGAAGACTCGTCTACTATAGGAGTAATTGGGACTGGTCACCAAGCTATATCACAATTAACAGCAATTTGTGCGGTACGTCCTATAAAATCTATAAAGGCCTATAGTCGTAATGCAGGCAGAAGAGAGCAATTTTGTAATGAAATGAGCAACCTACTTGGCATAGAGGTTATACCTGCATCATCTGGTGAAGAGGCGATAAGTGGAACAGATATAGCTATAGCAATTACTAACGTAAGAACACTAGACCCTGTGCTGCTGGGCGATTGGCTGGAACCTGGTATGCATGTCAATGCCGCAGGGGCTAATTCCATTGATCGTAGGGAGTTGGACGACAACGCTATCACCAAGAGTTCTATTATCGCTGTAGATGCCATAGACCAAGCCAAATTAGAATGTGCGGATCTAACAATACCTACTCAATCTGGTCTAATAACATGGGATGGTGTACATGAATTGAGTACAATAGTAGGAGGTCAGATACCAGGTAGGACCAGCCCAGATCAAATCACGTTATTTGAATCACAGGGTATAGGAATAGAGGATATAGCAGTAGCCGCTCATATATATAAGAAAGCCATATCAGAAGGCTCCGGAATTGATTTACCGTTCTAGATGGTGTAACAATCCAATCAAATAATTATCCGGTTTTTCTTTTGAATGCCACAACTTTTACACTAACTATGTCTGGCATTCCTTCTTCCTTCGCTCTAGGGCCACCTTCTTGTTGAATTTCTATATCAACAAAACCTGCAGATTGAAGATGGGCCAAGTAATCTTTCTCTTCTTCAGCACCAGATACACAACCAGCCCATTTATCAGGATTGTCGCGGAATTCCTGAGGCATAGGTCCCAATGCCATTATGTCTGATATGTGAAGTCTACCACCCGGGGCCAGAACTCGAAATGCTTCACTGGCTACGGCATCCTTATCAGGAGATAAACAGACGACGCAATTGGAAATAACTACATCCACATGTCCGTCAGGTAAAGGGACATCTTCTATATAACCCTCCACGAACTCAACATTACCAATGCCCAACCGTTCAGCATTCTTACGGGCTAAAGCCAGCATATCTGGTGTCATATCCACACCTACAACGTATCCAGTAGGCCCTACCTGCTTTGCCGCTAAGAAACAATCTATACCACCTCCAGACCCTAGATCCAAAACTCGTTCTCCAAGTTTAAGTCCAGCCAACGCCGTAGGATTACCACAGCCAGCAGAGGCTGCAATAGCCTCCAATGGTATACCTTCCAAATCTCCCTGCACATATAAATCCGAGTATGCTCCAAGGGACTTGTCCATACCCTTTTCAGCAGTACCATCTGCACAGCATGCAGCTTCCATAGGTGTAAGAAGTGTCAATTGTGATACCTGACGTGCTCTCTGTCCGTACCGCTGCTGAACGTGCTCTTTTATTTCATTATCTGCCATGATTCACTCTCCTTACCTTATCTTGATTGGCCTAGGCCAATAGGATTACATATTTGAGAATCTATATAGTGAATATACCGCCAAGAAAACAAGTACACCCAAAACTACATAAATTCTGGAACGAAGTCTATTACTCATTTACAAGTTACTCCCAATCGAATCTATTGATAACTTATTATATCACTGTATCATCAAGAAACTGAGCTGCCCCATACTTCATCATGAACGTAATCCAATCCTAATTGCTTTAAGACGTGTGGTAAATGATTACCAGTCTGGTAATCTAAACCTGTGACTTCATAATATTTCTGGTGCATTACTTCCCAATTCTGCAATACGGATTGACCTACAGCTGGCCCATCTTTTGGTGTTGAACCATATCTTAGTGATGGCCATTCCATATCAGGTGTATGACCACACCGAGCACTAAAGGCCCTAAAGATAGCCGATGTCCTTTGCCCTAATCTCATTGCTTCCTCTTTGGTATAATTCCACCCAGTAACTGCACTTAATGCACCACATATAAGGGTCACAGTAGTACCAAGAGTGAAATTACAAGCTCCTAAGGAATCCTCAAAATGTCTCCTTCCTAATGCTAAACCCAAGGATACTGCTACCTCTTCTGGGTCAAATGCATTTGCTATTGGAGAAACACCAAATTCCTCCGGGTGAGCAAGTGGCGATGTCTCGATAGTGCCAATACTGCCCACAACACCAGAAAATAGCTCGGACCACCTACCTCTATGGTCATGGCCTCTTGGAGTGTTGCCTTTGCCAGTGAAAACTGCACACTCGAGAGCTGGAGATCCTAATGATTCCGCTGCCCTTTTGACTCCTTCAGCAAGGATGTCCCCGAATCCTTCCCTATTAGCAGTCATCTGAAGTAATCTGTTTATTCCTTCTATATCCCCCCAATTCAGATCAAATCCTAGATCTTCCTTAGTTATGTATCCTTTCGCATAACATTCCATGACCCATCCACAAACCCATCCCCATTCGTTTACATCAACTCCAGCCTTATCCACTTGAGTATTAAGCCACGCAGTGTCAGTCGGATCAAGCACGCCCAATTGTGGACCACAACTGTTATACCCCTCAGATTCCGGCTCATCTACTAATGTCCCTTTATTTGGACCCTTATTAACCACATTCATATGACAATGATGCATTCCACATGCCCCACACTGATGCCCCCTATGTGAGAATCGTTCTCTTAGCGCAGGTGCCTCCCATTCATGATGTGTGTCAGGAGTAGGAAATATATTTGTCTCATAATTCCTTATAGGAACTGCTCCCATACGATAATTCGTCATTGGTCCACCAAGTGTCCCATAAAGATATCGCTGTCTTAAGACTGGGTTGTTCTGTAAATCGTAAGACATGACCTCAGCGGCTTGAGTAACCCCTGCTGTATCATGAACCTTAATTCCTTTACTACCTCTGACGATAGCCACGCATTTAACTTTCTTATTCCCCATAACACAACCACATCCATTCTTGCTAGCAACGTGTCCATAATCTCCCTCGATAGCAGCGAATCTAACTTCGTGTTCACCTGCTGGACCTATACCATATACACTCAATTGATGGCCAGACAAGCCATATTCCTGATAAAGGCTATCTTGCAAATCCCAGGTATCTTTACCCATTAGATGACTCGCATCCCGCAATTCCACGTCATCATCGTGTACGTGTAAATACACCCATTTGGATGACTGCCCTTGAAATACTATAGCATCATACCCAGAGTATTTAAGATTGACTCCGAAAAATCCATTAGCCTGAGTAGATGTTGCTCCATTAGTCATGGCTCCTCGAGTTACAACATTGAGAGTCCCATTCCCCCAAACAGGTGTGCCAGCTAATGGGCCTGTGGCCATTATTAGCCTATTATCTGGATGATCCCAATCAACTTCCTTAGGCACCTCATCCCACAGAATTTTTGCTCCAAGAGCAGCTCCGCCTACATACTCCCTGGCGAAGTCAGGATCTATTTCTTCTGTCCATATATCTCCAGTCGTCAAATCAACCCGCAAGATTTTTCCTGCATACCCACCTGGCAAATTCTTTGTGTCCATTAGAATCTCCTGATCTATTGATTTCTGAGTATGTCTGAGGCATTAGAATTTAGATGAATATACAACAGCAAAACTGCAGACCACAAACCTTCATGCGGAGGCTGGTGCATTCATAAAACCCCCAATATACCTCTACAGGATAACATACATGCATTTCCGCACGCTTATTTACTATATTACACGCTTTTCGTACTTTTCCTATCATATATAAGCCCATTGCATGTATGATCATTCAATGATTGACAATATATAATGCCTTAAATATTATGACCCTACACTCAATATTCGTTCTATCATAATCGACTAGAAGAAAGGACACTAGTATGTCTCAAGGTGCGTTATCAGACTTGAAAGTTCTGGATCTAGGTGACTATGTGTCTGCCCCTTGGTGTGCCCGTGTATTCGCTAATTTGGGAGCCGAGGTAATAAAGATAGAACCTCCTGATGGAGATCGATCAAGATTGGCTGGCCCCTTCCCAAAAGATATACCTCATCCCGAGAAAAGCGGGTTGTACCTATACATTAATGCTGGGAAACTTGGGGTAACCCTGGATGTTACAAACCCAGCAGGTAGAAAAGTATTCTTGGAAATGGTTGCAGAGGCAGACATAATTATAGACAATCACAGGCCAGACGAATTACTAGCCTGGGGATTAGATTACGATAATCTCAAAAAATCAAATCCGAATATAATACTCACATCCATTACACCTTTCGGATGGACTGGTCCTTGGTCAAAGTATAAAGGTAATGACCTTACAGCATTTCATTCAAGTGGAACCGGCCAGGATACGCCATTTGACTTTGTCAGCGATCCGGAAAATGAATTCCCTCTCAAGGGTGGTGAGTACCAAGCCGATATGATGGCTGGATGGACAGCTGCTTCAGCGACAATGGTTGCCCTAAGACATAGACAACTATATGGAGAAGGCCAGCTAGTAGATATATCCGCCCAAGAATCAATGGCTACAATGATCCGTAACTTTATTGCCTCCTGGACATATGCGGGAGACTCACGCAATGGAAGGTTGAAAAGAGGTGCTAACAGGGCACTTCAATGCAAAGATGGACATGTATGCCTTATAGCTGGGCTAGACCGCCACTGGGGATTCCTGCAAGACATGATGGGTAAACCTGCATGGGCCAGCTCCGACCAATTATCGACTAGAGAAGGGCGTCAGGAACATTCCAATTACGTAGACAGCCAAATGGAGATCTTCATGTCCAACTATACTAAGGCTGAACTATTCGACATGGCTCAAGAGTTTCACGTCCCTCTTTTTCCAATAAGTGACTCTTCAGAAGTAATGGATATAGAACAATATAAATATAGAGAATTCTGGGAAGAAATCGATCATCCAATAGCAGGAACATTAAAATATCCTGGTATCCCATATCATTTCTCATCTACACCACCACAGGAAGTTGATAGAACGCCAGCACCTCTACTCGGCGAGCATAATGAAGAAATATTCTCTACCAGACTGGGATATGCCAAAGAGGATATAGTGCAATTCCTATCTGGATCAGTAGGATCAGATTCTACTCCAGATTTGGAAACAAGAGAAATGAACAATGATTATTCCACTAATAAGGAAACCGAAAACAAGCTTCCACTAGAAGGAATTCGAGTTATCGCATTTGAACTAGGACCCGCAATGTGTCTACATACTTTGTGGATGGGCAGCCTTGGAGCAGAAGTAATTAAGATAGGAAGCGAACTGCGTCCAGATACAGGATACATGGCTGGATCATTATCTGGAGATGGGGTAGGAGACGCTGAGTGGAATAGAGCAGGTGCCTTTATGTGCCTGAATTACAACAAGAAGACATGTAGCATAAATATGCAAGACCCGAAAGGGGCACAGTTGGCCCATAAACTAATATCTCAAGCAGATATAGTAGTTGAAAACTTTACTACCCCTGTCACTAAGAGATTTGGATTAACTTATGATGCCCTTAAAAAAATTAAGCCCGACATTATAGTTGTATCTCAATCTTCCATGGGGCGTACTGGACCAGCAGGAGATCTTGTTGGCTGGGGAACGGCTAGTCAGGCATACGCTGGCCTACCGTTCCTGACGGGATACGAGGGTGGAAAACCACAGTCTATATGTGCTCCATGGCCGGATCCAATAGTAGGTGTGTCCTTAGTAGCATTGGTACTGGCCGCCCTACATCACAGAGATCGCACCGGAGAAGGACAAGCCATAGACTTGTCTATGACTGAAATGGTGAGCTCTATGATCCCGCAAGCCCTCTTGGACTATCAAATGAATGGGCGCATACGTAGAGCACAAGGTAACAAAGATTCTATTATGGTACCCCACAATGTGTATAAATGTTCTGGGGAAGATAATTGGATTGCGTTGGCCGTTGACACAGAAACCCAATGGGAGTCTTTATGCAATACAATAGGTCAACCAGAATGGATAACTGACTCGCGTTTTGCCAATGCTGACGCTAGACGTACAAACGAAAGTCAACTGGATGAAATGATAAATCTATGGACAATAACGAGAGATAAATATGAACTTACGGAAATATTCCAATCCGTCGAAATAGCAGCGTCTCCTGTTATGAGTACCATGGAAATTTTCAACGATCCTACTCTCAGAGAAAGAGGATTTTTCGTTA
Organism: Chloroflexota bacterium; assembly: GCA_002717805.1. Lineage (GTDB taxonomy): Bacteria > Chloroflexota > Dehalococcoidia > Lucifugimonadales > UBA2985 > UBA2985. Next base: position 48,753 of record PBBS01000007.1, on the reverse strand, counting down.
GCATAGAACACCCGGACACCGGCCATAGAGAAGTAATGGGCATCCCGGTAGTATATGGAAACTTCGAGAAGAATTTATCAAATCCTGCCCCTTCCTTTGGAGACGATAACGAGTACGTATTCAAAGATGTAATGGGCTTGTCTGGGACCGAAATAGAAGACCTAATAGAATCTGGCGTTATACATTAGGACACTGACATCAAACTCCGGTGTCGGATTCAATCGTATGAAGGGGTTCTGGTTGGATTGTTTCTGGTATAAGAAGGCCACCTACAACCAATGTAATTGGGAAAAGTGCTATACCCAACAACCCATATTGTAATGATCCTGAAATCTCCTGTATAAGTCCAACCATAGGAGGGCCTATTGCGCCACCCACAGGGATTATCGTCATAGATAGACCTACTACAACGGCCGTCTCTCTGGGAGCAAATCCTAGATCAAACTGTATAGTACGAAGTACAGGAACCCAAATCATAGCATTCCAACCTGCGAGCAATAACAATGTGGCAGTCACGGTAGTAGATGTAGTCGTAAAAAGGAATATATATATTATTGGCAACAATAGCCCTGGCAACCATATAAATATCTTACGTTGTCCGGCTTTCTCAGACAATGGTCCGCCCAAAAACGAAGCAACTGTACCACCAACAGGAAAAAGTGTCATTAATAGCCCTACAGTCTTTAAATCTAGATTAAGTGTCTCTAGCGCATAGGTAGGCCAAAATGTCATTACTGATCCGAACGCTAAAGCTGCACCAGTGGGACATATGGCCAATATCCAGACTGTCTTATTCCCAAAAAGTACTCTCGATGGAGAATTATCCTCATTCGCATCTGGTTCTATGCTTATATCAATATCGGGCTTGTCCTTTCCAACAGCTATCCATATAAACATTTCTATCAAAAGTACTATCCCAAGGAAATAATACACATTCCTCCACCCTGAGAATATATCCATAAGCCACGCAGTTATACCAACACCTAACAAATTCCCAGTAGAAAGAATACCAACCGCTAAACTGACCACGAAAGCAAATTGCCTCAACCCAAACCACTGTTTAATCAATATTATCTCTGCCTGAGCCCTAGATACCATCGTCAAAGTAAAAAGCAGCCTTGCTAACATGAGAATATAAAAATTGGCAGCATTTCCTTGTACAAAGGCCAGTAGAGCAGCCATCAATAGTGCCAAGGCAACCACCTTCTTTGGACTATACCTAGATAGATAAATACTAGCTGGCAATGACGCTGTTGCAGTACCAATAAAAAAAGCCGAACCTAGAAGTCCTGCCTGAATAGGAGTTATGGAAAGCTCTACTGTCATATCTGGGAGCATTATCCCGAGAGACACCGCAACCATAGGTATTACAATGCTCGACATCCAGAATCCACTCATCACTATCCAACCATAATTGTGTGACAACACAGGCTGAAACCTCGAGCTCTTATTTTCAAAATGCATGTCAAGATATTAACAGATGCCACAAGTATTTATACCGGAAAATTTTGCAGTAGACTCTAGCTGGTCAACCAATACCTTTTTTGATCATGTCGGAGTATAATTACAGGGACATTGAATCAGCCTGGAGGTGGCTCCATGACAAATCCTTCAGAATCCCCAGGGGCTTACGAAGATCTTCAAGAATTTTTCTTGACTGTAAGGGAATGGATGGACGAAAACGCTGTTATACCTGCAGACATACAGCGTCCAGCCAAGGGACAACCTATGTCGACGGAGCTTAAACAATGGGCCGTGCAATTCAGAAAAAAGCTTGGATCAATGGGGTGGATAGCTCCTGACTGGCCAAAAGAATATGGCGGCGGTGGATTATCAAAAGACCAAACTGCAATAATACGCCGCGAAATGGGAAGACGCCCTCTTCCAACAATCCAAGTTTCACTTATGCATACTGTAGCACTTAGAATGTTCGCGAGTGAAGAACATAAAAGGACTATCCTAGCATCCATACTGCGTGGAGAAGTATCTGCAGTTCATGCTTTCAATGAAAGCAAACATGGATCAGATATAGGATCTAACGAGACAACTGCAGTACGGGATGGAGACGATTTTCTTATAAGCGGCCAGAAAGACCAGATAACCAGTTTACTGCCGCCAGACCTGATATTCTGTCTGGCTCTTACTAATCCCGAGTCTCCACCTGCCAAAAGATACAGCCTTATAGCAGTAGATGCGAAAGCACCTGGAGTCGAAATAAAGGCGGAAAACCTACTAGTCCCTGGACGAGAGTACAAGTTCTTCTTCACAGACACCCAAGTATCAAAGACTCAAGTTATCGGAGAAGAAGGTCAAGGAATAGAAATTGCAGAACTAATGTTAGGCATAGAGAGAGGCGGCATTATCAGCATTCCTCTAGCGGTCCAAAAGGATGTGGAAGACCAGGAAAAAGAAGAATTAGGTAAATAATAAGAGTATGTATCCTAACTTACTTAACCGGTAATACAAAATATATAGAGCTTTGTAAATATACAATGACAACCCAACCAGATAAATCAATTCGACACGAAGACCTTCAAGAATTCTTCCTGACTGTAAGAGAATGGATGGATGAGAATGCTGTTATACCCGCCAATATTCCAATCCCTTCTTACGGAAAGCCAATGTCTGATGAATTAAAACAATGGGCTGTACAATTCAGACGAAAACTTGGAGCGATGGGGTGGATAGCTCCTGACTGGCCAACAGAATATGGAGGTGGTGGGTTAACCCATGACCATGCCACTATCGTTAGACGTGAAATGAGTCGCCGCAGATTACCTCCAATCCAAGTTTCGCTTATGACCACAGTAGCTCTAAGAATGTTTGCTAGTGAAGAACACAAAAGAACTATTCTGGCTTCTATCCTTAGAGGTGAAGTAACTACAGTTAACGCATTTAATGAAGTTAAACACGGATCAGACATAGGTGCAAATGAAACATCAGCTGTACGAGATGGTGATGATTTTCTTATAACCGGTCAAAAAGATTATATTACCAGCTTACTGCCACCAGACCTGATATTCTGCTTGGCACTCACTAATCCCGACGCACCAGAAAATCAGCGATTCAGCATTATAGCAGTAGATGCTAAAGCACCAGGTGTAAGTATGAAAGCAGAAAGCTTACTAATACCCGGTAGGGAATTTAAGTTTTTCTTTACGGATGCCCAAGTTTCCACGACACAGGTTATAGGAGAAGAAGGACGAGGTATAGAAATAGCTCAATTGATGGTGGGGATAGAGAGGGAAGGTATACAAAGTATACCTCTAAATGTGCAGAAAGAATTTGAAGATAAAGAAACTGAACAGCTAGGACGCTGACACAACCTACATAATCTAGCGATTCTTATCTCCTCCTTCGATACTGTAGTTTGGTATGAACTCCAAGAATTTAGGGAAATACCAACTGCTTTCTCCCAGTATACGTAATACTGATGGCACAAGCATAGATCTTACTATAGTGGCATCCAAAAGTATTGCTGAGCCTAGTCCAAAACCAAACGACTGAAAGAAGGCTATATCGCCTAAAGAAAACCCACCAAAAACTGCAACCATAATTAAAGCTGCTCCAGTGATAATTTGAGCGGTGGATCTCAAACCAAAGGCAACAGAATTAGCATGTTCACCAGTTTCGTCATAGTTCTCTTTTATTCTGCTTAACATGAACACATGGTAATCCATAGACAAGCCAAACAATATTGAGAACATCATTAATGGAAGCCAATATTCTATGTGGTCTACTTGTTGGAATCCAAGGATATCTATCATAAAGCCCTTCTGGAATACTAATACCACCAAACCATAGGCAGCACCTACAGATAATAAATTCATAAATATAGAAGCGATGGGGATCACTATTGATCTAAACGCGACCATTAACAATATAAAGCTCAGACCCAGTACCGCTGCAAAAACCCTCGGAGTATATTGATCTGTGAGTTCAACTGAATCTACTATCTCAGCAGATGCACCTCCTACAAGAGCTCTAAATTTGTTATCTGACACACCTTCAAAAGCGGCAGGGATAAGGTCTGATCTTATCCTACGAACAGTCGATAGCGCTTCTTCACCAAACGGATCCCCGGGCAGTGGGGCCTCCAAAACCGCTAAATCTCCCTGTTCGGATATTTTTATAGTTGGCTTCACTATACTACCGTCAGCATCCATTAAACCCTCAAGCTTAGATATTGCTTCCGATATTTCATCCGAAGAGACTTGACCATCAATTACTACCAATGCTGGAGAATCACTACCAAATCCATACTTGCGATTTAGCAACTGGAACGCTTGTTTAACAGGCTCGTCATCAGGCAACATAGAGATGCCACTAGTTCCTTTAGATAAATCAAAGAATGGAACTATCAATGAGCCCAATATGATAACTGCAACAAGCATACTTATTATTGGCACTCGCATAACTGTAAGAGTTATTCTGTCCCAAAATCCTGGTCGATCGCTAGGTCCAGATTCTTCTCCCTTGGACAGGAAAGGTATTCTTATTCCCAAAAACCTTTGAATTAGAGCGGTAAGTATAAGCACGCCAATAACCAAAGCGGCTACTGCCATTATCCTCCCGGCCTCCGTCCTACCTGGAATCAAAAACACCCCGATTGAGAACAATACAACTGTTGGTATTGGAGGGACTTTCACGTTATTTATCCTATCTCCAAGAATCCCAATCATTGCTGGTAATAGAGTAAGGCATGTTATTACCGCAACGAATACCACCATTATTGCTCCGGCGCCGAAAGCCTGAAAAAATTTCTCCGGCAAAAGTAGCATCCCTGTAAGAGCTAAAACTACGGTTCCGCCGCTGAATAACACCGCTCGGTTAGCGGTTGCACCAGCAATAGATATGGACTCATATTTGTCGTAACCCTTTTGCCTCTCTTCTCTATACCTAGATAAAACAAATAGTGAATAATCTATGCCTACTGCCAAACCCATCATTGTGACTATATTTGGAACGAACTCATTCAATTCCATAATCTGACCCACTACACCTACAAGGCCAACTGTAGTGAATACTGCAACTATGGCTAATAATATTGGAATCAATCCTGCTACAACCGCTCCATAAACTAAAACCAAAATAATGAATGCGACACCAATACCTATTGACTCACCTACTAGTAGGTCATGTTCCGCCCTAGTAGTAAACGCTTCGTTTATACTGGTGTTACCAAACATCACCACACTAAATCCATCTTTTTCAAAATTTAAACCAACGTCAGTAAGTAGGTGTATATCTTTTTGTTTATCCTCATATATCTGCACTTGATACATAATGGTTGATCCATCTTGAGATGGTATTGGCTGATATTCAGAAAAACTACCAACTAGTATTTCGGAGGCATCCGCATCCATGGATTTTGACAATTCATCTACCGCTTGGATAAATTTTTCATCCGTAATGCTAAACTGTTCTGAGCTTATGATTACAAACTCACCGAGAGTCTTTCTGGAAGTCTCAGACCTGGAGGTATTATCCTGATTCGCTCTAGGATCAGATCCTCCAAAATGCTCAGAGATCAAATTCTGAGCCTCTTGAAATTCCGTCGTCTTAGTCGGACCACCCTCACCTTCCAACGCCGACCCTAGCAAGGTAGATACAGAGAAATATGCTAACACTAGTACTACAAACCAGGACGCCATTATCCACCAAGGATGCCGAGCGCTAAAAGAAGTTACACTTTGAGTTGAGAGTTTCATTCTGTATTCTTACACCTTAAATAATTCTACAAATCCGTTACAGGTCAACATATGAGAAGACGAAGCCTATTGTAACAACCGAATAACATAATAATCTAGTGCTTCTTCAAATAAGAATCCCACCAAATACTGGATAGCTAGAAAACACGCGATTAGCATTCTTTGTATGTTAGGATAGTCCGATATGACTAACCGGATTAAAAAATGACCAAAGCCCCACCCACTACTGCCCATAAGAAATCGAGAATATTCTACGGCTGGTGGATTGTTAGTGCCGGATTCTCGATCCAGTTTCTTATTGGATCGCTATACATGCACAGCTTTACTGCTTTCTTCCCATTTCTTGAGTCACAATTTGGATGGAGTAGAACCATATTGTCCGGGGCTTTTGCATTTTCAAGAGCTGAGAGTGGGCTCTTGGGACCCCTACAAGGGTGGATGATAGAGAAATTCGGAACCAGGGCTATGGGGGGCCTTGGCATGGCCATATATGGTATAGGCTTTATCATATTCAGTCAGGTAAACTCAATATTCGGATATTACACTGCTTTCTTTATAATGGCTGCTGGATCAAGTATTGCGGGACACCTAACTGTTTCAACCGCCGCAATAAATTGGTTTATCCGAAGAAGAGGCATAGCCATGGGTATAATGAATACTGGCTTTGCTATAGGAGGGTTAGTTGTACCGATAGTAGCACTTTCCTTAATCTCGTTGGGATGGAGAACTACAGCTCTCTGCTCAGGATTCCTGATTATATGTATCGGCATTCCAATTTCTGGTATTCTTAGGAACGAACCAGAGCAATACGGATATGCACCAGATGGCGATGAACCAGCGAACCCAGATGATGGACTCAGCGGTCCTACCAATGACTCAAAAAGTCACCTTATAGGTTTTACTGTCCGGGAAGCTATGAGAACACGTTCCTTTTGGCTTCTGAATTTTGGACATGCAGTATCCCTTATGACTGTCGGTGCCGTATCTTTACACTTAGTCCCACATATTATAGATACTCTAGGATTGTCTGTAACTACCGCATCAAGCGCAGTAGCTATTGTAACTATATCCAATATGGTAGGACTATTGAGCGGAGGGTTCCTAGGAGACAGGTATAGTAAAAGGTATATAGCAGCAATAGCAGCGTTAATGCATGCCGTAGCATTAATTATATTAGCGAACGCGACTAGTCTGACTCAGGTATATGCATTCGCAATACTTCACGGCACTGCCTGGGGATTACGAGGTCCAATCATGTCTACCATAAGAGCAGACTACTTCGGAAGAGCGTATTTCCCTACAATAATGGGATTCTCGTCATTAGTTGTAATGATAGGTATGACTTTTGGACCGCTGTTTGCTGGGATAATGTCAGATATTTTCGGTAACTACCGTATAGGATTCATGGTGATAGCGGGACTTGCTGCACTCGGAGGTGCTTTCTTCGCTGCATCTACTCAACCCAAGTTACCCAAACGATTGTCAGACATTAATGCGGATATTAGATAGTTCAAATATCTACGCGCCTAAACCCTAATACATTTAATGGAAAGCAGAAAAGTATCGTCTCAAATTATCCAAAATACCGAGCAGCAACCTTGATGATTAATGCATCTACCTGACTTTGGTCTAATCCCATTTCAATAAGATAAGGAATGAACTTCCTGGATATGAAGCATATCTTGTCCGGATTGTAATCGTTCCGTTCATCCTCGAGGTCTTTTCTCAGGGGATAACTTAGCGAATAATCGTGCGACAAACCTATACTATCTTGAAATCCACGTCGTACCAATTCTATTATCACATTCGCTCTCTGCTTCCAGTCAAGTCCACCACCGCGCCCTCCGGGCAAATGGTCCATACCTAATATACAACCCTTACTAGCCAACCCACTCAAATACTCTAAATCGTCAGTATCATTACTATGCCCTATATATACTTTGCTTAAATCCACACCTTCTTCTTCAAAGATAGCCACTTGGTCATTACCAACTTTAGAAAGCGCAGCAGTGTGTGTAGATATAGGAACCCCAGTATCTTTGCAAGCTCTAGCAGCCGCTCTGAGAACTATTTCATTAGCTTCGGTAACTCCTTCGTCCGAAGTAGCTACCTTTATAATCCCAGCCTTAACAGATGTAGAATCTATACCCTGTTCTATTTCCCTTATGAACACCTTCGCCAACTGATCCGGATTTACTCTCAAAATAGATCTTGGAATATCAAGCCAGATTCCCGTTGCCACAATTATATTCACATCCACATTTTCTCCTACGCGCCTCAATATCTCCATATCTCGGCCAAGATCTAAAGTAGTCACATCCACGTAAGAGTTGACACCCTCATCCTTTGCAACAGATAAACACTCTATAGCATTTGCAACAACCCTCTCTCTATCCATGAGCTCATAAAAAGAATGTGGAATACCAGCGGAACTAACCGAAATATGTTCATGCATAAGAGTGAATCCTAGATCACTCGAATCAACTAGGCCATTAACTGTATTAATTTTCATATCAATGATTCTCCATGTTTTATATATCCAGAATAATTAAGGAGGAGGGTACTAACATACCCTCCTCCTTAATGAATATACTAGAACCTAACCTAATTAGCTACCGTAATCTGTAGCTGTAGCAGGCGTAGGAGCTGATCTCATCTGTGTCCTACTTACACCAATCTTCCTGGAAAGTATGACCTTAGCTATGTTTGTGCTACCACCAGCGTGCCTTTGGCCAGCTTTATCTCGTTGACTAACTTCCTGGGCGCCACCTTGAGGCGCTCTGGGGTCATTGCCATCTAATAAGGCATACATACCCATAACATCTCTAACCCTAATCGTATTCCGTAACTGGTGTTCCCTATTGTGTACGTCACCCAAGTTGCCTTCGTAACTCAACTCCATCCTACTCTGATACATCCAATATGTTCGCTTATTTAGTAGCTCGTCTCTATATGAATCCAAAGTAGCTTGCATAGCTACTTGCTGTAATACAGGATCACTGCCCAAACTGGAACCATCTACCTCAGTATCCCTAGCATAATCCACCATCTGGCTAGCAAATAAGTCTCTAGGGCTTGGAGTAGCTCTACCTCTACCTCCATGTTCCTGTTCCAAATGAGCACCCATAACCTGCCAACCTTGAGTTTCTCCACCTATCAAATGGTCTGAGCCCACCCTTACATTGTCCATGAAGATCGCGTGTTGGTCATGTCCAGGGAGCAGGTTCATCTCTTTTATATCCAGACCCTCAGATGGAACTGGTATGATAAAATATCCCAAATTTCTATGCCTCGGAGCGTCTGGGTCTGTGAGCATAGGTCCATATATAAAATCTGGACCTGCAGGTTCCCATCCAGGCCTTGGTTGTCCACTAATGTATACGTTCTGACCTGTCAACAACCAGTCGTCACCATCTCTGACTGCCCTACTCTGATAGTTGGCTAAATCTGCTCCACCCTTTGGTTCAGTCAATTTCTGCCAAGCTATTTTGGTTCCATTAAGTAATGGGACCAAGAATTTCTGTTTCTGTTCTTCAGTACCCCATACCAAAAGCGTTGCAAATAACAAAGATGATCCACTCCATGGTATATTGTTATTCCGAAATTCTTCTGAAAGTATGGTCTCGTGATCTCCGCTTAGGCCGCCACCTCCATATTGTTTTGGATACGTCGGGAACAACCATCCTTTTTCAGCCATCTCCTGATGTTTTGCATGCCAGAATTGCCATTGCTTTTCGCTGAAATCCCTCGGATCGACTGGTTCCCTCATGTCATCAGGAACATTCTCCGAAATCCATTCTTGTACTTCTCTACGAAACGCCTGTTGTTCTTCAGTGTAAGCTAATCCAAAATCCATTCCTACCTCCTGTTTAAACACCCCAGTTTAACCAGCTTGGATTATATAGATAGAGCCGATCTCGAGTAACTTATGTGGGGAATAATAATTTGGTTCAATTTTATTAATAGGGATGTGATATGTCAACCGTGATATTATGACACCATAGCTACGCTTTTCGTATTTCTATAATCGTGCCGTGTGAGTTTTCGCACTTAGTCGAATTTGAAAGCTGTACAGTTATATGCTGCGTAGTAACTATGAATGATATAAAGGTGTATACTCGACCCACTGCTTCTGCGATAGAGATTAACAATGCCTGAATCTACAAGATCAAACTACACTACGTCGCCGAAAATATTTTATGGCTGGTACATTGTAATGGCTCACATGCTATTACATTTCTATATGAGCGTTATATTCGTATATGGCATGGGAGTGTTTCTAGGACCTATAACCAGTCAAATGGGATGGACCAGAGCTCAATTCAGTATTGCCACGGGATTACAGCGTATAGAAGGAAGCGTAGCTTCTCCAATAATAGGATTTGTTGTGGATAGGTTCGGATCCAAGAAAGTCGTTCTTTCTGGAACCTTCCTTATTGCTACTGGTGTATTGCTATTAAGCTCTGTTAGCTCATTATGGATGTTCTATATATCCTACATGTTCATAGCTCTGGGAATGAGTTCCACAATAGGAATACCCTTCAGCACACCAGTAGCAAAATGGTTTCGCAGAAAACGTGGAACTGCAATGGGTTGGATGTTTGTTGGCGCTACTTTCTCTGGAATATTTCTACCATTGCTAGCTCTATCAATAGAAAGTATAGGGTGGAGAACAACTCTCCTGTTCTGCAGTATGGGAATCATAATTATAGGTATACCAGCGACTATGGTAGTCAGGTCCAACCCTGAGCCATATGGCTTCCTACCAGATGGCGATAAACAGGAACCTTCAGATACAGATGTCAATGGGATCCAAAAAGAAGTCAAGGTATCCTCTATATACGGATCTACTGTAACCGAAGCAATAAATACACCTGCTTTTTGGATTCTTGCTACTATATTCGGTTTACTAGCAATGTCTACAAGCGCTATGTTCCTACACCAGGTGCCGTATTTCGAGAGTATTGGTTTCAGTAGAGCCTCTGCTACTACTACAATCGCAACTTTCACTTTATTGAGCGGCATTGGCAGACTAGGTTTCGGATGGTTGATGGACTATGTAGACCCCAAAATTGCTCTTGCTGGACTAGGAATTCTTACCGTAATGGGCTTACTCTCGCTCTTATTTATAACGAAATACTGGCACACCCTGATATACGCATTACTTTTAGGCATAGCATTCGGAGGATCCATACCAGCCAGACCTATATTAACGAGTGAGTACTTCGGTACTAGAGCTTTTGGTTCTATAACAGGGCTGATGCAATCACTAGGAGTAATCGGTGCATTTATAGCGCCAGTACTTATGGGATATCTGTTTGACTCATCAGGATCTTACCGGCTAGCAATTTTGATATTGTCAGGACTTATCGCCCTAGCAATACCATTGGCCCTTATACTACCAAAATCAGATTCTATATCAGAGAAAATAAACCCACAGTAATAAATAAGGATATATCCTACTATCTGCCCTTATATTCAGCAGACCGTTTTTCTATAAAAGCCCTCACACCTTCTTTATGATCTTCTGTATTTCTTAATTGAGATTGTCCATATCCTTCGAACTCTAGGGCTTCCTGTAATGCAGTGATGCGACTCTTATATATAGCACGCTTGCCCATGCCCATAGCTATCGTGGGGCCTTTGGCCAATCTGCCTGCAAACCCAAGTGCCTCTTCCAACAAATCCTCGTGTGGAACCACTTTGTTTACCAATCCGAACTCTTTTGCTTTATTAGCATCTACGATATCCCCGGTCCAGATCATCTCAAAGGCGTTAGGAACGCCCATCAAATATGGAAGAAAGAATGTCCCTCCAGCATCTGGCATAAACCCTCTCCTGATCCAGAGAGCTCCAAACTGAGCTCTATCAGAAGCTATGCGTATATCGCACATGCAGGCGTAAGACATTCCAAGTCCTACTGCAGGGCCATTCACAGCAGCTATCACAGGGCGATCACTATTCCAAAAAGCTGTCGCTACATGCCTTTCTGGATGATTCCGTTGCCATGCAGGTCTGCTATCGGGATCGTCAAGATCAGATCCCATTTTTTTTACATCTCCACCGGCGCAAAAAGCTCTACCGGCGCCTGTCAAAACTATTGCCCTAACATCTGGGGTAAGATTAGACAGTATGTCTATCATACTTCTAGCCATGTCTGGGCTGTTAGCATTAAGTCTCTCGGGCCGATTCATAGTGATTACACCCACGCCATCTTGGACATCGAAAAGTACATCCTTCAATTCCATTAGACTCACCTCCTGTGACTCAAAAAGTAATCAAGGTTGGGGTATCTGGAAGCTAGTATTTTCACCCCTCAGGGGGTAGCTCCGTGGATTGTATGAACCCTGTGAAATAATGTTAACATGCACACATGTATGGCGCAATCAAACCAATATTCCGACCCGAATAACGACTTATCCCATATCAATAAGATAGCATGAAAAATATCGGTCCACTTGACTCGGACAACACCATAATATAGTTTGTATCGTGGGTGGTGACAGAAAATCCAACATCCTATCAAGTCTGGAGTTTAATGGCAAAAGATATTAAACCTGCATCCAAGTTATCGATAGTTTCCTGGGCTCTTTATGATCTTGCAAACACCATATTCTCATTCAATATAATATCCATCCACATGGCACTCTGGGTAGTAAACGACATGGGTGGAACTGATTCTCAATATGCCTTTGCAAATTCACTGTCTATGTTCATGGTAATATTCACTGCACCATTGCTTGGAGCTATGTCAGACCAATCTGGTAGGCGAATCCCGTTCTTAGCTGGTACCACCATAATATGTGTTATATTCACATTCTTCCTAGGCCAAGGTGGCTTATCTACTTCATTAATAATATTTGTAATTGCAAATTACATGTTCCAATCCGGACTTGTATTCTATGATGCATTACTCCCTGCAGTTTCAAATGATAAAAACAGAGGGAAAGTTGGAGCATTTGGGGTTGGATTAGGTTACGTAGGATCTCTGATTGCAGTCATAACCGGAATAGTACTTTTTGATACAGTCGGTAGGATAGGCATGTTCCAAATGACGGCTGGGTTTTTCCTTATATTCTCAATACCATGCTTCCTATTTGTAAAAGATATAGGAACAGGCCCCATAAGATTCGGTAAGGAAACCTTTAAAAACTCACTCATACAACTGAAACTCACTCTATCCAAAACAAATCAATTTCCNGGTCTAAGAAGATTTTTCATAGGCCGAGTATTCTATGCCGATACAGTAAATACCCTCATATTGTTCATGGGAATATACGTTACTAACGAACTTGGATTCACAGATGACCAAGTACAACAAATTCTAGCGTTTGCAATAGTATCAGCCATAATAGGAGCTCCGGTATGGGGAATCGTTGTGGATAAAATCGGACCGAAGAAAACACTGAACATTGTGTTAGTAATGTGGATGGTTATCCTTGCTGGAATAGCAGCTATACCTATAGGCGGATTAAACGAAAACCTAATGTGGTATATAGCACCAATAGCTGGTATTGCGATAGGCGGCACTTGGTGTGCTGACAGACCCTATCTAGTTAGGCTAGTATCTCCGCAGTATATTGGAGAAATGTTTGGTGTATATAGTATGACAGGAAGATTTGGCAGTGTGGCAGGACCATTTATGTGGGCAATGGTAGCAGAAAAAGTTACGGTGTTTGGGATTGAAATTGGATTCAATCTTGGTAGACCAGTCGCAGTAATAAGCCTGCTTGTCCTAATAATAATTTCATACTACATATTATCTGGAGTAAGNGATAATCCATCAAGACAAGATCCCAATTCTAACGAATAATAAATATAAACTATGTTACAATTGCTATACTGATAACTGATGTGACTTCAGAATGTAATNTCTTAGGATAATCGCAATATGCAAGCACTTTCAGACGTAACGATCCTCGACTTGACACACCATATAGCCGGCCCATATTGCACAAAAATGCTGGCTGATTATGGCGCTAACGTTATCAAACTTGAAAGGCCTGGCATCGGTGACATAGCCAGAAGCATGGGCCCTTTCCCTGGAGATATACCACACCCTGAGAAAAGCGGCATATTCCTACACCTAAATGCTAATAAACGCGGAATAACTCTAGACTTCAAAACTGATACAGGGAAAAAGATTTTCCTAGAATTGGCTAAAAATGTAGACGTTATCATCGAAAGTTTCTCACCTTCTACTCTTATCTCTNCTGGCCTTAGTTATGAAGTACTAGAAAAGGTAAATCCAAAAGTAATCCTAGTTTCTATAAGTAACTTCGGACAAGATGGGCCATACAGGGACTATAAGGCAACAGAGATAGTTCTCCACGGTATGGGAGGGAATCTACATAGCTTGGGTATACCTGAAAGGGAACCTACAAAATACGGGACCGAAATAGCATTACGCCAAGCAGGCCTTATAGCTGCTTCAGCAACCATGGCTGCCTTATTTAATATGGAAGACCGAAAAGAGGGTGAACATGTAGATGTTTCTATATTTGAAACTCAAGCAGGATCTCAGGACAGAAGGGTACCTCAGCTTATGACTGCACAATTCATACATAAAGTATTCCCACGTAGAGAACCTGGAGCAGCAATAGCATCTGGAACCTTCCCATGCAAAGATGGTTATATAAACCTCTCAGGTGGAGGAAATCGCTTCCCTAGAGTGTTAGAGATGTTAGATAGACCCGAGCTCATAGAGGACCCAAGGNTCTCTACTCCAGCAGCAAGAACAAGTTCCGAGAATGGCGAGTTCTTTAATAGTAATATACTTATGCCCTGGCTAATGCAATACACTATGAGAGAAGCTTGGGCACTTGCTCAGAAGGCTCATGTTCTCTCTGGGCCTATATATACATCAGAAAGCCTTATGGAGGATAGTCATTTCCAAGATAGAAATATGTGGGTTGATATAGATCACCCTGTGGCAGGCAAATACAGATTCCCAGGTCGTCCTTTTGTTATGAGTGAAACTCCATGGACGTTAAGAAGCCCTGCGCCAACACTCGGACAACATAACTCAGAAATATACACCGGGCTGCTCGGTTACGAAAACAAGGACTTAGCTCTTTTGCGAGGCAACGACATCATATAAGTGAGGTCCCATGACTAAATTACCGTTGGAAGGCGTCAGGATAGTAGAGCTGACCCAGATATATGCTGGCCCATATGCTTCAACCTTGCTAGCGGACTGGGGAGCAGAACTCATAAGACTAGAAACGATACAAGGCATTGTGGGGACAACCAGGGGAATATATCTCAAAGTCCCTAAGGAACTGATTGAACAAACTAAGTTGTCTGGCACGGCCGGAGGAGCAATATTCCCAGACTGGGACCCAGGTGACAGGCCTTGGAATAGAGCAGTTAGTATGACATCCACTGGAAGAAACAAGCTTAGTATGACTCTTGATTTGCTCAGACCAGAAGGACTAGAAATTCTGGGCAAATTATTTGCTAAGACTGACGTATTTATTGAGAACAACGTCCCTGAGACAATAGATAAACTTAAGATAAGCTACGATTGGCTCAAGGAAATTAATCCAGAAATAATAATGATAAGAATGCCTGCTTTTGGACTAAATGGTCCCTATAAGAACTATAGATGCCTTGGTCTNCATGTNGATGGAGTCTCTGGTCACTCTTACAATAAAGGTTATGTAGATGAAGAACCATCAAGGCGCGGGGAAACTGTAGCAGCTGACGCGGCTGCAGGTGCCTCTGCAGCATTCGCTGCGTTTACAGCACTTTGGAGTAGGCGCAAGACTGGTAAAGGTCAACTTATAGAATTGCCTCTCGCAGAAAACTTTATACCTTTTATGTCAGAATCCATAACCGACTTCAATATGAATAATCGAGTCCGCAGTACTATAGGAAATAGGGACAGACGTATGGCACCACACGGAGTTTACCAGTGCCAAGGCGAAGATAAATGGATGACTATAGCCGTATCTAACAATGACCAATGGCAGTCTTTATGTACCATTATTGGAAGGACTGATCTGGCAAACGATACGAGATTCAAGAACGCAAATGTCAGATTAGAGAATCAGAATGAGCTTGACGAAATTGTTAACCAATGGACTAAAACACAAAATCACCTTGAAGCCTTCCACGAATTCCAAAAAGCTGGTATACCTGCCGGGCCGGTGCTTGATGAATTAGAGGCCCTCCAAGACCCACATCTAGTTCATAGGAGTTACTACGAGACATTGGAGAATTCAGAGCTTCCTAAACTACAATACCCAGGGCCTCTATGGCGTATGTCTAAAACTCCAAACCATCACAAGAGTGCACCCCCATTGCTGGGCGAACACAATGAATACATATATAAAGAAGTATTGGGACTATCAAATAATGAATATAGACGGTTAGAAGATGAAGGACATATTGGTATGGATATTATAGAAAAGTAGTACTCATGCTAATTCTTTAGCCCTATCTCTAGCTCTAGCCGCAAACGTCTCAGCAAAATAGGAGCATAAGCCCATATAATTTTCAGGATCCAATAACTCAGCTATCTGATCTTTAGATAACCTTGCAACTACATCCTCCTCCTCAGCCAAAGTATCTAAGAAAGATCTTCCTTCGTTAACAGATTTCTGCGCTGCATCGTATACAACATCATGTGCTCTCTGCCTACCTATCTCTTTGCCTAGTTCCAACATTATCTGCTCGGACATGATCAATCCACCAGATAAATCAAGGTTCCGCCTCATACGTTCCGGATATAAATTTACTCCATCAAACAAATCTATCAATCCAAGGATTATCTCGTCTGTCAAAATGCACGTCTGATCTATCGCTGCATTTATCATCTGCTGACCAGATGCATCAGCCTCATGCTCCTCCTGCATGGATTCGAATGCCAAAGGAACGAATACGCGTATCTTCGCAGCATTTGCAATTATCCGCTGGGATCGTTTTGGATTCCTTTTCTGAGGCATAGTCGATGATCCAACCTGACCCTCTGTTATCCTCTCTTCAGCCTCACCATACTCCTGCTTCATCAATGTATATATTTCACGCGCCATCTTAGTACTAGTCGATGCGAATAATGCCAATATAGTCACATACTCAGCTTGATGGTCTTGAGTAGTCCTTGAAGGCATCGGCATAGATGTCATACCTAATTCTTTAGCCATCAGTTCCTGCGTATGTAATCCCTCCATACCAACCGAGGCAAGTGTACCAGCGCCACCACCCAACATAGTGACGAAAACCCTCTCCTCACACCCTTTAAGTCGGTCTATATGCCTCAGGATCTCATCTATCCAGACCGCAACCTTATGACCAAATGTCATAGGAACAGCATGCTGACCATGTGTCCTGCCAGGCATAGCATAATCCTTACTTTTCTCTGCCAGATCAGCAAGTATATTGAGTAATTTACCCAAATTCCCTAAGAAAATATCGTGACATCTCTTAACTACTAACAACTTAGCTGTCTGAGTTATGTTTTGAGTAGTAGCTCCCCAGTGTATGTATCCGCCTGCCTCTTCTCCACATACCCTGTCAAGTTCCCATATTATCGGAACAAGTGGATGACCAGATATCCTCAATCCCTCATGTATTGCATCTATATCCAGTAAATCAATCTGTGCTGAAGACGATATCTTATCTGCCGCACTTTGCGGAATCACACCAAGCTGAGCCTGAGCCCTGGCCAACGCTGCCTCCACATCAAGATATACCTGATAAATATTCCTCTCAGCAAACATATCACTAATACCAATCTGTTTATCAGTCATATTTCTCCTCCAATTTTTCTAAGATATATCCCGGTTTCATAGGTAAGCTATACAAACGTACTCCTGTAGCGTTATATATCGCACTCGCAATGGCAGCTGGAGGTGGAACTATAGATACCTCTCCCACACCTCGAACCCCAAATGGATGTGTCGGGTTTGGTACTTCTACTATCACGGTTTCTATCATTGGTAGATCNAAACTAGTTGGCAACCTATAATCCAATAAACTGGAGTTTAGCATGTGTCCTTCTATACTCATGTCGTATTCCTCGTTCAATGCCCAACCTATNCCCTGTACACTACCTCCCTGCATCTGCCCTTCCACATAACTCGGATGTATAGCTTTGCCAACATCCTGTACTACAGTGAATTTTAATATATCGACTTTCCCTGTCTCCTTATCCACTTCTACATCTGCAATACATGCGGCAAATGATCCTCCGGCCCGGAGTTCATTAACGGTAGCAGAGCCTACTACAGGCCCTTCAAGATTATCTAACTTTGATGAGAGCTCGGCAAAACTCATTTGTAATGAAGGATCTCCTAAAGACTTAAAAATACCTTGTTCAAAATCTATATCAGACACATCCATGTCCCATATTGTTGCTAGTCGTTGGCTCATCTGAGTCAAAACATCCAATGCAGCTTCGTGTGCAGCTTTTCCAGTCTTAAAAGTTACACTACTACCACCTGTACCGGTGGTGTATCCTATAGAATCTGTATCAAGGATCGAAGGCTTCACATCCTCTGCTGATATACCCAAAACTTCAGCTGCCTGCATAGCAATCGAAGTTCTAGTGCCACCTATGTCTGGAGAGCCTTCGTTAAGATTAACCGTACCATCGGAATTGACTTTAATCGTACAAGCTGATGCCCCTCCATCATTCATCCAATACCCAAGAGCTATGCCTCTCCCCCTATTTGACCCTTCTATTGGTGTATTAAAATGGTCAGTCATCTTTAGTGCTTCTAATACCTCTACACAACCTATCCTTGGATAAACAGGACCATCTGGCCTCCTGGTCCCTTCTTTTGCGGAGTTAATCAATCTCAAATACACAGAATCCAAACCTAGCTCGTCTGCAATTTCTTCTATCACAGTTTCACATGCAAATGCTGCATTGGTAGCACCAGGAGCTCTATAAGCTGCGGATTTCGGCTTGTTAACTAATACATCTAATCCATCAATCAAAACATTTGGTATGTTATATGCTGAAAATATGCACATCGCTGCTTCATCAACTGGGGCCCCAGGATATCCGCCGGCTTCATATGCTAAATACGCCTGGGCCGCTATTATTTTCCCAGATCCATCCGCTCCCATTTTTACCCTAATATGAGAGCCAGATGTAGGTCCTGTACTTTCAAAATCCTCTTGCCTAGTCATAACTATCTTAACAGGACATCCAGTCTTCTTTGACAACAATGCCGCTACCGGATCAGAATAGGGTTCGAACTTACCACCGAACCCTCCACCTATCTCAGTAGGAACGACATTTACATTAGAAACATCCATACCTAAGACCTCTGCACACATATCCCTAACCTCAAATGGCCCTTGAGTGCTAAGCCATATAGTCAATCTGCCATCCTTATTCCAAAACGCAGTAGTATTATGAGGTTCTATATATGCCTGATGGACTGTGGCCGTATCAAATTCTCTCTCTATCACGATCTTCGATTCTTCGAAACCTTTTGATATATCTCCTATGCTATGCCTTATATGGTGCGCAACATTATTCTGAGAAACTTCTGAATCCATATAACTATCAGTTCTAATGTTAGGGTGCAATCTCGCAGCATTCTCATTCATAGCTTCAATCACATTAATAACTGACTCTATGAGTTCATACTCAACTTCTATCAATGCCAATGCTTCTTCTGCAATGTGAACTGTAGTGGCAGCTACCCCTGCAACAGGCTGACCCTTATAAAGCACCTTATCACTAGCCATAATATTATCTGATAGATATTTTTTTGAAGTTTCCCATAAAGTCACACCATTTTCCCCAAAAGAACTGCCTTCCTCGTTTATGCCTTCCCGTGAAAAAAAATCCTTCGCTGTAACAACAGCCAATACACCAGGATGAGCTAAAGCCTTGCTTACATCTATAGACTTTATCCAAGCATGAGCATGTGGACTCCTTAATATCTTCCCAAAGATCATCCTCGGCATCGTTACATCTGCACCATATATTGCCCTACCAGTCACCTTATCAACCCCATCATGTCTTAAGGGCCTAGTACCAATTACCTTGTATTTTGATGATCCATATTGCATTTAGGAAGGTCTCCCAATCTAAACTAAAATAAATTCATCCTAATGGTGAATTACTAACTTTATTAGAGTATACTCAATAGCTGTGACGATGGTAACTTATTTTCAATAAAAAGACCAAGCTAGTCAGGATCAGTTCGTATATATGGGTAATATATTTAGCAATATAAAGAAAATCATTCTAATTTCCCTAGGGTTGGTGTTCTTGGCATTAGGTATTGCAGGCTATATTTTACCCGGATTACCCGGCACTATATTCCTTATAATATCGGCTGGCTTTTTTGTAAGGTCCTCTGAAAGGCTATACAACTTTGTTGTTCAAAACCGTTTCTTCGGTAAAGGAGTCAAGGATTTTTTGGAAACCGGAGAAATGCCGCTGAGAGCAAAAATCATATCTATAAGTTGCATATGGATATTCTCGATAGCTTCACTTTTTGCCCCATACGACTTAATCTTCAAGATACCCATAATAATATTGGCAATAACTGGTACCCTATACATAAGATCCAAACCTACAAGAAAAATCGTTTAACCCTAATATAAGGTGGCAATAATGGAGAATAGACACATCGTAGCCTTTGGTGGTCTCAGGCCAACTAGAGGCAGAACTCATCCACTTATACAGTACTTACTGGATATAACTGGCAAACCCAAGCCTAAGATATGTTTTATACCTACTGCCACGGGTGATTCGAAAACATCGATTGTTGGCTTTTATGATAGATTCCCTGGTAGCATGAGCGAGAGGTCTCACCTAAACCTCTTTAATAGAACTATAGTAGACATTGAAGCTCACTTACTAAACCAAGATATAGTTCTGGTTGGCGGAGGAAATACTGCTAATATGCTTGAGATATGGCGCATACACGGAGTTGATACAGCTCTCAAAAAAGCTTGGGACTCTGGTGTAATACTATGCGGTGGTAGTGCAGGATCACTCTGTTGGTTTGAATGTGGCACCACAGATTCATTCAATATAAATGAGCTCAAACCCCTCTACGATGGGCTTGGATTCTTACCAGGCTCACATTGCCCACACTATGATGGAGAGGCTCAGAGAAAACCTCTATACCATAAGCTAATATCTGAAGGATTTCCATCCGGTTATGCTATAGATGAAGATGCGGCAGTACATTTTATAAATCAGGATGTTCATAAGGCTATCAGTTCCAGACCAGAAGCGTCTGCATATTATGTCAAACTTGATGATAAAACTGTTACTGAAAATCAGTTACCAACAGAACTCTTGTTATAGGCATATCGATCGTATGCCATGACTATTCAGTCAATATAGCTTCGCAGAGGTTGGCCACTTCAACAAGTTCCGTGAGACTAACATATTCTCTAACCGTATGTGCATTATGGTCAGCCATACCTACAACTACGGATTCTATGCCATGCTGCCTAAGTATATTCCCATCCGTACCGCCTCCTGATGGTGCCATAACCGGTTCAGCTCCTATACTAGCCAAGCTCCTAATAACCCGACTAACTGGTGGTTCTTCACCTGTAATTGAATATGCATCAAACTGAGTCTCCGTTAGTAAATCTATCTTAGCCTCGTTGAATTTATCCCTAACCTGATTTACAGCATTATCTATAGAAAGTTTTATATTATCCAATGCTTCTGCACTATGACTCCTAAATTCCCCTTTAACTATGGTCTTCTCTGGTACCGCATTAGTAACTGAACCACCTTTAATTACCCCAATATTGAAAGTGGTATCTTTGTCTAGTCTTCCTTGAGGCAACCTTGTAATAATCTCGGATGCAATCCTTATAGCAGATATACCGTTCTCTGGAGCAGCTCCAGCATGGGCAGCCCTACCAGTTATATCAATATCAAAGCGCACATGAGTCGGACTGGAAGAGGTTATCCTACTTGCCGGACCTTCCCCGTCAAATACTATAGCCTCTTTGGCAAGGATCTTAGAATAATCCAAATTCTTCGCTCCAACTAATCCAATCTCCTCTTGTCTAGTAAAGGCTACCTCTACAGACCTATTCAGTCTTCCGGTCTCAATAGCAACCTGCAATCCTTCTAATATAGAGGCTACTCCAGCTTTGCAGTCACCACCTAGAATTGTATCATCGTTAGAAACGAGCAAGTCTCCATCTACTCTAGGCTCAATATTCCTGCCAGGTTCCACAGTATCCATATGAGCAGACAACAATATTTCTGGATATTCCCCGATACGGCCTATCACATTACCATAGTCATCTAAACCAGCGTTGAATCCAAAGCCCTTGAGTTTATCAATCAAGACGCCCGCTATTTGTTGCTCTTCTCCTGAAGGGCTGTCTATCCGTATCAACTCGAACATTGTTTCTATAAGACGAGATTTATTTATCATGTCATGCCTCCTTATAAATGAGTTATTCCATTTCCATATATTCATTCATATACGAGTAATATAAGGAAAGAACAATCATGAAGTACTTAATAAATATTATCAAACAAACGTTATGTATAACAACCAAATAAATATGTATATAATGGACATCAATATGTACAGAGTTCAAGAATCAGCAATCATACCAATATCTGCTGAAGATACATGGGAATTAATGAGAGATCTGGATTTAAGACCTACATGGGATACAACCGTCCATAATGTCTCCAGAGACGAACAATTCCTTTATTACAAAGCCCCTTTAATTAGCGGTTTCAGTTGGCAGTGGACAGGTGAATACATAACCTTCGAGCCACCAACCAGATCTGCGGTAAAGATGATATCTGGATCATTACACAGACCATTTGCAAGTTTGGTAGGCAGTTGGATATTAAAACCTCAAGGTTCTGAGACCCTATTAACCATGACTACCAGTTTTGAGCCTAGACTGAAACTACCATTTCTACCCTCAATAATGAGTCGCCGTATAAGTCGGATCATGTTGGAGTCTATGGCAAACTTAGCGTCGTTGGCAGCAAGTCGCTGAAACTTACATTGCAGACTTATCCCTTATTTGGTAGTACCACCAACGCTGTACCTTGTAGAGCTCTCTCCCCTTTTTGCGTCTCTATATATACGTCCAGTGTGACTTGATTTTCCTCATCAACAATTTGAATGTCTGTAACTATACCCGAGCAATTAAGCTTATCTCCAGGCAGTATAGAGCGACGAAAATCCACATCTAGTCTTTTCACTTTACCTTCCAAGCCCACCCAATTAGTAAGGAGTTGTGCCAATAAACCCATACTCATATTGCCCGGTAATATCACACCTGTAAAACCTTCTGCCTGAGCCGCTTCGTCACTAACAAATCGACCTGTAGTAGTACCCCACGCCTTGACATAGGCATCCAATTGGGCTCTATCGGGCTCTTTCAAAAGGGGTCCTACATCGTCTCCAAGGTCTACGTCTTCAATATATAATTGACTCATTTTCTTATATCCCTCCGAACATTTCTGCGTTCTACAACTGTAGTCAACTCCCCATTTTGATTTCTATAGCTAGTACGCCTTACTGTAAACACCATAGTTCCAGTTCTACCAGTTTTGGCATATACCGATGAGATCTCACTGGTAGCATATATAGTGTCTCCAGGTCTTACAGGCTCAAAGAATTCAGCATGCTGTCCGGCATCAAACCCAGTAGTTCCAAAATTCACTTTCGGATCTAACCCAGAAGCCAATGAAAACATGTTGTAAAACAGAGGGGGAGCAATGATTCCACCATACGGCGTACCCTTGGCGAATTCCTCATCTAAATACAAGGGGTTAGTTTCACCCAAGGCCTCAGCGTACTCTATGATTTTCTCCTTCGTTACTTCATGGTGACCGACCTCAACTTCGACTCCAACGACACTTCTATCATAATCTAGATTCGCCATAACCTGACGTTCTTCTTCTTGGTAATCCGTAGTCATATACTAATCTCCTTTAGATATCGCAGTCATTAATTTGTCATTAATCTGAGTTCAAATTAATCATATTTACGACCTATGTGCTTCTCTCCACGTTTCTTCGACAACAAGATCTGTTTTTGCCTTTCTCGCGACCTCAAAAGCCTATCTTCGGAGATATTATCATGACATGATGGGCAACTAACACCCTCTTCATACATATAAGACGATTTGTCATTCTCAGATACCGGCTCCTGGCACGAATAGCATAAATTATAACTCCCTTCGGCTAAGCCCTGTTTTAATGACACCCTGTCATCGAAAACGAAACACTCACCTTCCCAGAGAGTCTCCTCACTAGTCACTTCCTCTAGGTATTTTAGGATGCCACCCTTCAGATGATATACTTCCTCAAATCCCAGCTCTCTCATATATGAACTAGCCTTTTCGCAACGTATACCACCAGTGCAATACATTGCTATTTTGGTATTGCTACTATGGCTATTACTCTTGTAAAACTCATCTGCCCAAGCTGGGAATTGCCCGAAACTATCCGTATCAGGATCCAGAGCATTAGAGAACTTACCAATGGACGTCTCATAATGATTACGAGTATCTATCACTATTACGTCCTCCCGACTTATAAATTCATCCCAATCTTTAGGTTCAATATACTCCCCAGATTGTTGAGCCACATCTATAGAGCCAACTCCCATAGTGACTATCTCATCTTTGATCTTAACTTTCATCCTGTTGAAATTCTCATATTTAGAAGCAGAATACTTTACCACCAACTCACCAATTTCCGGCCAGTACCTGATTGCGTCTATAACTACCTGAACACTAGCATGCTTACCTGTTATAGTTCCATTAACCCCCTCAGTCGCAAGGAGTATTGTACCTAATACATTCTGCTCTTCACATATCAACTTTAGTGAGGATTTCTTGACTGCCAAATCTCGGATAGTCGCAAAATGATATAGAGATGCTACTATAAGATTCGTATCTATTTTCTTATACATTTTTGCTAATGATACTAATAATCAACTTATAAGATACGTTTACGCTTACAAACATCAACATCATCTTCTCCTGGGACTATTGTACCTTTTATCGAAGTAATCCAGAGAATCAGTATCCTCAGGAAAATCAACTATACTGGATTCTAGGAATTTGTTCGACATGTCCTTTTCTTGGACCTCAGCCCCACATCCACTGCAAAAACCTTCATCTGGAACTATCCAAGTACTGCAACCAGAACACTTGATCAGTCTATCGTCCGTCATCTGGTAATTGCTCCGAATCCTTCAATTTCTTAGCCAAACTTCGTGTATGGTGCCCAAGGCCAGAGTCGAACTGGCACGAACATCACTGCTCAACGGTTTTTGAGACCGCCGCGTCTACCATTCCGCCACTTGGGCAAGTAATACTTATTCATTCTCCCAAAGTATGGTATGTGAATAAGTCAAAGTTTTGGTTTTCTCCAATGCTCCCGTTCAGTAACTTCTATTTGTTTAGCCTGCTCTAGGGTAACTCCTTTACCACCTCTTTCGACATCCAGCAAAGTTTGTGCAACTTCCCATCCATTGCCTTCTCCACCAATAACATCATCTATCGGCAATCTGACATCGTTGATCACGAAACTTCTCTGAGATTTACCAGTTATCATCATCCTGCTATTTATATCTATACCACTCCCTTTAGATCTTAATATAACCATACTAAGATTTTCATACTTAGGACCATCGGGATCAGTAGTTACCAAAGTAAACAGGTAGTCAGGGGTAAGTTGCGATGCTATATAGCCCTTTTCCCCATTTACAACATATTCATCACCATCTTTTATTGCTGTAGTAGCTT
This sequence comes from Chloroflexota bacterium, assembly GCA_002717805.1. Taxonomy (GTDB): domain Bacteria; phylum Chloroflexota; class Dehalococcoidia; order Lucifugimonadales; family UBA2985; genus UBA2985. The sequence goes on along the minus strand of PBBS01000007.1, from coordinate 23,305 downwards.
GGTAAGCCAAGTCAGAGCCAGTTAGAGGTTCACTCTGAATCTGGCATACGGTTATTTCTCCACGTAATGTGGGAGTCATCCACTTCTGTTTCTGTTCTTCTGTGCCCCAAACTCTGAGTGGTACTAAGAATGTCATGTTAATACCAAACGGTGGTAGGCGATGCTGTCTCATTTCCTGCTCTATAACTGCTGCAGCCTGTGAAGGAAATCCTCCACCACCAAAATAACTAGGCCATCGTGGTGCTAGCCAACCCCTAGCCCCCAAATCACGCCTAATGGCCCGAATCCACTCTTCCATTTCAGGGGTTAAATCGTCATTTGGACCAGGTAATTCTTTATCGTTAGGTATGTTCTCCTGTAACCAAGTCTTAACCGCCGCCTGCAAAGCCCTTGGATCAATTATACCCATCACATACACCTCCTATCAAACAACAGTCTTCGATTATAATGAAACCTATTTCCTAGAAGTATATACCGATAAGCTAGGTATCTGCATAATAGCTCTTGCCAATTTTCTCGGATCATGCCTAGTGGGCATTGATTCATCTAATACATCATCAACTAAGAAGCTACCACGGAAACCATCCATGTGCCATATTGGTAATACGGCCGGCTGATGCCAATCCTCTGGATTATCCTTTATATTGCAGTTAACTACAACATGGTCTATGTCCACGCCAGTATGTTCCTGAAAAACAGTCAAATGTTTCTCTACATCATAACTTTCAGTCTCATGCGGTTGAGTTGCAACATTACACACGAATACCTTTAGCGCAGATGATGAGTTTACCGCATCACTTATACCACCAACCAAAAAATTGGGTATGATACTTGTATACAAACTACCCGGGCCTATCACTATAACTCCTGCGTTTGAGATTGCTTCCAGAACGCTTTGATCTGCTATTGCTGATGCTGGTTCTATCCATACACGGCTTAGTGGCTGCGATACCAAACCTATAGAAGATTCCCCATCTATAATCTGACCTGACTTGGTCTCTGCCATTAGCTTCAGGTTTGTCATATTAGAAACTGGTACTACCTTACCGGTTATAGATAAGATATCACCAGCTGCTTCCAAAACTTGTTTGAAACCACCAACTTTTTGATACAAAGCTGCTAAGAATAAGTTTCCCATATTGTGACTATTAAGTGAAGATTTAGCTGTAAATCTATGAAGGAACATTTCCTCCAGAATTGGATCCAATTCTGACAGAGCAATCAGGCAGCTACGAGCATCGCCAGGTGGAGGCATATCTAAATCATCTCTTAGGTTGCCGGAGCTGCCTCCATCATCAGTTATTGTGACTACTGCCGTTATATTATTTGTCCAATGCTTGATACCCCTTAACAAAGTAGATTGCCCAGTGCCTCCACCTATAGCAACTACTTTAACTGCTTTATCCTTATCAATCTTGATACTAAGAGATGTAAGAATATCTAGCCCTATTTGTTTATGCCTAACTCCATTGACAATCCATATATATAACCGATAGGTTGAAATAAATATTAGTGAAAAACTTATAATAATAGAAATTGTGCTGATGGCTATACCAGACCCCCCCATAGTCAAATCAGGTTGCAAGAATGCGATAATCATTAATCCAATCTCAGAGACCAGTATAAATACGGATATAATGAGAATGAAGAGCCAACGCTTCAGACCTATCCCAATCCTGAAAAATGCTCTTACCCTCGCTAGAAGGGTTACTGGACTTGTATCAGGATTGGACATATAAAATCCCATTATAAATATAATATGAGTGTTGTCTTACTTTTTAATTAACTTTGCTTCTGCGGCTAGTTAAATAATCTACTAGTATGTATTCACCGAGCTTATCTGGTGAAGAGTAGAAAGCTCGGCCTTTGTTAATTCGTGTCATATTGTCTACAAAATTAACCAAATATTCATTTTTTTCAAGCATAAATGTATTTATAGTTATGCCATCTTTAGTACACCTTTTGACCTCTTTTAGTGTCTCCTGTATAGTCTTATAACTAGGTGGGTACCTAAATGCAGACCTACCATCTTGAATATGACATGTTGGCTCCCCATCAGTTATCATCAATATCTGTTTCGTCCCAGACTTATCCTTTGCAAGCAAGTTCCTCGATAGCATAAACGCATGATGCATATTGGTTCCAGAAACCCAGTCATTCCAAGAAGTTGTTGTAAGTTCATCTTGTTCTATCTGTATAGCATAGTCAGAAAATCCTACTATGTAGAATCTATCCCTTGGATATTGAATACGTATCAAAGATGCCAACGCCATTGCAACTTTCTTTGCAGCCACGAAGTTCCCGTAATACCCCATAGATCTGCTTTGGTCCAGGAGAAGAACAGTAGAAGCCCTCGCCATATGCTCAGTCCTATGTATTTCAAAATCTTCTGGAGCCATCTTTACCGGTACTCCACCACCACTTCTCATAACAGCATTACTAAGTGTTCTCTCTAGATGTATATCGAACGGATCTCCAAATTCATATGGCTTGGTCTCACCAGAGTATTCACCACCTCTGCCCCTCAAATACACTGGATGCTGGCCCATAAGGTTGAGTTTAAGTTTAGAGAAGACATCTTTGAGTGCTTTGAGCCCTATCTTCCTGAGCGCCTTAGGTGTAAGTTTCAGTAAGTCACCATCATTAGATAGATAACCCATCTCCTCCAACATCCTACTAATTTGTTGTAGCTGTTCAGTATTTGCCCGAACATCTTCACCCAAGAATTCTTCGATCCTAGATAAGTCCAGATCCTGTATGCTCCCGCCCCTTCGTCCTACATTTTGAATCTGCCTTTCTAAATCATCCATATTCTGCAATTCATTCATCAGATCCATTGCCCTGTCATACGTTATTGGCTCTTGACCAGAGAATGGATACCTATTCCTAAATTCATTTCCTGGAAACATTTGCTCCATCAGAGATGAAAATTCTTCCAAGGACTCCTGAAGATCCGCGGGCATCGCAGAGTTCATAATTTCAGCCAGTTCATTCCTCATACCTGGAGACATGCTGTTCATTAACGACTGTACCTGAGACATCCTATCTCGAAGCATATCTATCAGTTCGTCTAAATTCTCTGGCTTATTTTCACCGAAGATATTACCGTACTGTTCCATGAATTTATCGAATTTAGCCTGACTATTTTCTCCTGCGTCCCATAGCATGTCGTTTAACTGATCCATCATATCGCCTAATGCCTGCATGTCTTGTGGACCCATATTGCTCATCTGATTTTTCATATCCTGTACAATGTTATCCATCATACGTCCACGCATCATGTCCATAAGATCTTGGAATTGCTTGTGGGCATCACTATCCATGAACTCATAATCCTGAAGTTCTCTTATAGCACCAGCAGTGCTCTCCGGCAGATTTTGAATTGCTTCCCTGTTGTTATCAGCTCGCTTACTTAAAATATCCAGTAGCTGTTTGAGATTATCCGTATCATCCTCGGCTTTTTCAGAAGAACCCACAGTTTCTTCATATTGTTTTCGGGCCTCTTCAACTCGTTTATTTATTCCCTTTGTTTCTGTATCTACTATCTGATTCAATTTTTCCGTTATTTCATCCATTAGGGAGTCAAGATTATATTTATCTAACTCCTCTCTTCTACGACTCCTAAGGCTCTCCATAATCTCCTGTAGACCCATCATTCTATTGCCTAGAGAATCGTCCATACCATGCCTCATCAGGTCTCTCAAAGCCATCTCAACATTTCCATTGTCCATAAGACTATTAGACATCGCATTTAACAAGTCCTCTGCATCAGGGCCAAATATGTCCTGAGTGCCATCCCAGCGAGAATATCTAAATATATCTAAAGACACTTGTATCTAATCCTCTTAAATAGTTTTATTGTTAATTATAATCTCAGACATTGAAAGAGCCAACAGAGAACTAATCTGCTTTGTATTAAAACTGTCTAGCATTAGATCAACCCCTAAACCACTCCACTGTACGCTTAATACCTTCTTCAATGGAGACATTCGGAGACCATTCCAATTCTGAAATGGCTTTAGAGTTGTCCAAATATATCCTAAATACCTCACCAGGCTTTGCGGGACCGTATATTACATCCAAGTTATAATCTATCTGATCTCTAAGCAAAGAGTATATGTAATTTATTGAATACCCCTTGCCAATGCCAATGTTATACGACTCTCCACACTTTCCGTGTATACCTTTTAGGACCGCATTTGCAGCATCCTGAACGTATATAAAATCTCTCTCCTGTTCGCCATCACCATTGATCGTTACACCCCTGCCTTCCAACATCGCCTGGGAAAATATTGCTATCACACCAGCCTCACCTCTGGGATCTTGTCTGGGGCCATAAATGTTCCCAAACCTTAGTACAGTGTAATCTAGTCCATGCGATATATTCTGTACGAAGAGATAATTCTCAACAGCGAACTTCGACACACCGTAATTTGATAGTGGCCTGATTGGATGGGCCTCGTCACAAGGTAGATATTCTGGTTCTCCATATATTGCACCTCCACTAGAAGCGTAAATCATTTTTCCCACTCGGTATCTAGTGCACAAATCAATTATGTTTAGTGATCCCTCAACATTAATACGTGCATCAAATACTGGATCGTGCATAGAAGCCTGAACGCTAATCTGTGCTGCCAGATGTATTACTATGTCAGGCTTTACTGACTCAAATATATTGTCCAGACTGACGGAAGAAATATCAGATTCATAGAAATCTACACCTTCATACAGATTGCCTAATGTACCTGAGTGGAGATTATCAATAACTGCCACTTCATATCCCAGATCCAGAAGCTGGCCTACCACATGAGAACCTAGGAACCCAGCCCCTCCTGTGACAATCACTCTTTGGGAATCGTTTTTAGGATTCAGATCTCTCCTTTTTGTACGTCTTTACACGTCTGATTCGAAAGTACATTATTAATTATTTTACCATGCACTTAATCCTCCCGCAGATCAACTGATATCCCAGTGTAAATTCTAGGTATCACATTAACTGCAATAATAAGATTAAATTATTGTTATTTCCAGTATTGACTAAGGCGAGAACATGTTGTAGTCTTAGCTTTGATTTACGCCTGTTTTTTAGGCAAGGATTTTTGTCGAATAAATAAATTTCCTAGCAAATTCAGTAAAATGGCAGGAGGCTAATATGTCTACATTTGCGGAGTCTCGAGGATTCCGACTCGGAATCTTACTCATAGGGCTTCTTTTTGTAGCTGCATCTTTATACTCAAGTGTTTTGGCAGCTGGCACTACTGAGCTATCTAGTAGCTCAGATAACACACTAACAGACGGGCAGGTATCTATAGACATACCTATCTCAGCGGTTGGTGATTTTGACGGGTACTCGGTAAACTCAGAGGCAAGTGGGATAACCACTGCCCTACCTGAAGGTGTTACAGCAGGATCCACGTCGTTCACGCTATCGGTATTAGATACGGACTCAACAGCAGTTGACGATCCATTCTCTGATTCGATAACAATAACGGTTAACTACAACGACTCAGACGTCGATGCCGCTGATGGAAATCCAGATCGATTGTCTCTTTACAAGTATGACGCTGACTTCGATAAGTGGTTCGAACTCACCACCCGACTGAATATCATTGACGGATCTGTGTCCACAAAAGTAACTGGATCTGGTTCATTTTCACTTGGTGGAAAAGCAGCCCCGGCACCTTCAACTCCAACTCCTGAAGCAACTGACGTATTCAAGCATCCCAGATGGACTCCTGTTCATACAGCTGTACCTCCGACCGCAACACCATTACCACCCGAACCAGGTGACGTTGCTCCAACTTCCGGTCTACTAGTAGGGCTAATGATAATAGCCTTAACCCTTATGAGTGCCGGTGGATACTACATAAGGCAAACCAAAGCAGTAAAGTAACATACTTAAAAAGCTGAATACAAAAGAGCCGCTGATCGATTGATCAGCGGCTCTTTATGTTATAAACATTAAGAGTTTTGTTACTGAAGATTACCCAAAAACAATCTTCTTTCCATCTCCACTATATCATCAGAAAGCACATTCACATTACCCAACGAATTAGCAATAGCATATATTTGGCATGCTCTCTCGACAAGCTGACACACATTCACTGCCTCACTTAAACTTCTACCCACCCCTATAAGACCATGATTTCTAATCAAAACAGCCTTCCTATCCTCTAATGAATTGCAAACATTTTCTGCTAATTCATTACTTCCTGGCATTGCATATTCTGACACCCTTACTCCACCTCCAACAGAAACAACTAATTCATCGACTATGGGCGGTAATTCCACACCACTCACAGCCAATGCAGATGCATATATAGAATGAGTGTGCACTACCGCTTTTATATGAGAGCTATGCTTATATAAAGCCAAATGCATCGGTGTTTCTGTAGACAAAGTCAATTGCCCTTCCAAAATATCTCCATGGAGATTTACGACCATAAGATCACTTATTTGAATAGTTGAGTATGGGATTTGAGACGGGGTAATCAATATAGAACCATAAGAGTCTTTCTGTTCCAAACGCATACTAAGGTTGCCACTAGCCCCAGACACAAGTCCAAGAGAATCCACAGCTAAAATGGCTTCCAACAATTCCTGTCGCTCATCGTCCCATTTACCCATATGACTTCAAACCAACTTTAAATTAAGTAAAAGCTTGTAAATTTCATAGTAACAGTGCTTTATATAATAATATAATGCGAGTTGTACCTAAATAAGCAAGTCCATACTAGAGTATGTACGTTAAACTAATCATTCACCGAGTATTTGTACTATAACTTCCCTGGGTCTGGGCATGTCTAATTCGACGAGGAATATACGCTGCCAAGTTCCAACCTGGACTTGTCCATCAACTATAGGTACAGTCTCACTGGTGCCCATCAACAAATGTTGACAATGAGCATGCCCATTTGGACATTCGTCATCATTCATATTGACGGTTCTAATGGTAAAGTCGTTGTGACGGTATTCATCTTCTCTAGAAGCAATCCTATCCAAGAACTTCTCCATATCCTCTATCAACAAAGGTTCGTTCTCGTTGATTTTTATGGCTGCGGTCGTATGCTTAGAATATACAAGAGCCATACCATTCTGTACCTTGGATTCCTCTACGAATCTACAAACATACTCCGTAATATCTATAAATTCCGGGGCCTTTTTGGTATTTGTACTGATACAGTTAGTGACTATCTTCATGTCAGATTATAGGATTTTCCTTTTTATGTACAACGGTATTTAGACTAGGCAGTAATGATTAACATACTAGGATACGTACTGAACCTTAAGATATTAACCAACACATTATACAGCTAAATATATTAACAGCAAGTACCATGCCTTACAATATCCCAAAATATAGGAGATATTACAATTTGATTGAATGATATAATGCCATCATATGACCTCATCAATACTCGGCCCTCTGAATGGGCCACAAAAACAAGCTGTCGAAAATACAGAGGGTCCACTATTAATACTTGCTGGGCCCGGTAGCGGAAAAACCAGAGTCATCACATCTAGAATAGCATACCTAATATCTGAAAAAGGTATCCCCCCATCCAGAATATTAGCAGTCACCTTTACTAATAAAGCGGCACGTGAAATGAGAGAAAGATTGGATATGCTTATAGGTAATCTTTCTCAATATGTTAATGCTCGTACTTTTCACGCATTCTGTGCATCTGTATTACGCCGAGACGGTGATAAAATAGGACTAGACAGATCATTCACTATATATGACCGAGATGACCAGGTGAATTTAATCAAACAGGTCATGGAAATTGAACAGTTAGATCCCCGTAGATTTACTCCCAACAATATATTGAACGCAATATCCACTGCGAAAAGCCAGCTTATAGATCCGCAAATGTTCCTACAGCAATCATCGACTTACATACAGAATGTGATCCAAGCGTCATATCAAAGATATCAAGAGCTGTTGAATCGCAACAAATCAGTTGACTTCGATGATCTCTTAATGTTAACGGGGAAATTATTCTCTGATGATCCAGATACGCTTAATTGGTATCAAAACCATTATACATACATTCTGATAGATGAATTCCAAGACACAAATACTTCTCAATACGCATTGACAAAACAATTGTCTGGAAAGCATAAGAATATTTGCGTTGTAGGTGACCCAGATCAATCAATATACTCGTGGAGAAATGCAGATATAAGAAATATACTCTCTTTTCAACAAGACTTTCCCGGAACAAAATTGATAAAGCTGGAAGAAAACTACAGATCTACAAAGAACATATTGGACGCTGCCTACAAAGTAATATCTACCAATACTAATAGGATAGAACGTGGTTTGCACACTAACAACGATCTCGGAACTCCAATAATTATTGAAGAAGCATATAACCCAGATGAAGAAGCTCAAATGTTACTCAAAGAGATCCAACGATTGAAGGAACTGCATAATTACAATTTAAATGACTTTGCTTTCATGTACAGAGTGAATGCACAATCTAGGGCGGTAGAAGAAGGATGCCTAAGGTATGGTATTCGATACAACCTTATTGGAGGGCTACGTTTCTATCAGAGGAAAGAAGTCAAAGATATAATCGCTTACCTCAGGATTTTAGCAAACCCTAATGACGAGGTAAGCCTACTCAGGATAATAAATATTCCTACTAGAGGCATAGGACAAAGGACCATAGATTCACTAGTACAATTTGCAAGGTCTGAGGGAATACCATTGTATTCTGCTATACAAGCTATAGCAGACCGCAAGTTAGGTGAAGAAATAGGTGACTTCACCTCAAGAACATCTAAGTCTCTCCGGGGTTTCTTAGATATAATCAATAGCCTTGCCAAAACATCTCAAACTACACCTGTTGCCCAAATCATAGATCAAGTTGCAGATATTACTGGATACAAAGCCTATTTATATAAAGACAAAGAACTAGGTAGAGAGAGATGGGAAAACGTTCAAGAACTTCGCTCGACAGCAATGGAATTTGATAAAATGGCCCCAGAAGAAAGCCTAACATCGTTTCTAGAAGGCATAGGCCTCATTTCTGACATTGATAATTTAACTGAAAATGAAGATGCCATAACACTGATAACACTACACCAGGCAAAAGGTCTAGAGTTCCCGGTCGTTTTTATGATAGGTATGGAGGAAGGCCTAATACCACACATCAGATCCATGGAAAACCCTGAGGAAGTAGAGGAAGAACGAAGGCTGGCATATGTTGGAATGACTAGGGCCAAAGAACGCTTGTATATGACAAGATCCTTCAATAGATTCTTCCGTGGAAGTAGCGGGCCAACTCTGCCCTCACGATTCCTATCAGACATACCAGTAGAAATCACTGATCGTATCGTAAAACCAGAGCCTAATAGGATTGCCAGACCGACTATATCAAATATATCGAAGAATAACAGCCAGACTAGTAATAATAACCTACCTGAACTGAAAACAGGCGACAAGATAAACCATTCCAAGTTCGGAGAAGGAATAATAGTAAGCTTGACAGCCTCTACCGCAGGGGATCAAGAGATAACCATCGCCTTCAAAGGAGATATTGGCATCAAGAAACTGCTATTAGGGTTCGCCCCAATAGAGAAAATAGATTGACTTATACTCTAAATTTAGCTTATCCTCGTATCTGCAGCTTCAGTCCGTAAGTTGATATAGGACAGAATCCAAGAATTTTTGTCCACACCGACCTCCAGGGAAGATCTGTATGATTCCTAATCATGTAAATCCCGGGAGACTATAACCTAAATACTAATAATGTTGGAGGTTCTCATACTATGGCAGATTTAATTTACGAAAAGCATCCGGAAGGTCACTATGCAATATTCACTATGAACAGACCAGAACGGCTCAACGCACTTGGGGGTGCTATGGCCAGAGAACTTGACGAGGCTCTTCACGATTTTAGTAACGATGACTCAATGTTTGTCGGTATAGTGACTGGCAATGGAAGAGCTTTCTGCGCAGGAGCAGACCTCAAAGAAATGACCGAGAGAAACACACTTCAGGCCGACGTGAAAGCTAAACTTGAAAAGGGTGAGATTACTTCAGAGGAAGCCGCAAAGCTACTCCCCAGGCCATCAGGTACTAACAATAGAATAGGACCCTTCTCATCTTGCTCTAAACCAATAATCGCAGCAGTCAACGGGTTAGCCATTGGTGGTGGATGTGAGAGATCCATGGATTGTGATATAAGAATAGCAAGTACTGAAGCATACTTTGGGCTGTATGAGGTACAAAGGGGTATATTGGCTGGGTTTGCAATACACCATGGGGCCCGAGTGATGCCTTTTGGTGAACTATGCTACCTACTATATAGTGCCAAACCACTCAGTGCTCAAGACGCATACAGGATTGGTTTCGTGCATGAAGTAGTTGAACCAGATCAATTATTAGCGAAAGCAGTTGAGATAGCTGAAGATATCGGCAGAAATGCTCCGCTAGCAGTACAAGGAACCAAGGCTGTAATACAATTCTGGCGTCAGTTCGCCATGACTCAATCATTCCAGCTTGGAGACCAAGTTGGGCGCTGGTTATTCAATTCCGAAGATTCCAAAGAAGGTCCAAGGGCGTTCGCGGAAAAACGATTACCCGTGTGGAAAGGCAGATAATAAGAACTGCTTTAAAGAAAAAAGGCAAGGCCGTTGCTTGAGCTTGTTAATAATCTATATTCAACCTCTCGCAATGGCCTTGACGAACAAAGAAATCCTCCAATTAAACACTGACAGCTCGAGTATCCAAGAATGAGTGATAGTTTAACTATAGCAAACAAGGTCTTCTCATCTCGCCTAATATTAGGTACAGGTAAATATAGAAATGACCAGGACATGTTGGATGCAGTCGAGGCATCCAATACTGAGATAATAACCGTAGCGTTGAGAAGGCTAGACCTAACTAATCCAAATAAAACTACATTGCTTGATAGCATAGATACTAGTAAATATCACATCCTACCTAATACAGCTGGATGCAAAACTCCTGAAGAAGCATTAACTGTCGCCCAATTAGCAAGATCAATGGGCCTACCTGATTGGATAAAGCTTGAGGTTATACCAGATACCAAATATCTACTTCCGGATCCAATAGGTACATTAGATGCTGCAATACTCCTAATCCGTGATGGTTTTACTGTCTTGCCTTACATCAACGCAGATCCAGTCTTAGCGCTAAAATTAGAGGAGATAGGTTGTGCTACTGTAATGCCCTTAGGCTCTGCTATAGGCTCTGGTCAGGGCATCCATACATCTGAACAGATAGAAATTATTATCGAACAGGCGTCTATACCTGTGATTGTAGATGCAGGACTTGGAGTGCCATCAGATGCTTCCCAAGCTATGGAAATGGGTGCCTCTGCAGTGTTGGTAAATACCGCCATTGCACAAGCAGAAAACCCTTCACTAATGGCTGAAGCTTTCAGGAATGGGGTTAAAGCTGGACGACAATCCTATATGGCTGGTAGGATACCGAGAAACCGTCACGCATCTCCTAGTAGCCCCACAGATAATATAATCGACAGCACTTAGAAAATAATTCATATGATTCCTATGCCATTCCCCACTCTATGTCTTGTAACAAACAGGACATTCAATAGAGAAATGACCCTCGAAGACACCATCGAATATGCGATTGATGGGGGCATAGACATGGTTCAATTACGGGAAAAAGAGTTAACTCGGGATGAACTGTTACGGTCTGCCGACAAATTGAGGTCTATTACCTCAGGCAGGTCAAAATTCTTGGTGAACAGTAATCTAGAGGTTGCGATTAAATCAGGTGCTGACGGCATACACCTCCCACAAAACTCCACTATATCAGTTTCTGATATACGAAGATCCACACCCAATCACTTCCTAATTGGCAAATCGGCTCATGACCAAGCAAGTGCAACTGCAGCAGCCAGAGATGGAGTAGACTATATTATTCTTGGTACAATCTTCCCTACCGATTCTAAGCCAGGAGTAGAAACTGGAGGCACACTTAGGATCAGTGAGATCTCTGCAAACATAGATTGTCCTATACTTGCTATAGGGGGAATTAACGCAGACAACATAAATTCTGTGATATCTGCTGGAGCATACGGAGCAGCAATATCTGGGGCTATCCTGAGTGCGAAAGACCCGAAAAAACAAGCTATGCTTCTTAGGGCCAATTGCAATGTTATTATGTAGAAACATATCCTAATGGAGCAACAGATGATTAGTCTCAAAGTAAATGGAAAAATACAAGAGATTCAGGAAGGTAAGACTATATACGAGTTAATCATAGGATATGGATTGACTACTAAGTACCTGGCAGTTGCCCATAACGGTGAGATTATAGACAGTAACCAATTCAATACCATTACGCTTTCTGATGGTGACAATTTAGAAATTGTCCAACCGGTAGGCGGAGGGTAAGCGGGATTGATCCTATATGAAATCAAATAATAGCGCATTGATAATCGGAGGAGGGGTAATTGGTTGTTCAATAGCCTATCATCTTGCACGTGAAAATCTTCAAGTTCAGTTACTGGAAAAAAACTCTATCGCGGGGGCTGCTTCAGGAGTTGCTGGTGGTTTTATAGCACCCCTACAGGAAGATCTGCCTCATGGAGCAACACTAGTTGCTGCACAAGAAAGTCGCTTACTACTTATGGAATCACTCCCAAGGTTATACGAAGACTCTGGCATAGAAGTTGAATATGCATCACCAGGAATCCTACGTTTAGCATATGATAAAGATCAGCTCATCGACTTGCGCGATCGCTTCTCTTGGCAGAAAGACCTCAATATGGATGTAAGATTAGTATCTGGATCAGAAGCCCAAGAACTTGAACCTGGCATAGCAGGTGATGTTATTGGAGGACTTTTCTCACCCAACGAAGGAAATTTAAATAGTAAGAGACTCGTAAGGGCCTTTGCGCAGGCAGCACATAATAAAGGCGCCATATTAACTGAAAATACCAAGGTTACCGGATTAATCCTCGAAGGTCAGTCTATAAAGGGAGTTAATACATCTGTAGGTGAATTCCGTGCTGACTACACAATCATATGCTCCGGTAGCTGGTCAGATGAGTTCCATCAATCCTTAGGCCTAGATATTCCCGTATCCCCGGTTAAAGGACAGATTCTTGCAACCCGTAGTGTGCCCGTCCCTATATCGAGACCAGTTTGGAGTGGGATAACATACCTAATACCTAAGCTGGATGGTTCTATAGTGATTGGGACCACCAGAGAACACGTAGGATTTCAGCCTGAGCCTAACATTGAAGGTATATCCACTATATTATCAAATGCAATAAGAATAGTACCGACTATCAAATCTGCAAGCCTACGTAAAGTATGGGCAGGCCTAAGACCATATACACCAGACCAAACCCCAATAATAGGAAAGATCCCAGGGATAGAAGGTGTATTGCTTGCAACTGGGCATTATAGAAGTGGGATACTCATGAGCACAATAACTGGCAATATAATAAGGGAACTAATTCTTGAAGGTGAGAAAGAATATATGTTGCCATTCAATATATCCAGATTCTCGTCTAATATAGATAAGTAACATTAAAGTAATAACAGATGCCTGTTAAAGTTCTGGGGATTGATTGAGATAGGTGCGCCGTATATAATAACCGACATCTGCGTTAGAAAGGAATTGATAAGATGTCCTATGCCTTCCTAAATGGCGAATTTATGCCTCTAGAAAATGCCAAAGTAGGAGTTATGACTCATGCTCTGCATTATGGAACTGCTATATTCGAGGGCATACGGGGAAACTGGAATCCTGAAGACGAAAAGATGTTCATCTTTCAGCCAGAACAACATTACAAGAGATTCTTACAAGGCTGCAAGATAATGCGTATCGGAGTGCCCTACTCGCCAGAAGAATTAACTGAGATAACTACCGAACTAGTCAGAAAAACTGGATACAAACAAGACATATACATACGTCCCCTAGCATTCAAGGGATCTGAGCGGGTAGCAGTCCTCAAATTACAAGATGTTGATGATTCACTAGTTATATTCGCCATCCCATTCGGTGCATATCTAGATCTAGAAGCTGCCGCTAACTGCTGCACATCGTCCTGGAGAAGGATGTCAGATTATATGATCCCCCCGGATGCCAAGATAAGTGGGCTATACGTCAATGGAATACTCGCCAAAACAGAGGCTACTCTTGCTGGATTTGATGAGGCTATACTTCTAACTGAAGAGGGGTACGTGTCTGAAGGCACAGGAGAAAACATTTTCATATTCAACAACGGTAAATTAGTCACTCCCGGAGTTTATGACAATATCCTGAAAGGCATAACCAGAGACACTGTAATTGACTTGGCGCGCAATGAATTAGGCATAGAAACTGTAGAACGTCACGTCAGAAGGAGTGAGCTCTACACTGCTGACGAATGCTTCTTAACTGGAACAGCAGCACATCTAACCCCAGTCGGTAAGATAGACAACCATTTAATAGGTTCTGGAGAAATTGGTGAACTAACGAAGAAGCTCCAAAATCTCTACTTCGATGTAATACGAGGGCGTAATCCAAAGTACCTACATCTATGCAAACTCGTCTAGAAGCGTAAAAGCACTACTACAACACTCCTAGGGTCGAAAAAGAAGAGGAGTTATATCCAAAAGATCGACTCCCAGTATCTGAGGTAATATCCTAAGTGAACCTGCATCTAGAATATTTCATACTCATAACCCTGTCTTCTGCGGGAGTCATACAACTCTCAGCTAGCTACGGATCATTAACACAAATACTCATAGCCAAGTCGAAAAAGATATCCATCTATATAGGGGTTATATTAACCTTCTGTCCAATTGTCTGGTTCTTCCACCAAGGCGGTCGAGCTATTCCAGATACTGACGGAGGTGTACCGGGTTTCTCACAATTCCTGCTTTTTGGTGCTGGCAGCATTCTGGCGCTAATCCTAACTTTTGCTATATCTTCTATAACAAATCACAAGAATCATTCATACATTCTAGAAAACAAGCCAGGTCTAATAGGACTTAAGCATAACACTTACCTTCAGCTTATAAACAATTCCTTCGGAGTGGGAAATTGGATATTACAAGCATTGACAAAGAAATCTTCTCATTAATAAATGGACATGTGGGTTCATACAAATGGTTAGATACATTAGTAGGCCTATTGGTAAGTGATTATCTAATCCCGGTCTCCTTTTCCCTGCTATTGTTGAGCATTTGGATTGGCTGGAAGGACGACGTCATGCGCGATAGAAATCAAACTGGAGTCCTTTTATCTATTTTTGGTGTGATTACTGCAAATGCTATAGTGAAGATTATGAACCTAATCTTTTTTAGGCCGAGACCTTTTGATGAATTGGATGTTAATCTCTTATTCTACATGCCGACCGATTCTTCTTTCCCTTCCAATCCTGCAGCAGTGGCATTCGCGATTGCCACAGGGATTTTTCATATAAATAAGAAATTAGCAATCTCTATGTACCTGCTATCCGCACTATACGGACTTTCAAGAATATATGCCGGGGTATGCTATCCGACGGATTTAATTGCTGGAATGGCTATAGGAATTCTAAGTGTTATTACCATAAGAATATTCTTTTATTATATGAAATGGATACCCTCATTAATTCTAAACCAAGCAAGGAATTTCTACTTGGCTTGAAACGTATATTGCCTATTAAATCTACTACGCCTATACGTTAATAGCCGAAATGTCATCATTAATTATTGCTAGAGGTATGTCTTTAACCATCTTGTATGCGGCATCACTTCCTATTATATCTGCAACCAATTTCTCAGCATAAGAAAGTTTAGGAGTTCTGTTTCCTCTATCAGAATGGGCATCTGTAGATATAACGTGCACCAGGTTCTGCAATATGAAATCTCTGGCACAGTCTCTTACCAAACTACCATGTATACCAGATATACTACCAGAGGAGACTTGAGCAATGCAGCCCTTGTTAACCATATCCTTTAATAAACCTATATCTGATCTTATACTAGCATTTCGCTCTGGATGTACTATTATCGGTGTTATCCCACCAGCAAAAAGGTCAGCTATAATTTCATTCGTGTATACTGGGAAAAATTCAAAGGGCAGTTCGAGTAGCATGAATCTGGTTCCCTCTATTGGCAAAGCTTCAAGACTATTTAACTGTGTAATAATGTCCATTTCAATATGATTTTCCATTCCATATAAGACCTTGAGAGGAATTGATGCAGACTCAAGAATTCTGTTGAACTCGTTTACCCTATTAGGAAGTTCCCTACTCAAATTCTTGCCGCCCAAATCTCGGTTATGTGGAGTAGCCACAACTACACTTATACCATCCTCGATCGCTATCCTAGCCATATTTATAGATTCTTCCATGGTTGACGGGCCATCATCTAGGCTTGGCATTATATGACAATGAATATCAATCACTTGGTCTACCTATTAAAGTTGCATAGGCTTCTGCCAAATCCTCTGCAACTTTAGACCATTTCATTTGCAAAGATAACTCTATTGCAGACCTACTCATAGCATCATGTATAGATTGGTTGTTTAATATAATTTGCAATTTGTCCGCAAACGGGTCTGGGCATCTCCACGGTACCAAATACCCAGTTTTACTATCCTTAACCGTAGTTGGCAACCCTCCAACTCTAGAAGCTATCACCGGTATTCCACAGGCCATGGCCTCCAATGCTACTAATCCAAAACTTTCATAATAGGATGGTATAACAAGTACATCCGAGGCATTGTAATACAGAGGTAATTCCTGCTGGTCGACTGCTCCAATAAATGATATTGAACTCTCCATTCTAAGAGCCAATATTATTTGTTTCAATCGAATAATTTCCTCATCTGCATCTGGATCTCCTCCAACTATTATCAGGCTAAGTCCTTCGTCTGAATGTATTTGAGTCACTGCTCTTATCAATATCTCAAGTCCTTTAAGGGGCTCTATTCTTCCTACGTATAAAGCTACCCTAGAGGCAGTTATACCCAACTTTTCTTTAGCAACATTGCGATCTATTGGGTTGAATAAGTCTGTATCCACTCCACATGGTATGACTTCTACTTTCAGCGGGTCGACATTATGATACCTAGCCATCAACTGTCTTTCATGATCCGTAAATGCCACAACAAGATCCGCCGATTTAATGATATTATTTTCACTTTCGAACCTAACCTCAGGCTCGTGCTCACCGGATCTAGACCGTACCTTTGCGTCCGCGAGCGTGTGGAAAGTAGTTACATGCGGGATATCCCATGACTCAGATAACAATTGCCCTACTCTACCTGACAACCAATAATGGGATTGCACCAAATCATATTCTATATTCTCAGACCTGGCATATGCTATTGTATTACGTGTAAATTCTTCTAAGTGATCGTATATTTGATTCTTAGCAAGGTGAGGATGTCCGGCGTTAATATGTATTATACGAACCTTATCTGCAAGATACTCTACCGAGTTGTCACTATCACCATGATACCTAGTATATATATCAACTTGCATGCCAAGTTTGCCAAGTTCTACTGCAACCTTGCGCACATATACATTCATGCCACCAGCTTCCTTGCTCCCAAGTTTAGCATTTGGGCACCCATGAACACTGACGAAAGCTACCCTAAGCATGCCTATCACTCTCCACCTAAATCTTAGAAATGCCCAGCCAATGCATACTCGAAGTCAATTAGAAACACATGAAATCTGCGTGCCTATCGTGAAATCCTTATCCGGAATAAATCCCTATCAACTGCTCCAAGGTGGTATTTATATGGTTCGGTCCCTCTTAGCAAGTCGTAGTATACCCTGCCTTCTTCAATGGCTAGCTTTAGACAAATAGCCTTCAACAGGAATCCAGTCCCAAGTGAGGAGTATTCTATACTATATCCACTATTGTACAGAGACCGTTCATTATTGTAATCAAAGCAGATGGTAGCGGCTGTTCTATTACCCCCCACCTTTAAGAAGAATAGTTGCAGATACCCATATTCCGCCATACGACCAGCCATATATCTAAAGAAATTCTGTTTACTATTATCTAAGAATTCAGCCTTTTCATCTCTACTCTCAGCCATAAGGTCAAGAAAGTCGTCCATAGCCTCTAGAACATCCTTAGGATCACTAAATCTCTCAATGCAAACATCTGGTTCTGCTTCTAGTCTTCTAAGCTTACGTCTTAGTTCATGCCTATCCTTCTTACGAAGACTAGCTAGATAAGTATCCCAAGAATCCGGCAATGGAACGCCTACTAACTTATCTTCAGTAGTCTTTTCAAATGTGTATCCATTCCTCTCTGCGATACTCTCCATATGCTGTAGTGTGATGGATTCACCTGGAAGCGATTCCAAAATAATCTCTTCCCATTCTTCCTCAATGATATAGGCTTCTATAGATTTAAAGAATTCATTCTCATTGCCTTTTAGTACAACAAAGTCATGTATATCGCACAAATCTGTAGACCCAAGAAAACTAATTGTATGACCATTCTTAATAAGTGGAGCTATACCTATAGTTTTATAGCCATCGGTTACCTTTATAATCCTAAGGTGCATCTCATCCGACGCTAACCCTTCCCACCATGTCTTCTGCCAATGAGGGGTAACAAACACACTGTTTGTCGAGCTATTAGAAAGTATTAGTTCCCAATCTGACTCACTGCTATTGAAATCTGTTATATCAAAAGATTGCGACAAGAAATATCCTCATAAAGCATAACTTCATTACTTATTCTAGAATTGATCCCAATGCTCTATTCATTGCATCCATATCTAGAGGCAATTGGTGAAGAGGCATATCATTTTGTTCAGACGCCAGATCCGGATCCTTAAGACCAGATCCAGTAATAACACATACAATCCTTGAGTCACTGAAGTCTATCCCATTGCTATGCATTTTGATTAGGCCTGCCACAGAAGCAGCTGAGGCCGGTTCACCAAAAACCCCTTCTCTTCTCGAAAGCATTTTATAAGCCTCCAAGATTTCTTTGTCTGATACTGAACCTATAGACCCACCTGATTCGTCTCTGGCCTTGATGGCATGTTGCCAGCTTGCAGGATTACCTATTCTAATGGCAGAGGCAATAGTCTTTGGCTCCAAAACCGGTTCCCCAATTACTATAGGTGCGGCTCCTTCTGCTTGAAACCCCATCATCCTAGGCTTAATAGTAGATTTTTCAACCTCATGATATTGGACAAATCCGTTCCAATATGCCGTGATGTTCCCAGCATTCCCTACAGGTATAAACAAATACTCGGGGGCATCCCCTAGGTCATCAACTATCTCGAAAGCAGCACTTTTCTGTCCTTCCAGTCTGTGTGGATTAACGGAATTTACCAACGCAATGGAATTCCTCTCAGAGAAGTTCCTGACCATTTCGAGTGACTGATCAAATGTACCTTCTACAACTACTACTTCAGCTCCATAAGCTAATGCCTGAGCCATCTTACCTTTAGCAACATTCCCGCTTGGAACCAGTACTATAGTTTTTATACCACAATAAGCCCCATATGCAGCGGCTGAAGCACTAGTATTACCAGTGGATGCACATATTATGGCTCTACTCCCACCTTCTATGGCCTTAGCAACAGCCATGACCATGCCGCGGTCTTTGAACGATCCGGTAGGATTGCATCCTTCTAATTTAAAATATAGCTCGCCGCAACCCAGCTGCCTCTCGATGAACTTAGACCTAACCAGTGGAGTGCTGCCTTCCCCCATATCTATCATAGGAGTATTAGAAGTTATGTCTAGGAATTGTTTGTATCTACTCAGTACACCTTGTCTCAATTTATCATCAAGTATCCAGTTTTATTAGGTAATGCTGGCCAACTCACCTATGTATTATCAGGATATCACAAAGCCCTGTAAACTGATATCAAATAAATAGGATTTATATAAGGCTATGTTGACTCATTCAATCAGCAGATCCAGATTCTATGCGAATTGTACTGCCAATAGACCTAACCACATCTAGTTCAGAAATGTCATTCAGTGCATCCTGGACATCGGCCTCCTTAGATGGGTATGTAGTTATCACTAATTCAGCACTATTTAGGGATGTGTCGGATTCTTTTTGGATTATTGAAGCTATACTTATAGCCTTTGATCCCAGAACGTCTGTAAGCTTTGCCATAACACCAGGCCTATCCTCAACTGTCAACCTAATGTAATACCTTGATACAAGTTCAGCGATAGACCTTATTGGAAATTCCTTACCATTCCCTATATATGATACTGGGGTAGCATTTCTGACCAAGTCTCCTGATACATCAATTATGTCTCCCACTACAGCACTAGCTGTTGCATTACCACCTGCTCCTTGCCCCTGGAAAAGTACATGACCTACAAGATCTCCATGAACCTGAATTGCATTGTAGACTCCATTTACCTTAGCAAGAGGAGCCTCCTCAGGTAATAATGAAGGATGCACTCTAATATCTATCTCACTATCTTGTCTCTTTGCTATAGCCATAAGCTTAATCACGTATCCAAGCTCTTTTGCATACTTAAAGTCATTAGCAGTAAGATTCGATATTCCTTCTCTATACACATCCTGCGGAAGTATTTGCGACCTAAACGCCAAACTAGCCATTATAGACAACTTATATACAGCATCTATACCTTCGACATCATTAGTAGGATCGGATTCTGCATACCCCAGAGTCTGTGCTTCATCTAGCGCTTCTGCAAAGGTTGAACCCATATATGTCATATTAGTCAATATATAATTGGTCGTCCCATTTATTATGGATCTTATAGCGTCTACATCATTGGCATTTAGATCCTTACTAAGAGGCCTAATGATTGGTATACCACCACCAACACTGGCCTCAAATAGCAGATGTACGCCATTTATACTGGCGATAGACATTAACTCTTGACCATGTTTCGATATAACTTCTTTGTTAGCAGTAACTACTGACTTCCCATTCTCCATTGCTCTCTTTATATAATCAAAAGCAGGTTGGTCACCACCCATTACCTCTACTACTATGTCTACTGAATCGTCTGAAAGAATACGCTCGTAGTCATCAGTTATTAACGCATTCGAAGAGTAGAGCTCCCTCGGCTTATTCAGATCTTTCACGAGGATGTATGAAACATCTAATTCACTTGCAAATTGATCCTTAAATGCGTTTTTCTTGTAAGTTAACGTTTCGAGTACTCCGTTACCAACTACTCCTAAACCAAGAATTGCTATTTTTATAGATCTAGTTCCCTTGCTCATGTCTAAGAATCAACCCGTATCTCTCTTGGCTTCTCTTATCTGTTTAACTAGCCAATCATACTGCCAGTCGCAATCTCCACCAGCACTCCCACCTCCGAAACACATTTTTATCCTATGATTACTGCGCTCCTCTATAAGCCAGCGCTGTATAGATACTTCTTTCAATCTGTCCCTCATATCTGGGTGAATATCTCTGGCACTATCTTTGCCGTTGAGCTTAAGGAAATAAGTTATCTCACCGAAACTAAGCGGTTCACTAACATCACCAACTTCTAATGAGAACAGAGCCTGATCCAGATGAGGATATGAACCCTCTGGAACCCAACCTATCTCTCCACCTTTAACAGCACTATCCCTGTCAACAGAGTGCTCTTCCGCGAGCAACTCAAAGTCTACCCCGTCACGAATTTGACTGTCTATATCCATAATTTTCTGTGGATCCTCAGCCGATAATACGATCCAGGACACATTAACCTGTTCACCAACCGACGGTACTTCATCACCTAATATTTCCCGCAACTTATCTCTCAGAAGCGAGGTTCTAACTAGCACCCTATGTTCATCCTCAGAAAGGTTCGCTGCATCAAGGTACTGTGTGTAAGTTTCAGAGAACTCGCGATCTAATTGGTCCTCTGGTACAGTTTTCAGCTTTGGGGATCTCCCAATCATTCTAGCTTTAACTTCTTGATCGACCTCTTCAGAACTTACCACTAATCCTCTTTTCTCTGATCCTTGCCTGACTAATTCATTTTCTTCCAGCATCTGGATAAGACGAAATGGTTCTGTCGAGAGATCTGGCTGCACACCTAATTCCTGAAGGCCTTTGATGTAACTAGCTATGTAGCCCAAAGTATATTGTTTGTCATCTATTTCTAGAACTACTGATTTAGGCGGATTAATAAAGTTCGACCAGTATCCGTATGCCGGGATTGCTAGTATGAATACGATTGCTATGATCCCAGATAGGATAATAGCCCTCTGTTTGTTTCTTTCCCTTTGCCACTGAGTCCTTTGTCGCCTTTGGCTAGGAGTTATTACTATATTCCCTCTATCTCTAGAAGATGACATATTATTGTAAGTATTAGCCTTGTGCCTGACCAGTAAGTCTCAGGTGTTCCTCAGTGAAAGGCAATAAGGCTATATGTCTAGCCCTCTTTATCGCAGTAGCCAAGACTCTCTGATGCTTAGCACAAGTGCCACTCTTTCTTTTTGGTTCTATTCTAGCTCTGTCAGATATATATCTCCTTAGCCTAGGTAGATCCTTATAATCTATGTAATCTACATGATCCACGCAGAACGAACAGACTCTTCTCTTAGAGAAAAATCTTGGCCTCCCGCGTCTTCTAACTCCTTGCGGTCTATTCCTACTTACCATACTTTACCTTACTCTCGAATATATTTTCCGGATTAATTTGCCCTAGAAAGGCAAATCTTCAATATCCTCAGGATCACCACTTATTCCCATCTCTGACTCAGATCCCTGCCCTGTTGCATTAGCCCGATCCAAGAATAGAACTCTATCAGCTATTATCTCGTTCCTAAATCTATTTTGTCCGTCTTGGCCAGACCACGTATGACTTCGTATCCTGCCCTCCACATATGCCCTTCGTCCCTTAGTAAGAAATTGATTACACTGTTCAGCCAACTGATTCCAAGCAACTACAGTAAACCATTCTGTATCCTGACGCCTCTCACCATCTGCCGCTGTATATCCCCTGCTAGTCGCTAATCGGAATGAAGTGACCGGATTGCCATTTGGAGTGTAACGCATCTCTGGGTCCGTACCAACATTACCTATAACCATAAATTTATTCAACCCTACCATTATGACTCTCCTTATTGACTGCTGCTACAACCTATTGTTCTTTATCTGTTTCTTCTGTAGAGTCGCTATCCTGTTGGTTAGAGTCCGCCCCACCAGACTCACTTTCTCCTGTTTCTGATCCAATGGAATCCTGACCCGGTTCATCCGTCGATGCCTCTTCATCAGAAGCCTCAGGTTCCGCAGGAGCAGAAGCCTCAGGTTCCGCAGGAGCAGAAGCCTCAGGTTCCGCAGGAGCAGATGCCTCAGGTTCCGCAGGAGCAGATGCCTCAGGTTCCGCAGGAGCAGATGCCT
>PBBS01000006.1 GCA_002717805.1 Chloroflexota bacterium | reverse complement strand
GGCCCATCACTGATACTGGTATAGAGAAAGTAAGAACTAGAGATAGTATTAGAGATATACTAAGTGCTCTCACGATTGCCTCCTAAATGTGATATATAGTTTACGATTCCTAGCTGCAAGCGAATCCATCGAGGATCCTCTTGAAGCGGATTTGTAATACTGCTGCATCTGATCCTGTGACTGTAAGTGATGAAGCCTGCGAAGAACTACATTTCCAGGCGGAGGATATACCACCACCTTGGCTTTCTCCAGCAGAATTAGTTATTACATATGTGAAGTATTCGGCGGTTACTGAGTCAACTGCCATAGTGCTTTCACTGATCAGTGCAAAGGTCAAGTCAGGCTGTGAAGCTACTAACTGGTTGTAAGTGTCTGACAGGACTTCGCTCACACTGGATGTTTCGTCTTCGAACCATGTCAATATAGACTTTGCCCCACCGTACTCAAAAGATAACAGCCCTTCAACTGATGATGCATCTGCAGCACTTAGACCAGAGCTACTAATATCTATATCTCCATTTAGAGATAGAGTGAATCCAAAGTCGCTCACAACTGTAGTTGGTATAGGTGTGGGGGACGGTGTCGGAGTCGGCTCGGGTGTAGCTGTAGGTTCAGGTGTAGCTGTAGGTTCAGGAATAGGCGTTGCCGTTGGTTTTGGAACAGCTGTTGATGTTGGTTTTGGAGCAGCTGTTGCTGCAGCTGTGGTAGCAGTTGGCTCAGGCGCACTGGTTGCTGGAACTGTGGTTGCTGGAACAGCGGTGGCAGTTGCGACTGGTTTAGACGTTGCAGGAGCGCTAGTAGCTACAGCGGGCTGCGGGGCCGGTTCAGAACCTCCTCCGCAAGCGGCTAGAACAACTACTGATAATCCGATAGCTATTATGTAATTAATGTATTTAGACATGGTACAGATTTTATTATATGTCTTAGAAAATTTCAAATACCGATTCGTGCCTAGAGGGGCCAGAAAAATCCATTCGTGTCACGTTGTTAATCATTAATCACGATTTTGGCCATGATCAATACCATAGTATGCCAGTGAAATCTGTCCCAAGTGTGAGGTCTGAACCTAGTGCCAAGCCCAATAATATGCTTAATACACCGGCAATCGATATCAATATGTTTCCTACATTGCCAGATCTTGTTGGCAAGGCGAACGGAATTGATATTAGTATTGTGAAGAGAGCCATTGAGATCATAGTCCCAATTGAGAAAAATATTAGGAACAAGATTCCAGAGAGGAAATCGTTAGTGGTAGGCAATATGGCCAACATTACAGCAGCGCTGCCTGCTAAGCCGTGTACTACTCCTATCAAATAAGATTTCAGTCTAAAGAAAGGTATTAGTTCTGGAAACCATCCGTGCGAGCGTGATTCGTGTGCAGGATCAATTTCAGAAGTGTTTTCATGGCCATGAGACCCATGTATATGTTGGTGGCGTTCGTCATCATGTTCGTGGTCGTGTACATGAAAATCTCCCCTGCGCATTTTCCAGAAAACCTGGAGACCCAGAAGTATAAGCATAATGGCGACTCCAAATTCGAATACCGGGGCAACAGATTCGTATATATCCATTACGGCTTCTTTAAAGAGTAGTATGAATACCCCCAGTATGAGTAGGGGAGTAGAGTGACCAAGGCCCCAGGATAATCCAACCCAGAGACCAGTGAAAATACTTCTGTTTTCTCTGGCCATGGTTGACACAGCGACGATGTGATCGCCATCTGTAGAATGTCGTAGACCAATAATCAATCCTACTATTGTAGCTGATACTATGCTANTGAATTCAATTGTGTCAGCAACTGCCGCAGGTGCAGNCATGAAATCGAAGAATGTCATTATATTTTAGAAGATTCCTTCGCTAGAGTTATACACAGTATAATCCTATATCGGAATATGGATTTAATTGTTTGTTATTTTTATAATACACGCAATCTTCACATATTACTAATATANCCTAGAGTGGCGCTATTCGGGTTCTTCTGTTATNATTGGGTCTCGGTTGATAAACGAAAAGGAAATTTACACACAAATGCACCCAGCCTTAATATTGAAAACTGGCAGGAACAAGTACACTGCAGATTGCTCTTGTTGTAGCAATATAAATATTGAAACGAGGTGCTCGGGATTCAATAGGGAGGTGATGTGGATGAAGTAGGGACAGGCAACAGCAAGGACGATATATCGTAGAGACCTCGAATGGGGTCTTTTTTTTTGTTCATTTTTAATATTACTAAGGAGAATAATATGTCAATAAAACTTGGCGACGAAGCACCAAATTTCAAAGCTAATACCACAGAGGGGGAGATCGATTTCCACTCATGGCTAGGCGAGTCCTGGGGTGTTCTTATGTCACATCCGGCTGACTTCACTCCGGTCTGTACTACAGAATTAGGCAGAGTTGCATCTTTGGGGGAAGAATTTAAGGCGAGGAATACAAAGACTATAGCTATAAGCGTAGACCCTATAGACAAACATTCAGGGTGGATAGGCGACATTAACGAAACCCAGAATACAAATGTAAACTTTCCACTTATAGCTGATCCAGAAAGACAAATAGCGACTTTGTATGACATGATTCATCCAAATGCTGACAATACAAATACCGTTAGAACTCTATTTGTTATCGGACCCGATAAGAAAGTTAAGTTAAGCTTGACCTACCCTCCATCTACAGGCAGAAACTTCCAAGAAGTTCTTCGGGTTTTGGATTCGCTACAGTTAACTGCGAATCATCAGGTNGCTACTCCNGCGGATTGGCAGAATGGTCAAGATTGTGTGGTTTTGCCCGCAATAAAGACAGAAGATATACCAGCGAAATTTCCTAAAGGATATAAGGAGATAAAGCCGTATCTTAGGACTACTCCTCAACCTAACATATAGTTGATAAGGAAGTCATAGAATAAATTGATTTAATGGAGGTTTGATATGGACGCTTACTGTTTTAAATGTAAGACAAAAAGAGAGATAAACAANGCCCAGGCTGTTACTTTAAAGAATGGCAGGAATGCTACTAGTGGAGTCTGTTCTAATTGTGGGACGAAGGTTTTTAGGATGGGAAAATCCTNAAAATAATTTAAGGTTCACATTGTTAGGCTTGGCCAGACATTTACAATACTGGTCAGGCCTACTATTGGCCATTTTGCTCGACGTTAGATAATCTAGTATTGAAGCTTTCTATTATGCCTTTGAATCTGTCCTCTACTTCTGGGCCGACTGATTGTATATCCTTTTCTAAACCTAATTGCAGACTTGATATTTTGTTATTTAGATAGAGGAATGCTCCTAAATTGACAATTGCCAATATAACAATTGACACAATAAGCAGCCGAACCATACTAGCAAGTTCATCNATATACATAAAAAAGCTCTCTTAGTGCCAGGNATTGCTGGAGTTGTTTTAATCTGNTNATTACTATACTACATTGAGGATACGTAGAACACGTAATAAATAGTATAATGTCTAGTGATATGCGAAACACTGGGAAAATCTATTATGGTTGGTATATCCTTAGTGGTGCACTATTAACCCAATTTATTGCCACAAGCACTGGATCTATGGTGTCAGGAGTCTTGCTAGGTCCAGTAGTAGAAAACCTTGGACTCAAGGTGTGGCAGTTTGCATTTGCAGTGTCTATCGCTCAGGCTTTTGGTGGNGTGACAGTATTNATTATGGGNCCGGTTGTGGATCGCGTAGGNCCTCGCAGGATGATGTTGATTGGGTCCGTATTTTGTACTTTTGGTTTGACTGGTTTGTCCATGCAGTCTACCTTCATGCAATTTTTCATTTTTCAGATGATAAGTAGTGCATTGGGGTGGACTTTATTTGGTCCTTTAGTGATCAATGCTACAGTAACTAAATGGTTCGTTGCGAGACGTGGTTGGGCTCTTGCCATTAGCTCCAGTGGAGTATCACTTGCTGGTCTAATTACTCCGATTACTATGACCGCTATTGTAGACGCCTTTGGTTGGCGNACAGGATATTTGACCTTGGCAACAGTGGTATTGGTTATTATTGTTCCTGTTGCAATGGTTATGAGGAGGAGACCTGAGGATATGGGCCTATTGCCAGATGGCATTAGGAATGAAGATTCTGGCAAGGCTTCANATAAGATAATGTCCGCAATAATTAGTGACGACCGACAAACTTATACAAGAAGCCAGGCTATTAAGACTTCGGGGTTTTGGTTAATAACATTAGGATATGGATTGAATGCAGCTGCTCTTGGATCCATTGCTTTACACGCTATACCTTTTGCTACTAGTGTTGGATTTGCAAGGTCAGTTGCAGCAGCCGGCATGGGCATTAATGGATTAGGAAACCTCTCGTCGAAGACACTTTGGGGCTGGGGTTTACAGCGGTTTGATCCACGAAGACTAGCAGGTATTGCCTTTTGCACATCTGCTACTGGGGTATTGACTATGGTAACTGCGTCTTACGTTCAGGATACACGTATATTAATGATGGGATTCTTCTTGTATGGCTTTGGGTTTGGTGGCACAATACCCATTAGTGAATTCATATGGGGCAGATATTTCGGTAGACGTCACATAGCATCAATAAGGGGACTTGGGAGGCCCATGCAAATCATATTCGGTATGGCCGGGCCTATAGGGACAGGCGTTTGGTTTGATGTTACGGGATCATATGTGGCGGCATTCTTGATGTTATCCTGTGTATATGTCACGGGAGCGCTGATAGTCAATATATCCAAGCCACCTAAACCTATAGAAACGGATGAATCTTAGACAGAATTATGATTAGTATAGAATTTATCAGGAATGACCCTCAGGCTGTAAAGAACGCTTTAGAACGTAGGGGTGAGGATTCGCCTATAGACGATATACTTGATCTTGATAGGGAGAGGAGACAGCATCTCTCCGAATTAGAAGAACTAAGAGCTCGTAGAAACGAAGTCAGTAAACAGATAGGCAGGATGTCAGATAAGCCTAAGGACCTAATAGAGGAAATGCGAAACGTAGGGGATAGGATAAGTAGCTTAGAAGATTTAGTGAAAACAATAGAAGAAAACTTGGAGCAGGAATTACTAAAGCTACCTAATCTACCGTTGGCAACGGTACCAGANGGATTGGATGAAACTGGTAATGTGNTTATAGATCAATGGGGAGAAAAGCCGTCATTCGATTTTGCCCCCCTAGCTCACTGGGATTTGGCCGAGAGATTGGGGATAATAGATTTGCCTAGAGGCGCAAAACTATCTGGATCTAGATTCTTCGCTCTCTCGGGCAATGGAGCAAGATTACAGAGAGCTCTTATATCTTGGATGCTGGATTTGCATACTGAAAAACATGGCTANAAAGAGATGTATGTGCCGTATCTTGTGCGTGAAGAAACTATGATAGGAAGTGGTAATCTTCCAAAGTTTGGTGAGAATATATACCACGATGAGGAAGATGACCTATGGTTAATACCTACAGCGGAAGTACCTTTGACGGGACTCCACAGAGACGAAATTCTTGCAGTTGATAGTCTGCCAATTTATTACGTAGCACATACACCATGTTTCAGGCGTGAAAAGGCTGCAGCTGGTAGAGATACTCGCGGCATAAAGCGAGTTCATCAATTTGATAAAGTCGAAATGTATAAATTGGTTGAGCCAGAGAATTCAGAAGAAGAACTCAATAAGTTGGTTAAAGATGCTTTAGATATATGCAAGTTACTAGATATACCTCATAGAGTTCTTCAGCTTTGCGCTGGAGATATGGGTTTCCCATCTGCCATGTCCTACGATATAGAGATGTGGGCACCTGGTTCAGAAGAATGGTTAGAAGTCAGCTCATGTTCAAATTGCACCGATTTTCAGGCAAGGAGAGCTAATATAAGATATAGAACTGAGGAAAAAGGGCGACCCAGATTCCTGCATACACTGAATGGATCTGGATTAGCGCTTCCCAGAGTAATGATTGCAATAATGGAAAATTATCAGAACAAAGATGGTTCCATATCAGTGCCTGAGGTATTACGGAAATATGTAGGTTCGGATATCATTCAAAGATAGTATTATTTGATAACCAGCTCACTTTTATTGTGATATAATTTCGGCACACAGGGAATGNTCTTTTTGGGTGATGGATTTGGAGTTAGTAGAGGATCATAAGGAGGGCAATATGGCGTACGATGTAACTGTTATAATAGATGATCTTCCTGGGGCCTTGGCTACTGTAGGGCAGGCATTAGGCTCAGAAGGCATAAATATAGAGGGCTATTGCTCACAGGTGTTTGGAGGTAAGTCCTACCTTCATGTGTTGGTTGAAGACCCTTCTGGTTCCAGAAAAGCACTTGAGAAAATTGGATTACAGGTTGGTCAGGAGCGAGAAGTACTAACCATAGATATGGAAGATAATCCAGGTACCCTTGGAGAAGTGGCCGGCAAGATTGCTTCTGCAGGTGTGAATATAGATATGGTATACATGGCTACTAGGTCTAGATTAGTAGTGATTGCCTATGATCTGGATCGTGCTAAAGCAGCCCTATAGGGTTCTATGCTGGGGATTTATCCTAAATATATCTTCTTGTTTCTTAGTTGTTAATTTTGGTCCAGATTCTGTTAGGAATATATCTATCTCTGATCTCATGCCAAATTCCGGTAGATATATACCAGGTTCTATAGTTAAACCTAATCCGGCCATCAAGTGACGAGAATCATTAGTCTCCCATCCATCTAAGTTGACGGCATCTCCATGTACATCTAAACCGAGACTATGTCCTAGTCTGTGTGTGAAATATTTCGAATAGCCATGATCCGCAATGAAGTCGCGGGCAATTGCGTCAACATCCATACCTCTAGGATATCCTCCATCTCTGAAGGAACTCTCAATATATTCGAAAGCTTTATCTCTTGCTTTCACCACTATTTGAAAAATCTCCTGATACCTATCTGGTATACTATTACCCACATAACCTACCCAGGTTATATCTGCAAATACAGAGTTGGATTTGTTTTGCTTACCCCATATATCTATAAGTATCCAACTACCATCAACGATTTCATAATCCTTATCTGGTTCTGGAAGGTAGTGGGGATCATTACTATGATTATCCACTGCAACCACTGGGCCATCCGGTGCGATTAAACCCTCTGACTCTAGGGACTTACGTAGCATATTAGCAACAGTAGATTCGGTTAGGTGGGAGTCGATATTTTCAGCTATATAAGAGAAAGCTGACTGNACAGATAGAGTTAGTGCATTGGAAGCATTAATATGAGAGTCCAGTTGTTCTTCAGACCAACGCTGCGTTGCATATTGGATCAAATCAGCTGAAGTACTTATGGATACTCCAGTTTCTTTAACTAGTTCTATTGTGCCTGCATCTACATAGGATGACCTAGGTATCTCTGCCATAGGAGAGTATTCCATTGCGACAAAAGATACTTGGCGTAGTATTGTTCCTAAGGTGTTTCTTAAAGAATTGTAGTTGAAGTAATCAACTATATTCAATTGTTCGGCATTAAATCTTCCTATATCGACATGATGTGCAATTATAGAAGGCTTCCCTGATTGTGGTATCCATAGGAAGACAGGTCGAGTAATCATATTGGTTTGGCCAATAAAAGTAGTCAGTATAGGGTTTCGGTTTCGGTAGTCGTGTATAAGCCATCCATCCAGACCATTGGAACGCATATACTCTTGTGCAAAGTGTATGTTTCGAGTTTGAACCATGCTTACTTTAGTAACTCTATGCGACCTAGTGAGATAATGCTAACTTAAGGCTAACGTCAATTTTATCTCTTCGTATATTGTGGAGCTCTTCTGGCTCTCTTTAGACCGTATTTCTTGCTTTCCTTAATACGCGAATCTCTAGTCAGAAGGCCGTTTTCTCTTAGTTTGGATCTGTTATTTTCATCGTATAATAATAATGCCTTGGATATGCCATGTCTCAAGGCTCCAGCTTGTCCTACTACTCCGCCACCGTTCAATTTAGCCACTATTCCCAGTTTACCTTCTGTGTTAGTAATCTTAAGTGGTTCCAG
This sequence comes from Chloroflexota bacterium, assembly GCA_002717805.1. Taxonomy (GTDB): domain Bacteria; phylum Chloroflexota; class Dehalococcoidia; order Lucifugimonadales; family UBA2985; genus UBA2985. The sequence goes on along the minus strand of PBBS01000006.1, from coordinate 77,296 downwards.
TATGAACGATTGCCAGGATTCCAAAGGAAAGGTTATATCCAGGGGCTTATCATTTATTGTTATTTCGCTTTTCCCAGGGTATAAGCGAACTTGTGCAACTGCAGTCTTCCTTTTTCCTGTTCCATAGTAGTAATGTTGTTCAGTCACTTTATTCCCCTACCTTAGCATTTTCAGAATTTTCTTCACCCTCGGTGGAATTTTCGGGTTGTTCTTCAGTTTGGTCAGTATCTTCTTCTACTGATTCCTCGGTGGAATTTTCGGGTTGTTCTTCGGTTTNGTCAGTATATTNCTCTACTGATTCCTCTACTTGTTCAGATGCAATCGATGGTGTGGCGGTCTCAATGCTATTNTCAGTTTCCACTATATTTANACTATTTNCGGCAGTTTCATCACTNACTTCTGACACTNCTTTGGTTCGATGCTTTGGTGGCGTATTTCTGCTAAATGTCTTGATCTGTGCTTCGTGTGGGTGTGACTCACCAGCATACACTTTNAGCCTNCTTAGCATNTGTCTGCCAAGTGACGTCTTNGGTAGCATCCCTCTCACGGCTGTACGTAATATNCGACTAGGGTGTTTTTCACGCATCCTTTCAAGAGTAACTTCTGTGAGTCCTCCTGGATAGGAACTATGCTTGTAGTATTTTTTCTGTTGCGCTTTGTTATTTCCTGTAATTCGTACTTTCTCAGCATTTACCACTATCACGTAATCCCCGGTTAGCAGATTATTAGTGTAGCGTGGGTTCCCTTTCCCAATTAGCAAGGATGAAATTTCTGTTGCAAGCCTTCCCAAGGTCTTGTCTGTTGCATCAAACACATGCCATTTTGGTCTCAAATGGGATGGTTTGGTGATATATGTCTTCATATTAGGTTACCAACTTCCTGTACATTATGTTCTCTAGTTCTTGTGTTATTATCGAAGATATCTCGATTGTATTTTACATCTACTAATGATAGCCCCTTTGCNGGCGCAACCCATCTTGCTTCTCCTAATTTAGATAAGGATCGGAACTCATTGAGTGTCATGTTGCCTAGGCCTACCTCTATTAATGCACCCATAGTTCTTCTTACTTGTTGATGCAGAAAACCGCTAGCTTCAATAACTAATGCAACTATGTTACCTTGCGTCTCTATATTGCAGTTATATATTGTCCGTATGGTACTCTTTCCAGAGCGAAGTGGGCCCGAGAACGCTCCACAGTCGATTGTTCCAATTAATGAGGCTGCGGCTTCTCTCATAGAATCTAGGTCTAGTTTTCTCTTTACTAAATGTACTAATCCTCTGAGTAAGGGAGATGTAGTCTTGGTGTTCAGTACCCTGTAAATGTATTTTCGACTGATTGCAGATCTTCTAGGGTCGAAGTCTAACTCAACATATTCCGCATCTTTGACCACTATGTCTTCGGGTAAGTAGTGATTAAGTCCCTGGACGAATATACTCGCTTCGTGTGAAAAGGAAGTGTCAAAGCATATGACTTGACCTGTAGCGTGTACTCCAGCATCGGTCCTGCCAGCGCCTTTAATACGTGTGTTTTCACCTGTTAGATTTGTTATTGCAGACTCCAATTCTGCTTGAATTGAATTCACATGAGGTTGGTATTGGAACCCGTGGTAGCAGGCGCCGTCATATTCTAGAAGCAATGCTATTCGCCTTACTCCAATATCTAGACTATGTTGTTTTGAGTAGGATTTCACTATACTAACTCTAAGAGCGCCATAGAAGCGCCATCACCTTTTCTAGGTTCCATTTTTATGACTCTAGTATATCCTCCGTCCCTATCTGCATATCTTTCTGCTAGGTCGTCAAAGACTTTCCTTACAACAGATTCATCAGTTATAAAACCAATAGCTTGTCTGCGATGGCTTAGGGACCCTTTCTTTCCAAGCGTTATCATCTTCTCTGCTAGGCCACGTATTTCCTTGGCTTTGGCTTCAGTAGTACGAATACGCTCGTGACGTAGAAGGTCTGTAACCATGGATCTATACATTAGAATCCTTTGACTAGTTGGCCTACTTAATTTTCTGCCTGATATTCCATGCTTCATGATTCACCTACAGTGCTTACATCTAATTCGTCTTCGTCTAAGTTTACGTNTTCATCTTTANTGGCTAGGAATCCAAAATCTTCAAGTTTTTGGAATAGCTCATTGAGGGANTTTNCCCCGAAATTTCTCAATTTAAGTAATTCCGACTTCTCTANTTCTAGAACTTGTCCTACTTTATTCAAGTTGCCCCTCTTAAGGCAATTCAAAGTACGCGAAGATAGGTCTAGCTTTTCTATTGGCGTGTTGTATTGCTCGACTGGCATTGTTGCTGCGAACGATGGTCTGTCGGCAGTACCCTCTCCAGCTTTGTCAGCATTTGCAAACAGGAAGAATTGTTCTAACAATATTTCTGCTGCACTTTTAACAGCTTCTACTGGGGTGACTGTTCCATCTGTCCATACGTCTAGAATAAGTCTCTCGTAGTTCGTTACTTGGCCTACTCGGGTGTTTTCTATGTTGAAGTTAACCCTCCTGACTGGGCTGAATATAGAGTCTACAGGTAGAACGCCGATTGGCAATCCCTCNGACGAANCTGCGGGAACATACCCTTTGCCTTGTTCTACATTGAACTCTACTGATAGGTTAGTATNCTTTGAATCCAGACTAGCCAGATGTAATTCTGGGTTTANTATTTCGAAGTCAGCNGGTACATCTACATCGGAGGCAAAAATATCGCCTTCTTTAGATACCTCTAGCCTAAGTTTTCCTGGTCTATCCGCCAGGGATCTTATCCTTATAGATTTTATATTGAGAAGGAATTCTGATATATCCTCTTTCATGTGAGGTATTGTGGAGTATTCGTGCAGAGATCCGTCTATCTTCACCCAAGTTATAGCGGTACCTGGGATAGAGGTCAANAGCACNCTTCTCATAGGGTTTCCTAGAGTAGTGGCGAAACCAGGTTCTAGTGGNTCGATTATGAATTTGCCATAATGTTCATCTGAATCTANGACACTTATCTCGGGCTTCCTTAGTTCTTCTACTACTGCAGGAATGTCCATGTCACTAAAGTAAGTTGTTTTATCATCTAGCATAGTGCTCTACAATTAACCTCATTTCTACAGCTGTATCGATGTCTGTCGGTTCTGGCAATGAAAGCACAGTACCTGTCATGTCTGTTTGGTTCAGACTTATCCAGTTTGGCAGAGCACGTTTTGGGATGTCTGCTACTATTTGNTTGTATATCCCTGTCTTCTTACTGGTTTCTTTCCAACCAATGACGTCCTCTGGTTTGACCCTATAAGAAGGTATGTCAACTTTTCTACCATTAACGATGATATGGCCATGTCTTACAATTTGCCTTGCCTGACTTCTAGAGTCAGCGAAATTCAGCCTATATACTATGTTGTCTAGGCGTCTTTCCAGAAGCTCCAGCATATATGGTCCCGTCATACCTGGTCTACGTTGGGCCTCNGAGTAGTATCTTATGAATTGTTTTTCCAAGACTCCGTAGATTTGTTTGGCTTTTTGTTTTTCGCGAAGTTGTAATCCCCAATCAGAGACTCTACGCCTTCGTAATGGTTGGCTACCTGGTGGCTTTCTTCTCTTTTCAACTCCGCAACGCGGAGTGTAACAGCGTTCTCCTTTTAGGAAAAGCTTCACACCGGCCCTCCGGCATAGTCTGCATACTGCGTCTGTATATCGTGCCATATGTCTTCCTTGAATATTTAACTTATTTTGTATTATTGNTTAATCTAATTTATGTGCAAGGCTCTATATTCTAGACCCTTCTACTCTTTGGTGGCCTACATCCATTGTGTGGGGCAGGGGTTANGTCTCTTATACTAGTTATATTTAAACCAGATGCCTGCAGNGACCTTATTGCTACCTCTCTACCTGCACCAGGTCCCTTTATGTAAACTTCCACCTGTCTGAGCCCATGATCCATAGCTTTTCTGGCTGCCGTTTCTGATGCTCTTTGTGCAGCGAAGGCAGTTCCTTTCCGTGAACCTTTGAAACCTACTGTCCCTGCGCTACCCCAGCCGATCACATTTCCCTGGGGGTCTGTGAGAGAGATTATCGTATTGTTGAAGGTAGATTGTATGAATGCTTTACCCGTAGGCACAAACTTTCTCTCTCTTCTTCTACCTCTTTGTTGTCTTCTGCGAGTGGTCATNTATCTCTCCTTATCTTCTCGCCGCCTTGCGTCGACCAGCTACAGTCTTCTTAGCACCACGTTTAGTTCTAGCGTTTGTCTTAGTACGCTGTCCTCTCAAAGGCAATCCATTTCTGTGCCTATGCCCTCTGTAGGAGCCTATGTCTATAAGTCTCCTTATATTTCCATTAACTTCTCTTCTCAAGTCTCCTTCAACCATATATTCTTTGTCTACAATCTCACGGATTCTAGTAAGTTGTTCTTCGGTTAACTCTTGGACCCTTGGGTTGCCTTCGATACCAGCCTTTTGTGCTATTTGCTGGGATATGAGTGGGCCTATGCCGTATATACGGCGGAGTGAGAAGTCCAACCTCNTATTGTCTGGTATATCAACTCCAGCTACTCTAGCCATATGAGCTCCTTTATTATCCTTGACGTTGCTTGTGCTTAGGATTTACGCAAAGCACTCTGACAACCCGCTCTCTGCGAATTACTTTGCATTTGTCACACATTGGTTTTACTGATGCTTGTACTTTCATGTCTTGCTCCTATTTGAACCTGTAGGTGATCCTANCTCTAGTTAANTCTGTAGGTAATCCTACCTCTAGTTAAGTCGTAAGGTGATAGTTCTACTAGTACCTTGTCACCTGGTAATACTCTTATGAAATGAACGCGTATTTTCCCTGAAGCGTGTGCTAAAACGCGATGACCATTAGCTAAATCCACCCAAAACATTGCATTGGGAAGGGATTCAGAGACGGTTCCTTCTATTTCTAGTCCTACCTTTTTAGCCATATTTGATGTTTTATCCTTCTCAGAAAATACTACCAATAATACTATATTCTAGTTAATACTTCAGCATCACCATCTGTGATCGCCAAAGTATGCTCAAAATGTGCTGACAAACTTCCATCAGCCGTTACTACCGTCCAATTATCCGCCATAACTTCTGTCTCCCAGCCACCAATGTTAACCATAGGCTCTATGGCTATAACCATGCCTTTTCTTAGTATTGGTCCTGTACCTAGGTTGCCGAAGTTAGGTATTTGTGGCTCTTCATGTAAGGCTCTTCCTATGCCATGGCCTACATATTGTCTTACAACTGACAATCCTTTGCTTTCAATATAGGTTTGTATAGCGTGAGATACATCCCCGATTCTCGCATTATTCCTAGCTTTTGATATTCCTATGTCCAAGGCGGTTTCTGTTACGGCCATGAGATTTTCAGCCTCTTTGGATATAGAGCCTACTCCCACTGTAAGTGCAGAATCTCCATGGAAACCACCTACAACGGCTCCTACATCCATACTCACTAAATCTCCATCTTGTATGACTCTTTCTCCCGGTATCCCATGTACAATTTCTTCATTGATAGACACACATATAGTGCGTGGAAAACCTAGATATCCCTTAAAGGAAGGTTTGGCACCCATGGATTGTATGCATTCCACAGCTATGTCATCCAGTTCCTGGGTTTTCATACCTGGTTTTATAGAATCTATGAGATCTCTTTTTACACTAGCTACAACCTTACCAGCCTCGCGCATAAACTCGAGTTCTCTAGGGGACTTTATAGTTACCCCGCGGTCTCTATCTAAAGATTGTGCAAATATTGAATTTTTACCCATTCTTATTCTCTACTAGGAAATAGTTTCTAGCAGATCCTTTCTAACATCTTCAATACTTTGTTCTCCATTAATTTCTACGAGATTACCCCGTTCTTTGTAATATTCTATTAATGGAGCTGTCTGATTTGAATATACTTGGATTCTTTTTGAGACGGCATCTGAGGTATCGTCTTCTCTTTGGTAGAGTTCGCCATTGCATTCATCACACATGCCTTGTTTTTTCGGCTTGGAATTTGTTTCGTGGTATGGTCTTTGGCAGTCGCGACATATCCATCTGCCAGACAGTCTAACGATTAGTTCACTATCGGAGACTTTTATATTTAATACTTTATCAATATGTTGGTTTTGAGAACTTAGGGCAGCATCTAGCGAGCTGGCTTGTTCTAATGTTCTTGGGAATCCATCTAGTACATAACCATTGGTAGCGTCTGGGTTGGATATTCTGTCTTGAATCATGCCGATTATCACATCATCTGGGACAAGTAGACCTTTCTGCATATATCCCCTGGCCATTTCGCCAAGTTCTGTACCCTTATTCTGATTTTCTCTTAGTAGGTCACCAGAGGCTACGTGTATAACTGCTAGAGTTTCGGATATAGTTTTGGCTTGTGTTCCTTTGCCAGCACCTGGTGGTCCTAGAAGTACAATTCGCATCTGATCTCCTATCTTATGAACCCTTCATAGTTTCTCATCATAAGTTGTGCTTCAAGTTGACGCATTGCATCTAAGGCGACGCCAACCATTATTAATAAACTTATGGCCGGAAGTTGTAACGCTCGAATTTCCGTTATTTGGGTAATAATGAATGGTAAAACGGCTATCAATCCTAAGAATATGGCTCCTCCCCAAGTTATCCTCATAATTAGTCTATTTAGGTATTCATCAGTAGCTTGTCCTGGCCTTATACCCGGAATAAACCCACCGTTTCTTTGAAGGCTTTCAGCTAGATTCTGTTGACGGAACATCAGTATTGCATAGAAAAATGTGAATATTACTACTAGTATGAATGTGAATATGTAGTATACAAAATTAGCCGGATCGAATAGATTCTGTACGAAAGCTGCAGCTTTACTAAGAAATGCTGTACTAGCAGGATTTACAAAGTAGCTAGCTGCTATGCTCGGAAACATCATTATAGAGAATGCGAATATAAGGGGTATCATACCTGCAGAATTCACTCTAATTGGTATGTGCGAGCTACCTCCCTGCCTGTACATTCTCCCTCCTCTGAATACGGACCTGCCATATTGTACCGGTATCCTTCTCTCGGCTTCCCCGAAGACTACGATGAAATATATCATTATTAGGCCTAGTACCCCTAACAGTATCAGGCCGGCAGCGTTGTCTCTCTCAAGAAATCCCTGACCAACCATTTGTGGCAATGTGGCAACTATTCCTCCGAATATTATTATCGATATGCCATTGCCTATACCCTTTTCTGTGATAAGTTCACCCATCCAGACCAACAGAGTTGTTCCTGCTATAAGGGAGGCAAGTATGGCCACAGTGGGTAGCAAGTTATCTCCTGTAAGACCTACACCACTAATAGCGCCTCCTCTTTGTAATACTGTAAGTTGGCCGAATCCTTGAACGGCTGCGATAGGTATCATAAGCCAGTGAGTAAGTTGGTTTATCCTTTGCCTTCCGGACTCACCTTCTTTACTGATTTCTTTCAATTGAGGGAACACTGGTACCATTAATTGCATAATTATTGAGGAAGTTATATAAGGGAATACTCCCAGTGCAACTACACTTAGGCTTCTTAGAGCACCACCACTGAATACATCTAGGAATCCAAATAGTTCGTTATCTCTGAAGAAATTTGCAAGTGCTTCTCTCTCTACACCTGGTACAGGTACTTGAGCTAAGAATCTGAATATAGCTAACATTGCGAACACGAACAGGAGTTTGTTTCGCAAGTCTGGGATTTTCATAGCAGCAACTACCGATTGTAGTAGTCTGGGAGTGTTTTCCGCCCTAGCGACCTGAGATTGTCTCATACTAAGATTCCACAGCCTTTCCGCCCGCAGCTTCTATCTTCCTTTTTGCTTCAGCTGTAAACTTGGCAGCAGTAACGGTTAAGGGTTTGCTTATTTCACCGCGTCCCAGTACCTTTACAGAAGGGTTTCTACCTTTAATGATATTGGCTTTCTTGAGGGTCTCTACACTTATATCAGACCCATTTGCAAATCTTTCAGATAGTGTGTCTACGTTGACCGTCTCATAAATAGTTTTGAATATGTTTGTGAACCCGCGTTGACTTGGCAGGCGCTTGATTAGAGGTAGCTGGCCGCCTTCGAATCCTCTGTGGGCCCCTGAGCCTGATCGTGCCTTCTGCCCCTTCATGCCTTTACCGGCATAAGTCCCTTGGCTACCGTTTCCTCGGCCTATTCGTTTCTTACTTTTACGGGCTCCGGGTGTGGATTTCAGTTCATCTATTCTCATTATTCTCCTAAAGTTACATCTACTAGATGTCTAACTTTCTGAATCATCCCTCTAATAATTGGAGTGTCTTCTCTAGAAACCGAGTGGTTGAGCCTCCTGAGGCCAAGAGACTTGATCACTTTAGCTTGATCTCTAGAGTACCCAATAGTACTTTTTTTCCATGTAATGTGAAGCTTAGACATATATACCCTACCTAAAAATGGAGTCCTAAGTTGTTTGACCTTTACGCTTGGCAATCTCTTCCATAGGGATCTTGAGTTCAGAAAGACCCTTTATAGTTGCCTTTACTACGTTTATTGGATTAGAGCTACCTAAGGACTTAGTTAGTATATCTCGAATACCAGCTAGTTCTACTACCGCGCGAACTGGTCCCCCGGCAATTACACCTTTCCCAGGCGCAGCAGGCTTTAGTAGTACAGTTGACGAAGTGAAATGCGCCAGGACTTCATGAGGTATTGTAGTGCCATTCATTGGTACGGTTATCATGTTCTTTTTAGCGACAGATACTCCTTTTCGCACTGCATCTGGGACTGCTTCTGCCTTCCCTATGCCTATTCCAACACTACCATTACCATCTCCAACTACAACCGTTGCGCTGAATCCTCTTCTCCTACCACCAGCCACGACTTTAGTGACACGCCTGATTTTCACCACGCGTTCGGTTATTTCATTTCCTTCGTTGTCTTCTCGGTTTTGATTGTCTGTTCTATTAGTCATTAGAATACCAATCCTTCTTCTCTGGCTGCATCTGCTAACGCTTTGACTCGGCCATGATATTTGTATCCACCTCGGTCTAGCACGACTTTAGTTATTCCTAGGACTTTGGCCTTCTTCGCTATGGAAGTACCAACAGCCTTGGAGACATCTGTTTTAGATGTACCTTTGTCGGCCAATATTTCATCATGTAGGCTAGAAGCGGCTGCCATAGTATGTCCGTGGCTGTCGTCTATGAGTTGAGCGTATATGTGTGAGGCGCTCCTGAAGACTGACAGGCGAGGTCTATCAGGAAGACCTGATATCTTAGCTCTAACGCGCTTATGTCTCAAGAGTCGAGGATTTTTTGTGTTACCCATCTCTAGTTCCTTCCAGCCGATTTGCCAGGTTTTAGTCTTACAGTTTCGCCTTCGTATCTTATGCCCTTGCCAGTGTATACATTAGGTTTACGGACTCTCCTTATATTAGCAGCGATCTGTCCAACAATTTGTTTGTCTATACCAGTTACATGTATACGATTTGTACCTTCCACTTCTATAGTCACCCCATCAGGCGGATTTACATCTACCAGATGACTGTAACCTACTTGTAAGACAATACCACTACCGGATTGCTGTGCCCTATATCCAGCTCCTATTATCTCTAGGGTTCTAGTGTACCCTTCACTTACGCCTGTTACCATGTTTGCAAGTAACGCTCTCGTTAGACCGTGGAACGCACGGTGCTCTCTAGCGTCGCTGGGTCTTCTAACTACGAGATTCCCATCTTCTACATCGACGGTTATATCTCGGCTTAGTTCTTGACTTAACGTTCCCTTGTCACCTTTAATAGTGGCCACATTGCCGTTGATGTTGAAATCTACACCAGGTGGCAGAGGTATCGGCTTATTACCTATTCTAGACATATCTATTTACCATATGTAGCAGAGGAATTCTCCCCCTATACCTCTGCTCCATGCATCCTTTCCTGTCATAACTCCCTGTGAGGTTGATATAAGTGATACACCCATTCCACCATATATCCTAGGGATTTCACTTTTGCCGATATATATTCTTAATCCTGGCTTACTGACTCTTTTCAGTCCAGACAGAGCTGGCTGTCTATTAGAGTTATACTTTAGAGATATCCTTATATTACTTTTAGGACCGTTGTCTATAGTCTCAAAGTCTCTTATGAATCCTTCTTCTTTAAGTATCTTGGCAATAGAGACCTTAGCCTTAGATATAGGAACTAAGACTGATTCGTGTTTAACCATTACTGCGTTTCTTATACGAGTAAGCATATCCGCTATTGGGTCAGTTATATTCATATCTATCTACCAACTTGCTTTTCGAATTCCTGTTATTTCGCCTCTCAAGGCGAGGGTTCTGAAACATATTCTGCAAAGGCCAAAGTGCCTTATATAAGCCCTAGGGCGGCCGCATAGGTTGCATCTGTTGTGATGTCTCACAGCATACTTCTGTGGTTTGCGCCATTTTGCTATTTTAGACGATTTGGCCATTTATGATTCTTCCTTAGTTTAAGAGTTGTTTGTCCTCGCGAATGGTAGCCCCATAAGTTCTAGTAGGCGCATCCCCTCAGCATCAGTTTTTGCACTAGTTACTATGGATATCTGCATACCCCTGATGCGATCTATTTGACCGTAGTCTATCTCTGGGAACATGATTTGTTCTCTCAGACCTAATGAGTAGTTGCCATGTCCATCGAATGCCTTACGAGATACTCCGCGAAAATCTCTTATCCTGGGTAGGGATGCATTAAACAATCTATCCAGAAAGTCGTACATTCTATTACCTCTCAGAGTAACGGCTACTCCTATAGGCTCGCCTTCCCTGAGTTTGAAGCCTGCAATTGATTTTCTAGCTCTGGTAGTAACGGGTTTTTGCCCAGTTATCGATGTTATGTCTTTGATTGCGCTTTCCATAGCTCTGGCATTAGTTTTAGATTCACCTAAGCCGATATTTAGAGTCACTTTTCTTACGGATGGTATTTCCATAACGTTTTTGTATTTGAATTCTTGTCCCAATGAGATCTTCACTTCGTCGCGATATCTTCTTAGAAGGGCTGGGGAAGTTGACATGGTTTTATTAGGGGAGTCATCTACCTTGGCCGCTGCTGTAGTTCGACGGCTTCTAGTTGTCGTGGATGGCTTCTTAGCTGCAGAACTACTAGCCCTAGTTTTTCTGGCTCTTGGTTGAGGCTTATCAGAAGTTTCTTCAGTTGTCTTAGGCTCTTCAGCCTCTGCTTCTTCTAGTCTATTACTTCTTGGCATGATCTACATATCCTAACTTTCCTGCCGTCTTCCAGGAATTTATTTCCTACTCTGACTCCTTTGTCACAGTGAGGGCAGACGATCATAACTTTGTCCAATGATATTGGAGCTTCATATTGGATTATGCCGCCTTGCCGTACTCCTGGATTTGTTTTAGTGTGGCGTTTTATAATGTTGACCCCTTCTACAGTCACATTGTTATCTTTTATAGAGACGTTTTGGACAGGTCCTCGTTTGCGTCTATCTTTCCCGGATATTATTTGTACTGTGTCTTCTTTTCTGATGTTCATTACAATACCTCCGGGGCAAGTGACACAATGCGCATAAAGTTTTTCTCGCGAAGTTCCCGAGCGACTGGGCCGAATATCCGTGTTCCTCTGGGGTTCAGATTGTCATTAATTATAACAGCGGCGTTTTCACCGAATTTGATATAGCTGCCATCTTTCCTCCTATGAGGAGCAGCAGTCCTTACTATAACTGCTTTTACGACTTCCCCTGCTTTTACTCCAGCGTGGGGTGTGGCTTCTTTCACGGATGCTACAATTACATCGCCCAGATGCGCGTAGCGTCTCTTTGTGCCACCAGGTACGTTTATGCACATGATGACTTTACCACCTGAGTTATCTGCAACTGCTAGCCTAGAGTATTCCTGAATCAATTGTTCTCCTCTTCTTCTGTAGAAGCGGGTTCCTCTTCGTCCGAGGATGCGTCTGCCTGACCAGACTCTTCTGGTTCCTTGCCGGCACTGTTTGTAGCTTCTACCTGTGCTTCTTCGTTTTGTTTTGTTTCATCGTCCTCTAGAACTTCAACTTGTTCTGGGGACATAACTCTTATGTCATCTGTGTTCACTATGTCAGTGACCCTCCACCTTTTGGTCTTGGATAGAGGTCTAGTTTCCATAAGGTTAACAATGTCACCAATCTGGCATCTATTTTCTGGGTCATGAGCATGTAATTTACTGATTTTTCTTACAGACTTCTTGTAGACTGGATGTTGTTGACGCCATTCGATCGCCACAACAACCGTCTTGTCCATTTTGTTACTTATGACCCGACCTGTTCGGACCTTTCTATTATTGCGAACCATTCTCTGTCTCCATCAATCCTCGTTCTTTTATGATTGTCTTAAGTCTAGCTATAGTCTTTCGGACATTCTTTAATTCATGATAATTTTCCATTTGTCGCGTGCTTAGCCTGAACCTCAGGTTCATCATTTCTCTCCGAGAGTTCTCAATCTCTTTATAGAGATCCTGATCGCTTAAGCTACGAATTTCTGTTATATCCAATTTTATAATACCCCTGATTTTCTCTATGCTGAAAGATTTTCAGCTTTACTTGCTATAGTGGTACCCATTGGCAGTTTCTGAGACGCTAACCAGAGAGCCTCTTTTGCCAATTTCTCTTGTATGCCGGCTACTTCGTATATAACTCTGCCAGGCTTTACAACAGCTACCCATTCCTCTACGTTTCCTTTACCTTTTCCCATCCTTGTTTCTGCTGGCTTGTTGGTTATTGGCTTGTCTGGGAATATTCGGATCCAAACTTTGCCGCCACGCCGGAGGTGCCTAGTTATAGCCCTACGACCTGCCTCTATTTGCCGAGCAGTTACCCAGGACACAGCGGTGGCTTTCAGGGCATAGTCACCGAAATCTACTTGATTACCGGTTATAGCTCTCCCTGCACGCCTGCCTCTATGTGTCTTGCGATATTTGACTCTCTTCGGTTGAAACATTTTCGACTTCCTCTACTTCTTCCGTTTGGGCTCCTACGGTGACCTCTATCATTTGCATTTGCTCTTCAGGCAACTCGGCCTCCGCTCTTTCCGGCAGTACCTCACCTTTATATATCCAAACCTTGACTCCTATGCGACCCATTATCGTTCCCGCTTCGGCAAGGCCATAATCTATGTCTGCTCTTAGTGTGTGTAGGGGCACTCTACCTTGCATCACCTTTTCTTTTCTAGCTATCTCAGCGCCACCCAATCGTCCAGAGCAGATTATCTTTATTCCTCCTGCTCCTGCTTGCATAGCTCTATTAGATGCCTGATGCATTGCCCTTCTGAAGGCTACTCGCCTTTCTAATTGTTCAGCGATGCTTATGGCTACCAGTTTTGCATCTAGTTCTGGTTGCCGTATTTCTTGGACGTTTAGGCGAGCTTTCTTATTGGTTATTTCTTCTAAGGATCGCCTTATTTCTTCGACTCTTTGCCCGCCTCTTCCTATAACTATTCCAGGTCTAGCTGAATGTATTGTGATGACCAGTTCTTGACTTCCTCTTTCTAGATCTACTTTTGATATTCCAGCTTCTTTGAGATTGGAAAGTATAGTTTGCCTTATCTTTAAGTCTTCTTGTAATAACTCGCGATATTCAGTGGACTTGTGGGCGTACCATTTGGAATGCCAGTCCTTTATTATTCCAAGTCTAAATCCTATAGGGTGAGTTTTCTGTCCCATATTATGAAGCCCCCCCTTCGTCATCTACTATGACTGTTATATGACTACTTCTTTTAATGATTCTGCTAGCCCGACCTCTTGACCTAGCTCTAAATCTTTTCAGACTTGGTCCTGCGTCGGCTCGAATTTCTACTATTTTTAACTCTTCTGGTGACATCATATTGTTATTTTCTGCGTTGCTAGCTGCAGATTTTACGGTTTTGGCAACCTCTTTTGCAGCAGGTGTAGTCAAGAATCGGAGAACTTCGAGAGCTGCCTCCACCTTCTTGCCCCTGACGTTGTCGAGAATTCTCCTAATTTTCTTAGGAGATATGCTTACACCTTTAGATGTTGCCTTAACTGCCATAATTTACTTATCTCCTGACCGAAGTCGTACGTTCGGATTTGGATATGTGTCCCCTGTAGGTTCTAGTAGGTGCGAATTCACCTAGTCTGTGGCCAACCATATTCTCTGTTATGAATATTGGCACGTGTCTTCTTCCGTCATGCACGGCTATAGTTAAACCTAGCATGTCCGGCATTATCGTTGAAGCCCTAGACCATGTCCTTATTACGGACTTAGCACCACTTTGCTGAAGAGCATGAACTTTCTTCATCAGTTTGGCGTGCACGAATGGGCCTTTCTTTATTGATCTAGACATAATTTAATCCTTATCTCTTCTTGGTCCTGCGTCTTATTATTGAGCCACTAAGATCTTTACGCCTCCGGGTTTTGTACCCTAATGCTGGTTTACCCCATGGTGTCTTTGGTCCAGGCATGCCTATACCAGATCTACCTTCTCCTCCACCGTGCGGGTGATCATTTGGGTTCATTGCGACACCTCTAACTCTCGGCCGGCGCCCTATATGTCGGCTTCGCCCGGCCTTCCCGAGCTTAGTGTTCTTATGATCAAGATTGCCAATTTGACCTATTGTTGCCACACATTCTCCGTCGAATCTTCTGACTTCTCCTGAGGGCATTCTGATAAGCACATGACCTTCTTCTCTTGCAAGAACTTGGGCTGATGCTCCGGCGCCTCTGACGAGCTGCCCACCCTTGCCTCGGTTCATTTCTACATTGTGCACTTGAGTACCTGGGGGCATTAGATTTAGAGGCAGGCAGTTACCGAGTTTTATTTCGGATGTTGGTCCTGACTGGATCGTGTCGCCAACTCTAAGTCCATGAGGTGCTAAGTTGTATCTTTTCTCTCCATCCACATATTGTACGAGCGCTATTCGAGCGGACCTGTTAGGATCGTACTCTATTGAGGCAATCTTGCCAGGCACCCCGGTTTTATCCCTTTTAAAATCGATAATTCTGAGTCTTCTTTTAGCGCCACCACCTCTGTGGCGTACTGTTATCCTCCCTTGGGAGTTACGACCACCAGTTTTCTTGAGAGGTGCAAGTAATGACTTCTCAGGTTCTTTTTTTGTTATCTCATCAAAGGACGGCAGCACTACTCCTCTGCGTCCTGGTGATGTGGGTTTTACGGCTCTAAGTGGCAATTTATGTTCCCTCGAAAACTTGTATTTTGTCTCCGGCACTCAGGCTTACTACAGCCTTTTTCCATGATGGCCTTTTTATTGATCTAGGACCAAAACGCTTGCTTTTGCCTTTCATAACTGACACATTTACACCTGTTACGGTCACATCGAAGGACATCTCAATTGCTTGTTTGATTTGTCTCTTGTTTGCTCTCCTATCCACTTCGAATGCGTATTGATTCAAAGCGTCTTGGGCAAGCGCATGTTTTTCAGTTATTATTGGCCTAAGTAGTACATCGAAGGGGTGTATATCCATGTTATACCGCCTCCTCTGAAACGTTTTCGGATAGAGCCCAAAGGCCCTCTGCTTTTCTAACCGCGTCAAGTGTCATCACCAACTTATCATGGGTTAGTAAGTCTATTACGTTTATCTGTTGAGCTGGAATAGTTCTAACTCTGGGGATATTCCTTGCGGAAAGTACTATATTCCGGTCAGTTTCCTCAGTCACTATAAGAGTTGAGCTATTTATATCGAGATTGTTCAGTACGCCAGCCATCAGCTTAGTCGCAGCATTTTCAAAGTTTAGTTGATCGAGGACTATAAGTTTTGTTTCTTTGGCTTTCTGAGATAGTAGGCACCTAATTGCACCTCTATTCATTTTTTTGGGTATGCTTTGCGAATAATCCCTGGGACTGGGGCCAAATACCGTTCCTCCACCTTTCCACTGAGGGGCTCGTCGACTGCCTTGTCTTGCCCTTCCGGTATGCTTTTGCCTCCAAGGTTTGGCGCCTCCACCAGCCACTTTGCCTCGGGTTTTAGTGGAAGCATTGCCTTGGCGGTTGTTGGCCATGTGGGACACAGCGACCTGGTGAACTAGGGCTTGATTCATAGGCACGTTGAACAAACTATCAAGCACATCAATGTCTTGAGTAGTCTCACCATTCGTATTTCGTAAGGTGATCAGCATTAGCTATATCCTCTTCTTCGATTGTTTGATTATTAGAACTGAGTTAGATCCACCGGGTATGGCTCCTTTGACTAGAAGCAGATTTCTTTCTGCGTCAATATGTACCACCCGAAGGTTTGTAACTGTAGTCTTACGACTGCCCATATGTCCTGCCATTTTGGTTCCTTTAAAAGTTCTACCAGGTGTTGTTCCTGCTCCTACTGAACCTGGGGCCCTCCACCTGTCTGACTGTCCATGAGTTTTTGGGCCGCCACTAAAATTATATCTCTTAACACCACCTGCAAACCCTTTACCCTTGGATATACCAGTGATATCTACTAGGTCTC
The DNA here is from genome assembly GCA_002717805.1 of Chloroflexota bacterium. Lineage (GTDB taxonomy): Bacteria > Chloroflexota > Dehalococcoidia > Lucifugimonadales > UBA2985 > UBA2985. The sequence continues at coordinate 60,890 of PBBS01000006.1, read as the reverse complement.
CAGGTTGAAAGATATCTACGTTTATTTTCTGGCCAAGTTGAGCTTCCGCCAAATCGTCAGTCCTGAATTCACGCAGGTGTTTCATTGGAGCTGATTTTCTAAGATGCCCGGACATCGGTTTGTTAAGGTTTCTAGCGTCTTGGTATCCAAGCTGAATGGCTTGATATCCATTCGTCTGGTGGGTTTTAACTTGAGTTATAACGCACGGACCAGCTTCTATAACGCTAACGGGTTGAACTATCCCGTCCTCGGTAAAGATTCGAGTCATACCTTTTTTCTTTCCTAGAATACCTTTCAAAACTTTAATCCTCTTAAATTTCTACAGCTTTATTGATATATCGACGCCAGCTGGCACCGTTAATCTAGTTAAGGCGTCTATGGTCTTTGAACTTGGATCCAGTACGTCGATTAGCCTTTTGTGATAGCGAAGTTCGAAATGCTCTCGCGAGTCTTTATCAACGTGTGGAGATCTTATTACGCAGAATCTTTTTATCGCGGTTGGCATTGGCACTGGGCCTGCTACGCCGGCTCCGGTTCTTTCAGCTGCCTCGACTATCCTAGTTGCGGATACATCTAGCACCTTGTGATCGAAGGCTCTTAATACTATTCTTATTTTTTGTTGGGGCATATTATTAAACCTTTGCTGTGGCTTGTGCAGCGCCTGTAGGATCTACTTCGTAATGATCAAATTGCATGGATTGACTTGCTCGTCCTTGGGTCAATGATCGTAACTGTGTGGTGTAACCGAAAGTTTCTGCCAATGGTACATAAGCAGTTACTATTTGGGTGTCACCTTGATTATCAACATTCCTGATTTGGGATCGTCTAGAGTTCAAGTCACCCATAACTTCCCCCAGGTAGTCTCCTGGGGTAACTACCTCTACTTCCATAATTGGCTCAAGTAGAACAGGCTTGGCTTTTCTAATAGCTTCTTTTAGACCTATTGAGCCAGCCATCATGAATGCCATTTCGGACGAGTCCACTGGGTGGAAACTTCCATCAACTAATTGCACTTTTACATCTACTACGGGGAAACCTGCCAAAACACCTGATTCTAAGGCTTCCATAACCCCTCGTCTTACTGCGGGTATATATTCCCTAGGTACTGCCCCACCAACGACTTTACTTTCGAAGACGTTGCCGGCACCTTTCTCTTGTGGACTTATCTCCAATTCAACGTGTCCAAACTGACCTCTACCACCTGTTTGCCTTATGAATCTGCCTTCGGCTGTAGATGGTTGTGTTATTGATTCTCTGTAGGATACCCTCGGTCTGCCTACATTAGCATCCACAGAGAATTCTCTCTTTATTCTGTCTACCAGGATCTCTAAGTGGAGCTCACCCATGCCGGCCATGATGGTTTGCCCGGTCTCCTCATCCACATTGACTTTGAAGGTTGGATCTTCCTCCGCTAGCTTCACCAAGGAGTCTACAAGTTTGTCTTGATCAACCTTACTTTTAGGTTCAACAGCAACGGATATAACAGGTTGCGGGAAGGTTATGTTCTCTAGTAACACTGGAGAAGACTCACTACATATGGTGTCCCCAGTGAAAGTATTTTTGAGACCTACAGCTGCTGCTATGTTGCCTGCTGATATGGCCTCAGCTTCCTCTCGGCGATTGGAATGCATTGTAAGTAGCCTTCCCATACGCTCTCTTATGCCTTTTGTTGGGTTGTATACTGCGGATCCTGCTTGGATTGCACCGGAATAGACCCTGAAGAAGACTAATCTACCCACATAGGGGTCGGTCATTACTTTGAAGGCTAGAGCTGCAAATGGCTCAGTTTCGTTTGCCTGAAGGGTTATAGGATCTTCAGTGATTGGATGTGAGCCTTCAGTGGATCGTACATCCAGAGGTGATGGTAGATAATCCCCCACAGCGTCCAGTAGTGGTTGTACTCCTTTATTCTTGAGCGCACTGCCACATAGTACGGGAACTAGGCTGTTGTTTATTGTGGCTTTTCTGAGAGCAACTTTAAGTTCGGCTGTTGATATATCAGATTCCTCTAGGAATTTTTCGAGAAGGTCGTCATCAGTTTCCGCTATTTTCTCTATAAGTGTGGACCTATACTCAGCTGCTAATTCTTTAAGTTCATCTGGTATCGGGCCTTCAGTTGGGATTGGGGTTCCATCCTCCGGGTATGTGAATGCTTTCTCTTCGATTAGGTCAATCATACCGATGAATGTATCTTCCAAACCTATAGGTATTTGTACAGCTACAGGATTCGATCTTAGCCTGTCTCTTATCATATCTATGGCTCTTTGGTAATTTGCTCCAAGTCTGTCGCATTTGTTGATAAAACAGATTCTAGGTACTCTATACTTATCTGCCTGTCTCCATACAGTTTCTGATTGGGGTTGAACCCCTGCGACGGCGTCGAATACTACTACTCCACCATCCAGTACTCTTAGGCTTCTTTCTACCTCAGCTGTAAAGTCTACGTGACCTGGAGTGTCTATGATGTTTATCTTATAATCTCCCCATTCGCAGGTAGTAGCTGCTGATGTGATTGTTATTCCACGCTCCCTCTCTTGTGCCATCCAGTCCATAACAGCGGTACCATCATGAACTTCGCCAATCTTGTGGGTGCGTCCGGTAAAGAAGAGGACTCGCTCGGAGACGGTTGTTTTACCAGCATCAATGTGAGCTATAAAACCGATATTTCTGATATTTTTCATAGGAGAATTTGCCATAATAGAATCACTTACATAGCTGTTCAGAGGAAACGACTTCTACCAGCGGTAGTGTACGAAAGCCCTATTCGCTTCTGCCATGCGGTGGAGTTCCTCCCTTCTTCTCACAGCTGCACCCTGACCCCTGGAAGCCTCCAGAAGTTCTTGAGCAAGTTTTTGTGCCATTGGTTGACCTGTTCTGGCTCTACTCGCTCTAAGTATCCAACGCATAGAGAGGGCCATCTGTCGTTCACCTCTAACCTCAATTGGAACTTGGTAGGTTGCTCCCCCGACTCGCCTAGGTTTTACCTCTAGGGCTGGAGTTGCATTTCTTATAGCCTGGTTGAATATTTCAAGTGGTTCCGATGATCCATCTTGTTTTATTATCTCTAGGGCATCGTATACTATTTTTTGGGCCGTTGTCTTCTTTCCTCTGGTCATAAGACGGTTTATAAAGCTTGATACATAAGTGCTACCGTACTTAGGATCAGGGTTGATTGGTCGCTTTGTCGCTCTTCGTCGCCGTGCCACTTCCTCTACCTCCCTGCAGCCATCATTTTCTTGCTTCCGTATTTGCTGCGACCTCGCTTACGGTCCGATACTCCAACGCAATCCAAGGCACCTCTTACGATATGGTATCTCACTCCTGGAAGATCCTTGACCCTTCCACCTCTTATCAGTACGACTGAGTGCTCCTGAAGTGTGTGCCCTTCTCCTGGGATATATGCGGTTACTTCCATACCGTTCGCAAGTCTAACTCTCGCTACTTTCCTGAGTGCAGAGTTGGGTTTCTTAGGGGTCACGGTTCTTACCTGAACGCATACTCCTCTTTTCTGAGGGGACCCGTCAGTTCTCTTAATTCGATTCTTAAGGGAATTGAAGCCATAGCGCAAGGCCGGGGCCTTAGTCTTTTTGACTGCTTTCACCCTTGGTTTTCTAATTAACTGATTTACCGTCGGCATGTTTACACAACCTCAACATCAGCGATGCGGTCTAGCCACGTCGCAGGGACTATGAATATATATATATGGAGGTCATTTGTCAATAGTGTAATCACTCTATTACCTGTTTGGTAGAATCAGGTTGAACGTGTGTTGGGGTTCAATGGTTCTAGGGAACGTATTTATCTGAAGCGATTTGAGTGAATAGTCTTTCATGTAAGTTTCGTTTTGTGCTAGACTGCGACCGGAGTTACAAAGGTGAATTATGAGAGGTAGAATATTTTCTGGCATGCGTCCCTCTGGGCGCCTGCATTTAGGCAACTACTTAGGAGCGCTGCAGAATTGGGTGGATCTCCAATCCGATTATGAGTGCATATATTCTGCCGTGGATGTTCATGCTTTGACTGATATGCAAGGTGATGTCACCAAAGAGATTAAGCCTAATATAAACGAGATGGTTCTTGACTGGCTGGCAGCAGGAGTAGACCCCGACAGTAGTATTGTTTTTGTCCAATCTCACGTTCGGGAAGTAATGATATTGCATAGTATACTGAGCATGGTCACACCTATGGGTTGGCTTATGAGAGTGCCGACATTCAAGGAAAAAGTTCGTCAGATGCATGAGACAGAAGAGACAGTGAGTTATGGGTTGGTTGGATATCCGGTCCTAATGACTTCTGACATTATTTTATATAAAGCGGACACGGTTCCAGTTGGTGAGGATCAACTACCTCATATCGAATTGGCTAGAGAAATAGTGCGCAGGTTTAATAATCTATATGGCGAGACTTTTCCTGAACCACAGGCTAAAGTTACAAACAATCCTGTGATTTTAGGTCTAGACGGGAAGAATAAGATGAGCAAGAGTCTACAAAATCACGTGGAATTGGCATACAGTGAAGAGGAAACTATTGCTCGTATTCGTACGGCATTTACGGATCCAGAAAGATTGAAACGGTCTGACCCGGGTAGGCCAGAAATCTGCAATATTTATACATTACAAAAGTATTTTAACTCTGATAAGTTGGATGAGATTTACCGAAGATGCACCTCGGCTGATATAGGTTGCGTTGAAGATAAGCAGATGCTCGCAGACAGTATAAATGAAAAATTGGCAGATTTCAGGGAACGCAGAAGGGAATTGGCAGATAGAACCGACTATTTAGAACAAGTACTTGGAGACGGTGCTGCCAAAGCAAGATTAATTGCCCAAGAAACGCTATCTGAGGTGTTGGATAGAATGAACTTGTCAGTGAGGTAATGCTGAGTTCTCAGTCATTCGAGGCGACCCCCATATCAAATAGCGGAAACTCGGCATTTTCCGTTATGTATAATGCGGCTACTCGTGCCGGAGATACATTAATAGAAAGATTCAAGGAGGACAAATATATATCCTTCAAGGGGCGGGCAGATGTCGTTACAGATGTTGACATTGACGTAGAGAGACAAATAATAGCGTACCTTCAGTCAGAGTATGTGGGATTTGGAATTCATGCTGAAGAATCTCAACCGATACAAGGAAACTCAGGCTATACTTGGGTAATCGATCCATTAGATGGAACACGTAACTATAGTTTAGGCATTCCATTCTTTTCCGTTGTAATAGCTTTGTGTAGAGAAGGTGAAGTTATTATGGGGGTGACTTATGATCCTATCAGAAAAGAGATGTTTCACGCCGTAAAAGGGCAGGGGGCGTTCTTGAATGATGAAGCTATTAATGTCTCCGAAAAGAATAATCTTCAGGATGCCTTATTGGGTTACGATTTGGGATACGTGGACGCAGATGCTTCAAAAGCAATAGAACTTATTCTATCGTTATGGCCCAATATTCAAGGTACTAGGATCTTGGGTTCAGCAGCATTGGGTATAGCATACGCTTCTTGTGGTAGGTTAGACCTGTATTTCCATCACAGGCTATCCCCCTGGGATCTGGCCAGTGGAATACTAATAGCTAGGGAAGCTAATGGCATTGTTACAGATAAGTATTCTGTCGATGCTAGTCTAGATTCTGAATCTATCATAGTTTCTAATCAAGGGCTTCATAGAAATTTTATTAGAGCAACGGAAGGACTGGCTTGGAGAACTTAGTAGTTGTCTTTAGGGCTAGTCTTGCTTATTCTCCCCAGTCCCGTTTTTCATACTTGCTACGGTTATAACGTAGTCATTGCCGCTTGGCCTCATCATCCATACACCTTGTGTATATCGTCCTTTGACAGGTATGTCAGACAGTGGCATCCTGATTATGATGCCTTTAGAGGATACTAGCATTACTTCGGTGACATCTAATATTAGGTGAGCAGCAGCTACTGGGCCAGTTTTGTCTGTTATGCGTAATGTCCTAACGCCTTTGGCTCCTCGAGCTGTTCTTCTATAAGCTTGTATAGGTGTGAGCTTTCCGAAACCATTTTGGCTTATTACGAGTAATTGTGCTCCTTGTAATACCACATCCATAGAAACAACTTTATCATCAGGTTCGAGTTTTATGCCTCTCACACCGCCTGCATAGCGACTTCGGACCATGAGGTCTGTTACTGGGAATCTTACTGCCATCCCGCCGGCGCTGACGATTACAATCTCGTCTAACTCCTGAGCACGCCATGCTGACACAAGTTCGTCTCCAGGTTCTAGGTCCATAGTTCTTAATCCGTTGCTTCTTATATTGGCCAATGATGAGAACATCATTCTCTTTATTTCCCCCATACGGGTTGCAAGTACTATATAACCGGACGTATTGTTTTTCTCAGTTTTGACGATGGCTGTTACTCGCTCTCCTGAGGCTACGGGTAGAAGATTTACTATAGATAGACCTCTAGTCGATCTCGTTATATCTTGTGGTAGGTCGTAACAAGGAATTGAATAAACTTTTCCCAGATTAGTGAAAAACATGAGCCTCTCATGAGTATCTGCTACTAAGAGATGCTGTAGGAAATCAGCTTCTCTTGTAGCCATTCCTATAATGCCTTTGCCTCCACGATGTTGGGCCTTGTAGGTACTAAGAGGCATCCGTTTAATGTATCCGCGTTGTGTTAACGTGACCACCATTTCTTGATGGGGTATTAGATCCTCTCTGGTTGGATCGTCAGGAGCTTCATCCAATATCTCGGTTCTTCTATTATCTCCATAGTCTTTGCTGAGTTTTCTAGTTTCTTTCTTAACCTCTCGCATGATCTTATTCTGATCATCTAGTAACTCTTGTAGTTCAGATATAGTTTTTTGGAGAGATTGAAATTCTTCTTCTATTCTTTCTCTCTCTAGAGCGGCAATCCTTCTTAGTTGCATATCTAATATAGCTTGGGCTTGTATTTGAGTGAGGGAATATTCAGTCATCAATCCCTGTCTTGCTGCTTCTGCACTTTCAGAATTCCTTATGAGATTTATTACCTCTTCCAGATTACCTAGGGCTGTGCGAAGCCCTTCGAGTATATGCGATCTGTCTTGAGCTTTTTTCAGCTCGAATTGCGATCTCCTAGTTATTATTTGTCTTCTAAAGTCTACGTAACTTCGCAGCAGACGCTTGAGCGGCAGCACCTGTGGTTGACCGTCTACTAATGCTAATGCATTAACGTAGAATGCAGACTGCAAGGCTGTATGCTTATAAAGATTATTTAATACTATTTGTGGTTGGGAATCCCTTCTAAGTTCTATAACGACACGCATTCCCTTACGGTCGGATTCATCTCTTATATCACTAATGCCGTCAATTTTCTTGTCTTTAACCAAGTTTGCTATTTTCTCGACCAAAGCCGCCTTATTTACCTGATACGGAAGTTCAGTGACTGTTATTTGTTGTCTGCCGCCTCTAGGCATATCTTCTATTTCTGCACGCGCTCTAACAACTATGCGACCTCTACCGCTAGTGTAGGCATTCAAGATGCCATCTTTACCCAGTATTATTCCACCCGTTGGGAAGTCTGGCCCTTTAACGTATGAAGAAAGTTCTTCTGAGGTTATCTCAGGGTGGTCGACTAATTGTATTACTGCCTCACATATTTCGCCTAAATTGTGAGGAGGGATGCTTGTGGCCATACCAACCGCTATACCTGATGCCCCATTCAGCAGTAAGTTTGGCATCCTGGAAGGCAGAACGAGTGGTTCTTGTAAGGAATCGTCGAAGTTGGGTCCAAAATCAACAGTATCTCTGTCTATGTCAGCGAGTATTTCCTGGGCTATAGCTGCCAGTCGAGATTCGGTGTACCTCATAGCTGCTGGTGGGTCATCATCTATGCTGCCGAAGTTACCCTGACCATCGATCAGTGGGTATCGCAGGCTAAAATCTTGGGCCATTCTTACCAGCGCGTCGTAAACTGGACTATCCCCATGTGGATGATATTTACCTAGAACTTCTCCGACTAGACGTGCACTTTTCCTGAATTGTGTACCAGGTCTCATGCCAAGCTCGTCCATAGCATAGAGTATTCGTCTTTGCACCGGTTTGAGTCCGTCTCTAGCATCTGGCAGAGCTCTAGCGACTATAACGCTCATGGCATAGTCGAGATAGGAACTCCGCATTTCCTCTTCTATGCGGACCGGCTTGATGTTTTCTGCTTCTATCACCATATCTGTATCCTCTTTTCTGTGAGGTTAATCATTTGTTCACATTCAAAGCTCGTTGTACATTTAGCTATGTGAATTAATATTGTTTTCGAACCTATCAGACCTTTCCAAGAAGGCCTGAAATATATTGCCGAAGGTCTTATACAATTCCTCCTCGATTTCGTTATGCCATTGAACCCCTATTACCCAATCGTGGTTTGGGCTCTCTATGGCCTCTATTATGCCATCATCGAGTGAGTATGCCGACGCAAGAAGTGAGGGGGCTTTCTGGGCCTCCCCCAGACCTTGATGGTGTTGGCTATTTACTCTTATGAATCCACCTGATCCCATTATAGCAGCAAGTTTGGTTCCTGGGGATAGGTATATCTGGTGAAAAACAGATTTATCGTCCGGGTATTCGATATTCCTATGACCACTTAGGTCTTGTATTAGCTTACCGCCGAATACTACATTTAGAAGTTGCATTCCTCTGCATATGCCCAATATGGGCATATTGTTGGCTAGAGCTTGCTTTAGTATGGGTATTTCCCATTCATCTCTTTCTGAGGATATTCTTACATCCGCCTCAGGATCCGTATCCTCTCCATAAATATTGGGATCTATATCTAATCCACCTGTTAGTATCACACCGTGAAGATGCTCTGGTAGAGTTTTCCCCCCAGTAGGTCCGATCACAATGTGATCGTATCCTCTACTGGAGATGGCCTCGCAGTATCTTTCGGCTTCTTGCTCATTTGGTGAGGATATACCTATCAGTGGCATTCTAATTAAAATGGCTTTCCTGGTTTATGTTAAAATTCGATTCTATTTAGTGGCCAAAGTTATGTTATGTGTTTAGGCCGAATTTGCCTAATGTTTCCTTAGCTTCTAGTCCGATACGTAAGCCATTTCTTAAGGATGTATTTAACTTCTCCTGTATTGCAGAGATAGTTGAAAGGTCGGGCTTCGCAGGTCCAGACATACTATTGTCCAGTGATGGTATGTTTTCATATACTTGGTCTAGGGACCAGTAGAAGGAGATTAGCCATGCGGCCTCTCTCTCGTCTCTTGGGCTTGGGATGTCATCAATTTCAAATATTTCGTTATTTGCCTTCGTGTATCTCAATATACCCGCTTTATCTTCTTGGCTGCTCCCATAGTATCTTTTATATTTGAGACTATCAATCTTATTATTGTAATCATCTGAACCGTATATATTTTGTGGCAGCCAGTCAGGCCTGAGGTCTATGACTTCTTTTCCATTAGAGTCGATAATTGCTACAGCTATATCTATTCCGAGGATTGGATCCGGTTCAAACTTAACCGCTTCTCTAAGTAATGCCTCTTGCAATTGAAGCGTCAGCTCGCGTGCTATTTTCTTATAATTCGCACCCGTTGCCTCTTCGTTGGTATCTGCTCCAACTCCTCCAGTATTAAACATGTAGAAACCTTGATTCATCCCTGATCCTTCGATGGCGGTCAGGATTTTATGCAGTAGGTTGGCATTATCGTCTTCTAGGCCAATTATAAATGGATCTGAGAAGTATTCTACGTACGGCCTTCCTATAGCACCGGTGGAAGCTCCTGTTTGAACTGCCTCTCCAAACATTAAGGAGCGTATATATTGTTTTGCAGTTAATCTGACTAGAGGTGGTACTACTGTGTTCTGCCTCATCACGCCTTGCCAGAGGATCTTATCTGTATGTTCCATTGGAATGTGAACTGCATCATTAGTTTGGTTTTTTGTGATAGTGCCAAGCAGTGTGTCTACCCCTTTTCTTTTAAGAAGCCCAGATCGAGATAGGACCATTCTCATGTTTCTAACTGGGTTGCTCATAAAGTCGGGAGTGGCGTTTTCGGTTCCATTCTCATTTATTGGTACGTTCTCCAAGGTTTCTTGTGAGTTTGGAGAGTTTTCAGTACCTCTTAGGACGTCGTAAGTTATTGGATCATCCTCTTTAGTCAGCCCGAATGGTACCGCATAGAAACTGTTTTCGGTTCCGTATATACCGTACGGGATACTGTCACCAACCCTTGGTTGAAGGAGTATTATGTCATCGTTCATAGGATATACACCTTCACTAGGGTCAAGATCTAGACCGACGAGCTTACTTACTCCTTCTTTGGCGAACTCTAGCATAACCGTCAAGGTGCTCTTGCCATGTAATGAGGGACCGGTCGTAATGATTGCCGTCTTACTTAGATCATTATTTATAGTTTTAACATGAGCCATGCTTAGTGCCGCTTGCAACGCAAGTCCATCCGCTTCCTTGACTTTGAACATTGCTATCGATAGAGGTCCCATTTTATGCTCGCCCATGTAATCAAAGCCCAAGTGTAAAGATAATCCTTTAGTAGGGGCCTTAAAGACCAATCTTTCTAGACCAGCTTCTAGGACTTTTTCTCTAATGTTATCTGGCAGTGGAAGATCAGTTAACCAATTTGGTATCGATACTTCTAGTATATCCGGAGGGCTCTGTAGTTCTGAAGTAGGTAGGGGGAAGGTTAGTTGCCTCCACATATAGGGCAACTGCGGGTATTGCGTGCCAAATAGTAGTTGTCTTGCGTGGAAACTTTTTCCAGGCACATCTCCTATTTGTCGATCGGTTTGCACTACACGATTACCAGCTGAGAGACTCTCTTTTAGGTAATCTGTTATAAGTGGAATTATTTCAGCAAATAGAGCTTGATTGGACTCATCGAATGCCAAAGCGTCTCTGTTTTTATTGAAACCATCGATGAAATATTGTGTAAGGTCTGGTCTTCTAGCTACGCCAAGTTGGCTGAAGAATGCTACGCCGCCACTGTCTAGCCTGACTGCAGAATCGGGCCAAACTTTTGGAGCCGCTTTTCCTTCAGCATTAAGCTGTTGAGCCTGTTTCTCAAGTTCTTTTACATCTTGGAGCAGCGATTCCCTTTGCTCATCTGGAAGATCTTGAAATACTCTTATTTGGCTGGAGATCCAGTCGTTGGAAGGGTTGAAGAATTCACTTTCACTGCTGTGACCCCTTTTTGCTATGGAAACCAGTTCTTCTAATGCGGAAGAGAATTTCTGGTTTACTTTGGGTCCTTCCAAAGGCGATTTGCCTTGCTTTCCAGGTTGCATAGTGCAGCCGTTCTCCTATCGTACAACAGTATCCTTATAAGCACCTGAGCGGACGCGACCGAATATGTCATAGGCGCATATCGGAGGCTGATTCTTTGTTTATCTGGGGGCTATGTTACAGGTTTTCGCAATGTTTATCAACAGATTTTATGTAATTGTTTGGCGATTTTTGGCAGATGACATACAGACGAAAAGCGTAAGGAAAGTATGCTAATATGCTGTACTACGCCACATAGGGCTGTATATATAACGTATAGCGGCATGGCCTGAGATGGTATATTGTAAAAAACAGAAATGTATTGAGGTCATTTCTAAGGGTATATTGGCCTTTTCAAATACAATGTTTCGTTGGTATATGCATACATTCCGCCCGAAAGTCTACCAACAGGATTCAATTTGCTATTATCAATCCTGTTGTTGACAATGATATCGTCCTTTAGGTGGATCAACAGTATCTCAGCTATTACTAGTCCGGATTCTGTGGAACCTTCACCTATTTGGATAACCTGCTTTAATTTACATTCGAGTTGTACTGGGGATTCAGCGACCCTAGGTGGATCGATATGAATAGATGGTGCCTTAGTCAGTCCTGCAATCTCAAATTCATCTACATCGTTAGGAAATTCTGCTGCCGTCATATTCATTGCTTCGACAATTTCATTGCTTACTATATTGACCACAAATTCTCCCGTTTCTTCTATGTTTAATAGGGTGTCTTTTGGTTTGCTATCAATGTACCTCCCTATACCAACAACTATAGTTGGTGGTATAGCGGAAACAGCGTTGAAGAAGGAGAATGGAGCCAGGTTATGTACTCCTTTTGACGATTTAGTAGATATGAAGGCGATTGGCCTTGGTGCTACTATTCCTGTGAGTATGTAGTAAATTCTTTCTTCTTGTTTTGGATCGATTATCATCATATGCTCCTCAGTTTTTATCTATTCTGAAGACTTGGATCAGGGTATAGACTTATATATGTATACTTTTCCCCAGCGCTTCCATGGCTGATTCTTTTATAATTTCCGATAGGGTTGGGTGTGCATAAGTCATTTCACTAAGGTCTTCGAAATTTCCATCTAATTTATTGGTCATACTAATTGTAGCGAGTAATTCTGTTACATCTGAACCTAACATGTGTGCGCCTACTATTGAGCCGTTGATAGGGTTAAACAATACTTTGATTAATCCTTCACTTTCGCCTATCGCCAGTGCTTTCCCATTTGCTCTAAATGGGAACCTACCTATATTTACAGATAAACCTGATTCTTTAGCAGTCCTTTCTGAATGCCCGAAACTTGCTACCTGAGGGTTGGAGTAGGTAGCCTTCGGAATGTATATGTAGTCTAATGGATCGGTTGGATTGCCAAGTATATCATCTATTGCAATTATGGCCTGTGCTGAAGCTACGTGTGCTAACGGCAGGAGCCCCGTCACATCTCCGATGGCATAGATTCCATCTACTATGGTTTGCATTCTAGGATCCACTTCAATGAAGGTATCTTTGGGGATTAGACCTACATTCTCTAGTCCAATGTTACTAGTATTGCCTACTATACCCGCAGCAATTAGTAGTTTTTCAACTTTCACGGTTTGGACTCCATCTGGCGTTTCCAGTTGTACAATCAGATGAGTCTCGGTTCTTGATATGCTTAGAACTTTGCTACTTGTTAATATATTCACTCCGATTTTTTGGAGAGAGCTTTCGAGGAGTATGCTTATTTCTTGGTCTTCATTTGGCAGTATGTGATCTCTTGTTTCAGCGATAGTGACATCAGATCCATAAGTAGAGTATATGTATGAAAACTCTACTCCAGTAGCCCCTCCGCCTAATATCAAGATACTAGCCGGGACAACTGGGGATTCTAAAGCTTCTCTACTGGTAATTATCGTGTCTCCATCTGGTTCTATACCAGAGATATTCTTATGGCTAGCCCCAGTTGCGATTATTATTTTATTTGCACTTATCGTTGTTGTATTGTCCGCCATGTTGATCTCAATAGTTTTAGTATCCTTAATCTGAGCACGGCCCTTAAGTACAGTAACGTCATTCTTCTTTAGCAGGAAATTTATACCTCTAACAAGCCTTTGCACTACTTGGCGACTCCGGGCTAATCCTTTAGAAAAGTTGTAGTCTAGGTCTGAGTATGTTACTCCAAATTCCTCTGCTCTCTTGAATAGGTTTATCACATCTGCATTCTTGAGCAGTGCTTTGCTTGGGATACATCCCCAGTTCAAGCATATCCCCCCTATCTCATTCTCTTCAATAAGGGCTGTTTTCAAGCCCATTTTGCTTGCTCTAATTGCAGCTACATAGCCACCCGGGCCAGATCCTACTATTGCGAGGTCAAAATTCGTCCTTGGATTTATCATCATTGCTCAATATTATTGGTTTTGTTGTACTGTTTCATTTCGATTATTGTGTCTGAACTAATATATCATCTCTAGGGCAGATTAGACAGAATTCATGCGCATACAACACCTAATTGTTAGGATTGACTAATAATTATAATGACACTAAGCTTTCCTGGGAGAGTCCTGAACAAATGACAGCAGATAATAATGAACATGTATATAGCCCCAGATTCTTGGATAAGAAATGGCAAGATAGGTGGACCAAGGACGGATTGCATTCAGTAGATGATAATGATCCTAGGCCTAAGTGGTATGAGCTGACTATGTTTCCCTATCCTTCAGGCGACCTGCATATAGGACATTGGTACGCTATGGCTCCATCTGATGCCCATGCAAGGTTTCGCAAAATGCAGGGATATAACGTCTTGCATCCTATGGGGTTCGATGCCTTTGGCCTGCCGGCAGAGAATGCTGCTATCAAAAGGGGCATTCATCCCTATGAATGGACTATGTCAAATATAGAAAACATGCGGGGGCAATTGAAGTCCATGGGCACTATATATGATTGGGATAGAGAAATCATATGTGCTTTGCCTGAGTACTATCGCTGGAATCAATGGTTTTTCCTGCAATTTTACAAAGCAGGATTGGCTTATAGGGCCCACGCTCCAGCAAATTGGTGCCCTTCTTGTCAGACCGTTCTTGCCAATGAACAAGTTATCGACGGTAACTGCGAAAGATGTGATACAGAAGTTTCTAGGAGAGACCTTGAACAATGGTTCTTGAGAATAACTAAATATGCTGAAGAGTTACTGGACTTTTCTGGTTTGTTGGATTGGCCAGAAAGAATAAAGGCCATGCAGAGTAATTGGATTGGTAGAAGTGAAGGTACACATATCAGCTTTGATATCTCACATTGTGGATTAGAGGAAGTTGAGCTAAGGACATTTACTACTAGAATAGACACTATATATGGAGTTACATTTGTAGTATTGGCTCCTGAGCATCCACTGGTCGATAAGCTGACAGCCCCAGAAAAGGCAAAAGAAGTTAAGGCTTATGTAGAACAGGCCAGGCGACAAACCGAAATTGAGAGACTCTCCGCTGATAAGGAAAAAACGGGAGTATTCATAGGATCTTATTGTGTAAATAGACTAAATGGCGAGAAAGTACCGATCTTTATTGCCGACTATGCTTTGCTTAGTTATGGTACAGGTATAGTAATGGGAGTTCCTGCTCATGACACTAGGGATTTTGCATTTGCACAAAAATTTGATTTGCCAGTAAAAGTCGTTATTGCTCCAGATAATTGGAACGGAAATGAACTGGAAGAGGCACATATTGAAAATGGGACCCAAGTCAATTCTGGACAATTTGACGGCTTAACTTCTGACCATGGCAAAGATGCAATAGCAGATTACATCGAGGGTCAAGGTTGGGGTGAGAGAACCGTATCCTATCGTATTAGGGATTGGCTGATATCTAGGCAGAGGTATTGGGGAACACCTATACCAATAATATATTGTGATAGGTGTGGCATCGTTCCGGTTTCAGAGGATATGTTGCCAGTCCTACTCCCAGAAGACGCTCAATTTAGGCCTACAGGGGAATCTCCGTTGAGATATAACGAGGGGTTTTTGAACACTAGTTGTCCAGCCTGTGGTGGTATGGCTAAGCGCGAGACAGATACGATGGATACCTTCGTAGACTCTTCTTGGTATCATATGAGATACACTAGCCCTAGCTATCATGATGCACCGATAGATCCTAAGACGATGGCTAAATGGCTTCCTGTAGATCAATATACGGGAGGCGCAGAGCATGCAGTTATGCACCTACTCTATTCCCGTTTCTTTAACAAAGCAATTCGAGACATTGGTCTTGTAGACTACGATGAACCGTACCTCCGTCTCTTCAATCAAGGGACTATAATTTCTCAAAATGCCAAAATGAGCAAGTCGAGAGGCAATGTAATAAACCCAGATATCTACGTAGATAAGCTAGGTGCAGATGTTGTACGTGGATACATAATGTTTTTGGGGCCATGGGATCAAGGAGGGGAATGGTCAGACGGCGGTATCAATGGTATGGCTAGATGGTTTAATAGGCTTTGGGACATTGTGACTAGGGATGTAGAGACTATAATGGAAACGCCTAACCCGGAGAAGGCAGAGAGAGACTTGACGAGATTGTTGCATAAGACCATTAGGCGAGTTGAGGAAGACTATTCTAGGTTCAAGTTCAATACAGCGTTGGCCGCTATGATGGAACTTACGAATTACATGGCTAGAGCATGGGACAATAATCAGGTAACTAAATCTTCTTGGACTTCTACTATCTCTAACCTACTAATATTGCTTGCACCTATTGCACCTCATGTTACGGAAGAATTATGGGAACGCATGGGGAATGAGTACAGTATTCATAATCAATTGATGCCAGATTGGGATAAAGATTTGGCTCAAGATGAAGAAATAACCTTGGTTGTTCAGGTCAATGGAAAAGTGAGGGACAAGATTCAAGTCGAAGCCTCTGTATCTGAGGATCAAGCTAAATCTATCGCTACAGAAAGTGAAAAGGTAAAACCATATCTACAGGGCATGGATATAAGGCAGCTAATATATGTTCCAGGTAAATTAGTTAATATAGTAGTTAGCTAAGAACCTTTATTAATTGAATATAAAATTTAAGGAATTATATGATGGATAATATACGGAATGTCCTGTTTGTTTGTGTACATAATACTGGTAGAAGTCAAATGGCAGAGGCATTTTTTAATATTGGGGCTAGTCAGAACTATAAGGCTAGGTCGGCCGGTACATCCCCTGCTGGTGGGGTGAACGAAATGGTGATTGCTGCTATGAAAGAACTGGATATAGACTTAACTGATAATAGATCTAAGCTTTTGACTGATACAATGTTGGACGAGGCAGAAAAAGTTATAACGATGGGATGTAATGTCGAAGAAGTATGCCCTGCAAATATGACTATCACCGAGGATTGGGGTCTTGAAGACCCTAAGGATCAGAGTATTGAGAAAGTTCGCATGATTAGAGACGAGGTTAAAATTAGAGTTGATAAGTTGATTAAGGATTTAGAGTAAGATCCTTTAGAAATTGCTTTTATAGATTTAGAATTTTCGATACCTCTTCTAGTATTGCCGGTAATATTTCGCCGGAAGGACCCGCGAGAATAATATCGCAAATAGGGCTTAATGGGGTTTCATCAGTATTTATTTCTATTAGACTTGCACCATGCATCTTAGCTTCGCTTGGTAATCCAGCTGCAGGGTATACTAATGCTGAGGTGCCAATTATTAGCATGCAGTCAGATAATTGGGTTTGTCTGAAGGATGTGTGCAGCACGTCTTGGGGAATTGGTTCTCCAAAAGATACTGTATCTCCCTTAATCAATCCACCACATTCCGGACATTTCGGGGGGAGATCTCGGATTTGGAAATCAGCCCTCATCCATCTTAGGTTGCATTCTATGCAACGTACCTTGTGTCGTGTTCCATGTATCTCAGCTATGTTCTTGCTACCAGCGTCCCAATGTAGACCATCTACGTTTTGCGTTATTATGTATTTAAGTATACCTAACTCTTCGAATTTCGCTAAAGCGTAGTGGCCAGGGTTTGGTCTTGCTTTTTCAATAGCCTGCCTGAATTCTGCTCTGGGGCCACTATCATCAGGGTTTAATATTTCTTTCCATGCTGCTTCAGGGTCTGCGAGGAATCTTTGATAACCATTCATTGGGGGTTCCCCGATGCGAGTCCACAGACCTCCGCTTCCTCTGAAAGGGGGTATGCCACTCTCTACAGACATGCCAGCACCTACCAAAGCCACTACGTGTTTCGACTGGGATATAGTCATTGCCGCTTTCTTCAGATAATCGTCAAGTGAATTCTGTTCTCTAGACATGGTTGCCTCCTTGAGCACGGTATACTATTTTTTTTGATAAATTCGTTTCTGATACATTGAGATTTTTTTGGTTCGCATCCAATTATGATTATATCAGTTGCGGGTTACTGTCCCGGCTTTTACTGAGTAGGTAGTGGATTTAGATAAATGATGCGGAGTGATCCTACGCAGATCACTTGTTGTTAATAAGGCCTGTTCACTAGCTGTGATGTGTTTTAGTAGCTGATCAGTTCTCACATCGTCTAATTCTGATAATATATCATCCAATAGTAATAGTGGAGCCATACCAGACTCGTTTTGCAAAATAGTTCCCTCAGATAATTTTAGTACGAGAGCTATAGTTCTGGATTGGCCGCGGGATGCATATAATGAAGCAGCTAGTCCGCCTATAGTTATACTCAGATCGTCTCTATGAGGTCCAGTACTTGATATTCCATAAGCTATTTCTTTATTCCTATTCTTCTCTAGTGCCTTCATAAATCGTGAAGTTATCTCATTATATGTATAGCCATCGACATGGAAACTTGGGACATAGTTTATCTGTAGTAATTCTCTGTCATCTGTTAATCTCGAGTGCATTTCTTTGGATGTAGAGAATAATTTTGCAACTATTTCGTACCTTTTCGCTATTATAAAGCTACCCTCTGTGATAAGTTGCTCATCCCAAAAATCCATTTCACTCAGATTCGATTTTTTGTCTCGTATAGACCTTATTAAATGATTCCTCTGGTATAGAATTTTCTGATATTTTTGTAAACTTTTGAGATACCGTCGATCTAATTGAGATATAAGAATATCTATATATCGTCTTCTTAATGCGGGCGAACCAGTTACTATTTTTATATCCTCAGGATCAAAAAGTACTGCTTTCAAGGTGCCTACGAGATCGGATGCCACCTTAGGTACCCCGTTAACTCTAATATCTTTTCTTATCCGGTATTGGCTATTTGCGTCGCGTTGATATGGTTCGTTAGTATGAATGTTTACCATTACCCTTAGTACGTCTTCGACTGTATTAGCAACTCCGAGAACTTGGGTGAATGTCCCGTCTCCATATTTGTTTATAACTTCCCTGTCACTTCTGGCTCTGTAGGCCTTGCTGATGGAGAGCAGATATATTGCTTCTAACAGGTTAGTTTTTCCTTGGGCATTATCACCGTGTAATACTATTAAGCCAGATGGGATCTCTAGTTCTAGATTATTGTAATTTCGATAATTGGATAATTTAATATTGGATAAATTCATGGTCTAAGTTCCGAAATGTACTTTTGATGCTTTGTATTATATATCCTAAGGTATGCGATGGGATTTTGATATATAGAGTCTATTTATTTTCAAGTTTGACCAATTGCTTTAACCGAGGTATGTTTTGGAACAACTAGCATTGCTGGGTCAATAATATCTTTTAGTAGGAGGAGGCTAACTTGTCTAATTCTGATGTCTTGTATGAAAAAATTGGTAAAACATCCGTTATAACGATCAATCGTCCTGAAAAACGAAACGCTATGAATGAACAAACGCGTAGAGGGATAATTGATTCTTGGATAAGATTTAGAGATGATAATACGGCTAATGTAGCTATCATAACTGGCTCCGGCGATGTTGCGTTCAGCGCGGGTAACGATCTGGCAGAGATATATAAAGGAGTTACTGCGGATGATTCATGGGAGGCACCAATTAAAGGCGCTGGTAGTCTTCAGATGGCTGTAATGCAAGGGTTAGAGGTAAATAAACCAGTAATAGCAGCTGTGAATGGTTACTGCTTGGGAGCAGCATTTGGTTTAGCGTTGGCTTGCGACATATTATATTGTTCCCCGAATGCCGTATTTGGCTGTAGTGAAGTTAAGTATTCTCACATGGCTGGTGGTGGACAAGCTACAAGACTGTCTCAAATCATTCCTATCGGGTGGGCAATGGAGCTCGCTTTGACCGGGGATTCTATAGATGCTAATAAAGCTTTAGACCTTGGTATTGTCAACCGCGTTGTTGACCAAAAAGATTTGATGAACAAATGCATGGACTTGGCTGATAGGATGAATTCAGTTAGTTCTGCTTTACTCAGTAACACTAAAGAATTCCTGTATAAGTCTCGTTCACTCCCATTGAACGAAGGATTACATCTAGAGGGCATCTACTATGAGCGTATACGTCAGGCAGAAGAGTACGATGTAGGAACTCAGGACTTTGCTGAGGGTCGGCGTAAGTCAGTTAGGCCAGTATAGTTTGATATTGCTATATATAAATATCGAAGATATTCAAATTATAGACAGTCTACTATCGCATGATCTTTTCTGTTCCGTTAGACAAATGGTATATACATCCTTGATCTGTTGATAACTCAAGCATCTTGGCTTGGTCTAATCCTAACCATAAACCCCGTAAAACAATAGAAGTTATACCATGAGTCACTATGATTGCCGGCTGATCAAGATCGTCCAAAAATTCCTGAACACGGGTTGCAATCATGTCAAATGTTTCACCATCAGGACTATTGAAAGCCCACGATCTATCTGTAGATGACATATGAATATTTCTTGCTATATCCTCTCTTAATGAGCCTTCCCAGCTTCCAAAAGAAAGTTCTTGTAAGCGCTCATCAATTACCGGCTGATCACCTAATGTAACTGCCAGCCGTGCAGTCTCAATTACTCGACCAAGGGGGCTAACAAATACTTTGGATGGCAAGTTATCCAACCCATTGAGTAATGCCCTTTGGATAAGAGCTTGGCTCCGCCCTTTTTCTGTAAGCGGCGAGTCTTTTCGACCTTGGTATCTCCCCTGTAGGTTCCAAGTCGTTTCACCATGACGTAAGATATATAAGTCTGGATACATACTCAATCTAAATCACCTTAAATTACAAGGCATGGTACAGTACAAAAATTCCCGCTCGAGTGATCGAATCTGCACCCTTACAAAACGCCTTTTTCGTATAGGTTTGCAATCTTATCTTTTGTGAATCCGAGCACACCATGAAGAACTTCTTCGGTATGCTCTCCTATGAGCGGGGCCCTACTATATATTTTCCAAGGAGAGCCCATAAGTTTGGCACCTGGTCCAGGGTGTTTAAGCGTTATTCCTAATTCTGGATATTCGACGTCAGTCCAGAAGCCTCTATCTTCTAGATGTGGGTCTTTCATAACATCATCTGGCGACCTTACTGCACCCATATTGAATCCTCTTTGTTGACCACCATGGTATATCTGGTCTCTAGTCATGCTATTGATAATGTATAGGAAGATTTCGTTGTCTGTAATTGCGTCTGGATCACTCTTTTTTACCTCGAGTAAGTCTTTGTCTAAACCCAAGCTGTCCATCCACTGTCCAAGCATATCCAAATTCTCTGTGGTTAATCTGCTTACAATTTGTGCTGCTACATTTACATATTTACCATCTGAGCATATATGCTGAGTTTCGTCAGTTGGGGATGGAGACGCATGACGCCCTGTTTGCCTACGTGCGACCTCTCCAGTATATATATATCTATTCACATGGGCCTCAGTCGTCAACGCTAGGGATTCATGGATCGATACGTCAAGGTATTGCCCTACTCCAGTTACTGTTTTGTATACAAGGGCAGCCAATATAGAGATACAAGCAAAATGACTTCCCGTATGCCAAGCTTGGCCCCCGCCTGGGGCGATAGGAGGGGCGTCAGGGTATTCATCTCCGTATCCGCAGCATGCCATCTGACCACCAGCACCTAGGTGAAGTAAGTCGCTAGTTTTAAAATCTTTCCATGGACCAGTTTGTCCGAAAGGAGTAAGTGAGCACATTATTACGTTCGGGTTCGATATCTTGATTCGATCGTATCCTATTCCCAAATTATCAAGGTAGCCTAGAGCCAAACTCTCGAGTACTATATCTGCCTTCCCTGCTAATTCTAAGAATATGTTTTTACCTTCATCAGTATTTATATCTAATGTAACACTACGTTTTGAAGTGTTATAGTGCCAGAAATGGAGACTTTTCTCTTTATCTGCTATGTCATTATAGAAAGGACCTATAGACCTATTTGACTGACCTCCAGGGGGTTCAATCTTAATTACGTTAGCTCCTAAATCTGCCATAAGCTTTCCGCACCATTGGCCTTTTTCATCCGTCATTTCGAGAATAGTAAGGCCCTCAAGCGGGCCAGTGTTGCCTAGTGGATTGGGACTTATAGGTGCAGGAGGAACCATTGCTTGAGGAGGTAGCCCGTCCCAAATTTCTTCAGACTCGTCTTCAATCATTTCTTGCAGGTATGGATATCCGTCTCTGCCGAAGTCATTTGGCCAGAACACACCTTCTTCAAATCCATCTACTAATTCCTTATGGCTTATTCCCAAAAGCCCTTCGAATACCTTCTTGTTATGCCCACCTATTAGCGGCCCGGAGAGATTATTGTATGCTGGAGTCACTGACATTTTGAATGGGGCATTTTGTAGAGGCCAGCTCCCCATGGATGGATGATCTACAAGTCTGTACATCTCCCGGTGTTTAAGTTGAGGGTCATTATCGAATCTATCCAAAGGGCTTTGCACCGGCAGGCATCTTATACCGTTTCTCTGGCAGGTCTCCATGACTTCATATTTGGACATAGTACTTGTCCATGATTCTATACCAGCGTCCATTTCGTCTTGATTTCTAATTCTTCCTTCTAGATTGGCAAATTTACTGTGTTTGGCCCATTCAGGAGATCCCATCAATGCCACTAGTTTTTCCCATTCCTCATCAGTGAAACAGACTATAGTGCACCAATCGTTATAACCTTGCGGGGAGGTTCTATAAGAGTTGTGAGGAGCAGCTACTCTCTCTCTGTAGTTATCTATTGCTTCTGAATTTGGCCATTGAGAACGATTTCCAGGGGGATAGTTGGGTCTTTCAGTTGTTCTGTTATTCGCCTGCATATCTAGAAATACTGGACCGTTTAATCCTACTCCAGTAATCCATTGTGATTTATCTATATGCTGTCCCTGCCCGGTCACATTTCTATGGCGAAGTGCTGATAGTGCGTATATAAGACCATACATACCTCCAGTATCGTCCATATAAGACCAGCCCCAACCCGCTGGTGGGTGGTCTGGTAGTCCGGATGTGTATGTTAATCCTGAAAGAGCTTGAGCTATAGGCCCCATAGTTTGATAGTCACGGTTTCTCCCTGTATGACCAAACCCGGACATAGACATATAGATTATGTCCGGTCTTAGCTTTTTCATATCCTCATACCCCAGACCCCAACTTTCCAATACGCCATATGCGAAATTCTCAATGACTATGTCTGATATAGATATTAGCCTTTTGATAAGATCTATGCCTTTGGCTGTTTTTGTATTGACTGTAATGCTTAATTTGTTAGCATTTGTATCGTTGAAGTGCCCGCTGTTGTTTAGATCTATTGTCATTCCTGCTGGGGTAGTGCCAGCCCCACCTATCCCTCTAGTGTTAGGTTTATCTGGCCATTCCACCTTTATTATCTCGGCACCTAGAGCCCCTAGCCATCTGGTGCACCATGGACCAGCTCTAACCCAAGTAAAATCTAAGACTCTTATGCCTTGTAGAGAGCGTGGGTTGATTTCTTTTTTAGCCTCTGTATCTGACATATGACACCCCCTTAGAATTATCCGTATATGCTTATCATTATCCCCAAAAACATACTGACCGAAATATTATATGCCCAAAAGGTTCTATCCGTTAGAGTCTGCCTGACTGATAGTTTACGGGCGACTATATGTAATGGTGCACTAATGAAGGTTATGAGCATCATTACAACTAACGATATCATTAAGGGCTCAATATTCATATATCATTTGGACTATTGGATTTCGAGGAACTTAGGAAAGTATACAACAATAAACCAGACTAATCACAATAAATACTTTAAGATAATTGTTTCACTTTATGTGATTGGAAGGGCATGATTTATTGGGTCTTATATCATTGGATTTGACTACATGTTATTATGTGCCCTGAATTATACAGGGAGGTCATTATTATGAGTGTTCAGGGTTATGTTTGCGTAAAATGTTCTAACAATGAATACGATGTAGATGAGATTAGAACTACTGGATCTGGTATCTCAAGATTTCTTAATATGCAAAATCAAAAATTTGCTGCAGTAACATGCAAGAAATGTAGTTACGTTGAATTTTACAGGCTTGGTAGTGGCGGAGCCATGGGTAAGGTTTTCGATTTTCTCTCTGGATAGTTAAATAGTCTAATTCGAGTATAGACGGATAAATGAGCAGGGTTCAGCAATTGCTGAACCCTGCTCTCTAACATATAACCTAACGATATATGGCATTACAGTGACTATAGTATACGTAATGCCCCTCTTGTGTACTAATTAACTCTGTATTTGTTATTCTTTGGGCTAATATCTTCGTGCTATTATATTTTTAGGATTGCCACCGTAGCTCAGTGGTAGAGCAACGGTTTCGTAAACCGTAGGTCAAGAGTTCGACTCTCTTCGGTGGCTCCATAGTATAGGTACTATCTTTATTTAATGCAGGAGCAGTTTGTATGACCATAGCGATCCTTGGTTTAGTTATAGCCTTAGTAGCAATATTAGTTAGCCGCAAATTGTTCAAGAGTGAGGGTCAGAGTAATAGAGTGGAAGTCGAGATAGATTGCAAAAAGTGCGGCGAGGTCAACTGGGAAAGTGGTTTAATAGATAGGTTAGGGCTATGTATTGCTTGTGAGGCTGATTTAACTGAGTTCATGAAATTTGTTGATTAGTCTTTTTAGTATTTATAGAATGACTAAAAAATATTAAAGGTAGTAGAGGTAGCAATGAAACCTGTAATAAAAAACTACAAGGATTTCTCTAATCCTGTGCTAGGTGCTCAGGATGGGGTTCCGACTGTAATATCTTTGTATCATGATCATGGACCGGGGGAGTCTAGTGAGCACCATGAGCACGATTGGGAGCATCAGGCTTTTATATTGAGTGGATCAGGTGTTGTGTGGGTGGATGGACAGGAATACGATATACAGCCAGGTGACTTCGTTTTAATACCTGAGAATAGCTCTCATTACTTCAAGAATACTGGTTCAGTAACACTTAGCCGAGTTACATTCAATCCAATCAGGAGTGAGAAGCATATAAGGCCGGATAGTAGGTTAATTTAGTCTTGAAGATGGAACCGGATTAATCAAAATATTCTAAGACCAGTAATTAGTCCACATGTAGAATAGTAGAGCTCCTATTGCTAGGCCTACTAAGAAAGGTGTATATCTAGCCATTTAGTAATCTCTCCTAATATTTGTATGACTTAGTGTAATATATCTCTTGATAATAATAATGGAAGCATTGCTATGAATATTATAGTCACAGCAATCGGTATAAAAAATGGTAGAGGGGGGAATTCTAGGTCGTAGAATTGGATGTCTACAAACCCCATTAGGGCTCCTAGGCTATGAGAAAAAGAGTTTATAATAGCTCCATAGAACTTATGCATTATTATCATCACAGCTCCAATAGCACCGAATAATGCTGCTACGGAGTGACCGAGAATCGTTGGGTTAAGTGAGTCTGACGCGAAAGCATCTATATGTATTGGTACCATATAGGCAACCCATAGCCCAAGTATTATGCCCGAAAAATTCGGTATCCAATTTTTAGCTTTTAAGTTCATCGCCGCATTCTATCAGAATGAATTCTCGTAGTCGACACTATAGTAGAAGATTATTGTTTTAATTTTTTAGGTTTGGCAAATATACCAGAGATAATGAACCGTAACAAAAACCATTAGTGGATGTTGCAGATACAGTAACTTGATGATATTTTGTCTCCAATAATTAACTCAAAGGGAGGGGACTATGGCAACAGGTATAGAAGTGACTCAGTCTGAGACTATTTTGTACGATAAGAGAGATGGGATGGCTTGGGTTAGGTTAAATAGACCTGAGCGTCTCAACGCGCTCAGTACTGAACTTAGAGAAGCTATGGCAAGAGCCATGATAGATGCTTCTGAAGATCCGGATGTATATACGGTTATCATCACTGGTGAAGGTGGTAGGGCATTCTGCGCTGGTAATGATTTAAGGAACGCACATGACAACTATAGTGCAGGAATAGCTCCTGGTACTGAAGCTAGACCAGTTGTGCAATACAACGTTTCTGATTGTCCAAAACCCGTTATTGCAGCCATAGATGGATACGCAGTTGCTGGAGGTATGGAACTCTCTCTCAATTGTGACATTCGTATCGCAACCGAGCAATCAAGATTGGGTTTACCAGAAGTAAAACGTGGTCGTATGCCTGGCCCTGGACTTACTCTATTGCAGAATATGATACCTATGGGTGAGGCTAGATGGATTCAGATTACAGGAGAACATATGTCTTCACACAGAGCTTACGACATTGGGCTAATACAGGCATTACTGCCAGACCGTGACGCCTTATTTGCCGAAGCTGAGAGACTTGCCAATATAATAAGGAATAATGCTCCTCTATCAGTAGAGGCTACGAAGAGAGTTATAAACGCAGCCGCATGGATATCTCCAGAGTTTTCACAAATGGTTGGCAGGGCAGAGAGAGCTATGATTGATACGTCAGATGATATCAAGGAAGGAGTAGCAGCTTTTTCCGAGAAACGACCACCTGTCTGGAAGAGAGCATAAACATTTTTGATTTGATCGTTGAATAAATAAAATCCTAGGAGGAATGAAAATGACTACAGCAGGGTTTGAAATTACTCAATCTGAAACTATTCTCTATGAAAAAAAGGATAGGATTGCCTGGATTACATTAAATCGCCCAGAGAGAATGAACGCTTTGGGTAGAGAACTTGGGGTTGCAAGGGCAAGGGCCCTCAAGGATGCCAGTGAGGATGATGATATATTGGTGATTATAGTGACTGGTGCAGGAGGGAGATCATTTAGTGCTGGTGCCGATTTGAAACAAGGCGCAGATGCTTATTATGCTGGTAGCCGACCAGATCTCGAGGAGAGAGCTGAATTCAGATTTGATGAGACTGAGTGTCCTAAACCTATAATAGCGGCTATAGATGGATATGCACTTGGGGGAGGTTTGGAGTTATCCTTAAGGTGTGATATACGTATTGCAACCGAGGCATCAACCTTTGGGTTGCCGGAGGTTAGGAGGGGACGTACGTCAGGAACTGGTGTTGTAATGCTTAGTAGAATGATTCCTCTTGGAGAGGCTAAATGGATGCAGTTTACCGGATCACATATGTCTGCTCAGCGAGCTTATGATATAGGTTTAATTCAATCCATAACCCCAGATAGAGAGGCATTGTTCGTAGAAGCAGAGAAGATGGCAGGTGAGATAAAGCTAGGAGCACCATTGTCTATAGAGGCCTGTAAGAGAATCATCGACATTGGACGCAATATGCCACCAGAATATGCGAACGCTTTTAGGGATATAGAGAGAAAAATCATAGATAAAACAGAAGATATCAAAGAAGGTGTGACGGCGTTTGCTGAGAAACGTCTTCCTCAATGGAAGCGTCGTTAGTTCTTCTGCTCAACGCCATTATATTGTAATTAAAGCGGGATACTTTTTCTGGAATCAGCAAGTAATTGCGGTTAGTTTCTTGTAAGATTATCCCGCTATATTTTCTCATCGTTTCTGTAGTGGCTCCACCATTCGGAGAGTCTATCTCTAATCAAATTTTCGTATCCCTGTTCGCTTGGTACATAGTATATCTTGTTTGATAAGTTGTTTGGCAAATAGGTTTGTTCTACGAAGTTGTTTGTGAAATCATAAGGGTATTTGTATCCATCACCATACCCTAAATTATTCATGGTTTTTGTAACAGGATTACGCAGATGCATTGGTATAGGTTCATTTGGGCTATCTTTGACTTCCATTGTGGTGTTTTTGAGGGCAGCGTAGGCTGCATTGCTTTTAGGGGCAGTTGCTAGATATATCGCTGCCTCTGCCAACGGTATTGATCCTTCAGGCATACCTAATACGTGTACTGCTTGTTGCGCTGCTGTAGCCATAGAAAGAGCATATGGATCTGCTAATCCTACGTCTTCTGATGCAGATATTATTAATCGTCTAGCGATGAAAAGTGGGTCTTCACCTGCTTCTAGCATCCTAACAAGCCAATATAGAGCTCCATTTGGGTCAGAACCTCGGATAGATTTTATAAATGCTGATATCGTGTTGTAGTGGTCTTCACCATTCTTATCATATCTAATAGCCACTCTACTGACTGCTTCAGTTACCGATAGATTATTTATAATTACTCTACCAGATTTATCCGAGTTGGCTGTTTTTACTAATAGTTCTAAGAGATTAAGTGCTATACGAGGGTCCCCACTTGATTGCATTATTATCAGTTCTAGAGAATCCTCTAAGAATGATATTTGGTAATCTCCTAATCCTCTTTCTTTGTCTCTGATAGCTGATAATACAATCTTATTCATATCTGTAGCAGTTAAAGACCTAAGTGTAAACAGACTACACCTTGACAGGAGGGGCGTTATTACCTCGAAAGATGGGTTTTCTGTAGTAGCACCTATAAATATAAATGTCCCGTCTTCCACATGAGGTAAAATTACATCTTGTTGAGCNTTATTGAATCTGTGTATCTCATCTACAAATAGTATTGTTTGCTTACCGTACATAGAGAGGTTATCTCGGGATTGATTTACTACTTTTCTGATTTCTGCAACGCCNGCATTGACTGCGCTTAATGTTATAAATTTTGCATTTGTTGATGAAGATATGATGTGTGCTAGGGTGGTCTTTCCACTAGCTGGTGGGCCCCATAGGATCATCGAGGGTATATTATCAGTGTCTATAGCTTTTCTTAATATCTTTCCTGACCCAAGAATATGCTCTTGNCCAACAAACTCTAAGAAATTACGTGGCCTCATACGTGCGGCAAGAGGAGCCCTCTTACTTAGGATATCTTCAAAATTCTTGTCAAACAGATTTTGCATGGTTGTCTATTTCCCATAAACAATAGGCTTTGTGCATTTTGCCAATATCAATTCTAATTTATACACGATTGACTCGAAGTTATCGATCCGGACTTTCCATATATACGATTGTAACTCCAGAGTCACCTTCCCCAGGGTATGCCAATCTGTAGCTTTTCACTAAGGGATGTTCTGATAGAGCATCCCATACTGCTTCACGCATTTGTCCGCTGCCTTTGCCATGTATTACTTTCACTGTATTCAACTTTGATAGGAATACATCGTTTAGGTATTTGTCTAATTCGTACATAGCATCTGCTATAGGTTTTCGCCTTAGGTGTATTTCACTATGGTTTGACATATTGCTATGATTCTATTTTACTTCTATTATCTTGCAAGTTGTATAGGTTGGTTAACATTTTTGAAGAGCCTAATGCTGGCAATATTTGGATCCGGATAAATATATACACGTAGATACGATGAAATCTCAATGATTCCAGTCAAATACATAAACCTAAGATTGCTTCTAACTATATTCTTTTTAATATTGGTGTTTGGTTGTGACACAGGAAACCCGATACATACTAATGAGGACTATTATCGAGATTTGATTTTAGCACCTTCAGATATACTACTNGAATCTGAGCCATCGATTAGATCTGGAAAATTATCTCTAGCATCCCCAATATATGTGGAAGACATGGATGTTCATATGAATNATTCTCCGATTTTAGCCGCTTATGGACCAGGTCTGGCTTATAGTAGACTTTTGAGATTTCGGTCTGGTTCAGAGATTTTGATGCCTACGATGGCCACCGAGTGTGATTTGTGTGATAGATGGAGTCAATTAGATTCTACAACATATGAATTTCATATTCGAGATGATGCTTATTGGCATGATATTGAACCAGTCTCTGGGCGGCAAGTTAACTCGGAAGACATAATACAGAGTTTTAAGCGGCAATTAGGTAGTAAGAACACTAACGCTGAAATGCTGAAAGATATCAAAACAATGGAAGCTATAGATGAAGATGTAGTCAGGATCACANTGCATAGTCCGAATTCTGACTTTTTGAGTAATCTTGCCCAAGGGGTTTCTAAGATTGTTCCAATAGAGACTAATGCATTAGGAGCCACAGGCTTTGATTATATTATAGGTAGTGGTCCTTGGATTTGGCAGGCCTCAAAGAATATGCAGGGATACTATTTTGAAGCAAACCCAATATACTACGAAGAAGGTATACCTTATTCTGACAATTTAGAAATACAAATTATTCCCGATCCGCAAACTAGGTTAACTGCTTTTCTGCTTGGGAAAATAGATATATTAGAATTAGAACGTGATCCGACATCATATTCGATATTGCAGGAAAATAATATAAAGANCGCTCAACAGTTGGATTTTACATCTGGGTTAGTAATGTCTTTGAATACCTTGGTAGAGCCTCTCGATAGGCTTGGGGTTAGGAGGGAAATAATACGTTCTTTGGATCCTTGGTCGGATATAGCTGGTATATGGGAAAATCGGGGGTTTGTTAGTTTGGGTATACCGGTGATGGATAAAAGTTGGATTATGCCGAGATCCAAATTGGAAACCTATTTCAGATCTGGGGATACAATACCTGGAGAAGGTATCGATTTGGGTGGTGATGCCATAAATATAAAGATTAGTGTGGCCGAGTATAGTAGTAAACATATCGAATACGGAAATAGAGTCGCACAATCTATAGGAGAATTGGGACTTAGACCTACTGTTGAATTACTTGATATAAATGAGTATGCAAGACAGATTTGGAAAAGCGGGCATTATCAAATTTTTATAGGGCCATCCATGCCTCTCTCAAGCACTAATTCATATTTATCATCTGTATTTCATAGTAGAGGGAAGCATAATTTGCATAACTACAGAGATGAATACTTGGATGTAATGATAGACAGGCAAGTAAGTGAGTTGGACTTCACTTCTAGGAAGAAAATATTAATGGATCTGCAAGAATATATTATCAGTAAAGCTTTCTGGATAATGCCTGTGGGTGATGTGGCTAGTTGGGCGATCCAAGATAATGTGAGAAATTTTCACCCGAATACTTTTGGTTTAGAATACTTTTACTTTGCAGAAACTTGGATTGACGGAACCTAGAAACATAAATATTTGCTAAATTATGATGAGCAAATTTATATGGATATTCCGTCAGGCCAGTCTANCATATGTACCGAAACGGGGCTGCCGGCCTTAAGTACTTCAACATCTTCAGGGCATACAGCTAATCCGTTTGCTAATACCATTGAAGTCAGAACACCCGATCCTTGGTCACCAGTTAGGCTAGCATAGAATTTTCCATATTCTTGATATACTTTGACTCTTGCATATACTCGTCTACCGTCTGTATTCACAATATCATCACTCAATGTGGCTTTTATTGTAGCCTTTCCAGNATCAATTCGCCCTAGCATTTTAAGTATTGCTGGACGCACAAGCAGTTCGAAAGCTACTAATGCGCTAACGGGATTTCCTGGTAATCCTATGTGAGGTATTTTGCCGCCATTACCTGTTTCGAACGTTCCAAAAGCTAATGGTTTTGCAGGTCTCATTCTCACGGACCAGAAATCTATGTTTCCTCGACTGGATAGGAGGTCCTTGACTATATCATAATCCCCTTTGGATACCCCAGCGGACGTTATAAGTAGATCAGAGTCGAGTCCTTGTTCTATCTTGGCTTCTAGTGAATGCCAGTCATCTTGAGCAATGCCGAGGAATTTGGGTAATCCACCGTACTTAGTGATGGAGGCAGCTATACCGTAGCTATTACTATCGTATATACTCCCGGGTTTGATTTCCATGCCTGGCTCCACCAATTCATTNCCGGTTGCTATTACGGAGATTACAGGTCTGCGAGTAACTTTGATTTGCGACCTTCCCGTCGACGCTATTATTGCTGCCTCTGCGGGTCGTATGACNGTGCCGGATTTAAGTATCACATCCCCCTTCTTTATGTCTTGACCTGCGGGGCGTATGTTCGCATGTTTAGATGCCTCTACATTAATTCTTATATCTTGGTTTAATGTTTTGGATATTCTGGAAGAAGTCGCTCCAAATTCATCTGTGTCCTCGAATGGCACAACAGCGGTTGCTCCTTTTGGTATAGGAGCTCCAGTCATTATCCTTATAGAGGTACCTGGTAACACTTCGGAGTCTGGTATCTGTCCGGCTGATATTTCTGCTATAACTTTGACGGTTTTGGGGGTATTCTTTGATGCTCCGACGGTATCTTCGTACCTTATTGCATATCCATCCATTGCAGAATTATCTAGCGGTGGTATGTCTAGATCCGATTTAATATCCTCAGCTAATACTTGCCCTAAGGTATCTAGCACGGCTTTCTCTTCTGTGTCTAATGTATTAAACATTGAGACTATTCTGTCTCTGGCTTCTTCAACACTCAACATTGAAGGGGTGCCATCATAGGAATTCATTTTCAATATTGCCTCGTATATATTACTTGTACTATAAGGTTATGTTATGTATCTAGAATTCTATTATAGATCTACCTAATATAGCCCCAGCCTTTAGTGAGTCACATGCTTCATTTATATCATCTAATTTATATCTTTTGGTGATAAGTTTATCCAGTGGGAATTTGCCTTCTTGGTATAGCCGTAGAAACATTGGGAAATCCTTATCTGGNTATGTTGCTCCTAGGCTTCCCATATACCTACGTTGACCTGTTACAAAAAGGCGAGTGTTGATAGTAACATCGCCACCTGGCAATCCAATTAAAACGGCTGTCCCTCCGTGGTTATCTGCACCAGGCCCTCCTGCCTTAGTAGATGGTAGTATCTGTTCATTGGTGGTTGGCACTCCGATAGCGTCAAAAGCGTAGTCTACTCCCCCNAGAGTGATTTCTTGAATGGCTTCAATAGGATCTATCTTGGATGCATTTATTATATGAGTGGCACCAAACTCTTTCGCAAGCTGCAATTTATCATCCTGCAGATCCACTGCTATTATTGGGTAGGCTTCTAGGATAGCAGCCATCCTTATCGAGCATAGACCTATACCTCCACAACCAAAAACTGCCACTGACTGGCCTGGGCGCACATTTGCGGTATGCAACACTGCCCCTGCCCCAGTTAGGACGGCACATCCAACTATGCAGCTAACATCTTTAGGATGGTCTTTGGAAATTGATACAACATAGTCGGAACGGACTAGAACATCTTCTCCCCAAGTGTAAACATTTCCATTAACAGGGGTTCCTTGATAGGTTATTCCAGAATGCGGAACAGCTGGTCTTCCAGATACTGGTGTTCTTGGAACCCATGTGACTATAACCTGATCACCTTCTTTAACATGGCTTACTTTGTCCCCAATCCCAGTCACAATTCCTGTACCTTCATGGCCTAGCAGCAATGGTCTTGCAAGGCCGGGGTTGTCCATTTGGTGTAATTGAGAATGGCAAATGCCGCTTGAAGTTAGTTTAACTAGAACTTGGTCATCTTTAGGATCTGGTATTTCTATTTCTGCTAGGGTTAGTGGCTCTTCTGGTCCAGTTTGTACTGCAGCTTTTGATTTCATATTTCACACCTGCTCTCTAAGAAGAAATTATGAGAATGTATAAATCCTAACTCAAAGTAAGATTTTTAACAATTGCACTATGTTACAATCGAGTCAATTTAGCTTTGAATTCCTTTTACAGTGGAGGATGTAAATGGTGAGACCATTTGAGATTCCTGTTTCAAAGATCAATGCGAGATGTGATCTCACGCTCCTGGATTTTGATTCTACGGATGAATTGCAGCCACTTGATACCATAATTGGACAGGATAGGGCAATCAGGTCACTAGAATTTGGACTTGGTCTTTGGGATAGCCGGTTCAATATTTTCGCGGCAGGTCCACAGGGCACAGGNAAAACTAAAGCTATAAAGAGATTCGTAGATAAATACTCGGNTTCTAGAACAGTACCTGCAGATGTATGTTATGTATTTAACTTCAGCGATCCTAGTAGGCCTACTGCTCTCATGCTGAGTAACATTATGGGGCAGCATTTTCAACATGATATGGCATCTGTGGTCGTTGAGCTCAAGGAAAATACAGATAGAGCTTTCTCAAGTGAGGAATATGCGAATATGAGAGAGCAATTAATTAATAGTTCGTTGAGGGAAAAG
The DNA here is from genome assembly GCA_002717805.1 of Chloroflexota bacterium. Classification (GTDB taxonomy): domain Bacteria; phylum Chloroflexota; class Dehalococcoidia; order Lucifugimonadales; family UBA2985; genus UBA2985. The sequence continues at coordinate 27,320 of PBBS01000006.1, read as the reverse complement.
GAACAAAATCTAAAAGATTTATATGATACTGCAAGGCAAAAGAATTTCCTGTTACAGTCCACTCCTACCGGCTTATCGTTGGCCGCTGTAAACGATAACCAAGAACCCTTGTCTTCTGATCAATACATTCAGCTTAATGCCGATCAGAAGCAAGATATAGAGGCTAGCAGAGGATATCTAGAGGGTTTGCTTAAGGATACATTATCAGCTATTCGAGCTAATGATAAAGCTGTGAGTGACAGACTATCAGTTATGGANGGTGACATAGTACAAAACATTATTGATATTGTTTTATATGAGATAAGGGAAAAATATAGATCNCACAAACAGGTGTCAGACTACTTGGACGATGTATGTAGAGACATAATATTACATAAAGAGCTATTCATGGGTCATAGGCCTGATTCCCATGAGCAGAGTTCAGGATCAGATAATCGAGATAATGATGACTTCATGAAAAGATATGAAGTTAACCTTCTGATTGACAACTCTGATTTGGAGGGCGCACCTGTTATACATGAAATTGACCCTACCTTCAATAATCTGTTTGGAGTTCTGGAGGCTGAGACTCAATATGGGTCGCTGAGAACTGACTTCACAATGATAAGACCAGGATCCTTACATCGTGCTAATGGCGGGTATTTAATAATTAATGCTGAAGATTTGCTGAGAGATCAAACATGTTGGGAGGGTCTTAAGCGTTGTGTCCGAGAGAAAAGTATAGTAGTTGATGATATTTTGGATTATAAGGGATACGTAGCCACTAAGAGGCTTAGGCCACTGCCTATACCATTGGACGTTAAGATAATACTTATTGGTGCTAGTGCTACTTATCACCTTCTTTATAATCGCGATGATGATTTCGTAGAACTTTTTAAAGTTAAGGCAGATTTTGATAGTAGCATGGATAGGACTGTTGAAAATATAGAAAACTATGCTTCTTTTATTTCAACACTCTGTTTCGAAGACTCTTTATTNCATTTAGATAGGTCAGCTGTTGGTAGAATTATAGAATACAGTGCCCGTTTGGCAGGGCATCAGAACAAGTTATCTACTAAATTCGCAGAGATTAGCGATGTCATAAGGGAAGCTAGTTATTGGGCAGGTGAGTCAAATTCAGCTATTACTACTTCTAAGCATATAGATCAGGCTATAAAGGAGAGAACATATAGATCCGATCTTATTCAAGACAAGATTATGGAGATGATAGAGAACGGAGTTGTGGATATATCAACTCAAGGTGACATTATAGGTCAAGTTAACGGCTTGGCAGTTATAGGAATAGGTGATTTCTCCTTTGGCAAACCAGGGCGCATAACCGTAAGTATATCTGCCGGTAGAGATGGGTTAGTGGATGTAGAACGTGAATCCGATCTAGGAGGTCGTCTGCATACCAAGGGTGTTATGATACTAAATGGATATCTCGCTGATAGATTTGCTCAGAGTATTCCGCTAACTATGTCTGCCCGTATTACGTTCGAGCAAAGTTATGATGAGGTAGATGGTGATAGCGCGTCCAGTACAGAGCTATATGCGATACTTTCTAAACTGTCNGGTATTCCATTAAATCAAGGATTAGCTGTGACCGGTTCTGTAAATCAATTTGGTGAAATACAGGCTATAGGTGGTGTTAACGAAAAGATAGAAGGGTTCTTCAGGGTTTGTAAGGCCCAAGGATTAGACGGACGTCAAGGGGTTTTAATCCCTGCCACAAATGTAGGTAACCTTATGTTGGATGATGAAGTTGTGCAAGCGGTGAAGGCAGATGAATTTCATATATATGCGGTTCCAGATATAGCTTCTGGGATGGAGATTCTTACTGGCATACAGTATGGACAGAAGAATGATGATGGGTCTTTCCCAGATGGATCTATAAGTGATAAGGTCCAATCCCGGCTGATACAATTAGCAAATGATACTCGGGATTTTATGAAAGCGAATATTTAGATGATAGATAGATCCAAAGACTTAAAAGTTATCGCTGAACAGGCCCATGAATATTTTTCTAATAAACACTCTGCCAGAGAGAAGGCTTTACAGCTTTCCAGGGGTACTATACAGCTTTCTTCTAAATCTATAAGGTCTAGCCACCGCAACGAATTTCATGAGGCTAGAGTATTACTTGATGAGGCCCGATCTCTAGTATCTGAAATGATTGATATAAGATTAACTCATCCGGATATCTACTATACGGGATTTGTACAGGACGCCCAGAAGGAGTATGTTGAAGCTCTACTTACATTTGCACTTATAGCTGACGAATATTTCCCTATGCCGAATGATATAGGCATCGCTTTTTCGGCGTATCTAAATGGTTTGGGTGAAACAATAGGTGAGATGCGTAGATATTTACTAGATTCTATACGGAGGGGAGAAACTAGTAAGTGTGAGAGTATATTAGATGTTATGGATCAGATCCATACAGAATTGTTCACAATGGACTTCCCTGAAGCTATAACAGGAGGTCTCAGAAGAACAACTGATGCCATGAGGGGTATATTGGAGCGGACTAGAGGTGACCTTACAAATGCATTAAGGCAACAGAAGCTTGAGGAACAGATTAATCGTTTTATTGACGGATCATGATACCTCTGTAATATAAAATTCTTCAATCTCTGTATCTGTTGGATTTGTTTCTAAAAATTCTCTTATGATGCNTTGCATCTGATTCACCTCATTGACAGAGTGGTGTCAATCATTTCTTTCTACCATTGNCAGAGCGTTGTCAATGATTTCTTTTTAGGCGGACTAACTCCCCCATTTATTATCACTCAGGAAAACTAGTATTCCATTTAGTTGCTGCTTGATAGGTATTGGCAAGTTGTATTAGCCTACTGTCTTGGAAAGGCTTGCCAATAAGTTGTAGCCCAGCGGGTAAATCTTGTCTAGTGAATCCACAAGGTACAGATATTGCTGGCATTCCNAACGTGCTGAATATTCTAGTTATTCTTAATAATGCTTCTCTTGATCCTACTTCATTACCGCTTATATTCACCGTATCTGATTCAATTGGGAAAGCAGTTACTGCGGTCGTGGGGGTTGCTAGGAAATCTATATTATCCATTGCGCCAAGGATTTCNATCATACATGCTTTTCTGACTTTTTGAGCTTGTAAATAAGATGTAGCAGGTATAAAAAATCCACTCTCTATTCTTCGGCGTATTGCTGGGTCATATTGGTCTGCATTTAATAGTATTCTGTCTTTGTGTAGGCTAGCTGCTTCTGAAGTTTGTACTATGCTACCTGCTGGGTTTACTAGCCCAAGGGGGGGCAGTGATATATTTACGATCTCTGCACCTAGATATCTTATGTCATCGATAGACTTGTTGAATAAATCTTTGACTTCGGGATCCATTATGTCCCAAATATATTCCTTAGGAATGCCAATCCTGATTCCATTTAGGTCCAAGTTTATAGCTGAAGTAAGTGAATAGTTTTCACTGGGGTAATTTATAGAGCCTGGATCTCTATTATCATACCCACTTATATAGTTCAATACTATGCCGACGTCTTTGGCAGATTTACCAAATATTCCTACATGATCCATAGACCATGATAGGGCGGTGACTCCATGTCTGCTTATTAAGCCATATGTAGGTTTTAATCCCGTAACTCCACANAGTGAAGCAGGCACCCTTACTGATCCACCAGTGTCTGTACCAAGCGCTATAGGAGCCTCTCTACTAGCTATTGCTACTCCAGAGCCACTGCTAGATCCACCGGCCATCATTTCAATGTTCCAAGGGTTTCTTGCCGGACCGTAGTGATGATTACGGCTGGTACCGTCGAATGCGAATTCAGTCATATGGAGTTTGCCAATGCAGTATCCACCNGCTGCTTTAATCATTGATACTACAGATGCGTCCTCAGTTGGTATAAAGTCTCTTTCCAATATTGACCCAGAAGTTGTTCTTACTCCCTTTGTTTGGAAGAGGTCTTTTAAGGCTATAGGTATTCCGTGTAGGTGCCCCTTATATTGGCCTGACATTATCTCTGATTCAGCTGTAGTTGCCATATCAAGAGCATATTCATCTAATCTAGTGATGAATGCGTTTAGGGTTGGGTCCAGTTTTTCTATTCTCTGTATATATGCCTTTGCTAGGTCTACCGGTGATATAGATCTGCTCTTTATTAGTTCTGACAGTTCAGACAGATGGAGAAGTGTTAGGTCTTGGCTTGGAATATTCATATACCCTCTTCTAACTTTGNTATAACTAAATCCACGTTTGAANCTAAATGGATGTCATCAGTAGCTACATTACTTATTTCTTCCATTCGCCCTAGCATAATGATGACTTCAGGGTATAGTAGTTTTAAATGAGCTTCATTGTGAGTATCTATGCCTAGATCTCTTGCCAGGGTCAGGAAATCCTCATACTTCGCACCTTTGTTTTCCATTGATAACTCCTTATATCGTCAGGATATTATATAAGAATTGATACACTATCTGAATAGATATAGAATAGATCTATCGCTAGAAGTATAGAGTGATTACTATGTCTAAGACTATAGATTACAGCCTCCTGGACATACCAGAAATAACCAGTATGATGTTCCATCCGCAGAGAGCGTGGTCTCCTGTGCCGTATTACGGACAGGACTTAATGGTAGAGGTTGAACCAGATGTATCTATATCGTGTAGGTTCTATGGCTACGATAAGTCAATGCCAACGGTTCTATTTTTCCATGGTAACGGGGAGATAGCATGTCAATTCGATCCAGTATCCGAATATTATAGAAGATCTGGGGCGAATTTTTTTGTCGCAGATTTTAGAGGTTATGGTCTTAGTGGTGGTGTTCCATCATTCCAGAACATGATTCATGATTCTAGTAAGATCTATAAGTATTGCGTGACTATGTTAAAAACTAATGGGTTCAATAATGAAGTTATTGTGAAAGGTAGGTCTTTGGGTTGCTACTCTGCGGTAGAAGTGGCCGCCAATTTTCAGGATGATTTGCGTGGATTGATAATTGAAAGCGGTTCTGCCGCTGTAGAGCGGATGTTAATCCGAAGAGGTTTCATAGTTGATGAGCCTAGGGTTAGAGATCTCATTATGTTACATGTCTGGAAAATTAACTCTATAAAGATACCTCTACTTACTATCTGTGGAGAAGTAGATGAGATCATACCGGTTGAATCTATATTGGAACTGCATGATTCTATAGGTTCGAGTCATAAGGAATTTGAACTAATTCCGATGGCCGGTCACAATGACTTATGGTTGCTAGGTAGGGATCAATATTTCGAGGCTGTGAAGAAATTCATTGATAATACTAATGNGAGTAGCTAGCAANCCATTAGACGGCGGTATTCTTCCAGGAAGCTAAAACTTGNATGTCTCTNGGGAATGCAAGCGGTGGAAACTTGTTTGGGGAGAAGAAGCCAATATCTGATACCTCATCTCCTATCTTCAATTCTCCACCTACTTCTATACCAGCAAATGCTGCGAGTATTACGGGGTTTCCCTGCTCCGAGAATACGCCGAGGCTGCGAGTGATTTCAACAATCAGGCCCGTTTCCTCTAGAACTTCTCTAGCGGCCGCATCCTCTACCACTTCGCCTCTGTCTACATAGCCACCAGGGAACCCCCAGAGCCCTAACTGTGGTTGGATTGCCCGCTTTATCAGTAGGAATAATCCGTCTTTTTCCACTACAGTTGCAGCTGCAAGTTTAGGGTCATAATAGATTATTTTCTTGCATCCCGAACATTTGGGTCTCACAACGTTTTCTAGTTGTATGGTAATAAGACTTGACCCGCAGCGAGGGCAAAATTTATAGTCTTCCATAACTCAGATATTACCAGACTTCCTTGAGCAGCAGGATTAGGTCTTCTACGTTAGAAATTCTTCTACTGCCTTCGAGATAAGAGGGTCTAATGGCATCTCTCTGTGCTATACCTATAAGACTATCTTCTGGTACATCCATATCCCTTAACCTAATGGGAACCCCAATAGATTTAATAAATTGCTCTACTGCTTCTATTGCTGATGCAGTAGCCTGTTCTTGTGACATGGCATTATTTGGGACCCCGAATATTTGTCCCAATTCTATCAAGCCTTCCTTTTGGATTTCTTTATTACGGCGCATAGTTGCCAGACTCATCAGAAGCCTAGAGCCACCTTGACCAATGTGTGGATGAGTGTATCTTATTTCTCTGTCCATAGATGTTGTTACTCCTCCAGACTGGGNTGTAGAACTTGGTGCGTCTGATGCTCTATTAACTAATATAGAAGCCGCTGCGAGCTGGATTCTTGGAGTAGAGTCATCTGGGTGATTNACTAAATCTGGCAGATATTTCACACATATTTCCAGTGCCTGNCGGTTATCAGCCGCGCTGAAAGGATTCATNCCAGAAGACTGTACTGAATCTATAAGCCCAGCGAAAGTAGTTATAGTTGTATCTAGGTACAACGAGACAGGAGCAGTTAGCAGTGCCTCACCGTCCAGTATTATGCAAGTTGGTCTAGACTTAGGGTCAAATAGTTCCAGTCTATATGGAGGTTTATCATCCATCACTGCAGCTCCTCCTCGATGGACCCCATTTGTAGGTGTAGTTAGGACAACGATTTGTGGCAATTTNGGCTTATTTAACCTAGGACTTTGTGGTGGCTGCCCCGGCGGATATTTGGTGCAGAGTTCTTGAGGGGTACCATTCTCTGCCAAAAGAATTGTTATGGCTCTAGCTGTAATTACTGCGCTTCCACCTCCTACGGCTACTATACAGTCTGGATTGATCTCTTTAGCTTGACGAACTCCTTCCATTACAAGCGGTATTGGCGATTCTCTCTTGGCATTAGCGTAGATTCCTGCGCAAGCGTCTCCTAGTTCAGCCTTAATTCGCTCCAGTAAATTAGTTGTTTTACTTACGGTTTCACTGCACACTACGAAACATTTAGTGGCCCCCAATCTTCTAACTTCGGAGGATATTTGAGACAATGACCCGTCTCCTGCGTGTACCCTTATTGCTGGGCTAAGGTATCTATAGGCTGCAGATAATTCCATTTTACTCCTCTACAACTCTTTTTGTTTTGAAAGTTGTTGCTCGTTGGTATTATAATTTAGCAATTCAGATGTCATTATACACCTGATTCATAAGATGTAGATTAACTTTGTGGTTGTCAGTTGTGACTAGCTGGTTTGTTAATTATCGAGGAGGTACGAGGTTGAGTTTTATAGATTTAAGAAGTGATACAGTTACACATCCTACAAAACCTATGATTGAAGCAATTAATAATGCTGAACTTGGGGATGATGGCTGGGCGGATGATCCCACAGTTAATAAATTACAAGATATGGCTGCAGATATCACAGGTAAACAAGCAGCCTTGTTTGTACCAAGTGGCACTATGGGTAACTTGGTTTCCGTTATAACGCACTGCCAACGAGGTCAAGAAATCATAGTAGGAGATCAATCTCATCTCTACCTTTATGAATACGCAGGTGCATCTGCTTTTGGAGGGATATCCCTTAGGCAGGTTGCGAATCAAAACGATGGCACCTTGGAAATATCTGAAGTGGAGGCAGCTATAAGGCCTATGGCTGAGAGGTTTCCTACTACTTCTCTAGTCTCAATCGAAAATACTCATAATCGGTGTAATGGTGCTGTGTTAAATCCTATATATACACAGAAAATTTCAGATATGTCTCACAGTAAGGGAGCAAAAGTACATCTTGACGGTGCGAGGATATTTAACGCTTCTGTGGCCTTGGGAGTTGATGTAAAGGATCTGGTCGCCCCAGTTGATTCTCTAACTTTTTGCTTTTCTAAAGGATTGAGTTGTCCTGCAGGTTCAATAATCTGTGGTGATAGCGAGTTCATTAATAGGGCTCGACATACTAGGAATGCATTGGGTGGAGGTATGCGCCAGGTTGGTATATTGGCTGCTGCCGCTATAGTGGCCCTCAATGATATGGTTGATAGGCTGGCTGAAGATCATGCTAACGCTTCTCGCTTAGCATATGGGTTAGCGAATATAAGAGGAATCTCTATTGACCCAGAGGATATATATACAAATATAGTCTACTTTGGGATAGAAAATGGATCGGTTCCAGAATTCTTAAAGAATCTAAGAGATAAAGGTGTCTTGGCTCAACATCCATATGGATCTAGAGTACGCATGGTTACCCATTATGGTATATCACAGGGCGACATAGATCATACGTTAGATATGGTTAAATCCTGTATTTGAAAGGTGCCTGCTAATACGATTGGGGAGATTTAATGATATTATTTGAGTTAAATCTTTATCTGGATAATCTGCATATACTGATATGTTATTTATAGATAGTATGGAGGTCATATGGCTAACATAAGTCGGGGGGCAGCAATTGTCGGGGTAGCAGAATCGGATGACATAGGGTATTTGGACAACGATAAATCAGACTTACAGCTTCATGCAGAGGCGGCATATAATGCACTCGAGGATGCAGGCCTTAAGAAGTCTGACGTAGATGCCATCTTTGCTTCAGGCAACACATTGGGACTTGCTGAGCATATGGGTATACAGCCTAAATTTACGGATGGTACATCTGTAGGGGGAGCTTCGTTTGTTATTCATGCTGGACATGCCTTGGCAGCCATATCTGCGGGATACTGTGAAGTTGCTCTAGTAACACATGGGTCTGCAGGCTATTCTCGTAGGTTTTATGCTCCACCAGCGACAGTTAGGGACAACTCTCCAGGAGCTCAATTTGAAACTCCATATGGATTTATAGGAGCTCCTATAAATTACGCTATGGCATGCAGCAGATATATGCATGAGTTTGGTGAGGAGCGCACCCGTGAAGCTATGGCTGAAATAGCTGTTGCGACTCGGAAATGGGCGAAATTGAACCCGAAGGCTTTAATACATGATCCTAAGGCTCAAATTCCCCTAGATATGAGTTTTGATGATTACCATAATTCTAGGTGGGTTTGTTGGCCATTCCACCTTCTAGATTGTTGTCTAGTTACTGATGCTGGGGGAGCTTATATAATTACTACTCCAGAGAGGGCTAGAGACTTGGAGAAACCTCCAGTTTGGATACTGGGTGCTGGAGAGGGACACGATCATGGCATGATCAGCCAGATGCCAAGTCTTACATCTCTGATAGCGAGGGAAACTGGGCCTAAAGCTTTTCAGATGGCCGGTGTGAACCACAGTGATTTTGATTTGGCGATGATATATGATTCCTTTACATATACAGTTATGCTTACTTTAGAGAGTTTGGGTTTCTGTGGGAGAGGAGAAGCAGCTGACTTTGTTAAGGGTCAACGCACTGCCCCCGGTGGGGATTTTCCAATGAATACTGCAGGTGGTGGATTATCCTATACTCACCCAGGAGCATATGGGGTATTTTTGATTATAGAGGCTGTACGTCAGTTGAGAGGTGAGTGTGGGGACAGGCAAGTTCCAAACTGTAATCTGACGTTCTGCCATGGTACAGGCGGATCTTTGTCATCCGGAGGTACAGTAGTATTAGCTAGCGACTGAGGAACGAGGATTACACATATCACTGCTAAATTAAATAATTAAGAGGTGTTTTAATGGCACAGCAATCATTGCCAGACAAACCTATACCATACCCTACTCAGGAGACGTCTTTTTATTGGGAGAAGTGTTCTGAACGTGAATTATGGGTTAGAAGTTGTAACAGTTGTAAGAAAAGCTACTTTTATCCTAGAGATTTCTGCCCATCGTGTTTTTCAAGAGATACAGCTTGGATCAAGTGCTCAGGCAGAGCAACTTTACATGCTTTTGGAGTAGTCGCAAGGGCACCGCATAGAGCTTGGGCTGAAGAAGTCCCATTTATAGTGGCGATGGTGGATCTGGAGGAAGGGTGTAGAATGCCCACAAATATTGTTGATGTAAACATAGACCCCGATGATCTGAAGGGGGATTTGGAGATAGGTATGGCATTAGAAGTATCTTGGGACGAGCGCACGGATGGATATATAATACCGGTGTTTAGTCCAGTATAGTTTTAATCACAAGAGGCCTAGATCGGATTGGGCACTAGCGACAATTGTCTTTGCTATAGATAATGAGGCCGTAGCGGCGGGAGACGGCGCATTAATTACATGCATAGCTCTCGGGCTTTTTACTATATTGAAGTCATCAAGTAGGTTTCCGCCTGAATCTACAGCTTGTGCTCTAACTCCTGCTCCACCCGATACTAGATCAGCTTCTTCTACTGCAGGAAGGAGCCTTTGGAGATCTTTTGTGAATTCCTTTTTACTTATTGAACGCCAGAATTCTTGTAAACCAGTCCTCCAGTACCTGTATGACATATACCAGAATCCACTGTAAGTAACAGTAGAAATAAGTTCTGTCATATTCATAGAGCTCATAGTGTAGCCTTCTTTAGCGAAGGCCAATACTGCATTTGGGCCAGCCTCTATGCCTCCATTAATCATCCTTGTGAAATGAACACCTAAGAATGGGAAGGCTGGGTTTGGAACAGGATATATCAGACCCTTTACCAAGTAATCTTTATCTTGTGAAATGGTGTAGTATTCACCACGAAAAGGTATTATTCGGGTGTCTATGGATTTGTTCATCATCTGAGCTACATTATCTGAATAGAGACCAGCGCAGTTTATGATATAGGACGAATTTAGGGATCCCTTGGTAGTCTCTAATACTATTGATTGATTATGCTCAATTATATTGAGTAGTTCGGTTTCCATCATTATAGAAACACCATTGTTTCTACATACTGCTGCGTAGGCTTCTGATACTTCCCTATAATCTATTATTCCAGTTTTCGGGCAATGTAGTGCCTTTATCCCGTTAACATATGGCTCAATTTCTAGGAGTTCTTCCTTATCTATCATTTTCAACCCTTCTACGCCATTGGCAGTACCACGCTCATGAAGGGTATTTAATGCTGGTAATTCATCTTCAGTGACTGCTACTACAACTTTCCCAACTAGGTCATACTTGACCCCATGTTCATCGCAAAATTCTTTCAACGCCTTGGATCCTGACACGCAGTTTTGAGCTTTTAGAGAACCGGGTCTGTAGTAGAGGCCCGAATGTATGACCCCGCTGTTATGTCCAGTTTGGTGTAAGGCTAGTTCGGCTTCTTTTTCTATTAGGCATATTTTGAATCGTAGGTTTTGACTAGATAATTCCATAGCTGTGGCTAGCCCGAGTATACCACCTCCAACTATAACTATGTCGTAATTATTTGATTTCATATTTCTCCCGCAGTGTTTTGTTATATTGCGGCAATAATAGTACCTAGCTATAATAGCATAGCTGGTATCCCATAACTATGGGAATGGTATTAGGGGTGAGTAGTAGAAGTTGCCTTGGCGGTTTCAATATTGCTTAGAGTAGTAAGGAGGAAAGCCGTGCCTATACAACCAGATCCAGATAGCGTTTTGGTAAACGCTGAACGCACAGAGAAATTCATAGTTGAAGTATTCAAGAAACTGGGGTTATCAGAATCTAACGCAAAGGATGCCGCTGAGGTTCTTATAATGGCTGATATTTATGGGGTTGAATCTCATGGAGCACCCAGATTGCCGAATTATGTTGCAAGGTTAAAGAGTGAGATGATCAAGTCTAACCCGGATATCAGGGTCGTTCACGAACTTCCCTCTACCGCTCTTGTAGACGGAGATCAAGGGCTTGGCATGGTGGTTGGAAGAAGAGCTATGGAAGTAGCAATAAATAAAGCTAGGAACACAGGAGCCGGGTTCGTGTCAGTTAAGAATAGTACTCACTACGGGATTGCCGGATTCTATGCTCGCATGGCATTGGAGCACGATATGATTGGATTCTCAATGACAAATGTTGGATTTGGTGGAGACACGCCACCTACTGGTGGAAAAACAGGATTCTTTGGTACTAATCCTATTGCAGTGGCAGCTCCAACTAAAACCCCGCCGGCATTCGTTATGGATTTTGCCACAACTGTCGTAGCTTTTGGGAAATTACAGATTGCAATGCGACGTAATCAGGAAATTCCTCTAGGGTGGGTTATGGACGCTGACGGTAATCCGTCTAGTAATCCCGCTGCAAGAGCCGACGGCGGATATATGCTTCCAATTGGAGGGTTGAAGGATACGGGAGGGCATAAAGGTTATGGTTTCATGCTTTTAGTAGATATCCTAACTGGGATCTTGTCTGGAGCAGCCGTGGGGGCAACAGCATCGAAGCTAGTGGACTCAGATACGGAGAGGGCCAGACCAGCTGGTGCTGCGCAAAATACCGGTCATTTTTTCGGAGCTCTGAGGATAGATGGGTTTAGGCCTGTAGAGGAGTTCAAAGAAGAGATGGATGAAATGTTTAGAGTTATAAGATCATCAGAGAAACTTCCTGGTTGGGAACGTATATATATACATGGTGAGGATCAGTGGGAAGCAGAGAAAGACCGCAGGACTAACGGCATCCCTTTGGACAGACCTACTTATGACGGACTCATAGAGATATCAAATGATTTGGGAATAGCATTGGACATTGATCAGTAAATTTATATCTTGCACAACTTATTGTAATTACATACTACAAATATAAGATTAGAGATTGGGGGACAGTATGAGACTAGTTCTTTATGGTGAAGAATTCCGTTTGGGATTGCTAAATGGAGATAGGGTGGTCGATGCCTCCTCAGTATCAGATAGGATACCGCATAACACACCTCAGCAGATGATTAGTAAACTTATTGGCGAGTTCGATAGTTATCGTTCTGAATTAGAGGGAATATTGGATAATGTTCAAGGTGTGCCTGCTTCAGAAGTTAGATTTAGGGCACCTATACCTCGGCCACCTAGATTGGTATGTATGGCAGGAAATTATATGGAAAATGGGACTCTTGAGAAGCCCAATCCGCTCAGTGCTTTTAATAAATCGTCTAGTAGCATAATAGGTGATTCAGATACTGTGACACTACCTGACTTCGACCCCAGAATATTCGAACATGAAGCCGAATTGGCAATTGTTATAGGAAAGAGAGCTGAGAGGATATTGGAAGAGGATGCCTATGATTATATATTTGGATATACGAATTTCATAGATGTTTCCCATAGAGGTCGTGATGACGATGGTAAGAGACATAATTTCTTTGATGGTAAGTCTTTTGATACATTTGGCCCCTTAGGTCCAGCAATAATAACCGCTGATGAAGTTGATGACCCACAGAACTTACCGGTTAAGCTTTGGGTTCAGGGTGATCTAAGACAGGATTACAATACTAATGATATGGGTCATACAATAAAACAGACCTTGGCGTGGGTGACATGGGTGACCACTTTACATCCCGGAGATATTGTAGCCTGTGGAACAAATCACAGAGGTTTAGGTCCTGTACAGGATGGGGACCAAGTTGAAGTCGAAGTTTCTAATTTCGGTAGGCTCACTGTCAGCGTTAGGGACGATTTGAAACGATCTTGGCCGAGGATGACTAGAGCACAGATGGAAGCTAAGTAAGCAAAATATTTGAATGCTTGTTGCTTGCAAGGATCAAATAATAAAATATTAAAGCTTGGGAGGAACTATATTATGAGACTGGTACTTTTTGATGAAGATTTTAAATTGGGTGTACTCAAAGAATCCAACGTAGTAGATGTTTCCAGAGTCACAGAAGGAATGACTTACTTTTCCAAGCAAGAGATGATGAATTTCTTGATCAGGGATTTCGACAAATTTAGGCCTCAAATAGAAGATATAGCTTCGAATGAGGCAGGAGTACCTATAGGAAGCTTACGCCTTAGAGCACCGTTGCCCGAGCCAGCTAGGTTGGTTTGCATGGCTGGTAATTACATGGAAAGTGGTACTAAGGCTGGTTCAGGCCCAATAGGTGCATTTAACAAATCTTCAAGTAGTGTAATTGGTGATGGTGATACAGTTATATTGCCCGATGCTGAGGCAACTGTATTCGAGCATGAGGCCGAACTTGCCATAATTATTGGGAAAGTATCTAGTAAAGTTAAAGCGAAGGATGCTTATTCACACATCTTCGGCTATATGAATTTTATAGATGTCTCGTGTCGAGGTATAGGTCGTCCAGGAGCGGACAATTTCTTTATAGGTAAGTCTTGGCATACTTTTGGGCCTATGGGACCTGTATTAATGACTGCTGATGAAGTGCCAAATCCTCAGGACCTTGCCATAAAACTTTCTGTGCAAGGTGAACTGAGGCAGGATTATAGTACGAGTGACATGGATCATAAGATACCAGAAGTAATCGAATGGATAACTTCGATAACTACATTAGAACCAGGAGATGTTATTGCCTGTGGAACTAATCATAGGGGGCTGGGACCCCTTCAGGATGCAGATGTGGTCGATATGGAGATATCTGACTTTGGAAAACTTACAGTGACTGTTAGAGATGATTTAAAAAGGTCTTGGGTTAGGGAAACTCACGCCCAAAAAGAAGCTAGAGAAGCCTCTGGTAGGTGATGGTGCTCTACGATTTATGGCTAGGGATAGTCTGTTTTGACTAGTGGTACCCCTGGCGGGAATCGAACCCACGCTCCTGGCTCCGGAGGCCAGTGCTCTATCCGCTGAGCTACAGGGGCATGAATAATTTCGCTGACGTACTATTCTAATAACAGTCGTACAGAGTCGTTTGAGGAAGATATTGGGGGTTATCCCAGGAGCGGATAATTTGTACTACCTTCTACGCCTCCCAGGGGCTCCATTCTTGAATGCAGGAACTAGTATCAATGGAGCCATAAGGGTAGTTAGGACTGTCATCATAATAGATACCCCGAATATATCAGGTCCTATTATTCCCCTAGATAGGCCAATCCCAGCTATTATAAGGGCAACTTCACCCCTAGGTAGCATGCCTATGCCTACGCGCCATGATCCTATTCCATTGAAACCTGTTATTAGAGCGGGTATTCCACAGCCAATTACTTTTGACAGTATAGCTAGGATTGTCAGAACAGATCCAAACATGAGTACCCCAGTCATTGCAGATACATCTACCATCATACCCATTACGACAAAGAATATAGGTACAAGAGCATGATATACAGACATCACTTGTTCCTCTATGCGCCTAGCTATAGGTGTACCAGATAACGCTAGGCCTATAGTATAAGCACCTATGATCATGGCCAACCCAAAGCTTTCAGCTAAGCCTGCTGATAAGAATGCTAGTGATAATGCCAAAGCTAATGCAGCTCCACTTACCCTGAATGCATTTAATGACCTAGATATATAGTTTGATACCAATATTCCACCAAACATAAGAGCTAACCAGAACCCTATTGCTTTTACAGCTATTACAGCTATTTGTGACGTTGATATTGCTTCTCCTGGAGTTGCCACACCGATCACAACTGTAAGTATCAATATTCCCAAAACATCATCTACTACGGCAGCGGCCAGGATTGTGACACCTTCAGGGCTATCAAGCTTTTGTTGGTCACTTAGCACCCTAGCAGTTATTCCCACCGAAGTCGCTGTCATTATTGCTCCTATAAACAGGGCAGAGTAAATAAGCGCATCTCCATCGAGGCCAGCAGGTTTTAGGAGTAGTGTGATTCCTAAACCGAAAACAAATGGCAGAGTCACACCTCCAATAGCTACTAGTGTTGCAGGGCCAGAGTATTTTAGGAATTGTTTCAAATCAGTTTCTAGTCCCGCAGCAAATAAAAGAACTACCGCAGCTATTTGTGATACAGAGAATAGTTCTATTGATAGAGGTATTGCACTTGAGTGATTTGCAGCATGTCCCAATCCAAATAAAGGCTCCATGCCGAATATAGCTATACCTCCTAAAGCAAATGGTCCAATCAAGATTCCTGCTGTTAATTCACCTAATACAGGAGGTATCTTTATGTATCTCTCGCATAGTTCCCCAGCGAGTTTGGCTGCTATTAGTATTGCAGCTAACTGGAATACTAATTTTGTTACTAAGTGTGTGAAATCTTGTTCCATTATGTTATGCCGTAGATTGATCTATTATTTACGCAAAGGGGGATTATATCAGAATAAATAGTATTTAGGTATTTTATTTCGTATACCATTGGCTGATAATCTCGCTAAGGTTGTTATTTATAAGGGGAGTATTATACAGTATTTGATAGGCGTAAATAGCTTCCACTCACAAAATGGGACTTGACATGCTCACTACGCATTAATATGATTACACGAAGTGTATCGAGCGAAGTAGAACACAGACATATCTTTGATTTCTAGAAAGGGGGTTGGTAAGTGAAGAAACTCTTATCATTAAAAGGGCTTGTTGTTTTAGTTCTCGTTCTTGTTGCGGCCTTGGGTTCCGGTACAGCTATGGCAGACAGGCAGGGTGCCGGCTCATCGGCAGCGTCTATGGAGACTTTGGCAGGGGCAAGCATAGTGACGAGTGCATTATGTGCAGAGTCCCAACCTAGGGAGACTCCTGCTCAGGTTACAGTTTGGGGTTCAGGTTTCGGCCCAGGAGAGCTTATATTGGTTAGCTTAGTTAAGACAGCTGACAATGCTCAAATCCTATTCTCAGGTGCCGTTAATGAATCTGGAGCATTTGAGATTCTTACTCAATATGCAAACAATCCTAAATCATCTAACCTGACTACTATGGCTAAGTACCCTGGAGCTGGTTTGTATACCCTCGAGGCTCTTGGAACGAGTGGTCGCATAGCAACTTCACCGTTGCAAATGACAGACGATAAGTGTTCCTAGGGGATTAGTAAACAGTCTCTGACTGTTATATTGGACTGAATAAGAAGAAGGGTAGGGAGAGACATTAATGTCTCTCCCTACCCTTCTTCTTATTCAGTCCAATATAACAGTCAGAGACTGTTTACTAATCCCCTAGGAACACTTATCGTCTGTCATTTGCAACGGTGAAGTTGCTATGCGACCACTCGTTCCAAGAGCCTCGAGGGTATACAAACCAGCTCCAGGGTACTTAGCCATAGTAGTCAGGTTAGATGATTTAGGATTGTTTGCATATTGAGTAAGAATCTCAAATGCTCCAGATTCATTAACGGCACCTGAGAATAGGATTTGAGCATTGTCAGCTGTCTTAACTAAGCTAACCAATATAAGCTCTCCTGGGCCGAAACCTGAACCCCAAACTGTAACCTGAGCAGGAGTCTCCCTAGGTTGGGACTCTGCACATAATGCACTCGTCACTATGCTTGCCCCTGCCAAAGTCTCCATAGACGCTGCCGATGAGCCGGCACCCTGCCTGTCTGCCATAGCTGTACCGGAACCCAAGGCCGCAACAAGAACGAGAACTAAAACAACAAGCCCTTTTAATGATAAGAGTTTCTTCACTTACCAACCCCCTTTCTAGAAATCAAAGATATGTCTGTGTTCTACTTCGCTCGATACACTTCGTGTAATCATATTAATGCGTAGTGAGCATGTCAAGTCCCATTTTGTGAGTGGAAGCTATTTACGCCTATCAAATACTGTATAATACTCCCCTTATAAATAACAACCTTAGCGAGATTATCAGCCAATGGTATACGAAATAAAATACCTAAATACTATTTATTCTGATATAATCCCCCTTTGCGTAAATAATAGATCAATCTACGGCATAACATAATGGAACAAGATTTCACACACTTAGTAACAAAATTAGTATTCCAGTTAGCTGCAATACTAATAGCAGCCAAACTCGCTGGGGAACTATGCGAGAGATACATAAAGATACCTCCTGTATTAGGTGAATTAACAGCAGGAATCTTGATTGGACCATTTGCTTTAGGAGGTATAGCTATATTCGGCATGGAGCCTTTATTTGGATTGGGACATGCTGCAAATCACTCAAGTGCAATACCTCTATCAATAGAACTATTCTCTGTATCACAAATAGCTGCGGTAGTTCTTTTATTTGCTGCGGGACTAGAAACTGATTTGAAACAATTCCTAAAATACTCTGGCCCTGCAACACTAGTAGCTATTGGAGGTGTGACTCTGCCATTTGTTTTCGGTTTAGGAATCACACTACTCCTAAAACCTGCTGGCCTCGATGGAGATGCGCTTATTTACTCTGCCCTGTTTATAGGAGCAATAATGACAGCGACTTCGGTGGGAATAACTGCTAGGGTGCTAAGTGACCAACAAAAGCTTGATAGCCCTGAAGGTGTCACAATCCTGGCCGCTGCCGTAGTAGATGATGTTTTGGGAATATTGATACTTACAGTTGTGATCGGTGTGGCAACTCCAGGAGAAGCAATATCAACGTCACAAATAGCTGTAATAGCTGTAAAAGCAATAGGGTTCTGGTTAGCTCTTATGTTTGGTGGAATATTGGTATCAAACTATATATCTAGGTCATTAAATGCATTCAGGGTAAGTGGAGCTGCATTAGCTTTGGCATTATCACTAGCATTCTTATCAGCAGGCTTAGCTGAAAGCTTTGGGTTGGCCATGATCATAGGTGCTTATACTATAGGCCTAGCGTTATCTGGTACACCTATAGCTAGGCGCATAGAGGAACAAGTGATGTCTGTATATCATGCTCTTGTACCTATATTCTTTGTCGTAATGGGTATGATGGTAGATGTATCTGCAATGACTGGGGTACTCATGTTTGGATCTGTTCTGACAATCCTAGCTATACTGTCAAAAGTAATTGGCTGTGGAATACCCGCTCTAATAACAGGTTTCAATGGAATAGGATCATGGCGCGTAGGCATAGGCATGCTACCTAGGGGTGAAGTTGCCCTTATAATAGCTGGGATTGGCCTATCTAGGGGAATAATAGGACCTGATATATTCGGGGTATCTATTATGATGACAGTCCTAACTACCCTTATGGCTCCATTGATACTAGTTCCTGCATTCAAGAATGGAGCCCCTGGGAGGCGTAGAAGGTAGTACAAATTATCCGCTCCTGGGATAACCCCCAATATCTTCCTCAAACGACTCTGTACGACTGTTATTAGAATAGTACGTCAGCGAAATTATTCATGCCCCTGTAGCTCAGCGGATAGAGCACTGGCCTCCGGAGCCAGGAGCGTGGGTTCGATTCCCGCCAGGGGTACCACTAGTCAAAACAGACTATCCCTAGCCATAAATCGTAGAGCACCATCACCTACCAGAGGCTTCTCTAGCTTCTTTTTGGGCGTGAGTTTCCCTAACCCAAGACCTTTTTAAATCATCTCTAACAGTCACTGTAAGTTTTCCAAAGTCAGATATCTCCATATCGACCACATCTGCATCCTGAAGGGGTCCCAGCCCCCTATGATTAGTTCCACAGGCAATAACATCTCCTGGTTCTAATGTAGTTATCGAAGTTATCCATTCGATTACTTCTGGTATCTTATGATCCATGTCACTCGTACTATAATCCTGCCTCAGTTCACCTTGCACAGAAAGTTTTATGGCAAGGTCCTGAGGATTTGGCACTTCATCAGCAGTCATTAATACAGGTCCCATAGGCCCAAAAGTATGCCAAGACTTACCTATAAAGAAATTGTCCGCTCCTGGACGACCTATACCTCGACACGAGACATCTATAAAATTCATATAGCCGAAGATGTGTGAATAAGCATCCTTCGCTTTAACTTTACTAGATACTTTCCCAATAATTATGGCAAGTTCGGCCTCATGCTCGAATACAGTTGCCTCAGCATCGGGCAATATAACTGTATCACCATCACCAATTACACTACTTGAAGATTTGTTAAATGCACCTATTGGGCCTGAACCAGCCTTAGTACCACTTTCCATGTAATTACCAGCCATGCAAACCAACCTAGCTGGCTCGGGCAACGGTGCTCTAAGGCGTAAGCTTCCTATAGGTACTCCTGCCTCATTCGAAGCTATATCTTCTATTTGAGGCCTAAATTTGTCGAAATCCCTGATCAAGAAATTCATCATCTCTTGCTTGGAAAAGTAAGTCATTCCTTCTGTGACTCTGGAAACATCTACTACGTTGGATTCTTTGAGTACACCCAATTTAAAATCTTCATCAAAAAGTACCAGTCTCATAATATAGTTCCTCCCAAGCTTTAATATTTTATTATTTGATCCTTGCAAGCAACAAGCATTCAAATATTTTGCTTACTTAGCTTCCATCTGTGCTCTAGTCATCCTCGGCCAAGATCGTTTCAAATCGTCCCTAACGCTGACAGTGAGCCTACCGAAATTAGAAACTTCGACTTCAACTTGGTCCCCATCCTGTACAGGACCTAAACCTCTGTGATTTGTTCCACAGGCTACAATATCTCCGGGATGTAAAGTGGTCACCCATGTCACCCACGCCAAGGTCTGTTTTATTGTATGACCCATATCATTAGTATTGTAATCCTGTCTTAGATCACCCTGAACCCAAAGCTTAACCGGTAAGTTCTGTGGGTCATCAACTTCATCAGCGGTTATTATTGCTGGACCTAAGGGGCCAAATGTATCAAAAGACTTACCATCAAAGAAATTATGTCTCTTACCATCGTCATCACGACCTCTATGGGAAACATCTATGAAATTCGTATATCCAAATATATAATCATAGGCATCCTCTTCCAATATCCTCTCAGCTCTCTTTCCTATAACAATTGCCAATTCGGCTTCATGTTCGAATATTCTGGGGTCGAAGTCAGGTAGTGTCACAGTATCTGAATCACCTATTATGCTACTAGACGATTTATTAAAAGCACTGAGCGGATTGGGCTTCTCAAGAGTCCCATTTTCCATATAATTTCCTGCCATACATACCAATCTAGGTGGCCGAGGTATAGGTGCCCTAAATCTAACTTCTGAAGCAGGCACACCTTGAACATTATCCAATATTCCCTCTAATTCAGAACGATAACTATCGAACTCGCCAATAAGTTTACTAATCATCTGCTGAGGTGTGTTATGCGGTATCCTATCTGATACTGAGGAGGCATCGACCACCCTATCTCCATTTAGCAATCCCAAACGGAATTCTTCACCATAAAGAACTAGTCTCATACTGTCCCCCAATCTCTAATCTTATATTTGTAGTATGTAATTACAATAAGTTGTGCAAGATATAAATTTACTGATCAATGTCCAATGCTATTCCCAAATCATTTGATATCTCTATGAGTCCGTCATAAGTAGGTCTGTCCAAAGGGATGCCGTTAGTCCTGCGGTCTTTCTCTGCTTCCCACTGATCCTCACCATGTATATATATACGTTCCCAACCAGGAAGTTTCTCTGATGATCTTATAACTCTAAACATTTCATCCATCTCTTCTTTGAACTCCTCTACAGGCCTAAACCCATCTATCCTCAGAGCTCCGAAAAAATGACCGGTATTTTGCGCAGCACCAGCTGGTCTGGCCCTCTCCGTATCTGAGTCCACTAGCTTCGATGCTGTTGCCCCCACGGCTGCTCCAGACAAGATCCCAGTTAGGATATCTACTAAAAGCATGAAACCATAACCTTTATGCCCTCCCGTATCCTTCAACCCTCCAATTGGAAGCATATATCCGCCGTCGGCTCTTGCAGCGGGATTACTAGACGGATTACCGTCAGCGTCCATAACCCACCCTAGAGGAATTTCCTGATTACGTCGCATTGCAATCTGTAATTTCCCAAAAGCTACGACAGTTGTGGCAAAATCCATAACGAATGCCGGCGGGGTTTTAGTTGGAGCTGCCACTGCAATAGGATTAGTACCAAAGAATCCTGTTTTTCCACCAGTAGGTGGCGTGTCTCCACCAAATCCAACATTTGTCATTGAGAATCCAATCATATCGTGCTCCAATGCCATGCGAGCATAGAATCCGGCAATCCCGTAGTGAGTACTATTCTTAACTGACACGAACCCGGCTCCTGTGTTCCTAGCTTTATTTATTGCTACTTCCATAGCTCTTCTTCCAACCACCATGCCAAGCCCTTGATCTCCGTCTACAAGAGCGGTAGAGGGAAGTTCGTGAACGACCCTGATATCCGGGTTAGACTTGATCATCTCACTCTTTAACCTTGCAACATAATTCGGCAATCTGGGTGCTCCATGAGATTCAACCCCATAAATATCAGCCATTATAAGAACCTCAGCGGCATCCTTTGCGTTAGATTCTGATAACCCCAGTTTCTTGAATACTTCAACTATGAATTTCTCTGTGCGTTCAGCGTTTACCAAAACGCTATCTGGATCTGGTTGTATAGGCACGGCTTTCCTCCTTACTACTCTAAGCAATATTGAAACCGCCAAGGCAACTTCTACTACTCACCCCTAATACCATTCCCATAGTTATGGGATACCAGCTATGCTATTATAGCTAGGTACTATTATTGCCGCAATATAACAAAACACTGCGGGAGAAATATGAAATCAAATAATTACGACATAGTTATAGTTGGAGGTGGTATACTCGGGCTAGCCACAGCTATGGAATTATCTAGTCAAAACCTACGATTCAAAATATGCCTAATAGAAAAAGAAGCCGAACTAGCCTTACACCAAACTGGACATAACAGCGGGGTCATACATTCGGGCCTCTACTACAGACCCGGTTCTCTAAAAGCTCAAAACTGCGTGTCAGGATCCAAGGCGTTGAAAGAATTTTGCGATGAACATGGGGTCAAGTATGACCTAGTTGGGAAAGTTGTAGTAGCAGTCACTGAAGATGAATTACCAGCATTAAATACCCTTCATGAGCGTGGTACTGCCAATGGCGTAGAAGGGTTGAAAATGATAGATAAGGAAGAACTCCTAGAAATTGAGCCATATGTTAACGGGATAAAGGCACTACATTGCCCGAAAACTGGAATAATAGATTATAGGGAAGTATCAGAAGCCTACGCAGCAGTATGTAGAAACAATGGTGTTTCTATAATGATGGAAACCGAACTACTCAATATAATTGAGCATAATCAATCAATAGTATTAGAGACTACCAAGGGATCCCTAAATTCGTCCTATATCATAAACTGCGCTGGTCTCTATTCAGATAATGTAGCTCAGATGATGAACAAATCCATAGACACCCGAATAATACCTTTTCGTGGTGAATACTACACCATTTCACAAGATAAAGATTACTTGGTAAAGGGTCTGATATATCCTGTTCCAAACCCAGCCTTCCCATTCTTAGGTGTTCATTTCACAAGGATGATTAATGGAGGCATAGAGGCTGGCCCAAATGCAGTATTGGCCTTCGCTAAAGAAGGCTACACTATGAGCTCTATGAATATGACAGAACTTATTTCTACTGTTACTTACAGTGGATTCTGGTATATGTCATACAGGTACTGGAGGACTGGTTTACAAGAATTCTGGCGTTCAATAAGTAAAAAGGAATTCACAAAAGATCTCCAAAGGCTCCTTCCTGCAGTAGAAGAAGCTGATCTAGTATCGGGTGGAGCAGGAGTTAGAGCACAAGCTGTAGATTCAGGCGGAAACCTACTTGATGACTTCAATATAGTAAAAAGCCCGAGAGCTATGCATGTAATTAATGCGCCGTCTCCCGCCGCTACGGCCTCATTATCTATAGCAAAGACAATTGTCGCTAGTGCCCAATCCGATCTAGGCCTCTTGTGATTAAAACTATACTGGACTAAACACCGGTATTATATATCCATCCGTGCGCTCGTCCCAAGATACTTCTAATGCCATACCTATCTCCAAATCCCCCTTCAGATCATCGGGGTCTATGTTTACATCAACAATATTTGTGGGCATTCTACACCCTTCCTCCAGATCCACCATCGCCACTATAAATGGGACTTCTTCAGCCCAAGCTCTATGCGGTGCCCTTGCGACTACTCCAAAAGCATGTAAAGTTGCTCTGCCTGAGCACTTGATCCAAGCTGTATCTCTTGAAAAACACGATGGGCAGAAATCTCTAGGATAAAAGTAGCTTTTCTTACAACTGTTACAACTTCTAACCCATAATTCACGTTCAGAACACTTCTCCCAATAAAAAGACGTCTCCTGAGTAGGGTATGGTATAGGTTTGTCTGGCAATGATTGCTGTGCCATTAAAACACCTCTTAATTATTTAATTTAGCAGTGATATGTGTAATCCTCGTTCCTCAGTCGCTAGCTAATACTACTGTACCTCCGGATGACAAAGATCCGCCTGTACCATGGCAGAACGTCAGATTACAGTTTGGAACTTGCCTGTCCCCACACTCACCTCTCAACTGACGTACAGCCTCTATAATCAAAAATACCCCATATGCTCCTGGGTGAGTATAGGATAATCCACCACCTGCAGTATTCATTGGAAAATCCCCACCGGGGGCAGTGCGTTGACCCTTAACAAAGTCAGCTGCTTCTCCTCTCCCACAGAAACCCAAACTCTCTAAAGTAAGCATAACTGTATATGTAAAGGAATCATATATCATCGCCAAATCAAAATCACTGTGGTTCACACCGGCCATCTGAAAAGCTTTAGGCCCAGTTTCCCTCGCTATCAGAGATGTAAGACTTGGCATCTGGCTGATCATGCCATGATCGTGTCCCTCTCCAGCACCCAGTATCCAAACTGGAGGTTTCTCCAAGTCTCTAGCCCTCTCTGGAGTAGTAATTATATAAGCTCCCCCAGCATCAGTAACTAGACAACAATCTAGAAGGTGGAATGGCCAACAAACCCACCTAGAATTATGGTAATCATCAAAACTCATATCTAGGGGAATTTGAGCCTTAGGATCATGTATTAAAGCCTTCGGGTTCAATTTCGCCCATTTCCGAGTCGCAACAGCTATTTCAGCCATAGCTTCACGGGTGCGCTCCTCACCAAACTCATGCATATATCTGCTGCATGCCATAGCGTAATTTATAGGAGCTCCTATAAATCCATATGGAGTTTCAAATTGAGCTCCTGGAGAGTTGTCCCTAACTGTCGCTGGTGGAGCATAAAACCTACGAGAATAGCCTGCAGACCCATGTGTTACTAGAGCAACTTCACAGTATCCCGCAGATATGGCTGCCAAGGCATGTCCAGCATGAATAACAAACGAAGCTCCCCCTACAGATGTACCATCCGTAAATTTAGGCTGTATACCCATATGCTCAGCAAGTCCCAATGTGTTGCCTGAAGCAAAGATGGCATCTACGTCAGACTTCTTAAGGCCTGCATCCTCGAGTGCATTATATGCCGCCTCTGCATGAAGCTGTAAGTCTGATTTATCGTTGTCCAAATACCCTATGTCATCCGATTCTGCTACCCCGACAATTGCTGCCCCCCGACTTATGTTAGCCATATGACCTCCATACTATCTATAAATAACATATCAGTATATGCAGATTATCCAGATAAAGATTTAACTCAAATAATATCATTAAATCTCCCCAATCGTATTAGCAGGCACCTTTCAAATACAGGATTTAACCATATCTAACGTATGATCTATGTCGCCCTGTGATATACCATAATGGGTAACCATGCGTACTCTAGATCCATATGGATGTTGAGCCAAGACACCTTTATCTCTTAGATTCTTTAAGAATTCTGGAACCGATCCATTTTCTATCCCAAAGTAGACTATATTTGTATATATATCCTCTGGGTCAATAGAGATTCCTCTTATATTCGCTAACCCATATGCTAAGCGAGAAGCGTTAGCATGATCTTCAGCCAGCCTATCAACCATATCATTGAGGGCCACTATAGCGGCAGCAGCCAATATACCAACCTGGCGCATACCTCCACCCAATGCATTCCTAGTATGTCGAGCCCTATTAATGAACTCGCTATCACCACAGATTATTGAACCTGCAGGACAACTCAATCCTTTAGAAAAGCAAAAAGTTAGAGAATCAACTGGGGCGACCAGATCCTTTACATCAACTCCCAAGGCCACAGAAGCGTTAAATATCCTCGCACCGTCAAGATGTACTTTTGCTCCCTTACTGTGAGACATATCTGAAATTTTCTGTGTATATATAGGATTTAACACAGCACCATTACACCGATTATGAGTATTTTCGATTGAGACTAGAGAAGTAGTAGGAAACCTCTCAGCCATAGGCCTTATAGCTGCCTCCACTTCAGATATTTCCAAGGTGCCATCGTTTTGATTCGCAACCTGCCTAAGGGATATCCCTCCAAAAGCAGATGCACCTGCGTATTCATAAAGGTAGAGATGAGATTGATCTCCTACTATGATTTCTTGACCTCGTTGGCAGTGCGTTATAACGGAAACCAAGTTACCCATAGTGCCACTTGGTACAAACAAGGCTGCTTGTTTACCTGTGATATCTGCAGCCATATCTTGTAATTTATTAACTGTGGGATCATCCGCCCAGCCATCATCCCCAAGTTCAGCATTATTAATTGCTTCAATCATAGGTTTTGTAGGATGTGTAACTGTATCACTTCTTAAATCTATAAAACTCAACCTCGTACCTCCTCGATAATTAACAAACCAGCTAGTCACAACTGACAACCACAAAGTTAATCTACATCTTATGAATCAGGTGTATAATGACATCTGAATTGCTAAATTATAATACCAACGAGCAACAACTTTCAAAACAAAAAGAGTTGTAGAGGAGTAAAATGGAATTATCTGCAGCCTATAGATACCTTAGCCCAGCAATAAGGGTACACGCAGGAGACGGGTCATTGTCTCAAATATCCTCCGAAGTTAGAAGATTGGGGGCCACTAAATGTTTCGTAGTGTGCAGTGAAACCGTAAGTAAAACAACTAATTTACTGGAGCGAATTAAGGCTGAACTAGGAGACGCTTGCGCAGGAATCTACGCTAATGCCAAGAGAGAATCGCCAATACCGCTTGTAATGGAAGGAGTTCGTCAAGCTAAAGAGATCAATCCAGACTGTATAGTAGCCGTAGGAGGTGGAAGCGCAGTAATTACAGCTAGAGCCATAACAATTCTTTTGGCAGAGAATGGTACCCCTCAAGAACTCTGCACCAAATATCCGCCGGGGCAGCCACCACAAAGTCCTAGGTTAAATAAGCCAAAATTGCCACAAATCGTTGTCCTAACTACACCTACAAATGGGGTCCATCGAGGAGGAGCTGCAGTGATGGATGATAAACCTCCATATAGACTGGAACTATTTGACCCTAAGTCTAGACCAACTTGCATAATACTGGACGGTGAGGCACTGCTAACTGCTCCTGTCTCGTTGTACCTAGATACAACTATAACTACTTTCGCTGGGCTTATAGATTCAGTACAGTCTTCTGGCATGAATCCTTTCAGCGCGGCTGATAACCGTCAGGCACTGGAAATATGTGTGAAATATCTGCCAGATTTAGTGAATCACCCAGATGACTCTACTCCAAGAATCCAGCTCGCAGCGGCTTCTATATTAGTTAATAGAGCATCAGACGCACCAAGTTCTACAACCCAGTCTGGAGGAGTAACAACATCTATGGACAGAGAAATAAGATACACTCATCCACACATTGGTCAAGGTGGCTCTAGGCTTCTGATGAGTCTGGCAACTATGCGCCGTAATAAAGAA
>PBBS01000005.1 GCA_002717805.1 Chloroflexota bacterium | reverse complement strand
TTCCTTAAGGAACTTAACCTTGCCGCGAAGATTAACTCGTCGGCTCATTCTTCAATAGGCACGCCGTCACCCCGATCATGTCGAGGCTCCGACCGTATGTAAGCTCATGGTTTCAGGTCTATTTCACTCCCCTCCCGGGGTTCTTTTCACCTTTCCCTCACGGTACTGGTTCACTATCGGTCGCAAAGGGTATTTAGCCTTGGAGGGTGGTCCCCCCATATTCCCACGGGATTCCACGTGTCCCGCGGTACTCAAGGTCGCATCAGGAGCCATTTCTCTTTCGCCTACAGGACTTTCACCTTCTACGGTTACCCTTTCCAGGGACCTTCGACTAGAGAAAAGGTTTCTTACTCCTCGGGATTGCTGAGGCTCTCCCAGACACGCCTTAAAACACCCTATAGACATAGGACCTCAGTCCACTAAGCCTACAAGGTTTGGGCTCTTCCCCGTTCGTTCGCCACTACTTAGGGAATCTCGGTTGATTTCTATTCCTCGAGGTACTTAGATGTTTCAGTTCCCTCGCTTACCCGCTCTAACTTAAGGGTTAGGTTAGAGCTATCCCGAGTTCATCGGGATAGGTTTCCCCATTCGGGAATCCCCGGTTATGCTTGCTAGACAGCTATCCGAGGCTTTTCGCAGTCTTACCACGCCCTTCATCGGCCCTTTGCGCCAAGGCATCCACCATGAGCTTGTAGTAACTTGATCCACATATACAAGCCCGTTAATCTCTCTATTAAGTTTTTAAAGAACAAGAATGGCGACCGAGTGCTCTCAGCCGCCATCGAGAATGCAATCAGTTCTAGAACTAATATTTGTATCAGGTCTTCAGCTTCTTGCACCCCCTATTAGCATCATAGGATTATCACACATGGTATATACTAAGTCAATACATGTATAACCCTATTTCAATATAGAATCAAGATCCTGTAATAACTATCTTTCCTGAAAATTTTCTGGACTCCATCAACTCATGAGCCTCACCAACTTTATCTAAGCTAAATACTGCCCCAACCACTCCATGGAGTTCGCCTCTATTTATAACTTCCATCATGTCTACAAACGAGCGTCTAGTTCGACCTCCACTGCCCATCAGGGTTAAAGGCCTACCCGACAACAAAGATAAATCTATATCTGCACTAGAGCCAGAGGTTGTCCCAGTTATAACCAATCTTCCACCAGCCTTAAGACTATGGAGATTTTGTTGCCAAACTGCGGCTCCTACCACATCCAAAATCATATCTACCAATCTACCGCTATTCATATCCCTCACTGAATTACTAAAATCTGGATTAGTAGTGTAGTTAATCCCATAGTGAGCTCCTAATCGAATCGCCTGATCAATTTTTTCATCCGTACTAGCAGTAGTTATAATTTTCGCCCCTATCCGTTTAGCAATCTGTATTGCAGCGCTACCAACCCCACTACCACCAGCTTGAATCAAAATTGTTTCCCAGGGTTTTAGATCACCTTTTACAACTACGCATTGCCAAGCGGTATGGAAAGCAAGAGGCATAGCTGCAGCTTCTTCGAACCCAATATCATCTGATATCTTATGGACATTTACAGCAGGTACAACACAAAATTCTGCGTGCCCTCCATCTAAATCTACACCTATCCTCATCTGATTGCTGCAAAATTGATCTTCGCCCAAAATACAATATCTACATTTATCGCATTTAACCCTATTGTCAACCAAAACTCTGTCTCCAGTCTTAAACCCAGAAACCTCTTTACCAAAACCTACAATTTCGCCGGACATGTCACAACCCAATATCCTAGGGAAATTTCCTGGGAGTCTGCCCTTACCACTTCTGACACCAAGATCAAGATGATTGAGCGCACTAGCTTTTACATTTATGATCACCTCATTACTTTCCGGTTGAGGATCAGGCATATCTCCATACACAAGCTTATCAATGCCTCCAAATTCAGTTATATACACCGCTTTCAATTTCTCCTCCATTCGTCCAAAGCTAGAGTTAGTATTAATATAGAATGCCGTTATATGGGTGAATGATTTGGCTTATACACCCTATTCAAGGTAAACTAGCGAAATATTCCCTCGGAAACTTCCCGAGTGCTAGAATCTAATTTACAAAGAGATTCCGTGTATATCCTATTAGACGATACAAATTATATACTCTGAGATGAAGGTTTAACATCATGAGAAACAATATAATACTTACTGGCTTCTCTGGAACCGGAAAATCCGATGTGGGATATATTGTCTCCCAAATCATGAATTGGACCTTCTTGGACACAGATCAGGAAATAGAGAAAAGAGCCTCAATGGCTATACCTGACATATTCGAAAAACGCGGAGAAGCTGAGTTTCGTAGACTCGAAAAAAGTGTAATTGCAGAAACTTTGAAATTTTCTGAATCTGTTATCTCTACAGGTGGTGGGGCCATAATTGACGAAGAGAACCTCTATAATATGAGAGAAACTGGATTCATAATATGCTTAGAGGCAAAGGCTGAGACGATAAACACTAGGATTAGCCATCAACTAAACGACAAGAGTAGTAGTAGGCCGCTTCTAGCACAGGGAGATACGAATCAGAATATACCTCAACTCAAATCCCAAAGACAGTACAAATATTCAATGGCTGACTGGACTATCCATACAGATAACCTAACGCCCTTAGAAGTTGCAAGAGAAGTAGTAAGAGCATGGGAGATCAACAGGGACTCTTCAGAATACGAGGAGCGCTATAATCACTCCTCAAAGAAACCTTCGTTCAAAGTATCTACTGAATCTCTGTCATATCCCGTTTTCGTCGGTAGCGGCATTCTATCTCAGGCATCAGAATTTTTAGACACCCCTCAACTATCAGGTCAAGTTTTTGTCATATCAGACGAAGTCCTAAAAGACACACATCTAGTTACTCTGTTGAACTCTCTGTCAATATCCAATATTGATGTAAAGACATTCTTGGTTCCATCTGGAGAGCAAAATAAGACGATTAACAAAGCCCAAGAAATATACAACTGGCTAACTGAGAATAAAGCGGAACGATCTAGCATCTTGTTAGCGTTTGGTGGAGGTGTAATAGGAGATCTCACCGGTTTTGTAGCTTCTACATTCCTGCGAGGAGTGAAAGTTATACAAGTCCCGACATCACTAGCTGCTATGGTAGACGCATCTATTGGTGGGAAAACAGCAGTGAACCTTCCCCAAGGTAAGAATTTAGTTGGGGCTTTTCACCAACCTATAGCAGTTCTCGCTGATTTAGAAACACTCAAAACACTTTCTGATAGAGAGCTCGCATCTGGCTGGGCTGAGGCCATCAAACATGGATTAATCCTAGACAGAGATCTGTTCCATCTATTCGAAACTAAAGCTCAAGATATAACCTCGCTAGATCCAGATATATCCGAAGATATAATCAGCAGAAGCATGGAAATCAAAGCTAGAGTGATCGAGCAAGATGAACGGGAGATCACTGGAAAAAGGATGATACTAAATTATGGTCATACTATAGGTCATGGACTAGAGGCAGCATCCCAATACGGGACGCTTTTGCACGGTGAAGCTGTATCAATCGGGATGATGGGAGCAGCCATGATAAGCTACCATATGGGACTACTATCACAAAGTATTTTGGATAGGCAAAGATCGGTCTTGCAAAACTTCAACCTGCCTGTCACCTACAATAATATAGACCCAGAAGATATACTCAAAGCGATCCGACTTGACAAGAAAGTTACTTCGAAGAAAATAAGCTGGGTACTACTTGAAGATATTAGCAAAACTTCTATACATACTAATGTACCTGAAGAGCTGGTGAAAGAGACCGTATACTCACTCCGTACATGAACAGGAGTCTGGAATAATATATGAATGCTGCTGTGATATATATAAGGCTACTTAAACCCAGAGAGACGTTGCTGCTCGCTATTATAGGATTATGCACAGCGATCATTGCAGGGGAGGGATCCCCGCCCATGGACAGATTCTTACTAGCAGCGGTAACTATAATAATTGGAAGTGGTGGAACCAACGGTCTAACTAACTATCTCGATAGGAATGTAGACGCGATGATGAAGAGAACCCGTCATAGGGTTATACCATCTGGACTTATCACTCCTGAAAAAGCTCTTATATGGGCAGGCAGCTTAGTGATAATTGGACTAGCACTGGCATTATACCTACACCCGTATGCATTCATAGCCGGCATATCAGGAGTGACGGCAGGGCTAATGTTCCGTAAAACATGGGCGACCCACTTCCTGGGGATACTATCTTCTTGCGGCCCACTGATAGTAGGATGGTTCGCCATAAACCCTGATGTAAGTCCGACGATACTACTCCTATGTCTCATAATATTACTCTGGCTACCAATCCATGTATGGAACCTTATGATAGCTGCTAGAGATGACTACCTTAGTGCTGGCGTAGATATATTCCCACTCAACCAAGGCGTGGATTTGACTGCTAAAGTATCGCTAATACTATCAATAATCCTGTTTGCTACATGTATGCTCTTATACGTAGCTGGGGAATTTGGAACAGTCTACCTAATATGCTCACTGATTGGATGCTCTATGATGGTTTGGGCGACTTTCAATATGATGCAATCCAAAGACAAGGATGCTGCATATAGAGCTTTCAGAGTATCGGCTTTTCCTTTCCTGCTTCTAATCTTCGTCGCTCCATGCATAGATCTATGGATAACAGGCATAAGTTAATATGGATTATCAAAGCTATGAAGCAACAATAACTTCAATAGTCGATGAATCCCCATCGGTAAAATCTTTCGGCATGTCATTGAGTGGTCCTAATTTCGACTTTTTCCCAGGTCAGTATATAGACCTTTTTGTGGATACACCTACCGGAATTGTGGTAGGCGGATATTCTATAACTTCGTCGCCTATAGATAACAATAATAATATCAGTATTGCTGTTAAGAAAATCGAGGGTGCACTCGCAACGATACAACTCCACGATAAAACAAATATCGGAGATGTATTCCAATTGCAAGGCCCCGGCGGCGATTTCTACTACGACAAAGACAATAAGAAGCCTGTTGTATTAATAGCAGGTGGAATAGGTATAACTCCATTCATTAGCATGACAAAATACATAAACAAGACGAACCCAACTTTGCCCATTGTACTAATACACAGTGCTAAGATCCCATCAGAGCTGATATTCAAGAAAGAAATATCTCAAATCTCAAAACTGAATCCTAATGTCGAATCAATATTTACTATAACTCAACCTGATCAAAGCATGAGTAAGTGGAATGGAAGGACAGGTAGAATAGATAAATCACTACTTTCCGGTTTCACTTCTGANAATTCNCATCTATTCCTGATAAGCGGTCCTGATGCAATGCAAGAATATGTTGAATCTAATCTAATTGATCTAGGGGTTTTACAGAGTAATATAAGAAGAGAAGCTTGGTAGCTTTACTCTCAAATTGACGGGTGACTTGAAATACAACCATACTTTTCAGTAATATTATGGACTCAAAAAGAACTCAACNGGAGTGGGATACCGTAATATGAACTCCTTAAGACAGATAACCCTATTAGCCCCCAAAGATAGAAGGATTAATCTAGAAAACCCNGAAGGGGATGGATTAATGCTTGAATTCTCTGATGACGCCAACTCTGTAGATATATCTATCGATAATAACCGTCCATCGCTGGTAGTTATAGATTTGGGAGCTTTCTGGGCATATCAATGCACAGCTATTATTCAGAAATGTTACGAATATCAGATCCCAGTGCTAGGAATATTACCCGAAGACTTTGATCTGGATTTGATAACGTCTCTAAATCTTTCGGACTTTATATTTTGCCCATTCACTCAGAGAGAATTCAAGACTCGTATTCAAAGATTAATTTCCAGACAAACAAGCGTAAATGAGTCTANCATTATAAGAGTAGGGTCNATGAGAATAGACNTGGACAGCTATGAAGTTACGATATCCGGTGATAAAGTGATATTAACATATAAAGAGTTCCAGTTACTCTGCCTCATGGCGAACACCCCTGGCAGGGTCTACTCACGTGAGGCACTTCTAAGCNGCGTTTGGGGATATGATTATTTTGGCGGAACTAGAACAGTGGATGTACACATAAGAAGATTGCGTAGTAANATAGAAAACAAAGGNAGTATATTCATAGATACGATAAGAAACGTTGGTTACNGATTCAATCACCCAATAAAATAGGGGNCTANCTACCGTCTCTTATTTGAATATATGAATATATACTNGATAGATTTAACATATATGTAACACCACATCACGGACGTACTACCGATGAGATGTTATTATAACTAGAGATAGCTCTCCATAAATCTGGGTTCGACATTCCCATNTGAGAAATATGGACAGGCNTAACCTGGGCGGNGAAAAGCTAATGGATAAACTACCAAAATACATAGAACTTAAATGGAGGTGATCTAATGGTGTACAAGGCAGAATACTTATGGTTAGATGGTACTACTCCCTCAGCTAGGCTCAGGTCAAAAACAAAAGTAATAGCTGACGGCGAGCTTCCCCCAGTATGGGGATTCGATGGATCCAGTACCCAACAAGCCTCAGGAGATAATTCGGATGTAGTACTCAATCCTGTGCTAACCGTACCAGATCCAATACGTGGCGGTAACAACGTTATAGTAATGACAGAAACCCTGCTAACCGATATGACTCCCCACCCAACCAATACTAGGGCAGCATGCGCAGCGGCNTCTNACAAGTTTGCTAGTCTAGACACATGGTTTGGCATAGAACAGGAATACACATTCTTCCAAGGATCCTCACCTCTGGGCTGGCCNTCCAACGGTTACCCTGCCCCACAAGGTGACTACTACTGTNGTGTAGGGGCGGATGTGATTTTCGGTAGAGATATTGTAGAAGAGCATATGGATGCCTGTATAGCAGCCGGACTACATATAGCAGGTATCAATGCAGAAGTGATGCCTGGTCAATGGGAATTCCAAATTGGACCCATTAACACTCCTCAAGTCGCTGATGAACTTTGGATAGCAAGATGGCTACTGTCTAGGATAGCAGAGGATTTTGATGTTACAGTCTCCTTAGACGCTAAACCAGTACAAGGTGACTGGAATGGAGCCGGAGCACATACAAACTTTTCTACTAATCAAATGAGGGAAAACTATGAAGCATGTGTTGCTGC
Source organism: Chloroflexota bacterium (assembly GCA_002717805.1). GTDB lineage: Bacteria > Chloroflexota > Dehalococcoidia > Lucifugimonadales > UBA2985 > UBA2985. The sequence goes on along the minus strand of PBBS01000005.1, from coordinate 82,395 downwards.
AGCGGAGGCCCTGGGAACGAATGCCGCTGAACACATTGCCAACTACGGAGCAGGCATTGAGCAGCGCCTTACTGGAAAACACGAAACCGCTAGCTATAAGGATTTCTCATATGGAGTATCTGACAGAGGAGCTTCTATCCGAATCCCATGGCAAGTTGCTAGAGACCAAAAAGGATATATTGAAGATAGAAGGCCAAATGCAAACGTAGACCCATACGTATCTACCCGATTAATAATCGAAACCGTCTGCGGTGCTATAAAGAAATAAGCCAACAGCTTCTAATTAGCCTCACGAGGGACGGCCGGGCTTAATGCCCGGCCGTCCCTTATAGCAGAATGGACAATGACAACATTCGTACTCAAAAACCATATGCATTATTCTCGTTATATATGGCCCACATATGACTCGTTCCGTATTTTCGAAGCCATATACTTACGTTTTATTAGCTTTTCCATAACAAGCAGCTACACTATGGACATCCGCTTCTTTACAATTAGGCACCTAAGAGGATAAAATTACTTTTTATGGCTGAGATTGACACAAACTTCACAATCTCATATAGTGTGTCTTCTTATTAATACAGCCACTTAAATAGGTGAGGATTTGCAGTACACGGATGAATCTAAATCATATGTCCTAAGAACAGTCAGAGAAAATGATGTAAAATTCATAAGGCTATGGTTCACGGATATTCTGGGAGCCCTGAAGGGCTTTGCTATAAACGCCCAGGAATTAGAAGACGCCTTAGAGCATGGTGCAAGCTTCGATGGATCTTCTATTCAGGGATTCGCTCGCATAGATGAAAGCGATATGATAGCAATGCCCGACCCTTCAACGTTCCGTATACTGCCTTGGCGGCCACGCCAAAATGCTGTGGCAAGAATGTTCTGCGATATACTCACCCCTGAAGGAAAGCCCTTTCCTGGAGACCCTCGATATATACTCAAGAATAATTTGGACAGAGCTGCAAAAATGGGCTTTACATTTTATGTTGGGCCGGAATTAGAATACTTCTATTTCAAAGATGCAACTTCTACCAAATTCTTAGATTCCGGAGGGTATTTTGACCAAACTCCTACGGACATGGCCACAGATCTTAGGCGAGAATCAGTTTTGACATTGGAAGATATGGGGATACCAGTTGAATACAGTCACCACGAAGTCTCCCCGAGTCAACATGAGATAGACCTGCGATACACAGACGCCCTAACAATGGCAGACAATGTAATGACTCATAGGCTCATAATAAAGGAAATAGCAGCTAGCCATGGAGTCTATGCGACCTTTATGCCAAAACCAGTTTCAAATATAAATGGCAGTGGAATGCATGTACATCAGTCTCTCTTCAAAGGANATNAAAACGCATTCTTTAAAGCTGATGGCCCTTTTCATCTCTCCGATATCGCCAAGTCATATATAGCTGGACTGATGTACCATGCAAAGGAGATTACAGCAGTTACCAATCAATGGGTAAACTCGTANAAACGATTGGTACAAGGATACGAAGCACCGATATATATATCCTGGGCAAGTATAAATAGATCTGATCTCATAAGAATTCCTGCTTACAATGGGCGCGAAGAATCTGTGAGGCTTGAATACAGGGCACCTGATCCGGCATGCAATCCATATCTTGCATTCTCAGTAATGCTTACTGCTGGCCTAGAAGGAATAGAAAATGGATATCCAGTACCTGAACCGGTTGAGGAGAATATCTACGATATGACAGATCAACAACGCAGGACTAAAGGTATTGAGACTCTGCCTAGCAGTCTATCTGAAGCCATAGCACTGNCTGAAAATAGTACTGTTGTCAGGAAGGCCTTAGGCGATCATATATTCGAAAGCTTCATAAGAAACAANAGAATAGAATGGGATATGTATCGAGCACAGGTCACTGAATATGAACTGGAGAAATACCTGCCCAATCTATAATGGAGCTTACTCATAATAAAGAGCATCACCAAGGGAGAATGAATTGTTGAATTATCATAAAAACGGCCTATACGATCCTAATTTCGAACACGACGCCTGTGGTGTTGGTCTGGCCGCTAATATCACTGGGGATAGAACACACCAAATAGTAAACAATGGCCTAGAAATACTAGATAATCTGGCTCACAGAGGAGCTTGCGGGTGTGACCCTCTAACTGGAGATGGTGCAGGTATACTAATCCAAAAGCCTCATGATTTTTTCGTGAGAGAATGCAAGAAGTATAATATTGACCTACCCGAAGCAGACAAATATGGCGTAGGCATGGTCTTCCTCCCGCCTAAATCTGAAGATCAAGCACTTTGCATAAAACTAATCGAAGATATCATCACTGAAGAAGGNCAATACCTGATCGGATGGAGAGACGTTCCAACAAACGACTCGGAAATTGGATATATAGCTCGAAATTCTCAGCCTTCTATCAAACAGGTATTCATACGCCGCAGCGATAATATCACGAATGAGACAGACCTAGAAAGAAAGCTTTATATAATAAGAAAAGTCATAGAAAATAGATCTGCCGACCTATCTGAAGAAGTCCAGAGCCATTTGTATATAGCTAGCCTTTCTTCAAACCGCATAGTGTATAAAGGACTCCTTGTTAGCACCCAATTGAGGGGATTCTACCCAGATTTATCCGATCTAGCGATGACAAGTGCATTTGCAATAGTGCACTCCAGATTTAGCACTAATACCATGGGATCATGGCGCCTAGCACATCCATACAGGTTAGTATGTCATAACGGAGAAATAAATACCGTAAGAGGGAATATAAATTGGATGACAGCTAGAGAATCTATGTTCTCATCCGAATTCTTCGGAGACGATATAAATAAATTGTTCCCCATAATTACTCCAGGTGCAAGTGATACCGCTTCTTTCGACAACACCTTGGAATTATTATTAGCTACAGGCAGGTCTCTACCACATGCTCTAATGATGATGATACCAGAGGCAACTGGAGAAAATGTGGAAATGCCNCTCGAAAAGAAACATTTCTACGATTATCATTCGTGCCTTATGGAACCTTGGGATGGACCAGCACTTATAGCTGCGACTGACGGTACTAGTATAGGAGTAGTACTCGATAGAAACGGATTACGCCCATTCAGATACGTAGTAACTAAAGATAACTTACTTGTCATGGCATCAGAAGTAGGCGTACTTGATATCCCTCCGGAAGATATAGTTATAAAGGACAGAATCAGGCCTGGACGCATGTTTTTACTGGATACCAAAGAGGCGAGAATAATCGAAGATGAAGAGTTAAAGACTACATTAGCGAACAAACAACCATATGGCACATGGCTCAAGGCCAACAGTCTAAACATAGAAGACCTACCAGATATCACAACTACGACGAGTAAATCTAAGGATTTAAATGCCCTCCAGAAAACCTTTGGCTATACACTAGAAGATATGCAAATAATTCTTGATCCTATGGCATTGAACGGGTCTGAGCCTATTGGGTCTATGGGGAATGATACGCCTCTGGCAGTGCTCTCAGATAAGACCCAATTGATGTTCAACTACTTCAAGCAGCTATTTGCTCAGGTTTCCAACCCACCATTGGATGCAATCAGAGAAGAACTTGTAACGTCACTAGAAGCATTCATCGGTTCAGAACAAAACCTGTTCGAAGAAACTCCTGAACATTGCAAGCAGCTGAGATTACACCAACCGATACTCACAAACGATGAACTTAATAAGATAAAACACATGCCTGACAATCTTATGAAAGTGTCTACCTGTAGTACATTATTTGATACAACTTCTGGAAGCGGATCATTAGAGATTGCAGTAAAGCAACTTTGCGACGATGCGTCAGACGCAGTAGACGCTGGTAATACCATAATCATCCTATCCGACTTGGGTGTAAACGATAGATTCGCNCCTATACCTAGCCTTCTAGCAACATCAGCAGTTCACCATCACCTGATAAGACAGGGTAAGAGGACCAAAGTTGGGTTAGTGGTAGAGTCAGGGGAGCCCAGGGAAGTAATGCACTTTGCCCTACTGATTGGATATGGAGCAGGTGCAATAAANCCATACTTGGCCCTAGATACATTGGATGAAAATATATCAGACGGCACTCTACTCGGAGCCGTGGACGTATACACAGGTCAAAAAAACTTTATCAAGGCAATAGGTAAAGGGGTATTGAAAATAATGTCCAAGATGGGGATTTCAACTGTACAAAGTTACCGAGGGGCTCAGATATTTGAAGCAATTGGGCTGAATCAGAACTTAATCGACAAATACTTCACATGGACACCTTCGAGAGTAGGAGGTATAGATATATCTCATATAGAAATTGATTCTAGATTACGACATGAATCTGCTTATATCCACTCACCTGTACTTGGAACACTAGAATTGGATCAAGGTGGCATATACCAGTGGAGACGTGATGGTGAATATCACATGTACAATCCTGAGTCAATTTCACTACTACAACAGTCCACTCGAACTAATGACTACGACACATATCGAAAATTTGCTACGGCTATAGATCAACAAGATAGACAAGCCAAGACCCTAAGAGGGTTAATGGAATTTAAGTCTGACACAGAACCGATATCTATAGATGAAGTNGAACCTGTATCGGAAATAGTAAAAAGATTTGCAACAGGCGCTATATCACTTGGAGCCATTAGTCGAGAAGCTCATGAAACTCTAGCAATAGCAGCCAATAGAATAGGTGCCAAAAGTAATACTGGAGAAGGTGGGGAGGATCCGGTCAGGTTCACTTTAGATTCAAACGGAGATTCTCGCAATAGTGCTATTAAGCAAGTGGCCTCAGGAAGATTTGGAGTCACAACTAATTATCTTGTAAATGCTACGGACCTACAGATCAAGATGGCCCAAGGGTCCAAACCAGGTGAGGGGGGTCAATTGCCTGGACATAAGGTAGACGAATATATTGGTAAGATAAGACATACTACACCAGGAGTAGAATTGATCTCTCCACCGCCTCATCACGATATATACTCAATCGAAGATTTGGCTCAACTAATACATGATCTTAAAAACGTTAATCCCAAGGCGAGAATACANGTTAAATTAGTCGCGGAAGTAGGNGTTGGTACAATCGCCGCTGGAGTTTCCAAGGGTCACGCAGACGTCGTACTTATAAGTGGTGACAGCGGTGGAACTGGAGCTTCTCCAGAATCTTCTGTGAAACACGCTGGGTTGCCATGGGAACTGGGATTGGCAGAAACTCAACAGGTACTATTGATGAACGACCTCAGGGGAAGGATTGTAGTCCAAACCGATGGCCAGTTAAAAACTGGTAGAGATGTGGCTATTGCATGCCTTCTTGGGGCAGAGGAATTTGGTTTCGCAACCGGCCCTCTGGTAACTCTCGGCTGCATAATGCTAAGGAAATGCCACCTAAACACTTGCTCTGTTGGTATTGCAACTCAAGACCCAGAACTCAGAAAGAAGTTCGCGGGTAAACCAGAATATGTAATAAACTATTTCTACTTCATCGCAGAGCATTTGAGAGAAATAATGGCAAAACTTGGTTTCAAGACCGTGAATGAAATGGTTGGCAGAATGGATATGTTAGAACCAAACATGGCAGTAGAACATTGGAAAGAGAAAGGATTGGATCTATCTCCAATGCTAACCCTCCCTGACGTGCCACAGGGAACAAGCCGGTTCTGCAACAGCGANCAGGACCACGGCCTAGAAAATNCTCTTGACCATAAACTCATATCATTGTCTGAAACAGCGATCGAGAATAGTTCACCGGTAACCATTGATCTGCCCATCAATAACTCTAACAGAGTAGTTGGTGCGATGCTAAGCGGAAGGATTGCAGAAAAACATGGGGATGAGGGCCTTCCTGAAGACACAATAACATGCATATTCCGCGGTTCAGCTGGNCAAAGTTTTGGAGCATTCTTAACAACTGGTGTTACGTTAAACTTGTTAGGAGACGCCAACGATTATTTTGCAAAAGGCATGTCTGGGGGTAGAATAGTATTAAGACCTCCGCAAGAATCGTCATTCACTCCAGAAGAAACTACCATAGTAGGTAACGTAGTGCTATATGGTGCTACAGGAGGTAANGTATTTATAAACGGCTTAGCTGGAGAAAGATTCGGNGTAAGGAACAGTGGAGCCAGTGTAGTCGTTGAAGGAGTTGGAGATCATTGCTGCGAATATATGACAGGAGGAACAGTAGTANTCCTCGGCGATACTGGTAGNAATTTCGCGGCAGGTATGAGTGGTGGTATATCATACGTATTTGACGAATCTGGAGACTTCGAGAGTCGTTGCAATCTGGACATGGTAGGACTTGAGAACCTAGCNGCAGAAGACGAAATAATACTTAAGAAACTTATACAAGAGCACAAGGACTACACAGATAGTGCAAATGCAAAGAGCATACTTGCATCTTGGAATAAAATGAAGGATAAATTTGTTAAGATAATACCCAACGACTATAAGAGGGTATTAGAAGAGAGAAAAGCTGAAGGANAGGTGAGCATTGGGTAAATCAACAGGTTTCATGGAATTCCAGAGGAGAACTCCAGAGAAGCGCNCAATAGCTGAAAGACTCAGGGATTCGAAAGAACTATACAACACGTGGCCTGAGAAGGATATTAAGGATCAGGGTGCCCGTTGTATGAACTGTGCCGTACCATTTTGTCACACAGGATGCCCGCTCGGAAACCTAATCCCAGAATGGAACCATCTGGTCTACACAGGTCAATGGGAATCAGCTCTAGTCAGACTCCATTCAACGAATAATTTCCCAGAATTCACAGGTAGAATATGTCCAGCCCCATGCGAACCAGCATGTGTCCTTTCTATAAATCAAGATCCTGTAACTATAGAATATATAGAGAAGGCAATAGTAGACAAAGGGTTTGAAGAAGGTTGGATAAAACCAGAACCACCAAAAACTAGGACAGGGAAAAATGTCGCCGTCATAGGTTCTGGACCGGCAGGATTAGCAGCATCACAACAACTAAATAGAGCCGGACATACGGTAACTTTATTCGAAAGAGATGAATACATTGGTGGACTCTTGAGATTAGGTATACCAGATTTTAAACTAGATAAGAATATCGTTCAAAGACGCGTTGACCTTATGGCCGAAGAGGGAGTCATCTTCAAACCAAACACCGAAGTTGGAGTAGATATATCAGTCGAAGACATTAATAAAGAATTTGATGCGATATGTATTACAATAGGTGCCTGTGAACCAAGAGAATTAGCAGTGGAAGGCAGGGACTTATATGGAGTCCATTTAGCAATGGACTATCTTCCACAACAAAACAGACGAATAGCCGGTCACAAAATAGACCCATCAGAATCTATATCCGCTGAAGGCAAGAGAGTTGTTATCCTCGGAGGAGGAGATACTGGCGCAGACTGTCTGGGGACTGCCCATAGACAAGGTGCAGAGATAGTTTACCAACTGGAGCTTCTACCAAAGCCACCAGAAACTAGAGGATCTAATAATCCCTGGCCTCAGTGGCCACTTATACTTAGGACCTCATCGGCACATGAAGAAGGCGGTTCAAGGGACTACAACATATTGACTAAAGGATTCTCTGGTAGCCAAGGCAAAGTCGAAANGCTAGATGCAGTGAGAGTTGAATGGGGTAAGCCAGATGAGTCTGGCCGGCCTGTAATGAGTGAAATTCCTGACAGTGCATTTTCCATAGAAGTCGATTTAGTGCTACTGGCAATGGGATTCATACACCCTGAACATGAAGGGCTTATAAAGGACCTAGGAATAGATTTGGACGATCGCGGCAATATAAGTACAAATTCTGACCGAATGACTAGTATCCCTGGGATTTTTGCTGGTGGAGATTCTGTTAGAGGTGCTTCACTTGTAGTATGGGCAATAGCCGAGGGTAGGCAAGTAGCTCACGGCATAGATAAGTACCTCTCTGGTCAGTCAAACCTGCCATCAGTAGCAGTCTAATATAATTCAGATAGATAGAACTATATTAGATTATCTAATGCAAAGTCTTACCACAATGCCAGAAGAAAGAAGCGCTGATAATTGGAGATACTTCTAAAAGGAGCAAAGGAGTTTGGGGTAAGTCTAAGTACAAAACAAATTGAAACATTCAAGTTGTTTCAAGAGGAATTGCTAGCTTGGAATGAGAATATAAACCTAACCTCAATAAAAGATACAAACCTAGTTCAATCTAAGCATTTCCTAGAATCAATATCTTCATACAATCTTATTAAAGATATCTACCCGGACAGGCTATCTTTATTAGACCTAGGCAGCGGGGCAGGATTCCCAGGAATACCCCTAAAGATAATCGATCCCAATATAGATCTATGTCTTGTTGAATCTATCAAGAAGAAGGCTAATTTCTTAACATATATATCTTCGAAGCTTAGGCTTAATGATGTGACTATAGTTCCTGATAGAGCAGAACAAATAGCGAACGATACTGGCTACAGAGAGTCTTTCGATGTAGTAATATCCAGGGCTGTGGCTCAACTCGNCACCTTACTAGAATTGGCCCTACCACTTGTGAGAGTCGGAGGATTATTTATAGCCCATAAATCCACAAGAATCGAGTCCGAAATTATGCAGGCTAACAAGGCTTCTGATCTACTGGGTGGTGAACTTAACAGTGTGCAAGAGGTATACATCAAAGATATCCTAGACCCATCTACTTTAGTTTTATACAAAAAAGTAAGAAAATCACCTAAAATCTACCCTAGACGGTCAGGAGTTCCCCGAAAAAACCCTCTGGCTTAACCAATGATAATCGAAAGGCGNTAACATCAANAACCTATCTCTAAGCTCACGTTTCTTATCGAAGAGCAGCCTGTTTTCCATTATGATNGCCATATCACTTCTNATAGTGTTGGTNACTCGCTTTGATATAGATTGGTATAGCACGTTCGAGACCTTGGCCGAATGTAATGTTGCTCTATATGGTGTGGCTTTCGGATCATATTACTTTGGATTCTATATTCGTGGGNTTAGATGGCGTATTATGCTCTCGAATGCAGATATAGTCGATCCGTCTTCGAAACCCCTGCCCTCTNCGCTCAAATGTGCCAGGTATGTATTCATAGGTTGGTTTGCTAATGCCATAACATGGTTCAGATTAGGTGACGCATATAGAGCNTATTCGCTAACAGCAGACTATGGCTATAGTTTCCCAAAGACAATAGGCACCGTAGTTTCAGAACGTATTCTGGATATTGCAATGGTATTTATACTCTTGATAATAGCATCTATAACATTATATAAAGGTGCCGACACGGATTTACTCATTTTATTTATCGGCATGTCAGCACTTTTAGCATTAATTGCTAGTTTATCTTTTATTGGATTGAAACAATTTGGGGTTANAATAGCAAATCTTCTACCAAATGCTTTAGCTTTGCCTTATCTAAGATTTCATGCGGGCACTATAGATAGCCTAGATAGAATACCAACTCTATTAACGTTAAGTTTTATATCTTGGCTAACTGAAATTGGCAGATTATATTTCGTAATCCAAGCCCTTGGAGACACCAACATAGTATTGCCATTGATAGTATTTGTAACCCTCGCAAATGCCATATTGACCACAATACCTTTAACTCCCGGNGGAGTAGGAATAGTTGAACCAGGCATAATAGGACTTCTAACGTTGAGTATACCTGCGACAGAAGCTCTATCTATAGCTCTATTGGACCGCTCAATAAGCTATGCAAGTATAGTAGTGTTTGGGGCCCTNTTGTTTGTGATACAAAAACTTTCAAACATAAGCAAAAATGAGGATCCATGAACATATCCTCTTGACTTCAAATTTGTGAGCGAAATACAATCAAATCAAATAACGAAAAGGTCCATTATATAAGTGACTGACAAAGCAAAACTTGCATTCCCCATATCTGCTGGTGGTGTGGTATATAGACTTCAAGAGAATACGCCGGAGATATTAATATGTGGCAGGCATCAAGCAGGTGGATGGTTGTGGGCATTACCAAAGGGTACTCCAGAAGCTGGTGAGTCTNTCCCTAACACCGCACTCCGAGAAGTACTAGAGGAAACTGGATTAGAAGTGAGTCTGTCCAAGAGAATTGACTCCGTCAACTACTGGTTCCTGCGTAACGCTGATCAAGTAAGATGCTATAAAACAGTATATTTCTATCTAATGACCACTGTAGGTGGATCAATAGAAAATCATGACTCCGAATTCGACGTAGTAGAATGGATAGATGCCATAACTTCATTGACGAAATTAACCCACGAAGCAGAAAAATCTATAGTCGAAAAATCAATTAGGATCATAAGAGACGACTAGCCATGACCAATAAGATAGTTATAAAGGGACAAACCATCTTTCTCCGGGAAAAACGATTGGAAGACGCTCCATTAGATTATTCATGGAGATTAGATGAAGAGTTGTCCGATCTGGACGCCACTGTGCCTATAAGAATGTCATATAGCCAATATCTAAGAGTATATGAGGACGAACTTAGCTATCCTGTATCCTGGTCAAAGAGATTTGCTGTAGAAACATATGATAACAAAACTATTGGAAACTGCATGTACTATGATATAGATCTTATGCGTCAACAGACTGAGNTGGGAATAATGATAGGAGATAAGGAATACTGGAACCACGGATTTGGTACAGATGTGGTAAATACACTTGTGCAACACATATTCAGCACAACAAGAATAAACAGAGTCTATTTGCATACACTAATATGGAATATAAGGGCACAAAAGTCTTTTGCGAAATCTGGCTTTTATGCTGTAAGAGAGGTCACAAGGCGTGGCTATAACTTTCTATTAATGGAATTGACCAGGGANTCTTGGGAGGACTTTTTTGAAATCACTGAAGCCTAAGATGCCACTAAAGTATAACCAAACAAGCATTGCGCCAGTGGTCTATTTTAACTATCATTGCAATTACATCACCTAGTCTACGATAATGAAATTATGCCCCTGTAGCTCAGGCGGACAGAGCAGCGGTTTCCTAAACCGCGCGCCCCGGTTCGAGTCCGGGCAGGGGTACCATCCACTATATCAATNATATCTTATTCATGAAGGTATCTTAATAGATTAGCTAGATCACTATGACTCGATTCATCTGATGGGAACCCGAGAGAAATCCTTGANGAGTAGGCTCCATATCGTTCTTTCAATGCAGGTCCTATATCTTTGTAGGCACCTGAAACGCTAAATGTATCCAATATGGATTCATTTATAAGTGAGGGCATTTCCTGCCATTTTCCCTGTTTAGACATTTCATGCAGCTCAAGACATGTATCTCCCCATTCATGCATATCCATAACTGACTTGTAACTTCTTGTAGAACCATAGAATGATATTCTTTTCCTGCAAACTTCCCTTTGGAGCATTACTTCTTCCTCATCCCCACCAGTTGCAATCATCCCACCAGCTACTATCGATATGTCATCCATAGTCCTGCCGTTGGACTTTGCCCCGATCTCTACATTTGGGAGAACTACCTCCTCTACATAACGGTTATTATTAAAACTATGTAATATAATTCCGTCGCAGACACTGCCAGCTACCTTCGACATTACTGGTCCTACAGCAGCAATTGATATGGTTGGCATATCGCAATCCAACTTCCCGGGATTAAATTCTGGGGTCATCAGGTCAATCGAATAGTGTTTGCCTTGATAGTTAAGTTCTGCACCATTTTGCCAACAATCCCAAATGCTTTTGATGGACTCAACATACTCTTTCATTCTAGGTGCGGGAGCGTACCAAGGAACGCTAAAGCGCCTTTCATTGTGACCTTTAACCTGTGTGCCTAGACCTAATTCGAATCTCCCATCCGACATCTTTTGAAGATCCCAAGCCATATAGGCAGATAGCATAGGACTACGAGCAAACGCTATCGCTATTGAAGTTGCTACTCTTATTTTCTCTGTATGCTCAATGGCCATTATAGAAGGAAAGAAAGGATCGTGTGCTAATTCTGAGAAAGATATGCCGTCGAAACCAAGCTCCTCTGCAGTCTGAGCTATCTTCGGAATTAACCTTAAATCCTCTTGATCGCCACTACGTAGATGACAATATACTTCCATTCATATCTCCTTAGTTAATTATGGACAGCATTGTAACACGTTGAATCTATTTAAGCTCAATAATCAAGATGAATGGTTTCTGGATATCTCTCAAAGATTAGGCAATTGAGACACGAGTAATTTCAGAATAAGTATCTTGTGGAATTATGAAACTTGAATAGGTGATAGATAAGATATTACAATTGTATCCGCAAGTACATCCCAGATAATACAAATTTAAATTTAACAAACAGATATCAATATGAACAAAACCCGGTCGCTGATGCTTGTGAGCATAGGCTCTTTTGTCGGTTCCTTAGTTGCTATTGTTTTAAATCAAGACCTAGACACACAAACTAACTTCTATATCCTTTTGGCAGGAATATCAGTATTATGCCTAATATATAGTGTATACATCGACATTAAGGCATATATTGGCATCCATCTTATACACACCGAACCGGACAGAATACCTATCGTTGATAGAGCTGGTGAGATAACCGATGACGATATAGCAGAAGAAATCCAAAGACATATGGATGATCACAAACACTCTTGAAACTCCCCATAGCTATAGAAAAAGAATATCTAATTTTTCGTCACCCACTCCACAATATGAGGATAACTAATGATTAACAGGAATTTAGTTCTAGCCAGTTCACTCTTAGTGTTACTGTTAAATATAGTTGCGCTAGTGTACCTATACAGTCAAAGCAATCAACTGGAGCAGAAAATTATTGAATTAGAATCTAATAGACAACAACACCTTGATATAATATACCCACAACCCTTGGATAAAGATATTTCGACTAGCCTCGCCGAAATAGATGCTAGGATAAAGGCAATTGAAGGAACTCTACAAATCAACGCAAAGTAACTCTCAATACACTAAGACCACAATCCCCAAATACACTCCTACCCCTGCTTATTAGCTTACCGAGAATTTACTTCTGCCAGAAACACAGGTATTATTCTAGTAGTTTTACTCTGATAATCCTCGTATGGAGGATAAGCCTGGACCGCCAGAGACCACAACCTAGATCTCTCTTCGACATCTTCGACTTCCCTTACTACCATCTCATATACGTCAGACCTATCTCTTATCATAACTCGTGGATCAGCCTTCAGGTTATAATACCAATAAGGATTCTTCTCTGAACCACCCTGGGAGGCAACAAGCACATATTTATTGCCATCCGAAACCCTCATCAGGGGAGTTTTCCTTATAGAACCGGTTATTCTACCAGTGTTTGTGACTATTATGACCGGCAATCCCCTAAGGGTAGTCCCCTCTTCACCGTTACTAGATTCATACAGCTCGACTTGCTCAGCTACCCATTTGGTAGTGCTAGGTATGTAATCATTCATAGGATACAACCTCCATAATATTATACAAATCTATAACCTATACAGTTATACACAACCAACGTACAAACAATGACAACTGATAACCTCCATAATATCCAAAAAAATTGATTGTCTTTAGCTGTAGCTATAAATGCAAGTATCTTTTTCATCAGTTTACACTATTCGATTTACATACAGAAATTTCCTAATATCAGAAATCAATAGAAATCATATCAGATCTTTTATGCTCAATGGAGCCCCCCTTTACCACACATCATTATCAAGGTAAAATATGCCTCATCGCTTGCGAAAGCGGTAAAATACAGGAGTGTAGCTCAGATGGAAGAGCAGCGGTCTCCAAAACCGCAGGTCGGGGGTTCGAATCCTCCCACTCCTGCCAGAATTCATGATATTGCCGAGGTGGTGGAATCGGTAGACACGCGGTCTTGAGGGGGCCGTGGGCGTCAGCCCGTAGGAGTTCAAATCTCCTCCTCGGCACCAATTGTGATACAATGCAGTCACTAGTTTACTAGGGGCGACGTGGCCAAGTGGTTAAGGCGGAGCTCTGCAAAAGCTCTATTCGGCGGTTCGAATCCGCCCGTCGCCTCCAACACATCTTGCAAATGATCGCGGATCTAATAGGCATTACTTATATGTCTACAATTGATACCTAGCCCAGGTGGCGGAAGGGTAGACGCGGCGGACTTAAAATCCGCTCTCCCTAAAAGAGGTGTGGGTTCGAATCCCTCCCTGGGCACCATCTATGAATGTATCNGTAACCTGCCTAGAGGCTAAATAGAAAGGCTTAATATGTCTACAAATCCTGAGAGTGTCTTAGATATACCGCCAGGCACACATCTAAAGCTAGAGGAATCTGCTGCAATAGAGGAAGTAGTTGGAACATTCATAGATCAAGTATATGGAGAGAGGCTAACAGAAGAACATCTAGACAGAGACCTCATAATGGAAGCCATTGATATTGTGATGAAAAGCAATGGCTATAAAATAGAATTTGATGTACCTTATCGTAACTTCGGGATAGGGCCCTCAGAGGGATGCTTCGATCTGGTAGCAAGATTCGGAGATGAATTGTCAATCATATCGGTATGCGAGGGACCGTCAGAGTCAGAGATAGAACGTCTGAGTAAAGAATCCAATATTATAGCTTCTAGCATTCAAGGTGCTCATCTATTGCTAGCTACGGATATTCTAAACAGCCTCCCATTGCTATCAGGCGAAACTTCCAAAAGAATCCGAAACCTGATGGATGACAATAAACTAGGTGTTCTATTAATAGATCACACAGTCGGGATAATGTTCTCTAATGCAGCCCAGCTAATAGTTGATGAAATGCCCACATTCCTATATAGAAGAGGCTAGCCCCACTTAGTAATTATGAGTCTAATAGAAACCCAGATCCAATCTAGCACCAATATAGCCATTGTAGGCATCTCACAGAACCCTGATAGAGATAGCCACAAAGTTGCGAAATACCTACAAGAGAACGGTTATAGAATAATCCCTGTAAATCAGGCTATACCAAGGATCTTAGGAGAAGCCAGTTATCCTAACTTAAAATCCATACCTTTCCAAGTCGATCTAGTAAATATATTTAAGAAACCTGATACTATAGGTCCAATAATCGATCAATCCATCGAAATGGGAGTCAAACATATATGGATGCAAGACGGAATATACAATGAAGAATACGCCGCAAAAGCACGCTCCGCTGGAATAAGTGTCACTATGGATCANTGTATAATGCGTGAACATATTAGACTTTTTAATTCTAAATGAGTTCACATGTAAATGGAGATTATTCCTATGCCAAATTTTTACACTAAACTGTCTCAAGCTAGTCAAAAAAATCAATCCCTGCTCTGCGTAGGACTAGATCCAGACCCGAACCANATGGCAATCAAAGACATATCCGATTTCAACAAAAGAATAATCGACGCTACATCTGATTTGGTATGTTGCTACAAGCCTAATTTGGCGTTCTATGAATCTATGGGCATTGATGGACTCAAAGCTCTAGAGAAAACCCTAAACCATATACCTGAATACATACCAGTTATAGGTGATGCCAAAAGAGGAGATGTCTCGTCAACAGCCAAAGCATATGCAGAAGCAATGTTCAATTATTGGCATTTCGATGCAACCACAGTTAACCCTTATCTTGG
Source organism: Chloroflexota bacterium (assembly GCA_002717805.1). Lineage (GTDB taxonomy): Bacteria > Chloroflexota > Dehalococcoidia > Lucifugimonadales > UBA2985 > UBA2985. The sequence continues at coordinate 66,836 of PBBS01000005.1, read as the reverse complement.
TAAAGATTCCTTGGATCCATTCATAGACTATAAAGATAAGGGTGTACTAATATTATGCAGAACATCTAACCCAGGTGCCACAGTCTTCCAAGACCTTAGAGTACCACACGAAGGTACAACTATAAGTTTGTACGAGAAAATCGCCTTAACCGCCCAAGATTGGAATAGAAATGGCAATATCGGTTTGGTAGTAGGTGCAACCTACCCAGACGAGTTAGAAAAGATACGCACCATATCACAAGATATGTTCATACTAGCACCAGGAGTAGGTAGTCAAGGAGGAGACTTAGAGTCAACGATACACCTCGGAGCTAGTCCGAGTACAGCAAATATAGCCATAAATGTGTCTAGAAGCCTCCTGTATGCATCTGAAGATCCGCACACTTTCGCCGATGCCTCCAGAGATGTTGCAAGAACAATCCGAGACCGTATCAATGTTGCACGTTCGAAAATAGCATTATGACTACTAATAGCCATAACCAAATTACAAGGACCAGCAGTTGAAACCCACTTCTACCATAGCTATAGACGGGCCGGTGGCATCCGGGAAAACTAGTGTTGGCATGGCACTGGCGAAACAATTGGGGTTTGGATTCATAGACACGGGGCTAATGTATAGAGCAGTCACCTGGGTTGCAATACAAAAAAATGTTGATGCGTCTGATAGGCAAAACGTTATAATGCTGGCCAAGACAATAAATATAGAATTAAAGGCCAATACTGAAGCAAATGGGACGGAATCGACCTATATGCTGGTTGATGGTTCAGATATAACAGAACATCTCAGATCTCCAAAAGTAGAGGTGTCTGTATCAGCCATATCTAGTATTACCGGCGTTCGTGCCGCTATGGTAGAACAGCAAAGAAAGATGGCTAAAGATGGTAAAATCGTCATGGTCGGCCGTGATATTGCAAGCGTTGTACTTCCAACTGCAGATCTAAAGATATTTCTAACAGCTTCTGCAGCGAAAAGAGCAAAGCGCAGGTACGAGGAAAATATTGGGACTTCGAAAAGCAAGCCATTAAATGAAATCCTAGCTGATTTAAGCACAAGAGATTCATTAGACACAGAAAGGGAAGATTCTCCGCTCATGGTTTCCCAAGGGTCAATTCTGATAGATACGACAGATATGACAAAAGAAAAGGTTGTAGAATACATAATCAATCTGGTAAGGTCTTAGTTATGGGGATAGTATACAAATCTACAAACAAACTAATGCGAGGCGCACTAGATATATTTGGAGACTGGGAATTTAACGGTAAAGAAAATGTACCTGAAGATGGCCCTCTACTAGTTGTATCAAACCATCCAAGTAACCTAGACCCACCATTACTTGGTGCAGGATTTCCCAGAAAGCTTAATTTTCTTGCCAAAAGCGAGTTGTTCAAGAATATAATCTTCTCGTCTTTTATGAAGGCATACGGAGCAATTCCCGTAGAATTCGACAGCCGGGATGTCAGAGCAGTTATATGGGCACTTCAAATGCTAAAGGATAGCGCTGCAGTAGCTCTATTCCCTGAAGGACAAAGAAGTCCAGCGACAGGAATGACTCGCGGCGTACATGGTGCAGCTTTATTAGCTATGAAGTCTGGTGCACCGGTGCTCCCGGTAGGAATCGTTGGTACTGAAAAGGTAGGCCCTTTTTGGCAAGTAGCAATACCCAGAGGCACTTTTCGGGTTACAATCGGTCAACCCTTCTCGGTGCCTCACGTCAAAGGAAGACTAGACACGGAACAACTAGAAACGGTTACTACTACTATAATGGAACATATTGCAGAACTACTACCCTCATCCTATAAGGGTGTTTATTCGAACAATGCCTAATATGTAAATCACATTACAAATTCTGTATCCGTATCTGATAGGAGAAATACTGTGTGCGGCATTATCGGATATACAGGATCCATGCAAGTGCCTGAGATACTATTCAGCGGGCTGAGAAACCTAGAATATAGAGGGTATGATAGCTCAGGTATAGCTGTTATAGATACAAAAGGCGAAATAGTTGTTAGAAAATCACAGGGTAAACTTAAAGACCTCATCTTGTCATTAGAAAGCAACCNGGTTGAAGGGATTATTGGCATAGGGCATACTCGCTGGGCAACTCATGGCGAAGCTAATCACAAAAATGCTCATCCTCATGAAGATTGCTCATCCTCAATAACCGTAGTACACAATGGAATAGTAGAGAATTATCGAGAAATAAAAAATGAATTGATCTCCGAAGGTCATACGTTCAAGTCTGATACTGACAGTGAAGTCATACCTCACCTAATAGAGTCCCAATTGTCATTGGGATTTGACCTTAAACGATCAATCAGCAACGTAGCAAACAAGATAATGGGAGCTCATGCAGTCGTCATTATCTCGAAAAAGGCTCCTGATGCAATTATCGCTTTCAAGAAAGGAAATGCTGGGGGCATAGTCATAGGCGAGACTCAGAATGGGATGATTATAGCAAGTGACTTACCAGCGATACTCCCATACACACGCCAAGTGAATTATCTAGAGTCTAATGAAATCGCATATATTACCCCGAAATCAACCACTTATGAATCATTGGACGGAATACACATAGAAAAGACTGTGCAGGCTATCCCTTATGACCCAATTTCTGCGGTTAAAGGGAAGTACAAGCATTTCATGATGAAAGAAATAGCCGAGCAACCAGAAGCAACAATCGCAACTCTTGGCGGAAGATTATCATTCGAATCCCTGTCCGTAAATTTAGATGAGATATCTCTCACCGAATCGCAAATAAAGAAAATTAACAGAGTAATATTTATAGGAATGGGCACTAGCTACAATGCGTCAATGGTAGGGAAACATATGATGGAACAATTAGCTGGCATACACTCTGAGGCAGAAAACGCGTCCGAATTTAGATACAATAGACCACTATTGGGAAAAGACACAATAGTCATATCTATAAGCCAATCCGGAGAAACTGCTGATACACTAGCCGCAATGTCAATGGCTAAGGAACAGGGCGCCTACATCATAAACATATGTAACACAGAGGGTAGTCAATCCAATAGAATATCCGATGAAACTCTATATCTTAGAGCGGGTCCCGAAATTGGGGTAGCATCCACAAAAACTTATATATGTTCCTTAGAGGCAATATATTTATTGGCCATAGATTTTGGATCGAAAACCAGATACCTAAATCAAAACCAAGTAAAAGAAGCGCTAAATTCCCTGTCCAGGCTCCCTGATATGATAGGAAAGATACTCGCTAACAACAATCCTTATATCGAGCTTGCAGACAAGTTTTACAGGAAGACGAACTTCCTATTCTTAGGTCGTGGTATAAATTATCCTACGGCGCTCGAAGGAGCTTTGAAACTTAAAGAAATATCCTATATACATTCCGAAGGATGTGCTGCCGGGGAAATGAAGCATGGACCAATTGCTCTGATAGACGAGAACATGCCTGTATTAGCTATAGCAACTAAAGACGAACTGTATGACAAGATGCTAAATAATATAGCAGAAGTAAAAGCACGCGGAGGCACAGTAATAGCCTTGGCTACAAAAGGCGATACAAATATAGCGGACCTAGCAGATGAAGTAGTATACATACCTGCAATCGACTATCTACTTACACCTATATTGGCAGTAGTACCTCTCCAATTACTGGCATACAACATAGCAATTAAGCGTGGATGTGATGTAGATCAACCCCGTAATCTTGCTAAATCTGTGACCGTGGAGTAGGTAAAGTCTTCACACTCCAATTGGAGATAATTCCTCAGCTATCACCTAATAAAAACTGCCTCTCTTGGTGTATTATATAGAGGAACGATAAAAGTTTTATCATCACCCGGCCTACCAGTAGGTACTCGTTGAAACACGGTGCAGCATGTTAGAAGAGATAAATCATAGACTCAGCATTAGAGAAGAAAACTTATCACCTTATGCCACAAAATCTCTAGATTCAGCAATTAGAGAAGTACCAGAAAACCCATCTCCGCTAAGAAATGAATTCCAGAGAGACAGAGACAGGTTGGTGCATAGCAATGCCTTTCGTCGCTTAAAACACAAGACACAGGTTTTTATCGCCCCTACTGGAGACCATTACGTAACCCGGCTTACACATACCCTTGAGGTGTCCCAAATAGGTAGAACTATTGCTAGGGCATTGAACCTCAACGAAGATCTGGTTGAAGCTATGACACTTGGACACGATATAGGTCACACTCCTTTTGGACATTTGGGAGAAGATGAGCTTAATAAATTACACAATAATGGATTCAATCATGCAGCTCAGAGTGTCCGTATAGTTGAGAAACTCGAAAAGAATGGGGATGGCTTAAATCTTACAGAAGTAGTTAAAAATGGCATGAGATCACATTCGAAACCCAAAAATGATATCTCCGGGTTTCTTGAGAAACCAACCACTCTTGAGGCACAAATCTGTCGAATTTCCGATGCAATCGCCTACTTAAATCATGACATAAAGGATGCGATACGGGCTGGGTTACTAGCGGAAGATAAAATACCAGATATATGCATTAGAGTTCTCGGGCAGAGGCATTCTCAGCGAATAGACACAATGGTTACTGACATAGTCACTTCATCCTGGGATGCTACAGGATTAACAGAAAGGAGTGATACAGAACCAAGTATCCATATGAGTGAACAAGTACTCGAAGCTTCTAACATCCTACGTGAATTCATGTTTGAGAATATATATGTACCAGCGGGAATGGGAGAGATAGGTGATACCGCGAGAAAAATAGTAACCTTACTGTATAATTACTTCTCTAATAATCCTCAATATATACCTAATGAATATCACCTTAGAGAAGAGGGGTCGGATATAATGGCAGTTGACTATGTATCTGGTATGACTGATTATTTTGCACTGACTAAGGCTGAAGAAATAGAGCCAAGGATAACGAAAGGATTCCTAACTCATACCATAATCTAGGAAATCCAATAAAATTCTTACACCCAGAATACAAAAGAATAATTGCGAATCCAATAAACAATATGACTTTAGCTCAAGAAGTAAAAAATCGTCTAGATATAGTGGATATGATATCTGGCTATGTAGCCCTAGAGCGATCAGGGCGCAATTTTAAAGCTGCTTGTCCTTTTCATGATGAAAAAACTCCTTCCTTTTTCGTATTTCCCGAACGACAAACCTGGCGATGTTTTGGCGCATGCGCGGACGGAGGAGACTCACTTTCATTCATAATGAAAGTAGACGGAATAGAATTTCCTGAGGCACTCAACAAGTTGGCTAATCAACTAGGGCTAAGTGTTCCCAGCAACGTGAACAGGAACTTGGACAAGAGAATATATGAACTGAATAACCTGGCAATGGAAACATTCAAACAAAACCTAAATTCCCCAGATGGCTATCATGCAGCCGAGTATCTGAGGAACAGAGGGGTAAATCAAGCCTCTATATCCCGCTTCCAACTTGGCTTAGGCAGTTTTGGAAGAGACACTTTAGTAAGACACCTGTCGTCAAAAGGTTATACAGACCAAGAAATACTCAACTCTGGCCTTGCCACCCAAGGTACAGATGGACAAATTAGGGACATGTTCCAGCGAAGAATAATTTTCCCTATACACAACACAAATGGAGAAATAGCTGGATTCGGTGGAAGGTCCATAGATAATAGCAATCCAAAATATATTAATACCCCTAAGAGCCAAGTATTTGATAAAAGCAGCTTACTCTACGGATTATATTTTGCTAGAACCGCTATAGCAGAAAATAAACAAACGGTGATAGTTGAAGGCTACCTCGATGTTATAACGGCTCACCAATACCAATTCCAAAATGTTGTGGCATCTATGGGAACAGCACTCACTGAACAACAAGTTAAAACTCTCAGAAATATATCCTCCGACTTCGTACTAGCGCTAGATCCGGATAACGCCGGTAAAGAAGCAACAATAAGAAGTATGGAGTCATCTTGGCAGGCAACCCAAATAGATATATTAAGAGCTGGCAGAAACAGTAGAATATCATTCCAGCAGAGGCATTTAAATGTATCTCTTAAAGTTGCCGAACTGCCTGTAGGTCAAGATCCAGATACTCTAATACAGTCTGATCCTGAAAAATGGCAACACTTGATAGGGAATGCCAGATCGCTATTAGAATACTTATTCGAGACCATCCCTTCAAGATATGACGTAACCAATGACAACGGCAGACTTATGTTAGTGGATTCTTTAGGGCCATTTATACGAACTGAAGCTAATCCTTTTACAAGGGGCAAATATCTCAGATCCTTGTCAGAAATAACAAATATATCTGAACGAGATTTAGAAAAACACATCTGGCAACCAATCAAAAACTCTTCGGCCTCCATCAAACGAGAAATTAGCAACACTAACAACTCAGCAGCTAGTCAATCTGCTGATAAAAGGGATATACTCGAAGAATATTGCCTATATCTCCTTCTGAACTACCCTGATCTAATAACTGAGATAAATGAGATATATCCTGATATGTTCGAACAATCAGAAAACAGGAGTATATTCACAAATCTTGATAGCTGGACTACAATGGAAAGACTGAGGGAATCTATGGCAGATGAGCTAGTGGCCCATTTGGATCACATAATGTCTATGGACATACCGCCTCTAGACATTAAGGACAGAATTAAAGCTCTGACCGACATAGCCAATAGGATTAAGGCAAGATTCTATACTCTGCAAGAACAGATACTTCTTGAGAAATTGACTGAGGCGGACTGGCAGAGCAAAGATATAATAGAACGTAACATCGTGGAGGCCCAAGTTATTAACCACGAACTGAGGAAAATATACTCTGGAGAAAACCCAGAACAGAGGGAAACAAGTTAATATGCGAAGAAAAAAGAACGATATAGATGCATTGATAGAGGATTTGCAGGAAGCGGAAGATGACGGAGGTACCACTGCTGGCATCCTGTCCGCCGTCTCTGAAGATGGTTCCTCTGCAACAGCAGCACTCGGGATAAATATATCTGTACCAACAGCAGTTATAGATGAAGAGGATGTCATACCTCCAAATATAGGGAAAGAAGAGCTCGAGGAGTCTGTGAAGGACATAGAAGCAGACGCTGAAAACGAAGTAGATGCCGGGCTAGAAATTCCTGATGCAATCGACGACCCCGTTAGAATGTATCTTAGAGAAATTGGCAGAGTAAGCCTCCTCACAGCCAAGGATGAACGATTCCTTGCAAGATCCATGGAATGCGCAATATATGTACGCTCCACAAAAAAGCTCCTTTCTGGGGTTGATGGGAGAATACCTAGTGGATTTGACACGTGGTTGTCAATCGTAAGGGAGTTAGTAAACCATACCCATATATTGGACCTTATCCTAGCTAGACTCGAACTAGATCCTGATCCTAGCATAGATGAATTAGTATCTAACGAAAGACTCAGAGCTGCCATAGACGGTGAAATAAATACTGACATGATGTGGAGCATGGCAGAGGAACTGCAATGCGAGGAAACAGAAATAGCATCTGCTATATCAAAATTATCTCTAACAAGCCGTATACTGCCGAGTGATATTTTGGACATAATCGACAGAACTACTCGAATCAGTGAACTTAATGAATTAATAGAAAACGAGTCATTCGTATTCATGCTGAATAGCTCGGAGGATACACTCCAAGACCAAATACGGTTAATAGAAGCTGATGGAATAAAATCCCAACGACATCTGGCAGAAGCCAACCTGAGGTTAGTTGTAAGCGTGGCAAAGAAATATATAGGTCGCGGGATGTCCTTACTCGATCTTGTTCAAGAGGGAAATATAGGACTTATAAGAGCAGTCGAAAAATTTGATTTCAGAAAAGGCTTCAAATTCAGCACATATGCTACGTGGTGGATAAGGCAGGCAATCACCAGAGCAATAGCAGACCAAGCTAGAACAATACGTATTCCTGTCCATATGGTGGAAACTATAAACAAACTTATGAGAACTAGTAGGCGACTTGTACAGGAGTACGGAAGGGAGCCTACAAGCGAAGAAATAAGTAAAGATATGGATATAAGCCCTGAGAAAGTACGGGAAATCCTAAAAATATCTCAAGAACCAGTATCACTCGAAACTCCTATAGGTGAGGAGGAAGATAACCACCTCGGAGATTTTATAGAAGACAGAAGTGCTCTTGCTCCAGCAGATGCAGCATCGTTTCAATTACTAAAAGAGCAGGTAGAAGAAGTACTAAACACCCTTAACGACCGCGAACGAAGAGTACTCCAACTTAGATTCGGCTTAGAAGACGGCAGAAGCAGGACATTAGAAGAAGTTGGAAGAGAATTCGGTGTCACTCGCGAGAGAATTAGGCAGATAGAAGCTAAGGCACTGAGAAAACTAAGGCACCCTACTAGGTCGAGAAAGTTAAGAGACTTCTTAGATTAAGAAGATTCCCTGTTCTATCCTAACTAAAATGATATCTTAACAAATACTACCTAGTACCTGGTGATAGTTTTGTATCTGATACTGTCCTTGTGGACTGGCCCAAATTCCCTGCTGTCTAAAACAGCTACGTCACTAAATTCAGCATCACCTATTACAAAGTAATGATAATTAGTCAACACAATTTTATGGAGATCAGAGGATTTATAAACATTGGACTCATTGCTTCCATTTAGAATCGTGCTTCCATTAATCCTGACTATAAATTCATTAAACTCTACGACGTCGCCAGGCGTTCCAACTACTCTCTTTATCAGTGGCAAGTTCGTATAAGTGATGCCCTCTACCAAAACTATGTCTCCATAATTAATTCTATGTAATATTAATCCAAATCTATATAAAAACAGTGTATCTCCATTATGGAACGTAGGATACATGCTCCATCCTACAACCTGAACTCTCTTTAGAAGCACTCTCAAGATTATCAGGATAAAATATGTAGCTGCGTATAACCTACGAAAAAGTATAATTAAGGCATACACTTATCAACGTCTCCTATGAGATACCATTAGCACCTAGAATACTCAGCTATATTGCACCTATATGTAATCTTAGCCAATTTGCTACTTGGCATCCTGTTATCCTTGCTTTACACTATACAATAAATCAATAAATAGGAGGTGTATGTATGTCTATACTTAGCAAGGCCTTAGACTTAACATATAAAGTGATACCATCGGAAAAAGCATATGCACACTGCGATGTACCATGCGGTATATATGATCCCCATTTAGCGCAAGTTGCTGCGCTAACGACTATGAGAATGATTCAGCTCATAGAGGCAGCCGAACAACCAGGGGCAGATTCATCCGCTTCGCAAAGAAGTGCTTATGTTGCACAGATCAGCAGATACGTTGCTACTAAAGAGCATCATGCTGAATTATGTAAACAAGAGATACGGATCCTCTGGGCAGATTACTTCCGACCAGAACATGTAGAAAAATACCCGGATCTGCACAACATCGTTTTCAGTGCACTAAAGACCGGCTCCAAAGTAAGGCAAACTAATGACTCCGAAGCACCCCAGGACCTACTAAATGCAGTCAATCAAATTGCTACCATATTCTGGGCGACTAAAGATGTAGAGACTTCAGTTAAACCTTCCAGACAGGCTGTGGGTGGAGAACTAGTACTTCCGTCATAAGAAATTGCAAATTGCTTACAGGATACTTGTAGCAGCCCTGCAAGTATCCTGCGACTAAGCTCCTTACCACGTCCTAGCGTCCTATAGTAACTGTACACGACAACTTATCTATGCTAACATTCCGGTCAGCTACGAAAACAAGTATGTGCCGTAGTTTAGACACAATAAGGAGTATTGCAGTTGAGTGATAGTGGTCCTTCTACTGAGCTAACGGTACTACACACCTCAGACAATCACATGGACCAGATGTCCACATGCAATGCCTTGGCAGCAGTAGTAGACAAAGCCAATAGCCTAAATGTAGATCTCGCTATCTTTGCTGGCGACTTCTTCGACAATAGTAGGGTCGCAAACGACGTAATAAAGGAAACTATAAGGCAACTTGGTAGATTTAATATGCCCGTTGTTCTGGTACCTGGTAACCACGACCAATTGGACTCGATTTCCGTTTATCACAACCAAGCTTTCAAGGATCTACCCCCTAATCTTCATCTGTTCAGGGAACGCGAGGGTGAAAGTATTCTGTTCCCAGAACTTGAAGTACAAGTATGGGGGAGGCCTACCTATGACCACCACATTGGTTTCAGGCCATTAGAAAGTACTCCTCCGAGGAACGGCCCTTGGTGGCATATTGGAATAGTACATGGCATGTACATTCCCCCAGGTGAGGAGAACTTCGACAGATCCTCGCCAATATACGCCAAGGAAATAGAAGATACTGGCTACGATTACATAGCTTTGGGTCATTCCGACATCTTCGAGGAACTGACTCAGGGGACAGTAAAAGCGGCTTACTCTGGTGCACCTATAGAGTCTACAGATGGCAAAGTGCTGGGCTCAGTTGCCATAGTCCACTTTCATCCGAAGGACGGCATTGATATTAAGAAAGTTCCATTGCCCTAGCGGAAGCTAGAACCGTAAGTCACGTCTCTGAAACCTCAAGTAGCCAATCAATGTGACGAGTATTATAGAAAAGAGAAACCCAAGTATAATACCAACATCTATGCCCTTCTCGAATGCTTCCTCTATCCTGTAGTAATTGAATATTGAAAATTTATTTATGCCATCAACCACACTAGTAAACATACTGGCTATGTTGGAAACATAAGAAACCATGGCAAATCCAACGGGAACGACTAAAGCAGTCCGCCTTTTTCCTAGTGAAGCTGATAGAGCAAATGCCAAAGTACCCAGTAAAGTAGCTAACAATGTTAAGTTTAATGTACCTGCTATTAAATTCCACATATATATATCCATATTTATAGCAATGCTTGGTAGGGCTATGCTAATAAAAGCCACAATACTAATCACAACACAATTGAATACAAGCGCCATGAATTTCTCTACATAGAGTCGTCCTCTAGATACGGGTTCTGAGAGGAGAAGTTCCAATGTCCTCGTCTCTTCTTCATTGGCTATTGCATTAGCCCCCGAAAATACAAAGAATGCAATAAAGCATATCGGAAGAACCATAGCGTATATCTCAGCGTATAGCCAACCAGAAGGACTTGCTAAAGTCTTAATATCTACCCCAAACATTTTCGCCAGTTCCGGTGGGTAAAACTCGACGAGCAATTCCAACGAGTCCGCCATCGTATCATATAAAATTGTCATTAATGAGCAATAGAGAATTACAGCTACTGACCACCAAAATAGTGATCTCCGTAAATCTCTAACAGACTTGAGGAATATGCTAGTTAAAAACACTCAATGCCCCTCGTAATAAGCCAGAAATATATCTTCAAGTGCCGGTTCCTCAGTCCTTATATCCAAGATATGTTGAGTGGCTACAACTTTCACCAGAGAATCCAATGATCCTACTATGTCACACTTAAGTTTATTCTCATTGATAATTATGTTCTTTACCCCGTCTATACCCTCAAACAATTCACTTCGTATATTATTGCCGAAGCTCATCTCTATGCGCCTGACCTGTTTGGACTTAAGATCTGCTATTTGTTCGACTGCAACCAAAGTGCCTTCACGTATGATGGCCACCCGATCGCATAATTCTTCAACTTCTGACAAAATGTGAGATGAAAATATAACGCTATTACCCTGTTCTGTAGTTTCACGCAATATCTTCTCAAATTCGTTTTGTATTAGGGGATCTAAACCAGTCGTTGGTTCATCCAGAATAACCAATTCTGGTCTATGCATTAGTGCCCTAACTATAGCCAGTTTCTGCTTATTACCATGTGACAATGTATCTATTGGTCTGTCTATATCGCATTCCATTCGCTGAATTAATTCACGAACGTAATCCCAATCACAGCCACCCTTGAGGTTAGCACAATATTCGAAGAATTGTTTGCCTGTAATGTCACCATACAAAGCTGGAGCAGTAGGGAGATATCCAATACGATGGCGCAGTGCTAATGAATTTTCCTTAGTGTCCAACCCAAATATCTTTGAAGTCCCGCTAGTAGGGCGAATAAAATCAAGCAACATACGCATAGTTGTTGTCTTACCTGCCCCATTAGGCCCAAGATATCCGAATATCTCACCCTTCTTCACAGACATATCCAAGTCTATAACTCCTCTGTGTTTGCCATAGTACTTGGTGAGTTTGGACAGTTCTAATATTGTGTCGTCGCTCATCTATATGTCTTCATTCATAGAATCGTTAATACCTACTAAAAGATTGACCATCTCAATTGCGACTAACGCCACATCCTCACCCTTATTCCCATGTTTACCACCTGATCTATCCAGAGCTTGCTGTTCGGTATCTGTTGTCAATATTCCAAATGTTATCGGCACACCGGTATCAAGTGAAGAGGAAGCTATGCCTCTTGCAGATTCTCCTGCTACGTAGTCAAAATGAGACGTCTCACCCCGGATCACCGCTCCCAAACATACCACGGCATCGAAATTCCCTGTCTCTGCCATAGCAAGAGCAGCAAGCGGAATCTCGAATGCTCCAGGAACCCAAACAACCGTAATATTATCTTCCTTCAGGCCATGCCGTATTAGTGTTTCAAATGCACCATCCAGGAGCTTTCTAGTTACAAATAAATTGAATTTGGCTACTGCTATGCCAATTTTGAGTCCAGTGCCATCAAGGTCCCCATGAATATTGAAACCTCTTTGGAAATCCGGGACATTCCCCAAAGATGAACTCTTCACTTAATCTCACTCGTCTCGTCATCAAGTAAATGTCCCATCTTGGTCTTCTTGGTTTTCATATATCGGTCATTTTCTGGATTGGATGGTATTATTATTGGAACTCTCTCTGCTAACTTTAAACCGTATGAATCCAGTCCAATAACTTTCTTAGGGTTATTCGTAAGAAGTCGCATAGTTCCAACACCGAGATCTTTTAATATCTGAGCACCTACTCCGTAATGCCTCAAGTCTGGCTCAAACCCAAGTGTCGTATTAGCTTCAACCGTGTCCATGCCTTGGTCTTGTAAGGAATACGCTTTAATCTTATTATGAAGGCCTATACCTCTTCCCTCTTGACGCATATATAAGAAAACACCTTTGCCTTCTTCAGCGATCAATTGAAGTGCCTTATCTAGTTGTAACCCACAATCACATCGAATACTACCGAGAACATCTCCCGTTAGACACTCACTATGTACCCTGACTAGTACTGGCTCTTCGCTATCAATAGTTCCCATAACCAGAGCTAGGTGCTCGGCAGCGTCAACTGAACTTTTGAATGCTATTGCCCGGAAATCTCCATACCTAGATGGAAGCCTAGCATCAGCAACTCTTTCAATCATTTTCTCATGTAATACTCTGTAGGCTATTATTTGCGCCACACTAACTATTTTTATGTCATGTTCCTTGGAGAATTCTTCCAGATCAGGCATCCTAGACATAGTACCGTCTTCATTCATTATTTCGCATATAACTGCAGAAGGATACAAACCAGCAAGTTTGGCTAAATCTACGGATCCTTCAGTTTGACCAGCTCTTACCAGCACGCCACCCTCCTGGTACTTTAATGGGAAAAGGTGCCCAGGTCTTGCTAGATCTTCCGGCTTAGTATCTGGGTCTATCATAGCTTTGACGGTTTCAGCTCTATCAGAAGCAGATATACCAGTAGTAGCTCCTTTAGTAACGTCAACAGAAACTGTGAATGCAGTGGTGTTCCTAGAGGTATTAGACTGCACCATTGGAGGTAAATCTAATTCAATCAATCTATCTTCAAGAATTGGTTGGCATATCAAACCCCGTGCATAGATAGCCATGAAATTTATACTATCTGCATCAACCATCTCAGCCGCTATAACAAGATCACCCTCGTTTTCACGATCTTCATCATCAACAAGTATGACCATCTTGCCATTTTGGAAATCTTCTATAGCTTGTTCTACACTAGATAAAGGCATACTCTCCCCCGTCACAATATCTAACTATAATTTCACTGTTATTGTCTGTCAGCTAGCAACTTCTCTACGTACTTAGCCAATATGTCTATTTCCAGGTTAACCTCACGACCCACTTGATAGTCACCTAGGATCGTATTATCTCGACTATATTGTACCACAGAGACCGTAAATCCTCGGTCATCACATTCTGTTACCGTTAAGCTGGCTCCGTCTATAGCAATGAATCCTTTCTCAACAATATATCTCATCACAGATTGAGAAGCAGTGAAACTTATCAGGATAGCTTGACCGTCTTTAACGATTTTAGAAACCTCACCGACTCCGTCTATATGCCCTTGTAGGAAATGTCCTCCAAGTCGAGATTGTGGAGTCAATGCTTCCTCCAGATTAACCTTGTCTCCTTCAGACAACCTACCTAAGTTAGACCGCCTCAAAGTCTCAGGCATTACATCTGCCGAAAACGAATTTCCATCTATTGATTTAACCGTTAGGCACACCCCATTAACAGCTATACTATCCCCTTTAAGAACACCTCCTAAATGCGAAGATGCAAAAGTCATAGAATCATTGCTGCAATTTATCAGTTTACCTATCTCCTGTATTATTCCAGTGAACATATTTAACCCATATATCCCGTAACCATTATATCTTCCCCGAACATCTTTAACTGGGACCTTTCCAATCTAATAATATCCTCCATAACCTTTACACCTACGCCTCCAATCGGAGATGGCGAACCACTACCTCCGATAATCACTGGGGCAATGAAGACTACTACCTTATCAATCAATCGCATATCAGCAAAAGACCCTAACAAAGTTTCGCCTCCTTCGACGAGTATTGAATTAACTCCCATTTTGCCTAATTGTGAAAGTAGGACATCTAAATCTACCATATCGCCTTTGGGATCAGTTTTTATTAGCCTGACGCCTCTGTTTACCAATGCCTGTTCCCGGAGAGCAGATGCTCCGCACGTAGCAACAACTACCTCTCCTCCACCATCGAACAAGGCAGCGTCTAGTGGAGTTCTGGCATTACTATCTACTATCAGTTTAAGCGGTTGAGTCGGAAATTCATTACCTTCGAAATCTCTGGCTGTCAATCTGGGATTATCTTCCAATACGGTACCGATGCCAGCAACAACCGCCCCAACTTGACTTCTCATTAGACCGACATAATCCCTAGACTCCCTAGACGTAATCCATTTGGATTCACCTGAAGATAGAGCTATCTTTCCGTCTAGGCTCATTGCGAATTTAGCTATAACAAAAGGAAGCCCAGTAGACATCAATTTCATATATCCTTCTGCTACTTGCAAACTTTCCTCCTCACCATCGCCCAAGTGGACTGTCAAACCAGCACCCTTCAATATATGTATGCCTTTTCCATTAACCTTAGGATTCGGATCTATGGTAGCTATACTGACTTCTCTAATACCTGAATTTATTATCAGATCTGTGCATGGAGGAGTTCTTCCAACGTGACAACATGGTTCCAATGTAGTATATAAGGTTGCACCTGCTGCAAGGTCGCCTGCCTCTGCTATAGCGACAACTTCAGCATGTGCTCCGCCAATATGCATAGTATGACCCCTACCAGCCACCTTGCCATCTTTCACAACAACCGCCCCCACAGGTGGGTTAGGGTGGGATACACTAAGAGCCTCCTCTGCCAACTCCAAAGCCTGCCTCATGTACTCCATAAACTCTATCTCTCCTTAGAGAAATCCTTATAGAAGCGAGTGGCAGTAGGTTCAGTCTGTCCTTGATACTTACTTCCCAATTCAGGAGAACCATACGGTACATCTGCAGGAGTAGTCAGTCTAAGAAAGGATATCTGACCTATTTTCATACCGTAGTAAAGAGTAACTGGTAAGTTAGCAACGTTACTCAATTCTAGAGTCAAATGACCTTTCCATCCGGGATCAACATACCCAGCTGTAGAATGAATCAGAAGCCCTATTCTCCCCAATGAGCTTTTACCTTCCAACCTAGCAACTAGATCATCTGGCAATCCAACGTATTCTAGTGTACTGGCCAATACAAATTCACCTGGATGGAGTATAAACGCAGTATCGCCTGCTATTTCCTCCACCTCTGTCAGATCAGGCAGATCTTTTCTCACATCTATGTATGGCTGCCTAGCGTTACGAAAGACCAATAGCTTATTATCTAGGTGCAAGTCAACGCTGGCCGGTTGTATACAGGATTCTCCCAAAGGATCTATTATTATTCTTCCACTATCAATCTCTTCTTTTATGGTGCGATCACTCAGGACCATGTATACCTCCACGAACTTACTTACTGCTAATATGAGCTTGATTCTATCAGCACAATCTATTCAGCGCAATTGAAGTATTAGTAATTGATAACTGAATGGTATCTAATTATTCCATATGTTAATAGATCACAGTAAATTGTTAAGTTGAACCACTTATAGTAGCTCTGATATACTGGGAATATAGAATCTATAAGTAGTGCGATAATGTACAAAGATACGAACACACAGTGTGAGATATGCAACGGCAAGGTATTAAACCTAAATTGCAAATTGCGATGTACTAACTGCGGCTACACTAGAGATTGTTCAGATCCCTAGAAGGAGTTTTTTATGAGCGTAAACGTACTAATTCTTTACGATAACCAAGGAAATCAGGTCGAATCACTTGCACAAGCGGTAGCTGAAGGTGTTGGAAGGATACAGGGAGCCCAAGCTATGGTACGAGACTTAAACTCGGCATCGCCAGAAGATTTGCTTGACGCTGACTCTATAATACTTGGCACCCCTAACTGGAACGGCATAACAGGAAGGCTGAAGTCCTGGCTCGATGACATGTCAGACTTAGGTAGAGAAGGTCTCCTTGAAGGTAAGATCTGTGCCGCTTTTACTGCTGGATGGGGTCAGTCATCTGGTACAGAATTCACTCTCCTCTCCTTGCTCCACTGGGGCCTTTCTTGGGGCATGCTTATAGTCGGACTCCCATGGAGCGATAGAATGTCTGTATCTGGATCGTTTTACGGAGCAACCGTCTTCGGCAATATGAGTCCAGATGACGAAGAACAGGCCAAAGTATTAGGTAGTAGAGCAGCCCAGATGGCAAATTACCTGAAAGATGGTGGGATGACTTCTATATTCTAGAGGTCTAATTTGTACATATGATTGAGCGGTCCATGCCCATGCCCTATACTGTGTGATCCCATTATCGCCTCAAAAACATAATCCTTTGCTTTCTCAACAGCACTTCTAATAGACATGCCTTTTGCTAAGTTAGCAGCTATAGCAGATGAGAATGTGCAACCAGTGCCATGTGTGTTCTTGGTCTCCAATCTTACATTTTCAAACTCGATTAAGCTATCTCCATCGTACAGCACATCGACTGCAGATCCAGTTAGATGGCCTCCCTTAACGACTACATTCTTAGGACCCATACTCATTATATCTATTGCAGCCTGACGTGCATCATCTAATGAATCGATGGAACGATTTAGTAATACAGCTGCCTCTGGTAAGTTTGGAGTTACAATCGTGGCCAATACTAGAAGACGCTCTATCATTGCCTGAATAGCATCTGGCTCTATAAGTCTATCTCCACCTTTAGCTATCATGACAGGATCAAGCACTACGTTATCAAGGGAATACTCAACTATCTTATCTGCTACTAAATTTATAGTGTCAACGTTCCCTAACATCCCTATTTTGACTGCATCAGTACCAATATCAGTAAACACAGAATCTATCTGTGCTTCGATCACATTTAGTGGGACACCAAGAATAGCCTGTACACCCACAGTATTTTGAGCCGTAATCGCAGTTATCGCTGATGTTCCATAGACCCCATTTGCTCCGAATGTTTTAAGATCAGCCTGAATGCCGGCTCCCCCACCGGAATCTGATCCGGCAATTGTTATTACCCTAGGAATATTACTTGAGAATTTATTCATACTAATCCCGATCTATTCTCTCAAATCTTCAAAGTCATAGTCTGCACTTGTGGAATAACGCTTACCAATATACTCCAATACCAAAATGGTGCATACAGATATTAACAAACATGACAAGAAACTATTCATAAGGCTTGGTGAGGTGTTAAGACTCGATACCTGCAATACTACCCCTGACCAATCTGATTTGGGGAAAAATATCAGACTTACTAATATTCCCAAGAAACCTGAGGATATAACCATCCATCCTTTGGTCAACTTTGAATACATACCTCGGAATACTGGATATATGAAACCTGCTGCAACCAAATCCGCTATGAAGAACATGTATAAAACGCTAAATTCCCTAGATGCTATGATTATAGCTGGAATCAGTAACAAGAATGTTATTGTTCTTGAGGTCGTCAACACTTGAGCAGATCTGCTCATATCAGATATCTCGTATATTAATAAAGATGCTATACCATTTAACAAAGTGTCCATGCTACTCATTACCAATGCAATCACGAGGAGTATGATCAATATACCAACTAAGTCTGGTAATTCGCTCCCAACTATTTCGAACATAGCGATAGCTGGAATACCGGCAAAGGCTTCAGTATCACTCAGAGCTATCAAACCAAATGACCCTGCAATCAATACTATAGGTATCACAATTATTGAGGAAATCGTCAAAGATTTCTTCAAGCTCTCATCATCAACTGCAGAGAATATTCTCTGCCAGTATCCTTGATGAAAAAGGTTAGCCGCTAGTACTGCTATTATTAGAGAAACAGCAGTGGCAATACCAGTAGTATTCCCTAGGTCAAGTTTATCCGGTGCATTTACTCGAACTTCATTTATAATATCCGAAGGACCGCCCAGAGCATATACAGTTGCTAAAAACAATACGATTAACAATGGCAATATGATTAAGAATTGGATTCCATCTGTGAATATTGAAGCTCTTAACCCGCCATAACTAGTGTATGCAGTAGTAACCAAACCGACTATCGAAACGATAAGAATCATACTTATGTCTGGAGCAATTAGTCTGACTGTCTGACCAACCGCTGTCAATTCTGCAGTCAAGAATACAAACATATAAAATACCATAACAGCAAGGATTAGAACCTTTGCCTTGCCTCCAAATCTCTTACTGACATATTCTGCAAGTGTATTACCATTAGGCATTAGATACCTTAGCCTAGGACCCAAGAACCAAAAAGCAATGAGCGGACTGGCCCCCCCAATAGCATATCCAATTAGAGCAACTAATCCAAAATTTATGGCTGTTTCTGTAGGGGCAAACAATATCCATGCCCCGATGCCAGTGGCCACGAATGTAGCAATAGATAAACCAGAGCCTATACTATTTCTGACGACTATATATTCCTGTACATTGCCAATAGAGTTCCTAGAGTACCAATAACCCAATACACCGAAGCCTGCCGATATGCCAAGAATCAACACTATAACGCCCATAAATTAACTCCGGAACTATCAAATATTCGACAAAAAAAAGTGGACCCACGGTAATCCTGTGGCCCACTTTCTAAGGATGTCATCATAAGATACTACCTCCGCTGGCATTACCCAGATCAGGTTAACTAGGGTCGCTCCATTTGTTGCGGAGCCTCTCAGCCTGCATAGACGCAAGCTCCCCTTAAACAATTCGATAACCTCTTTGTAGACGAAAGTTTACAGTGCATATATCCCATAGTCAATGATATACGAGGCTTGGACATTGATGATAAATGCCTTAGAATATACGAAACAGTGGAGGTTTGAACTTTGTTTGAAGCACTATCAGATAAACTGACTTCTGTATTCTCCAGATTCCAAAACAAGGGCAGGATTACAGAAAAGGATCTGGAAGAAGGCCTTAAGGAAGTTCGTCTAGCTCTCCTCGAAGCAGATGTGAATTTCCGCGTAACACGTAAGTTTATAGATGATGTCAAGGCCAGAAGCATAGGCAAAGATGTTCTCGAAAGTATTAGTCCTGGTCAACAGATCATAAAGATAGTACATGAGGAGATGACTTCTATTCTAGGTACTGAGTCATCAACTCTGAGCGGTGGCAATCAAACCCCAAATGTACTAATGCTCGTAGGCTTACAGGGATCGGGTAAAACAACTACTGCTGCAAAATTATCATTAAACCTAAAAAGAAGTGGCAATAAGGTCATGATGATTGCGGCTGACCTTAGACGACCTGCCGCAATAGACCAGCTAGAGACACTAGGAAAACAGCTTGATATATCAGTGTACTCAGATAGGTCCGAAACCGACCCAATAAAATTGGTTCAAAATGGGATTGCAAAGGCTAAACACGTCGAAGCTACGTGGGTACTTGTAGACACTGGTGGAAGACTTCATATAGATTCAGAATTAATGCGTGAGTTACAAGATATCAAGAAATCTCTGAATCCATCAGAAACCCTTATGGTAGTAGATAGCATGACCGGTCAAGACGCAATATCCTCAGCTCAGGGGTTTCATGATTCTATTGAACTCACCGGGCTAATAATGACAAAACTTGACGGAGATGCCCGAGGTGGAGCAGCCTTGTCCATATCTCAAATGACCAATCTCCCAATAAAATTTATCGGAACTGGAGAGAAAACAGATGCACTAGAAGCTTTCCATCCTGAGAGGATGGCATCTCGTATACTAGGTATGGGGGATGTTTTAACTCTAGTAGAACGGGCCCAAGAGGCATTCGATCATAAGCAAATGCAAAATCTTGAGCAGAAGATGCGAAAGTCTTCGCTCACTCTAGAAGATTTTTTACAACAAATACAACAGATCCAAAAGATGGGATCTGTCGGACAAATATTAGACATGGTGCCTGGATTCTCTTCCATATCAAGAAAACTATCGACTGAGGACGCAGATGGTAAAGGACTTAAGAAAGTTGAAGCAATAATATATTCAATGACCCCTGCTGAGAGGAATCGTCCAGATATAATCAAGGGCAGCAGGAGAAGGAGAATTGCGACTGGCAGTGGAACTACTCCTTATGACGTAAACCAGCTTTTGAATCAATTCAAACAGATGCAGAGAATGATGAAACAGATCTCTTCTGGTAAAATCCCACGTAACCTCGCTGGTTTGTTCCGGTAATATCCTACATCAGGAGCTCTGATTAAACTCCTCGCCTAACTTCTTTAGGAAATCCTCAACCTCCGGGGCCAACTGAGTGGACTCCCCTTGAGATTCACTGGATTCGCTTTGTATTCCCATTCTCTCATCGTACTCGAGCTCTAATTTTTGTACCAATCCTTGAACCTCTGGGCTGCGATTCATAGCAGAGGTTACCTCGTCATATTGCCGCCTTGCCCTTTGGCGAATCCGGTCTAAATCCATATCTATATCATATAGCTCACACAATATCTGAAGCAGTGAAAGACGGCCAGTGTGATCTTGTTCCAGTTGTGCATATTGAGGAAGATGAGCAATCATACCCATGGTCTCTATACCTACTTTTGACGCTTCTTGTGATACCATTGCTGCAATACTTGTAGGTCCCTCGTATGTACTAGCTTTTATATTGAGACCTCTAACTTGCTTAAGTGTCATGTCTCCAGTAGCCGTGCCAGTAACCATTATAGGTTTAGTATGTGGAACCAAGTCGTACATACCGCCGATTAGACAGTACCTCTCCACACCTAATTTCTTCAGCAACTGAACCATACAAAGTACAAATAGTTCGCCATTTAGGTGAGGTTCGAGCAAATGCAAAAAAACCAAATCATTCTCACCGGAACCCTTAGCATACTTCACGGATACGTTAGGTACGGTAACTTGCCGTTCACCCTCTGCATCAGTGTATATAGTAGGTCTATACCTCGTAAAATCGAAGAATTTGCCAGGTTCGGAAAGTTTGCCAACGTCTTCAGCTCTCAAATGCCTTTCCAGACTCCTAAACGTAAGGCTTCCGACACTACCTACATCTACCCAAGGTCTCAGGCACGCGAAGGCGTGTGGTGAACGAAGTTCTGGCAAAGGTTCGTTTAGTTCAAATCCCCTAAATTTCATAGCCATATTCTAGCATAAAAATGACTACAAATCGAAATAATCTTAATGATTATATTTCAGAATCACATATTCACTAATTAATCATGTATAATGATGCAAGATTGCGCATTACATGTGCGCTCTCACAACGAATCGACATCATACACATATATACGGAGGTAGAATACAATGGCTAAGTACGTATGCTCAGATGACAGTTGTGATATGGAGATTATGCCCATAAACTGTGGTAAATGTGAGACAGAGCTGGAATACAAAGATTTAACAAGGCCAGATGGAACAGTAGTAGGAGTTCTCGAATGTCCTAAAGGATGCGGACGAATAAAATCGCCTATGTGCCACGGCCACGATATGGCTGTAGCTTAATATATACGGCAATAACACTAAAAATACACTAGATAAGACGAATACAACTAGAGCGTGACTTTGTAAGCTAGCAAAGATGTGAAGTAACGTTCTAGTTGTGAACTAATATAAGGCAACACATAATATATACACTGTTCTATAGTAACGACGAACAAGAAAGTTTCCTCCTGCCATCCCTCACAAACGACTAAAACTTAGAGCGCACTGAATGCCCACCAAAAATCTTCCTCAATGCGGCCAAGAATCGGTCGGAGTAGGGATGATCCTGCCGAGATCTAAACCTTCGTTGTAATGCTGAGCTTATCACAGGGATCGGTATACCCAACTCAACAGATTCTATTACAGTCCACCTTCCCTCACCTGTATCCTCCACATATCCATCGTTGGAATACACACCTGGGTCTTCATCTAGAACCTCTTGAGCGAAATGAAGCAATCTGGAGCTAATTATGCTCCCATTCTGCCATATATCTGATATCTGTAGCATATCAAGCGATAAATCTTCTTTAGATGAAAGCAATTCAAACCCTTCTGCGTATGCCTGCATGAGCCCATATTCTATGCCGTTATGTATCATCTTTACGAAATGCCCTGCTCCGGATTTTCCTACTAGGCCATAACCAGATGATCTATCGAATGCCAAACTCTGTAATATTGGTTCAATTTTTGTGAAACTTTCTGAATCCCCTCCGACCATTATGCTGTATCCATTGGTCAAGCCAGAAACCCCTCCACTAACCCCAGCATCCAGATAATATATACCCTCGGCTGCAGCTATACCTGCCCTACGAATACTATCTTTGTAATAACAATTACCACCATCTACAATAATATCGCTCTCAGATAAAATACCGATCAGTTGTTGGAATGTATTTTCTGTTGGCTCACCTGAAGGTAACATAACCCACACTATCCTAGGAACTGGGAGTGCATCTATTAATTCCTCTATTGAACTGGCTACATTGGTAATATATTCGATGCTGTTCTTAGCAACTACAGCATCTTTATCATATCCAACCACACTGTGCCCATCTCCAACCAAACGGATAGACATACTCAACCCCATCCTACCAAGACCAATTATACCTAAGTCCACACTGACCTCCATCAGATAAGTGAATTAGATTGCCCACCATCTACATTTATTGAAGTTCCCGTAACCAAATCTGCAACATTAGAACACAGAAAAGCAACCACATTACCCAGAGGTTCAGGCCAACCGAACTTACCCATGGGAAGATTGTTGGCGATAAACTGTTCAACTACCTCTGGAGAGTTATTACTCTCGAAACGGTCCCAGCTTCCACCAGAAAACTTTATTGAACCTGGAGCCACACTATTCACCAAGACATTATATGGCGCCAAATTAATTGCCATATGTTTAGAGAATGCTATCACAGCGGCCTTGGCTGTCATATAAGTTGGGGCGCCTCCATATTCCCTCCCCCAGATTGATGCAATATTAACAATCCTTCCCCATATATTCTCCTTCATATTAGGAATGACTAATCTGGTGAGTCTGACAGAAGAAAATAGGTTTATATTTATAGTGTCCAGCCAATCTTGATCTGTAGCACTGATAAAATCCCTGCCACCAACTGTACCTCCTACGTTATTTACCAATATATCTACCGTCCCTAATTCATTTACAGTCCTGCTATAGAAATGCTCGCATCCATCTGATGTTCCCACATCTGCCTCGATTCCTAAAACATCGTACCCCAGACCTCTGATCTCCTCCAATGCTTTACTTAAATCTTCTTTACCTCTACCGCATATAGAAACCCGACAACCTTCCTTAGCAAGTGCAATCGCAGATTGTTTCCCTAATCCACGACTACCACCGCTTACCATTGCAACCTTATCTCGAATACCTAAATCCATATTAGTTACCTCTGACAATATTCAGTTTGTACTATTGTATCAGTATCAACTTAACGTATGTAAATCACAAGACGAAATATAGCAGCTTGAATGTGTTATATGAACATATCTTGAACGTGATACAATCTGCTTATCATGGATAATAAGGCCAATCCTCTATATCTCTCATCAACATTAGACTGGATAAACATAGACGACCAATTAGCACCTATAGACATGACATCTAAGATATTGGTCCTGCATTTCTGGACTTACTGTTGAGTAAATTGCATGCATATACTTCCGCAGTTGCGGAAGCTACAAGAAAAATATAGTGATGGATTCCACATAATCGGCATCCACTCTGCTAAGTTTCTCGCGGAATCTTTCACCAACAACGTCATCCAAGCTACTCAACGCTATAGAATAAATTACCCAGTGATAAATGATAATAATCACGAAATATGGAAATACTACGGCATAAAGGCATGGCCTACCACGCTAATTATTGACGCAGAGGGTAGTACACATAGTTATATAGAAGGAGAAATCAGCTTCGAAGAACTCGAACAAAAGATATTGGAGGTTTCTTCACATTTTCCAGATAACAAATTGATAGAACGCCAGATATCAAATACTTATGACACCAAAATATCAGAACATGCATGCGAGAATTTATGTTTTCCAGGCAACATTACTTCAGATAGTATATCGCAGAGGCTGTTTATTGCAGACTCAAACAACAATCGTATATTAGTTACATCACTAGAAGGAAAAATAACAGATCAGATAGGTATGAAGCGATCCGGGTTCTTGGATGGAGATATAAATGAAGCCCTGTTCAACAACCCTCAAGGTATCGCCAATCATAAAAATGTATTATTCGTTGCTGATACCGGCAATCACGCTATAAGAAAGATTGATCTGAAAACCAAACAAGTATCCACCATGTGGTATTCAAAAAATAGCCAAACATCTCCGTGGGATTTAGCATATGAAGATGGAATACTTTATATAGCAATGGCAGGAGTTCATCAAATATGGGATATGAATATATTGGACAATAACATCTTGGCTCTGGCAGGTTCAGGAAATGAAGGATTACTAGACGGTGATCCTAAAACTGCCTGCCTAGCACAACCTAGTGGATTGGATGTCAACCGGGGCCACATATATTTTGTAGACAGCGAGACGAGCTCCGTAAGAAGCCTGAATCTTAATGGAGACCAGAAGGTACACACACTAATTGGAACCGGACTTTTCGAATATGGTGACCTAGACGCCATTGGTACTGAGGCTAAACTGCAACATCCCATGGGTATAGAAATATACAAGGGGAATATATATGTAGCAGATACTTACAATAATAAAATTAAGGTTCTATCCCTTGATAAAGTGGAGGTTTCTACGTTGGCTGGCGATGGTAAGCCGAGGCTTCTCGACGGATTGAATAGCCATTCCTCATTCTATGAGCCAAGTGGATTAACGGCTATAAATAACAAGATATACATTGCCGATACAAACAATCACGCTATCAGAATCATAGATCTTGACATTGGAGAAGTAGAGACATTGGAACTAATATGAATATGAAATGCCATCTAGGGATATTGTGTTGACTACAAAAATCAAGCGAATTATACTTTATTTCTGTACTAAAAAATACCTCATAAGATAATAAAACCTATCACCTAATCTGAGGTAGCCTAAATCAAAAAGAGGCATCTATGAAAATAGGAATACCAAAGGAAATATTACCTGGCGAGCGTAGGGTCTCCCTAGTGCCCGATGCCGTTAAAAAGCTAGTCGATCAGGGTATCGAAGTAATCGTAGAGTCTGGGGCTGGATCAGCATCACTATTCACTGATGACATGTATGCTGCAGCTGGAGCTACCAAAGTAGAGGATCCGGAGACGCTATACAGATCAACAGAACTGTACTTAAAAGTCCAGGCTCCAATAATTGACAGTACAACCGGCCAAAACGAGGTCAATATGATGAGTGAGGGAAGCACAGTAATAGGTCTCCTACAACCAATGACCAATGTTGAACTTGTTAAAAAACTACTCCAGAAGAATATCACTGCTCTGAGTATGGATACCATCCCCAGAATTGCTCGAGCACAGAGCATGGACGCCCTATCTTCACAGAGCTCTATTGCTGGATATAAATCTATCCTGATCGCAGCTGACAGATTAGGCAGATATCTACCTATGATGATGACTGCGGCTGGAACATATCCGCCAGCTAAAGGCTTAGTACTAGGTGCAGGCGTAGCAGGCCTGCAAGCTATTGCCACAGGGCGCAGACTTGGAGCTGTGATGCAGGCATTTGATGTCAGACCAACAGTTAAAGAAGAAGTGGAAAGCCTAGGCGGTATATTTGTTGGCATGACCCCAGATGGGGCAGATGTACAAGATTCTGGAGGCTATGCCAAAGAACTCCAAGAGGACACTCAGGAGGCAGGTAGAAGACTTATACAAAAACACTCTTCTGAAGCTGATTTTGTGATATCGACTGCGATGATTCCAGGAAGACCAGCCCCTATACTAATAACTGAAGATATGGTAAGAAGCATGAAGCCTGGATCCATAATAATTGACATAGCTGCTGAAACTGGTGGCAATTGTGAATTAACTGTTCCTGGAGAAGAAGTCATAATACAAGATATAACTATATACGGTAGATTAAATCTCCCGAGTACCATGCCAAATCATGCCAGTCAAATGTATTCTAAGAATATATCTGCATTACTTGCGCATGTTTTAGCCGACAATATATTGTCTCTAGATTTCAATGATGCAATATCTAAAGGATGTTGTATAACTTATCAAGGTAGTGTTGTAAATGAAGCAACCAAATCTCTAATATGATGAAACATGGAAGTTTTTGAGGGCATAATAGTATGGAAGGTCTAATAATATCTCTATATATATTTGTGTTAGCAGTGCTGGTCGGTTTTGAGGTGATTAGCAAAGTACCTCCTATCCTTCACACACCTCTTATGTCTGGTTCCAATGCTGTATCAGGTATAGCCGTCATTGGAGCCTTGCTAATAGCAGGTAAAACTGACAACCCAGATATAAGCACATATCTCGGCATCGTAGCAGTCGCTATTGCCACAGTAAACGTTGTCGGTGGTTTCCTAGTTACAGATAGAATGCTCCAAATGTTCAAGAAAAGAACTGGAGATAATAATCAATGAGTCAAGATCAAGCGATTAATCTGTCTTACCTACTATCGGCTGTATTCTTCATATTTGGCTTGAAAAGGCTAGGTTCCCCAGCAACTGCGAGATCTGGGAATCAACTGGGATCAATCGGTATGCTAATCGCTGTAGTGGCAACTCTCGTTAATCAAGAAGTAGTAGAGTATCAAGGCATAATAGCTGGCATTGTTCTAGGAGGTTTAGTAGGAATATTGCTAGCCAAAAGAATACAGATGACAGCTATGCCTCAATTGGTCGCTATATTCAATGGCCTTGGTGGTGGAGCCTCTGCATTAGTCGCAATCGCAGAATATAATAGGATACGAAACCTACCCGGCAGTATCGATCCAGATGTATCTATTACCATCATGCTAGGTACATTCATAGGAGCAGTCACATTATCTGGAAGCCTTATAGCTTTTGGAAAACTGCAATCATTCCTTGTGCCTTCAAATGCAATTAATTCCATACTAATAAAAGCTCTCAACCTACTACTATTCTTATCTTGTATAGGTGCATCAACTCTTCTAGTACTGGAAACAGGTACGACTTATCTCTTCCCTGCACTTATAATATGTTCTCTTCTGCTAGGTATATTGTTAGTCATCCCAATAGGTGGAGCTGACATGCCTGTAGTTATTGCACTACTGAACTCATATTCAGGGCTTGCAGCATCGGCAACTGGCTTTGTATTAGGGAACAATATGCTAATAATAGCTGGATCCCTCGTAGGCGCTTCCGGATTAATCCTCACTAATTTAATGTGCAAGGCGATGAACCGCTCTATTTGGAATGTTATATTTGGAGCGTTTGGAGCAGAAACATCATCACAGGGTCATGCTAGTTCAGAAGGAAAGCACGCCCAAAGTACCACCTCAGAAGAGGCTGCAATAGTACTTGCATATGCTAGGTCAGTAATATTCGTCCCTGGATATGGATTAGCAGCTGCCCAAGCACAGAGGCAAACAAAAGAACTTGCAGATCTATTACAATCCAAAGGTGTAGATGTAAGATACGCTATTCATCCGGTTGCTGGAAGAATGCCGGGGCACATGAACGTTCTGCTAGCAGAAGCCGAAGTGCCCTACGATCAATTATATCCTATGGAAGATATAAATTCTGAATTCGACAACACAGATGTCGCTGTGGTAGTTGGAGCCAATGATGTAACGAACCCGGCGGCCCGAGATGCAACTGACAGCCCTATATATGGGATGCCAATACTAAATGTAGACAAAGCAAGAACTATTATATTTATAAAGAGAAGTCTTAGTCCAGGCTTCGCAGGTATAGACAATGAATTGTTCTATCACCCAAATACAAGGATGCTCTTTGCTGATGCACGCCAAGCTATAGCAGACGTAACAGGTGCTATAAGAGAACTAGAATAGCTAGCTCACTAGTTTATAAATTCAACGAAAGCATTATTGGAATCTACTAATATGCTCTTGGGTTGTATAGGACTATCAGTCAACTCAAATCCCATTATAATTAACTCATCACCAACGTGGATTAAATGGGCAGCCGCTCCGTTCATGCATATCACACCGCTACCTGATTCTCCAGACATGACATAAGTCTCCAACCTGGCGCCATTAGTGTTATCAACAACTAAAACACGCTCTCCTGGCCAAAGACCACATTTATCAATAAGATCCTGATCAATAGTGATGCTGCCTATATAATGCAGATCTGCCTCGGTAACTACTGCTTTATGTATCTTCGATCTCAGTACCCAACGCATATGTATAAATCTCCATTTTGCAATTCGAAATAGGATTATATTACTTTAAATGTGCCCACATTATACCCGTTTATATATTCAAGATAAACACATATCAGAAAACCTAAAGATGTGGGCGTAACCAGAATGTTCCGTTCCAGTCACGCCCACATCTAAACTAAGAAAAGTAAACTACAGTTGTTCTTATATAGCGTCTGCCCCACTCTCACCTGTTCTGACTCGTACTACATCTCTAACTTCTGTAATGAATATCTTACCATCCCCTATCTCTCCACTCCTAGTAGCAGACACTATGGCTTCTACTACCTCATCTTTCTTGTCATCTGCAATCACAGTAACCAAAAGGGTTTTTGGAACCGCAGATCTCGTCGTAGCCTGTCCTCCTCTCCCTGTAACCACTTCAACTCCCCTCTGCTGTCCTTGTCCCGTAACATTCTGATAATGAAAACCAGTAACTCCAGCATCAAGTAAAGCTGTTGAAACCGCATTAACTCTCTCAGGTCTAAAAATAGCTTCTATCTTCAACATATTTCTCCTCCAAATTATCCTATAATTAGGCGCTAGAACAAAATCGCTCTAGATTAATCCGCACCATCTCTAACGAAAGCTCTCTCTCCATGTGCGGATATATCCATACCTTGATCTTCTGCAGCTTCACTAGCTCTTAACCCAAGGCCAGGAATCTTATCCAGAACGAAAAGTATAGCCATTGTGACAACAAGTGAATATCCCAACGTTGCAAGTATACCAATTATTTGTGGTCCCATAACTCCAGCGTTTCCCTCAATCACACCTGCAGTACCACCTATTGCCTCGACTGCAAATACTCCAGTCAGAAGGGCTCCAATTATTCCTCCAAGGCCATGAACTGCAAAAACATCCAAGGCATCGTCTAATCCCATGCCTTTTATTATGTCAACTGCGAAAAGACATATAGCACCAGCAGAAGCTCCTATAGCCAGAGCTCCCATAACACCAACGAATCCAGATGCTGGTGTTATAGCAACTAGCCCAGCAACAGCTCCAGTAGCAACCCCAACCGCACTCATCTTACCTGTTCTCATATGAGATATAAGTCCCCATGTCAGCGCAGCGGTAGCCGCTGCGACATTAGTAACGATAAATGCACTAACGGCTAGAGTATCTGCAGCAACAGCTGATCCAGCATTAAATCCGAACCAACCGAACCAAAGTAAGCCTGCACCTAAAACGACATATGGTACGTTGTGTGGTTCAATTCCTGGATTCCTACGTTTGCCAACCATCATTGCGGCAGCTACAGCAGCTATACCTGCGTTTATATGAACTACTGTACCACCGGCAAAGTCTAGAGCCCCCATATCCCAAAGCCAACCATTTTCATGCCATACCCAGTGGCATATTGGTGCATAGACTAGAGTTAACCATAGTACTAGAAATACCAAATATGTAGTAAATTTGAACCTCTCAACAAATGCTCCAGTAATCAGGGCGGGTGTTATTATGGCGAACATACCTTGGAATGCTACGAATAACAAAGTTGGTACACCTTCACCATCATCAATGCCTATTCCCTGCAGACCAATAGCACTTAAGTCACCAATGAATGCACTTCCAGGACCAAAGGCAAGACTGTATCCCCATAATACCCATACAACGGTTGCCAAAGCCATGGCGATAAAGCTGTACATTATGGTGTTAACTACATTCTTGGCCCTTACCAGACCGCCATAGAAGAACGCAAGTCCCGGTGTCATTAATAATACCAAAGCAGATGCCGTAAGCATCCAAGCTATACTTCCTGAATCCATAAGTGTCACCTCCTAGATAGAGAATCATAAATACCACCCCAGGTGGCTAAATAATCCTAGAGTTATAACCATTATTATGGTCTACTGATCATAATAATGATCTATGCATGTTTCAAACTTATTGCCTTAGTGTTACATATTTGTTACGAAATAATGTTTTCGTACTATGCCTGTATCCTTTAATTTTACAATTCATAACCATTCCTGATAGAATTACCGGAGGAAGTTTTCTAGCATCCCCGTCTAAAATGGGCGGGGTTTTCTTTTCAACCGGATATACACGAGGACAATGCAAAATGTCAGATATAAACCACCAAGATAGCAGCACAAAAAAGCTATTCAAACCAGTTTCTAGTAGGGTGAATTTCCCTGCTATGGAAACCGATATACAGTCATTCTGGAAAACAAACGATATTTTCAGAAAATCGGAATTCACCGATAGTGACAGACCTCTTTTCGTCCTATATGAAGGTCCTCCTACAGCGAATGGGAGTCCCGGACTTCATCATGTATTGGCACGGGCATTCAAAGACATAATGCCCAGGTACAAAACAATGAAGGGGTTCAAATCCATCAGAAAAGGTGGATGGGACACTCACGGGCTACCGGTCGAATTGGAAGTGGAAAAAGAGTTAGGAATCTCTACCAAAGGCGAAATAGAAGCCTACGGAGTAGAAGCATTCAACGCCAAATGCAGAGAAAGCGTTTTCAGATATGTCAAAGACTGGGAAGACCTCACAGATCGTATAGGCTTTTGGGTAGATATGGATAACCCTTACGCTACTCTGAATAACGAATACATCGAAACCTGCTGGTGGCTGGTAAAGCAATTCTGGGAAAAGAATTTGGTCTATAGAGATTATAAGGTTACACCACATTGCCCACGATGTGTCACTAGCCTCAGCTCCCATGAAGTTTCGCTAGGATACCAAGAAGACACTCCTGATCCTTCAGTTTATATTAAATTCAAGATGGCTCAGGAAGAAGATGAACCTGAGGCATCTGAATCTGCATATACGTATTTGAGAGAACTGGCTACACAGTACCCTGTGTATTTCCTAGCTTGGACAACTACACCATGGACTCTCCCTGGCAACACTGGACTCGCTGTATCAAATGACTCCACCTATTCTGCAGTACTAGTCAGAACGGATTCCAATGAAGAAATAATAGTCATGGCCTCTTCTTTACTAAAAAATGTAATGGACTCTGATTATCAAATTCTCAACAACTTCTTAGGTAGCGAACTCTATGATATAAGATACGAACCACTATACAATCCAGAACAATATGGAATAGAAATAAGATCCCTGAAAGAAAATCAACCAGCGAATACTCAGGAATTCCGACCAAGGATAATAAATGCCTCGTTCGTTTCTATGGAAGACGGAACAGGCATTGTTCATATCGCACCTGCGTTCGGTGAAGTTGACTTGGATATTGGTTCACAAGAAGGGTTGTTTTTTGTTCAGCATGTTGATTCAAAAGGTGAAATATTAGGTAACTATGAATTCGCGGGGAAGTTTGTTAAAGATGCGGACAAAGATATAACAAGAGACTTAGATACTAGAGGATTGCTCCACCGTAATGAAATATATAAACATACATATCCTTTTTGCTGGCGATGTGATACACCATTGCTATATTATGCTAAGAGTTCGTGGTACATACGAACCACTTCTCTAAAAGATGAACTGCTATCTGGCAACCAAGAAATCAACTGGTACCCCGATTACATAAAGAATGGCAGGTTCGGGGAATGGCTCAGAAACAATGTGGATTGGGCTATATCTAGGGAAAGGTATTGGGGAACACCAATACCTATATGGCAATGCGAGAGTTGCGGTGAATACACTTGCATAGGCACAACTGATGATATAAGACAATTATCCAATACTGATGATCTGCCTAGTGACTTGCACCGGCCTTACATAGATAACGTAATACTAGAATGCCAGTCTTGCAAGAAAGATATGTACCGTGTACCTGAAGTCATGGACGTTTGGTTTGACTCTGGTGCCATGCCATTCGCTCAATGGCATATTACATCCCAAGAACAACTTAACGACCTGATCTCTGATGGTAAGTTCCCGGCTAGTTATATATGCGAAGCTGTAGATCAAACTAGAGGATGGTTCTATAGCCTGCACGCTATATCAACACTCCTAACAGGAGGTAACAGCTACGAAAACGTCATCTGCCTCGGATTGATACAGGATGAAAAAGGCGCCAAGATGAGCAAGTCCAAGGGTAATGTTATACAGCCGTGGGAAGTGATAAACACTCATGGTGCAGATGCTCTAAGATGGTACCTATTCACTGCTGCGCCTCCAGGAAATAACCGGCGGTTCTCTAGTCAATTGGTCGGGGAGACTCTAAGACATTTCTTCTTAACCTTATGGAATACATACTCATTTTTCATAACCTACGCTAACATAGACGATTTTAATCCAACTCTATCGAAAGATGTAAAAATTACCGCAGAGATGGACAGGTGGATACTCTCCGAACTAAATATACTCATAATGCAAGTTACAGAACTTTTGGAAGAATACAATCCGACTGAAGCTGGTAGACGAATACAAGAGTTTGTAGACACCCTGTCAAATTGGTATGTTAGACGCAGTAGACGCCGGTTTTGGAAAAGTGAAAACGATCAAGATAAGATATCAGCGTACAATACATTGTATGATTGCCTTGTTACCGTAGCTAAGTTAATGGCTCCTTTTGCGCCATTTATATCTGAGTCTATATACCAGAACCTGGTTGTATCGTGCGATCTTAACGCCCCAGAAAGTGTCCATCTATCGGATTATCCAATCTGTAACGAATCTTTAATAGATCAAGACTTATCTAAAGCAATCAGGCTGGCAATGCAAATATCTAGCCTCGGACGCTCATCAAGAAGCAAGAGCGGAATAAAAGTGAGACAACCCTTAGCCAGAATTTTGGTTAAATTAAAGGATGAGGAAGAAAGTTCATTTCTAAAACTAGTCTCTGATCAAATACTCGACGAACTAAATGTCAAAGAAATAGTTGAAATACATTCAGAAGATAAAGTCCTCGATTTCACACTAAGTATCAACCCGGCTGTAGCAGGCTCAAAGTATGGTAGCCAACTCTCGGAAATTAACAATCTTATATCAAGGTTGGATCAAAACCAGACAGCGCTGAAAGCGAAAGCTGGATTCAAAATCATTCTAGATGAATATGAAATCGAACCTGATGAACTTAACTTGAATTATACTGACAAAGACGGTTATACATCTGCATCTGATTCTGGATATCTAGTTGCTATAGACAAGGAACTCACGGGCGAACTGAAAGACGAAGGCATAGTCAGAGAGATAATCCATCGCCTGCAGAATATGCGTAGGTCAGCGGGTTTCGATATAGCTGATCATATTAACACTAAATACAACACCGACGAACGCATCTCTAAAGCTATATCCAACTTCCAGTCCTATATCAGACAAGAAACGTTATCAGACCACATTGAGATTTCTGATCCTACTACATCTGAATACTTCGAAGAACATAATATAGACGGTGTAGTGCTCAAAATAGGTATAGATCTAGTCAAATAGAAAATCTCGTCACAAACCTCTTGGCATCTCTCCAAGCAATACTTCGATTACTTTGTTAGCACCATCCCTAACTAGGTGAACATTTATATTGTCTCCCACAGATTTGTCCCTGACTGCAACCTGAAGTTGTTTAACATTTTCAACCATTTGTTGGTTTATACCAACTATTATGTCTCCAGCAAGAATACCAGCATCAAATGCTGGTCCCCCTTGACTTACGGATAGAACCAAGACACCTCTTTTTTCGGACAAGTCTAACCGAGCTGCCGACGCAGGCGTAACGTCATCTATACCTACACCTAACCATGGGAATATCACTTTACCGTTTTCAACTATCGAATCTATCACAGGCACCACAGTGAAAACACTAGTGGCAAAACCTATTCCTTCACCTGTTCCACTTCTGGCGGTATTTATGCCAATAACCTGGCCATTCAAATTCACCAATGGCCCCCCACTGTTACCTGGATTTATAGCTGCGTCAGTCTGTATCATATCGAATAGTGTTCCACCTTCAGTAGTAACTACTCTATCTAATGCGCCAACAATACCAACTGTAACAGTTGGTCCACCAAGTAAGTCTAATGCATTACCAATAGCTACAACCCAATCACCTATCGTTATATATTCTGGATTTGCAAATTTTACTTCTCTGTATTGATCTCCCGGAATTCTGATTACTGCCAAATCCGTCGCTGGGTCACGCCCTACTAGATCTGCCTCTATTGTCGACTCGTCAGGTAATGAAACTATGATCTCAATTGCATCTTCTATTACATGATTATTGGTCGCTATCAAACCAGAACTATCAAATATAACACCGGTGCCGGCACCTTGCCGCTCTACAATCCGACACCTCATGAAAAAATCACATTGCTCATTTTCAGTAGTAACTGATAATGCAACAACAGATGGTCCCACAATATCTACAACCTTAGCAATATCCGGATATCCACCGACAAGAGATGTTGGTGGCGTTGAAGGAGAGTCTAATCCCAAGTTAGTGGATATACTGTTTGCAGGAGATGGTATGGGTAGAAGATCCGGAGTAGGTGTCTCTACTGATTCGACTATACATGCCGAAATCATTATCAAATGCACCAGAATGATTATGAATTTACCTAAAGTCCCCAACATAAAATCAACCTGTTCTTGAATATACCAATACTGATCTGACTCAATCGTCTATACGAGCCTCGGTAATAACCGGTCTCTTCCCAGCAGATAGTACGCTAACAGTATATTCTTCCTCTCTTTGTCTAGACATCCGATATTTTGAATACCTAGAAGTAATCAATGACCCGAACAGTAAGACTATTGCTGAAACGTAAACCCATACCAATAGAGCCATTATGCTCCCCATGGAACCATATATGCTATTGTATACAGAATAGTCTCGAACATATAAAACATAAACATTCTTAACCACTTCAAAAGCTATAGTAGCTGCAAGTGCACCAGGCAAAACATCCTGAATGTAGACTTTAGTATTCGGAAGGAAATAATATAGACCCAAGAATACTGTCAATGACAATATTGGAGGAATGGTAGACGCAGTTCTATCCCACAGAATCTCTCTATCTATCAATGTTTCTCTAGTAACAAACTGCATAATCTCAATAATGTATGCCAATACAGCGGTAGCAAATATTGAAACAAGGATTAAGAGTGCAGCTATCAACATTAGGGATATGTCGATAAATCTTTCCTGCAAGAAAGGTCGTGGTTTTGTGATCCCCCACGTAGCATTTATACCCTTTCTTATAGCGCCAAATACAGCGGTGCCTGCAATGAGCAAACCAATTATACCAGTTACCCCGGCAATTCCCCTGCTTAATATAACGCCAGTCAAGATATCACTAACTGTGGAATTCGAAACTGGGGCTTGCTCAGCAATGCTAAGTGCCAGCTCCTCGACAGCTTCAGGAGCTAATATGAAGCTTAGTCCAGACAGTATAGCCAAGGCTAGAGGGAAAAGTGAGAAAAGTGCATAATACGAAACAGCAGCAGCTAATTGCGGACCATTCTTCCCAAGAAAGTCATTGACCGCACGGCCCAACATACCCATGATCTCAATTATTGATGTTAGCACAGCCAAGTCCCAATGAATATTCAAAAACGGTCTGCATAATATGTAAAATATCTGGCAATGTCAATAGCAAGCTTAGCCGTGATAGGATCTGCGAGATCTTGATTACACGAAAACTCAGCCCTATAATGCAGTGCAACTAGATTTCCAAATACATATATTCGATGACTTCTTCACATGAAATAGGCAAATTGCCGGTCGGTTACAAATTCAAACCCGTTGATTATACGGTTTCTAAAAAAGACATTGATAATTACCTGTCGGCTGTAGGAACTTCCTCAGAATTTTATTCAAGAAACGAAATATGCCCCCCAACGGCCCTACTAGCATTCTCGCTTAGGTCAATAATGGAAGAAATTAGTTTACCTGAGGGATCTATACACGTTTCTCAAGAGATGAACTGCTATGGGGCAATATGTAATAATGATAAAGTTATACTGGGTGGTGAGATATCACAAAATAGCTCCAGATCGGGCTGGAGGTATCTTACTTTGGATGTAACAGTCGAATCTGGGACGAAGAAGTGTTCAATATCCGGCAAAGCCACTATCTTGGTACCTGAATAATAAGAAGTGAAGATAATATGATACACATACCCCAAATAGGTGACTCATTGCCCGAGTACTTTATGGAAGTAACACCGGAGTCAGTGTACAGATATGCTGAGGCAAGCGGGGATTATAATCCTCTACATATAAATGAAGAATTCGCATCAAGCTCCCAATACGGTCGTACTATAGCGCATGGTATGCTGATACTGGGACACTTATCTGATATGCTGACAACAGCATTCAATGAAAATTGGATAAATAACGGCAGGCTTAAGATAAGGTTTAGGTCGCCTGTTTTCATACCAAACAAGGTTCAAACTTATGGCACGGTCACAAAGGTAGCAAAAAATACAGGCTCTATATTAATAACATGTGCCGTAGGATGCCGGGATGAGAACAACGCAGAAGTTTTAAAGGGAGATGCTTATATAACTTTTGGATAAAAAAGGCAGGAATTCCATATGAGCAAATCAGCAACAGAATACAAATACAATATTGCCCTAGACGCTATGGGCGGAGATTATGCACCGGCCGAGACCGTATCTGGAGCATTAGAGGCATGTTCCAATAAGGATACCCACGTATTACTTGTTGGCGACGAAGATAAGTTACTGAGATTATTACCAGCAAATATCCCCACAAACCTCACGATAATTCCATCTCATGACGTAATATATGAGACAGAGCACCCTATAGATGCGATGAAAAGCAAACCCAATGCATCAATATTAGTATCTGCAAATATGGTTCGACAAGGATTGGCAGATGCCTATGTAAGCATGGGATCCACCGGAGCTGCAATGGCGGCAGGGGTAGTGTCCCTTGGAACTCTCCCTGGCGTAGAAAGGCCGGCTCTTGGAGGTCCATTCCTAGGGCTTTCACCCAATACTGTCCTCGTAGATCTTGGTACAAGCGTGGATAACAGACCTTCACAACTTGTTAATTATGGCGTACTAGGAGTAGCTTTCTCCAAAATATTCTGTAATATATCAAATCCAAGGGTGGGGTTGCTAAGCGTAGGTAGCGAAGATAGTAAAGGCAATAGGCAAACGAGAGAAGCTCATAGTCTTCTGTCCAAAAGTAATCT
This sequence comes from Chloroflexota bacterium, assembly GCA_002717805.1. Classification (GTDB taxonomy): domain Bacteria; phylum Chloroflexota; class Dehalococcoidia; order Lucifugimonadales; family UBA2985; genus UBA2985. The sequence continues at coordinate 28,659 of PBBS01000005.1, read as the reverse complement.
AAATTTTATTGGTAATGTAGAGGGAATAGATATACCCAAAGACAAAGCTGACGTAATAGTATGCGATGGTTTCGTCGGTAACATATTAATGAAATTTACAGAAGGACTTGGCCAAGCAGTCATCGAATATCTTGGGAAATACTTGGACGCTAGTAAAGGAGAAGCCTCAGACTCACTTATCCAAGAACTCAATAAACTAACCAATTTTGCAGAACATTTTGGCGGCGCTCCTCTGCTGGGATTAAACGGCATCTGCGTAGTTGGCCATGGTAGATCAAGATCCCGAGCCATAATGTTAGCAATAGAAATGGCTAAGACAGCAATAGAAAAACAATTTGTAACTGTAATGACTGAGGAACTTATCAAAGTAAATGGGCATAATTTAGTTTCAGATGGAGAAAATAATGACGGATGAAAACAAGAAGAATGTCCTTGTAACAGGCGGGTCACGTGGCATAGGCAGGTCTACTTGCCTCAAGTTCGCCAAGATGGGGATGAACGTAGTTGTAAATTATAAGAGCAACAACGAAGCTGCAATGAACGTTGTAAATGAAATAGCCAATATGGGATCTAAGGGATTAGCTATTATGGCTGATGTAGCGAACCCGGAGAATGTTGAGTCTATGTTTAAAGAAATATCAGAAACTTTTGGAGATATAGACATATTAGTAAACAACGCAGGAATAATAAATGACGGACTATTAATGAGAATGTCCAACGAAGCCTGGAATGAAGTGATTACAACAAATCTAGGTGNGGCATTCTACTGCACTAAAGCAGCTATAAGAAGCATGCTGAGAAAAAGATGGGGCAGAATTATTAATGTGGTCTCTGTTATAGGTATAGAAGGCAATATAGGTCAAGCTAATTATGCTGCATCTAAAGGCGGCCTGATAGCTTTCTCAAAGAGTATTGCAAAAGAAGTTGCGTCAAGAAACATAACTGTCAATGCGGTTGCTCCAGGATATATATCTACAGATATCGTAGAAGGTATATCAGAAGAGGTCCAAGCCATAATAATGTCTCGTATAGCTCAGGGTCGCCTAGGATCCCCAGAAGAAGTGGCTAGTCTTATAAATTTTCTAGCCAGCGAAGATGCTGGTTATATAACAGGTGAAGTGATCCGCATAGATGGCGGGATAGAAATCTAGTAGCAAATTTATACTGGCAGATCTACTATCTGACCATCGGAAAGAGAATCCGGGTGTACTATTGTTACATGTTGGCCTTTGTTCGCATAGGCCGTCCTTACATATCCCAAGGCCAGATTCTTTCCTAGTTTTATGGATTTGGAAACCGAAGTAATCTTTCCTACATTCTTACCATTTACCTGGATCTCCAAACCAGGTACNGAATNATTATTATCCAATATTATACCTACTAGCCTGCGCTGAACTTTATCATAAGTTTTCAGCCTGAGGACTACCTCCTGCCCAATATAGCAACCCTTTTCGAAATTAACTGAATGCAATATACCTGCCTCTAATGGGTTATGATCTTCATTAAGTTCAGATCCATATGCAGGAATGCCAGACTCAATCCTGACAATATCTAATACGTCATCTCCAATAATTTCTATATCACTTTCCGAAATAGACTTCCAGGCGGTTTCTATATTATCCATGGAGATAATATAGAAGCTGAAGGGACCATAGCTTTCATTATTAATGATTGTTAAGTTCTGTCCCTCAAATGTAATAGTACAAGCTTCCATTGATTGCATATTCGCTAAATCAAATCCAAATACCACAGGAGTAGCTGGTCCAACTAGGCCAATAATATGAGTGGATTCAGTAACATTCTGCACTTGAATATCCTCATCGAACGTATAAAAATCCAACCATTCTATGACTTTCTGAGTCGTATCGCTACTAGTCAGAACTATAAGCTCTTGTCCTGTTCTCACAACTTTTAATAAGTCAATGATTCTGCCTTTGCTAGAGGTAAGAACAGTATCCATAGTCTGACCATCACCAATATCTATCACATTATTGGTGGAAAGTCTGTTGAGGAGATCTAGTGCATCATTCCCACTTATTAAAAGCCTACCAATGTTACTGCAATTGTATGCTCCAAGTGACTTCTGAACAACGCTATATTGGTATTCAAGGCTTAGTTGGTTAGTTGACATTTATTTTCCAGTTTAATACTAGAAGCCAGCGACATCTTATGCTTTATGCAGGAGCAATACGCTCAACTCTAATATTGACATCATAGAGTTCTGAATTAACTCGAGCTATAGTAATTTATACTGCAAATGACGTTCCACAACCACAAGCGCTCTTGGCATTTGGATTGTCGAAAACAAAACCTTTACCATTCAGGCCATCTGAGTATTCCAGAGTAGTACCAGCAAGGAACACATAACTCTTCTTAGGTATGAATATCTGTATGCCCTGATCTTCAACCACCCTATCATCTGGGAGTGCTTCCTTATCAATGGAGAGGACGTATGTTAGACCAGAGCAACCACCACCCTTAACGGCCACCCTGAGTCCGTATTTATCCATGCCTTCTTTTTCTGCAAAGTTCCTAACTTGTTTGGCTGCTCGTTCCGTAATGTTAATCTCTAGAGCCATAGTCCCACCACCTCTAAGGTATATATTGGTCGATGTCCTTTAAGTCTAAACCTTAGCGTCATTATAGTCAACCAAATGCTAATATCACAGNCTATCTTGACTANAAGTCAAAGGGCACTATACTATNACTAATCAGTAGACCGACTAGTCAGTCTACTAGGATNATTANCAGGCGATATAAACAATCAAAGGTAGAAGCATTATGAGTACTGCAACTGAAACTAGGGTTCCACAGATAACATTCAATGATGAAGCACTGATCCCAATATGGGAAAAAGTAAAATCTGAGGAAAGATTAAGTTTTGAAGATGGATTAACATGCTTAANTACCAACGATATAATTTCTCTGGGTCAAATGGCTGACTATGTGAAAAGAAAGCTTTGGGGAGACAAAGTTTATTTCGTATTTAACAGACACATAAATCCAACCAATATATGCGTGCTGTCTTGTAATTTCTGCGATTTCGCAAAGAAAAAAGGCGACGCTGACGCATACGAAATGGGCATGGAAGAGATACTTAGTAAGCTCGATCCAGAAATGCACGAAGTCCATATCGTTGGGGGACACCACCCTGACTGGCCATTTGAAAGATACGAAAATATCATAAGAGGCATACACGAAGCATATCCAAGTATAGAAATTAAGGCTTGGACTGCAGCTGAGATAGATTACTTCTGCAAAAGATTCAAATTATCAGAAGAGGAAGTGTTCTCTAGAATGAAAGATGCAGGAATGGTCTCAATGCCAGGCGGAGGAGCAGAAGTATTNTCCAATAGAGTCAGAAAAGAGCTCTTCCCTGGGAAAAACACTGCTGAAAGATGGCTAGAGATCCACCGNATGGCACATACTATGGGAATCAAATCTAACGCAACCCTACTGTATGGGCATATAGAGACATATGAGGAAAGAGTGCAACATATGATGCTACTCAGAGAATTACAGGACGAAGCCCCTGGATTTCTAGCATTTATACCGCTCGAGTACCAAGTTGGGACCACAAACCTCGTCCCNAGGCAGGCATCTTCGATCGAAGACCTAAGGACCATAGCCACTTCAAGACTAATGCTCGATAACTTCCCNCATATTAAGGCATATTGGGTGATGATAGGTGAAGAAACCGCATCTATTGCTCTGAATTTTGGTGCCAGCGACCTTGATGGAACAATCGGAGNAGAAAAAATCGCGCATGCGGCAAAAGCTGCNAGCCCTATAGGCCTAGCCAGATCTAAAATGCTAAGGCTCATAGGTGACGCGGGGAAAATACCAGTGGAAAGAGATGCTCTCTACAACGAGATACATGTCTACGAAAATTAATATAGGTCAAATCCCNTACCTGAATTGCGAGCCGTTCTTCTACGGATTGGAACTTGATGGCATAAACTTACTCCCAATGGCACCAAGTGCNATGGGNCCACTGGCCAGAAAAGGTGANCTCCAAGCAGCCCCTTTTTCTCTTATACAAAGCTTTGCGATAACCGACAAATACGAGACTCTATATGACATGGGTATTAGTGTTCTCGGAGCTGTAAGAAGTATACTATTGTATTCCAAAATGCCCATAACCGAACTCTCTGGATGTAAAATCGGCGTAACTGAAGAAACTGCGACTTCATCACAACTTCTCCGAGTTATACTTGAGATAAAATACGGTGTAAAGCCCGCAGAATATACTGGATTAGATGCCGACAACTCACCGGCATTCCTATTAATTGGAGATAAGGCGCTAGAAACCCATGATAGAGTCGAAGGATATCCCTATAAATACGATTTGTCTGAGGAATGGTTCCAATGGCAAGATCTACCTTTCGTATTTGCAAGATGGATGATAATGAATTCAATAGAAGATTCTGTCAAAAGNAATATTGGAGAGAAATTGCTGAAAAACCTATCTACTAATATGGCAGGAGATCTTAGTGAGATAATAACAAAGAGACAATTCATGGGCATGGAGGCTGGGGAGGTAGAGAGCTACCTAAGGTCCTTCAGGTATGTATTCTCCGATGCAGATCAGAAAGCTATACAAGTATTTGAAAAAGAGTGGAGACGTCTCGAGCCAATCGCATAATATGAAACCTGGAGAAAATATCATGAGTACTACAACACCAGACATGGAGTCGATTTCTGCCAAAGTATTAAANAGTGAAAGAATTTCAAAAGAGGAAGGCCTGTATCTNNTGCGNGAAGCTTCACTCCTAGACTTGGGGAATTTGGCACAANAAGTAAGGTTTAAACTGAATCCAGACAGAAATGTAACTTTCGTAATAGACACGAACCTCAATTACACAAACGTATGCGACGCCTATTGCACATTCTGTGCTTTTTATAGGACTGAAAAAGATTCGGACGCGTACACCTATNACGTAGAGCAAGTTATGGAAATGGTAGGACANGCNGCATCTCAAGGTGTCACTACGGTACTTATGCAGGGAGGACTTAATTCTAAACTGCCACTGGACTACTACAAAACCCTGGTTAGTGAAACTCGCAAGAGATANCCTACAGTCCTCCCACATTATTTCTCAGCACCCGAAATCCAAAAAATATCCCAGGTAGCAGAAATGCCTGTCAGTGAAGTCCTAAGACATTTAAAAGATGCAGGCCAAGAAACCCTCCCTGGTGGAGGTTCCGAAATACTATCTGACGGTGTAAAAAGGAGACTCAGCCGAATATGGCCTAAGGGTAGAGTCGATGAATGGGAAGAGGTACACAGAGAGGCTCATAAGCTAGGGTATAGAACAACTGCTACCATGATGTATGGTCACTTAGAACAGCCTGAAAACGTTGTTGAACATTTGGATCGGACAAGAGAGCTCCAAGACGAAGCATTACAGGATGGCACTGAAGGATTTACTGCATTTATCCCATGGAGTTATAAGAGAGGTGATACTCCGCTAGCAAAAAGGGTTAAACAGGAGTCTGGACCTACTCCCTACTTAAGGATGATTGCATTAGCCAGAATTTATCTAGACAACATTNAACACATACAAGCGTCATGGTTCTCAGAAGGCAAGAAGACTGGNGAAGTTGCTCTCAGTTTTGGTGGTGATGANTTCGGTGGAACCTTATTTGACGAAAATGTGATGCAAGAAGCAGGATTCTATAATCGCACTTCCGTAGACGAAATTAAGGCTATAATCAAAGANGCTGGATTTACACCTGCCCAGCGGACTACGAAGTACGAAATCCTGAATGTATTCAAAGATTAGTCAAACAACCTGANTAGTAGGATTCATCTGATTGAAAGCATATTATATGCCAATGCTAACATTGTTTTGGTGCAATTTATAAGGCTGTCTATTCCTANAGATTCGTCTATCCCATGGGCATTTGTCAGAGACACATCATCATTAGGATGAGAGCTCATAAAGCCATACGTAACTATCCCTAAATCTCGAGTAAACCGAGAATCTGTGAATCCTGTACTTACAGTTGGAACGAAATCTACAGAATCCATCCCGAGCGCCGCAGACGTTGCAACCCGTATCTCATCAGCAAACTTGGTTTCAAAATCTGACGAATTAGGCACCGCCATATAGTCGATCGAGTACTGCACCCCTGGTATTCCTTCCAACACCTTGTCCAATTCAGTCTTAAGATAATCCTCGTCTTGATTCGGTAGCGTCCTGACATCGCACGTCAACCTAACAGATTCTGGGACCGAATTTGACTTTATACCACCATTAACCATAGTAGGTGTTAAAGTCATACGCGATANTGCCTTCAGGAGGGAATACAGTTGATTATTATCCTCTTCGAGCTCGTTGATTATGTTATCTATGTTCTCTGGAGTTGGTATATGCTCTATAGCTAGGTTAGACATATAGTTGAAAATACTTGATGACGTATCCCTCTCAGCTTCGTAGGCTTCTATACGAGAAACTACTTCTGCCAGTCCGTAGAATACGTTATCACCNCTCCAAGGTTGTGATGCATGGGCGCTCTTACCATTTATGTCTATCTCAACCTGCAATCTACCNTTTTCACCTACACCTAAGCTNTATACAAATCCTTCACCTACCTTTATTGGTATACCACCTCCTTCATTCACTGCAACAGGAGCATTCAACTTATCTGGATGATTAGCTGCCAACCATCCNAAACCATATCTTCCTCCATGTTCTTCATCAGCACCGGATACTAAAAGCAAGCTATCATTAAGTCGAATACCATTCCTTTTGAGCAAAATCATTGCCATAATTTGGGCTGTGAGTAATCCCTTGCAATCTGAGGCACCTCTACCAAATATACGGCCGTTATATATTGTGGCGCTGAATGGGTCAAATCTCCATTTTGANTAATCTTCTACAGGAACGACATCAGAATGTGACATAAACAACAATCCGTTCTGACCCGTCGCACCATCTAATCTCGCTATAAANTTACCTCTTCCCTCATCTGATTCCACTGTCTCCGAGGCTATACCCTCTNTTGAAAGTAACTGTTCCAAATANTTACAAACTTCTGTCTCATTGCCAGTAGGCATAAATCCAGTATTTGTAGTATTTATTCGAACCAGATCTTGCTCGAGTTTTATTATATCTTGAGATATATTCTCTACCTGATCTAACAAGTCACTTAGTTCAGTCATATATAAATCATCCTACCTAATTTTCTTCATCACTTATACNTACCANCAATATATTCGCACCAGANACCTATATTGGCGAAATAGGACCAGAAGGTGGCTGTAATCCACGGGGACCATCGTACTGAACACGAGGCCTAAATAACCTATTGTCTTCGTGTTGCTCCATAACATGCCCGATGAGACCTGCTACTCTCGATGAGAAAAATATAGGAGTATCTAAGTCTATCGGNACATCCAATAAGTAGAATAGTAAGGCAATCGGATANTCCGCATTAGGATAGAACCCTCTCTCCCTAAGCATTACTGCTTCAACTATTTTATATATTTCATGCAATTCTGGGCCGTCAGACCGTCTGCCTATCAGCAAAGGAATGTAGTCTCTCAAGAACANTGCTCTAGGGTCATATTCCCTCATATACACTCTATGCCCAAACCCCATAATCCGCTCTCTACTCTCAAGCTTCTGCATTAAATAATTTTCAGCATTAGCTGCTCCGCCATTATTCAATATGTCCAACAACATATTTATTGCCGCTTCATTAGCNCCACCGTGCAATGGCCCTTTTAATGACGCCACTGCTCCAACCATTGCGCCATATATGTCGGATAAGGAAGATCCAATCACCCTTGAGGTAAACGTAGAAGCAGCCATCTCATGTTCTATATAACACGTTAGTATCTTGTCGAATACATCCAATGATTGTTTATCCGGTTTCTCCCCTCGAATCATAAATAAGAAGTTCTCAGCGTAGTTTAGATCCGGATCCGGTTTAACAAAATCTAGGCCATTTAGAGCACGATAGCTATTAACAGCGATAGCTGGCACCTGGGCTAATAGATTAACTCCTTTTTCTAAATTTGCCTCATGTGAATTATCCATTAACGTATCAGCATCTTCGTACCCGGCCAAAAAGGATATGCCAGACCTGAGTGCATCAATAACCATAGTACCTGTGGGCATCAGTTTAAAAGTTTGATAAACCTCATCTGGAAGAGATGATTTATTTCTCAGGCTATTGCAAAAGGTATTTGCCTCATCTTTATTCGGGATCTCTCCGTGTACAAGTAAATGTGCTACGTCCGTGTAGCTTAACTTGTCTGCCAATTGGATAAGATCATATCCTCTTATTAATATCTCTTTCCTGTCTACATCCAAATAGGACAGTGTCGTAATATTAGATATAATACCTTCTAAACCTGGGCTATACTGATTCATTGCCATGTGATCCTCCTAACTACAAGTACAAAGATATGATGTAATATCCATAGATCGTTATATCATGCATCTCCATCTTTAATAGCCATTTTAAGGTCACACGTTGAACTTGGTCAAACAATAATTCTTGTACGTTTAAGAAAACCACAGAGGAATATATATTCAGTCGTCATTTACGTTGACACAAATTCATGCTCTATGCTATTCTCGGGCTGTCAGATCCCGCTAAAAACTGAACTGCGGAAGAGGCATAAATCATCCTGTGATGGCTAGACTGCAGCCATTCGAATTATGGGATCGAAGAATCCAAACGGACTGCGGCAAATAAGGATTCCTCAAATAGATGTCTCTAATGGATCTGGCTTCGAGTATAAATACCTATTGGGGGGTGTATATTGAGCAAGGTCCTGAAAATTATACCCGATAACTGCACGGGCTGTATGAGATGCGAAGTAGCTTGCTCATACATGCAGACAGGAACATACCAGCCTTCTAAATCCGTAATCCGAGTTTCGCCATTCGAACGCCACACCAGCTACTCCCCTTACACGTGCTTCCAATGCGAAGAAGCTTGGTGCCTATCAGCGTGCCCTGTGGAAGCTATAACCATATCCCCTGTAGGGGCGAAGATAGTAGTAGAGAATCAATGTGTAGGGTGCAAACTGTGCACAATAGCATGTCCATATGGAACAATATTCTACGATGTAGATACGCATAAGGCATTCAAATGTGACCTATGTGGAGGATCCCCAGCATGCGCAGATGCCTGCCCTACTTCTGCTATCCAGTGGGTAGATGAAGAGGTTAAAGATTGGCAAGGTGCTTTTGCTGCAGAGAGAGGCAACGTTCATATAATAGGTTTGTCTTCCGTATAACTAAGGAGAGAATGATGAGTAGAAAACGTCATGTAATCGTTGGTGGAGGAACTGCAGGTCTCAATGCTATTACGACTATTAGGGAATACGACAAAGGAGCTTCCGATATAGTCTTAGTGGCAGAGGAATGGCCATATTCAAGGATGGTGCTTCCATATTACCTAGGACAATCTATATCTGAATCTCATGTCTTCACGGCCACAGCACCTCGTTTAGCTCAACTCGGAGTGCAATTCATAAGGGCTGATAGGCCTGTAGACCCTATATTCAGAGCATTGGCGACACAGCCTCAAAATGATTCACCTGGACCACTCGGTCCCGACTTTGTGAGAAGAAGGGCAAGTGGCCTAGACACTTCTAACAACCTGCTGAAGCTGGATGATGGATCTTCAATTGAATATGACGACTTATTAATAGCTACTGGCTCATCACCAACAAGGCCTCCTATTCCAGGAGCAGATGGAGATGCAATATACAACCAATGGACTATAGATGACTCCAGAGGGGTACTAAAAGACATAAAACCCGGACAAGATGTAGCCATGATAGGTGCTGGTTTCATAAGCTTCACAATCCTTAATGCAGTACTAAGTCATGGGGTGAACCTTCATATAATCGAGATCATGCCCCAAGTCCTACCTAGGATGATTGATAATCAGGGAGCCGAAATCGTTGCAAACCTCCTAAGAAGTCGGGGGGTAAACATACACACTGGGGTCAGTGTACAATCTATAGAAGATGATGATGGGCGAAAGAAATTAATCATGGATGGGGCAGCGGACATTACTGTAGACCTAGTTATTATGGGAACAGGTATACGTCCAAACCTAGGATGGCTGGATGCATCTGGATTGGAAATAGACCAAGGCATTGTTGTTGATAATCACCTTAGGTCAAATGTACCCAATGTCTATGCTGCTGGCGATGTTGCCCAAGGACACGAGTTAATCACTGGCAGGAAAGAAGTCCATGCCATAGAACCAACAGCTATGCAGCATGGTAGGGTTGTAGGGGCCAATATGACCGGAAAAGATATATCCTACGAAGGTAGTCTTCTGATGAATATACTTGACGTCCAAGATTTGGACGTAGCCAGCTTCGGAAGTTGGAATGTTCCAGACGCTGAAACATCTGTTATGGCGAATCCCAAAAATAATACATATCGCAAACTGGTCTGGGACGGCGATAAGATTATAGGGGGAATAATACTAGGTCCAGCCAGGGGAATATGGACTACAAATGATATTGGTATGCTGAAAGGTTTAGTACAATCACAGGTGAAATTAGGACCCTGGAAGAAGTACCTACAGGAAAACCTGTGGGACATCAAACGACCATTCGTGGCCAATCATGTAACTAACACAATGTTGTCCGTTACAACACTAGATCACCCTACCGTTCCTGCTCGCGAAATATCTGCAACAGGAGCAGGCGGTGGAGCATCAGATAAAGACGGCGAAGTGGTTGATTAAGGAGGTATACAATGTCAGATGAATTACCAGGTGGATATGCAGGACGAATCCTACGCGTAGATATGAGCAGTGGGGAGTCTTGGATTCAAACCATAACCCCAGAGGAATGTAGAGAATATATCGGAGCCGTAGGCTTCGGAACAAAGATACTATGGGATGAAGTACCAGGCAATGTAAGATGGAGCGATCCAGAAAACAGACTTATCCTCGCCTCTGGGCCACTCGCAGGCACTCCCATATGGGGAACAGGAAGTCTTACCGTGATAACTAAGGGAGCCCTCACTAACGGAGCAACTGTAACAAATGCTCAAGGTTTCTTTGGCGCCAACCTTAAATTCTCTGGATACGATGCAATAGTGCTCCAGGGACAGTCATCCAAATGGGTTTATTTATATATAGAAGATGACACTGTCGAACTAAGAGACGCATCGCACATAGTTGGGCTAGACACTTGGGAAATGCAGGATACACTTCAACAGGAATACGGAATGCCCGGCCATATGATGAGCGTATATGGAATAGGCCCTGCAGGAGAAAACCTTGTTAAGTGGGCTGTTATAGAGGGCGATTACGGACACGTAGCCAGTAAGAATGGTTGCGGAGCAGTAATGGGAAGTAAGAAATTGAAATGCGTAGCAATAGCTCGAGGTAGTAAGGGAATAAGGGTTCATGATACTGCTGGCCTATTCCAAGCCGCAGACATGATATCTCACGAACTAATGAACGACCCTGCAACAGTTAATCTATATAGGTATGGTACCTTAGGTGGCGTCTATGGGGGTTCATCCATGGGCACAGTTCCTACTAAGAACTACACTACAAACTTGTACCCAGAGCCTGATAGACTTGAAGAGATGGCTCCCCAAAATATAAGGGATCTTTTCCCACATAGAGGACACCAATGTAGCAGCTGCGGAATGAAAGGACACTGTCATATGGTGATAGTTCCTAGAGGAGAGAGGAAAGGTACCATAATAGACGAGCCAGAATACGAAGGCTTATCTGGTTGTGGCCCACAACTGGGTTGCGTAGATCCCGTAGACGTATCCTGGCTTAATACCCAAGTCGACAAAGCAGGCGTAGATGTCAACGAATTCGGATGGGTTATAGGCTGGGTTATGGAATGCTATGAGAAAGGCTATTTCACCAGAGAACAACTTGGCGGAGTGGAAGCAACTTGGGGTAACGCAGAAGCAGCAAACCAACTCCTGCAAATGATCGCTAATAGAGAGGGATTTGGAGACATATTGGCTAACGGCGTGAGAGATGCGGCGAAAGAGGTAGGAGGCGAAGCCGCTGAGTGTGCAATATACATAGAAAAAGGTGCAAGCCCAAGAGGACATGATCACAGAGCAAGATGGTCTGAGATGTTAGACGCAACACTAGGTAGCGCTGGCACTATAGAAACAGGACCACTTGTAAAACCGGAGGAATTTGGGATTTCTCCTCAGATTAATCCGTTCGATCCTGACATGGTCGGATACGTAACAGCCGTTATGTTGGGTAGGAGGCATTTTGAAGACTCACTAGGAACCTGTCAATTTACAACAAGAACATATCTCGAACTAGTCTGCAGGGCATTAAATGCTGTCACAGGTTGGAATTATACCAAGGAAGAAGCCTTAGATTTTGGTAAAAAGTGCTCTGCTCTAATGCGCGTCTTCAACCTAAGGGGCGGTGTAGGATTGGATGTTGAAAAACCATCTGAGCGATACTGGTCTACGCCTATAGACGGGCCGGCTGCTGGACAAAGTGCTAAAGAAAATTGGGAGACTATGGCGAATGCCTACTATCAAACACTAGGATACGATAGAGAAACTGGAAAGCCATTCCCTGAGACCCTTCGGAGGCTAGGACTTGATGATATAATCTCAGATATATGGGGCGAAGAAGAAGCTAAAGTCACTAACTAGCAACGAAGGAGCAAATATATTGGCAACTGGTTCTCTAAACAAAGTTCAAATAGAGGTATTTGCTTGGCTCACGAAAATGGTAGGTGGAAATGGAAGCGGCAAAGTATTTTTTGACGTGACCTTCACACCAGGGCAAACACTCGAAACAGTAGTAAAGAGTATGAGCCAAAACCATCCAGAGCTGCACAGAGCATTATGGGACCCTGACTCAGGACAACTTGGGGCGTCAGTAGAACTAATAATAAACGACGTGTTCATGGGTATAGAGCATACTATGGAAACCCCAGTCAGTGATGGAGATAGAATAACATTACTGCCTGCATGGGACGGTGGGTAGAAAACCTACTACTAAGACTGATGCTAGATCTTATCATCAAGCGACATATAGAATGCACTGCGGTTATGTTTTACACAGAGGTTTTATAACATGCCTGAACTGTTTACTGTAGTTACTCCTCAAGAAGCTCTGGAAAAGCTTAAGGACAATTTAACTCACCGGGTGGCAAGCGAGACAGTAAAAACCAACCTAGCAATTGGTAGAGTTACCGCCGGCCCAATATATTCCTCGGATAATCTTCCAACTTTCCCACGTTCAACCATGGATGGATACGCCGTAATAGCATCTGACACTTATGGTTCAACAGAATCAATCCCAGCATATATAAACCTGATTGGTGAAATCCCTATGGGCCAACCTTCAGATTTAATTTTAACCAGAGGTAATATAGCAAAAGTACACACTGGCAGTATGCTCCCTGAAGGTTCAGATGCTGTAGTAATGGTAGAAAACACTCAAATTGTAGATGCCCAAACAATTGAAATTGTCAGACCAGTAGCACCTGGCGAAAATATACTACAGGTTGGAGACGATATAGCAAAAGGCCAGATCATCCTCCCGGAAGGCCATCTTCTGAGGGCTCAAGATATTGGTGGGCTAATGGGATTAGGAATAACCGAATTGAATGTATACGGAAGACCAAAAGTTGTAATAATATCCACTGGTGACGAACTGATCCCTCCAAATAAAGATCTAACTCCTGGAAAGATTCGGGACATAAACACTTATAGTCTTGCTGCTCTAACACTACAATCAGGTGCCATACCACTTACAACGCCTATAATTGGTGATTCATTCGAAGAATTATTAGACGCAGCGAGGAAATCTATATTAGAGGCCGACATGTTAGTTATATCTGCCGGCAGTTCAGTGAGTACGAGAGATTTAACGTCCGCAGTTATATCAAACTTGGGGGACCCAGGTATACTTGTACATGGCATATCTATAAAACCAGGTAAACCAACCATACTAGCTTCAATAGAAGGAAAGCCTGTGGTAGGACTACCAGGAAATCCAGTATCTGCACTAGTTATCTTCGACATATTCTGTATACCATCAATATATATGCTTTCGGGTTGCAGTACTCCGCCAGACAAGCCAAATGTAGACGCTAGAATTACTCACAACCTAGCATCTATACCTGGCCGCGAAGACTACATACCAGTGAAATTAAGGACCGAAGGGGAAATTCTATTGGCTGATCCAATATTCGGAGAATCCAACCTGATAACTACAGTTATGAAAGCAGATGGCTTGATAAAGATACCATTAGATAAGAGCGGTATATACCAAGGCGAAATTGTCAATGCGAAGATGTTCAGGTAAGTCATATGTCCACTAGAAATTTCTACCTTGAAGACATACCTCTGAATGAAGCTATGGATAGGTTCTTTGATTCCTTAAGCTATCAGGGCGTAATCAAAACCACTGATACGGAACTGGTGCACTTAGATAGTTGTCTCGGTCGTATAACCGCAGAACCTATATGGGCAAGAATTTCAGCACCGCACTATCACTCTGCTGCAATGGATGGTATAGCTGTTATTGCAACGGCTACATACGGAGCATCCAAGACATCTCCCAAGACACTCGATCTGAATAGCGAAGCTATCTGGGTAGATACAGGTGATCCGATACCAATCGGTTTTAATGCAGTGATAATGTTAGAAGACATACAGAAAATAGATAATGAAACAATACAAATTATGGCCGGTGCATCTGAATGGCAGCATGTGAGATTGCTTGGTGAAGATATAGTAGCTACCGAATTAGTACTTCCCGAGAATCATAGAATCGGAGCTCATGATATAGGTGCCATGGCTGCCTCAGGAATTACCAGTATCCCTGTCCGAAAAAAACCTATAGTTACCATAATACCAACAGGCACTGAGTTGGTGTCGCCTGGGAGTCATCTGGAACCAGGCAACATAATTGAGTTCAACTCTTTAATGATAGCTGCACAGATAGAAGAATGGGGAGGTACACCTATTAGACACCCGATAGTACCAGACATCTTAGAGGACATTAGAGATGCTACACTAAAAGCTCTGGGGAACTCTGACCTAGTAATCCTAAATGCCGGTTCTTCTGCCGGATCAGAAGATTATACAGCCCAAGTTGTATCTGAAGTAGGAGAATTGCTTGTACATGGTATCGCCGTAAGACCAGGACATCCTGTTGTACTCGGAAAAGGACAAAATACACCTATAATCGGGGCTCCAGGATATCCAGTGTCTTGCATCCTAACTATGGATATAATAGCCAAACCCCTTGTAAGTCATTTACTAGGCATAATACCGCAATCCAGAACAATGCTGAAAGCATCAATGAGTCGTAAAGTCCTATCTCCTATGGGTGAAGATGAATTTCTAAGAGTAAAAGTCGGCAAAGTAGGAAGTAGGTTTATAGCCACTCCACTAACCAGAGGTGCCGGCGTAATAATGTCATTAGTAAGAGCGGACGGATTAGTTACGATTCCAAGGTTCTCAGAAGGGATAAACGCTGGGTCAGATGTGGAAGTTGCATTGCTGAGATCTATAGATGAGATAGAGAACTCTATAGTTGTAATAGGCAGCCATGACATGACCCTTGATCTCTTAGGTAGCATACTCCACAAAACACATCCGCGCCTAAGTCTATCATCCTCGAATGTAGGTAGCCTGGGTGGATTACAAGCCCTTGGGAAATCTGAGGCCCATATTGCCGGTTCACACTTGCTTGATGAGGAGACTGGCGAATATAACATACCATATGTGAACAAATTACTTTCATCTAGAAATGTAACAATAATTAATCTAGTACATCGGGAACAAGGAATGATGGTGCCTAAAGGCAACCCTAAAAAAATCTTGGGGTTACAAGATTTAACCCGAGACGATATCTCATTCGTAAACAGACAAAGAGGTTCGGGAACGAGAATGCTTCTAGACTTTGAGTTGAAGAAGGCAAATATAAAATTAGAAGATATAAACGGCTACAGCCGAGAAGAATTCACCCACACCGGAGTAGCAGCATCAGTTGCTAGTGGAATATCTGACGTTGGTTTAGGAATACTAGCCGCCGCACGGGCATTAAACCTAGACTTTGTACCCCTACTGAAAGAACGCTATGATTTGATAATCCCAAATGAATACTACGATTCAGATCTGCTAACGCCGCTTATAGATATAATACAAGACGAAACATTCAAGGAACAAATAAGGTTGCTAGGTGGATATGATACATCTCAAACCGGTATGATAATAGCCCAAATAGATCAACCCACTTAACCATGGTCAACACTGCCCGTCTATTGACTCCCTCGTCTGACAAGTATATTATGCTAATCGATCGGAAAAGCCTAACAAGAGGATAACAAGATGCCGAGGATAGGACCAACAGAACTTATTATAATACTGTTCATAATACTTATCATATTCGGTGCTGGTAGGCTACCTGAGATAGGTTCGGCCCTTGGACGCGGTATTAGAGAGTTCCGAAAAGGACAATCTGGTGAAGAAGCTCCCGAGGAACCAGACACAACAGCAAAACCTCGCAGAAAAACAAAAGGCAAAGCCTAGCAACTGAGGTACGAAGTACCACTATTCCCTAGTCTTTATATCGACTCCAACCACATGCTTACCCCTCCCACCCAATTTGGCAAGCCAAATACCTGTCTCATATAACAGTATTATAGGCACCGCTACCAAAGTTTGATTGACTGGGTCAAAGGTCGGTGTTATCAAAGCTCCCAAGATAAACGCCACAACAACCGAGTAGCGCCTTCCTCGAGCAAATGAATCCGGCCTAACTATACCTATCTTACTCAGAAAAAACATTACTAGTGGTGTTTCAAAAGCTACACCGAGCCAGAACAATAATCTAGTAACTAAATTTACATAATTCCCGATTCTAATCATAGGAGAAGCAATATCTGATCCAAATGTTAATAGGAATTTGAGGCCAGGAGGGAGTAAAACAAAATAACCAAATGCCATTCCTGCTATGAAACAAATTGTTCCTCCTGGAGCCAATAATAGGAGAAATCTCTTTTCTCGTTTTGTTAACCCTGGTGATACAAACATTACAACCTGATACAGCAATACAGGTGAAGCTATTACAAATCCTCCAAGGATAGAGATCTTCATTGTAATACCTAACATCTCTGTTATTTGAGTAAATATAAGCTTGTTTCCATCAATAGACTCAAAGCCTCGGGCAGGAACCATCAGAAATTCGAATATATATTGATGGAAAAGAAATGCAACAATCGTCCCTAATACTAATGCCAAAGCCGATACAATTAAACGGTTTCTAAGTTCTAGAAGATGGCTCTTTAATGAAATTTCGCTATCTTGCGCCATATCACTTCTCCGAGTCGCCTTCCTGAACAGAGTTAGATTCACCAATGGCTATATTATCATTTACATTTTTCGGTGAAGGAGATTCTTCCTCGAGTGTTATAACGTTAGCGAGGTCACTAGTAGTCTGTCTGATTTCCTGTATAAATTTGCCCAATGTTCTTGCAACTTCGACCATGCGAGCAGGTCCAAGAATCAAAAATGACACAAATCCGACCATCAATATCTCTATGGGCCCTACTCCAAAGAAATCCATTACTAATCCTTTGCCTTATTATTCTATAAGTATAAACCACGGCTAGAACCAAAACTCACTATAACTTATTGTCATCTTAGTGCCAAGCAATAATTTTGATTATCCCATCACCCTCTTAATGAACTTAAACCAGTAGAACATATTTCNATTAAACAACAAGTGNCACAGATCGGTTTGACCTTANGGCACTTATTAGATGCATGTTCATCAAGCAAAGCATGAAACTCACCAAATAAATTAGCGTCACTAGGTAATNTTTCTATAAATAAATCCTGATANCCACTATAAGTTTCTTTATCTGGATAGATACCTATGCGTATTAGTATTCTGCGGGTATACNCATCTATTACGAAAGAAGGTTTCCCTGCAGCATAGANAACAATGTCATCTGCTGTTTCCTCTCCGATACCATATATACCTAAAAGTTCTCTTCTCAAATTGCCCGCNTCAGATGACAAGAATAGATCTAAGTCACCATGATACTTATCCAATATATGCCAGACGAAAGCCTTCACCTTCCTTGTCTTCACATTAAAATATACGGATGGATGTAACAATCTAGCCATCTCGCCATCAGTCATATCATGCAATGAAGCTATATCCAACTTGGATTCATGTCTCAGGTTGGATATGGCTTTCTCAGCATTCTCCCATAAGGTGCCTTGTGTCAATATGGCTCCAACGATTATCTCGAGTTTGCTATCGCCAGGCCACCAATATTGAGGACCATATTCATCAAAGAGCCTATGGTATATATTCAATATTGTATTTTTGTCNGATGTANCCCTAAATTTTGTCTCAGAAAATTCCACGTGCCCTACNCCTAGATAAAACGATTATTATGNCAAATNCGATATCCAATATATTGATACAAGCCCTTGCATCATATAANATATCTCGGATGTTTCATAAATAAATATACCANTAAATGAGAACATTATATGAGTGACAGAGTTATACATAAGAATAATATAAATGACTTCAAACTAAGTCCAAATCTAAATGATTATCAGCAAACTAGAAAAACTTTTGACTGGGAGAAGGTAGAAAATGGTTTGGACGGCCTCGAAGGTGGTGGATTAAACCTTGCATATGAAGCTATCGACCGATATGCAAANGGTATCAAACGGGACACAATAGCTCTTCACTGGGAAGGGGCTAATGGNCTGGAAGAAAAATACTCCTTCCAGGAATTGAAGGAACTATCAGACAAATTCGCCAATCTAATATCTGGGATAGGTATTAATAAGGGCGATCGAGTATTCATATTTATGGAACGTATACCAGAATTATACATCGCATTCTTTGGTATTCTGAAAGCAGGTGCAATTGCAGGACCTCTATTCTCGGCTTTTGGTCCAGATCCAGTAAAAGACAGATTAGAAGACAGTGGAGCAAAACTCTTAATAGCTACCCCGAATTTACTGAATCGAGTTAAACACATCCTTAAAGACCTACCAGCCATGGAGAATGTCATAGTAGTAAACAAATATGATCCGTCAAATCCAAAAATAATCGAAAATCAAATTGACTATCAAGATGCAATGAACAAGGCTTCATCTACCCCACAACCTATTCAAACTGATGCAGAAGATTACTCAATAATGCACTACACATCGGGTACAACTGGAAAGCCAAAAGGTGCAGTACATGCACATAAGGCTGCTCTACAGCATTTAATCACTGGCAGATGGGCACTCGATCTACAAGATTCAGACGTATACTGGTGTACTGCAGATCCCGGGTGGGTAACTGGTACATCATACGGTATATCTGCTCCGTGGACTAATGGTATAACACAAGTAATATATGAAGGTGGTTTCAGGGCCAGTTCTTGGTACGAAATAATTGAGAAATACAAAGTAACGGTATGGTATACAGCACCAACAGCAATACGTATGTTGATGAAAGCTGGAGACGCTGTCCCAGGTAGATATGATTTATCAAGCCTAAGACATATATGTTCTGTCGGAGAACCTCTTAACCCGGAAGCCATAGTATGGGGCCAAAGGGTTCTTGGCTTACCGATCCATGACAATTGGTGGCAAACCGA
Source organism: Chloroflexota bacterium (assembly GCA_002717805.1). Classification (GTDB taxonomy): domain Bacteria; phylum Chloroflexota; class Dehalococcoidia; order Lucifugimonadales; family UBA2985; genus UBA2985. The sequence continues at coordinate 9,029 of PBBS01000005.1, read as the reverse complement.
GACAGGAGCAATAATGATAGCAAATTACCCTGCTGAAGAAATAAGGCTGGGTTCTATGGGTAAACCAATACCAGGAATAAATGCATCAATCCTAGATACGGACGGGAATGAGGTCGATCCAAATGTTGAAGGAGACTTAGCTCTAAGAACACCTTGGCCATCTATGTTCCGTACTTACTGGCAGAATAAGGAAATGTACGACTCGAAATTCAAGGATGGATGGTATATCACCGGAGACAGAGCTAGAGTAGACGAAGATGGGTATTTCTGGTTCGTAGGCAGGTCAGACGATGTTATAAATACGGCAGGACATCTAGTAGGCCCGTTTGAAGTGGAAAGTGCACTCATAGAACATCCTGCAGTCGCTGAAGCAGGAGTTATAGGTAAACCAGATCCAGTTGCTATGGAAGTAGTCAAGGCATTTATATCCTTGCATGAAGGCTATCAAGAATCCGACTCCCTCCGGAATGAAATAATGGGATTTGTGCGCCAAAAACTCTCTCCTTCTGTAGCACCGAGAGAAATCTCTTTCATAGATTCATTGCCAAAGACAAGAAGTGGGAAAATAATGCGCCGCCTCTTGAAAGCTAGGGAACTAGGATTGCCAGAGGGCGATACTTCTACACTAGAAGATGACTAAGCAAATATCAGGGCACAAATANAATGGCTGTCATAGGTCTTTAAACAGCGGTATAATTATCCTACACAACACCTAACCATAGTAGTATAGGATAATATATACATTGTCTTCACAAGATTTANAACGACCAGGGTTACTAATGCTTATGGACGGACATGCTCTGGTCTATCGCGCATGGTACGCTATCCAAACACCACTTACTNTACCTAGCTCAGGTCAAGATGTAAGAGGAGTTTATGGATTNATAAATGCACTAATAAAATCTATAAACGAATGGCAACCNTCTCACTGNGCNATAGCATTCGATCTTCCAACTCCAACCTTTCGTCATATTCAGTATCCAGCATATAAAGCCCAAAGACCAGAATCATCAGAAGATTTAAGAGCACAATTTCCTTGGGTAAAGAAACTAATGGAAGTATTCAGGATACCGGTATTCGAACTGGATGGATACGAAGCAGACGATATACTGGGTACCTTGTCTGACCAAGCAAGTAAAGAAAATATGCAAACGATAATACTCACGGGGGACACTGACACCCTGCAACTTGTCTCGCCTATGACAAGAGTAGTACTTAGTAGAGGAATACAAGACAGAACTATATACGACCAAGAAGCAGTAGAAAACAGATACGGTGGGCTTAAACCTAATCAACAACCAGAAATAAAAGGATTACAAGGCGACTCAAGTGACAATATACCAGGGGTCCCTGGCATCGGTGCTAAAACAGCCATCAAGTTGATACAGGAATTTGGCACTATAGACGGCATATATAGAAATATCGAAGGCGTCCAACCACAGAGGATTAGAGATCTGCTCGTAAAAAATGAGCCCCAGGCCAGAGAGGGTAAAGAATTAACTACAATTCTGAGAGATATCCCTGTAAATCTAGACCTAAAAGCCTCAGAATTCTGGAATTACAACAGAGAAGAGGTATTAGATTTCATACGTAGTCTAGGGTTCTCAAGCGTTATATCAAGAATACCAAACTCAAGACCTATAGATCCATCTGGATCCCAAGGGCTCCTTATGGAACCTGAATCTATGCAATCTGGCATCTACAATACCGTAGATGAAATAGAAGACCTAGAGCTAGTCATATCCGGTATAAAGGACTCAGGTCATTTCGCGTTTGATGTTGAAACTGACAGCAAGGATCAACAGGCAGCTAAACTCGTAGGCATAGCCATTACCAGCAAAGTTGGTGAAGGTTTTTATATACCTCTTGGTCACAAACAAGGCAAACAAATTCCCATAAATAGTGCACTGGAAAAGATGAAGTCATTATTTGAGGACCCAAATGTATCAAAAAGTGCCCATAACGGAAACTTTGACCTCACGGTACTCTCGCACTATGGGATTGTAGTTAACAATTTCACTTTCGATACAATTATTGCTGCGCACCTACTTGGAGAGAGAAGTTTGGGTCTAAAAAACCTTGCTTTCAAACTTTTGAATACTGAGATGACACCAATTGAAACGATTATTGGTAGTGGTCGCAACCAGACAACAATGGACAATATAGACATATCAACTGTCACTAATTATGCAGGCGCCGATGTAGATATGACGTTACGATTGAATGAAAAATTTATTGAAGAACTCCAATCGCAAAAGGAAGTATGGGACGTATTCAATAGCATGGAGGTCCCATTAATACCAGTANTAATGAGAATGCAAGACAACGGCATATTAATAAATNCTGACTTCTTAAATAATATGTCCNTAGATTTANAGCACCGCCTGGAANTTATCCAAAAGGAACTTTTTGANATTATGGGCCACGANTTCATGCTTAGTTCAACTAAACAGTTATCAGATGTACTTTATACAGAACTTAAATTACCAAAATTAAAGCGGACAAAAACTGGATATTCAACTGACGCAGCAGTCCTTGACAACCTAAAGCAAATGATAAAGCACGGCCAAGCTGTAGACGCAGACCCAAGGTCTTCANATATGATNGANGGAATACTCGAATATCGAGAATTATCAAAGCTTAAGTCAACCTATGTGGATGCACTTCCCCAATTGATTGATGATANCACCACTCGGATCCACACCAAATATAACCAAACAGGTTCTGCCACCGGACGAGTCTCAAGTTCTGACCCGAACCTACAAAACATTCCAGTCAGNACTGAATTAGGAAGNAAAGTACGTACNGCGTTTATACCGAGACAAGATTGGCTTTTTGTTGCTGCCGACTATTCACAAATTGAGTTAAGAGTATTAGCACATTTGTCGAAAGATCCCGGACTAGTAAATGCATTCCTANACAATCAAGATATACATGCCTCTACGGCGTCACAAGTTTATAAGACAAACATAGAATCTGTAGATCCTGAAATGCGGAGAGTTGCCAAAATAATGAACTTTGGAGTCATCTATGGATTAAGCCCTTACGGTATATCACAGCAAACTGACCTCTCGGCGGCCCAAGGTGCAGCATTTATAAAACAGTACTTCTCAGAATATTCAGGCATATATGATTACCTAGAGGAAACCAAGCTCAAAGCTCGCANTGTCGGCTATGTTGAAACAATTGCCGGTAGAAGAAGGTATATACCAGAAATTAATTCCCCCAATTTCCAGGTACGGCAAGGTGCAGAAAGAATTGCTGTAAATATGCCAATACAAGGAACTGCTGCCGATATAATTAAATTCGCAATGATATCAATACACAAGAAGCTTATTGATACTAATTTGAGTACCAGAATGCTTCTTCAAGTTCACGATGAACTAATATTCGAAGTCCCACCAGATGAAATAGATCTAGTAAAATCCATTATACTNGATCTGATGCCTGGAGCGATGGCCCTTGATGTTCCATTAGATGTGCAAATCAAAACCGGGTATACTTGGGGAGAACTAGAGTAATAAGGCATATGCCAGAATTACCATATGTAGAAGCAAACCGTCAGTATCTAATTGACCAAGGTATAGTTGGTAATAAAATAACCGGGTATCAGATACTGTTCCAGNCAGCNTTTAAGACCCCAATCCCNAATCTTTCAAATATAATCGATAGGGNAATTCGATCAATAGAAAGGCTAGGGAAATTCATTGTTCTAGATCTAAATGGATATTATCTTGTGTTCCATCTCAGAATGTCAGGTCAATTAACTTTAGTTAAGAATACAAATGCACCCCACCCTCATCTTCGAAATATATTCCAANTAGAAGAGGATAGATCTATATGGTTTGTAGATCAGCGTAAATTCGGTGAGATATGGATAACGAACGACATATCTATCTTCGAAAACAAACTTAGCCCTGACCCCCTTGGAGAACATTTCACTCTAGATTGGNTAGTAAAATCTACAATAAGCCGTAGGAAAACCATAAANTCACTCCTATTAGAACAANATATTGTTGCTGGTATGGGNAATATATTTGCAGATGAAGTGTTATTCTTAGCAGGAATATTGCCTACTAGAAAGCCTGCAGACCTATCTGAACTCCAATATCATAACCTTTACGAGTGCGTGGTACGTGTATTGTCAGATGCTACAGAAACCATGGTCAATATAAAGCCCTTACCTAAACCTGACCAAAAGTCTGGGAACTTCAAATCTATGCTTTACTTACCTAGAACAAGAGATGGATGTTGCACCAACTGCGAATCTCATATCAATAGTACGGTAATCTCTCAAAGGACAACATATTTCTGCCCTGAATGCCAAATCTAACCGTTTGAAATTAAATCTACTCCAATCTATAATCGAAGACTTATGTCAGAACTTTTAAAAATCCCCAATATAGCTAACAAGATAATTTCAAAGACGAGTATCTTGGCATTTATCGTCGCCATAATGGTGTTCCTAATCACTACTAATGTAAGATTGGCGTTCAATAGTGTGGATTGGTATAAAACNGGGTTTGAACGCCATAATGTTTCATACACTACCGGATTAAATGCTACACAACTTTCNNATATAGCCCAAGATATATCTNGCTATTTTAATAGCGATNAGGATTATTTAGTTGTAATAGTGCAAGCAGAGAGTGGCAATAGGGAATTGTTTAACGAGAATGAAAAAATACATATGAAAGACGTTAAAGTGCTAGTAAAAACAGTATATCAATTCCAAATCTTGTCTGGGTTATATGCAATGCTATATAGCATCGTTATATTTACAATATATAGAAGAACGAATCCTAAGAGATTATTAAATCATTTAATCTACTCAGGTGTCTTTACGTCTAGCCTAGTACTTTTAGTCGGCGTACTAGCATCAATAAGTTTCAGTTACCTGTTTGAACAATTTCATGTCCTAAGCTTTGACAACGACCTATGGCAATTGGATCCAAGATATAATTATCTTACCAGGCTCTTCACTGAAGCATTCTTCTTCGAATCCACGATACTTGTTGGAATATCATCCATAATACAATCTATAATCCTAATATTTGCCGGCCTTGTAGGGAAAAAATACATAAACTANTTGAATACCTAACCCAGGAATCTATCTTGTATATCCACTAGCCCCCTTGATACCAAACATGGAACCAGATCCACCTTTATTNAATGCTGAGAAATGAGACATTAATTTTGTAGCCTCTCCTCCACATTTTTCACAAAATGTAGGTTTGTCCGATTCAGAGAATGAACGTTTGACATCAAAATTGATGCTACATTTATCACACTTGTATTCATATATAGGCATGTACACCTCCATCCGTTACTATCTAGATTTTATATACCAATTGATAAAGCCGTCAACAATAGAGTCATCCAATCCGTATTATACCTTCACTATATAATTCGCCGTTATGTCATTAAAGCTTTTTTGCTAATCCTGATTAGCGGAAGCATAATAATGGCCCCAAGGAGCGCACATGAAAAAGTAACGTATAGGACCCCTGTATACCCAGAAGCACTACTAATGAATCCAGCAGATGCGGGAGCTAAGGCGTATCCAAATCGATAAAACATATCTGAAGAAGCAGATATAATACCAATATTATTCCGACCCAGTATATCTGCAATTATCAAAGGTTTCACTACTCCCAATATTCCCCATGCTATACCTTGTAGGATTATTGATATTCCCAAGAAAATCTGAGATTGGGTAATAGCTAAGAAACATAAACTTGATATTGATACAACCACAAAACAGATTACAGAAATACTATTAACAGATACCCGGCCGCCCAAAATGGACAGACCAAGCCTTCCTATAACTTGTGCAACTCCTATAAAGGAAGCCGCTATCACGGCTTCAGATGGACTGATACCACGACTCTGTATCAATGGCAAAATATGACTTGTTATCATTATGTGGTTTAGTGCTAATAACCCAAAGGCCAAAGTGATCNCCCAGAAGACTGGACTACTTAGAACCGGTCTTAGAACATTAACCGTAGATTGATCAGTTACATTTTCTATAATTTGGCTTTGATCTCTATTGTTGTTAACTGAAATCCAAAATAATGGGGTTGCTNCCAGCATTGTGAGAAGNCCAAANAAGTACATACTTGTTTCCCAATCNTAGTTANTAATTATGAAATTTGAAGCTGGGAAGCAAAAGGTNCCGGCCANACCCGCGACTAAAGTAATTAATATGATACCTCTCCTNGCATCGGTACCATATTTCTTGATTAGGAAAGAAAAACAAGGTTGATACAGACATCCCGACATTGCTACTCCCAATAAAGACCATATCAAATGAAATTGCCATATTTCAGTCACAAGAGGTATAGCTAATAACAAAAGTCCTCCAATAACAGAGCTAATAGTCATTAGACTTCTAGCNAATCCTAAGTCAATTACTCTTCCACTNANAATACCCCCAACACCAGAAACAACTAAAGCAATCGAAAGGGAGATCGATATATTACTTATACTCCACCCGAAATGTACGTGCCANTCTATTAAAGTCGCCGGAAATGAGTAGAAGAGTGAGGCCCAAACAATTACCTCCGCAAATGCCAAACCTAAGATATCAACAGTCCAGAACCTATNTTTCATATTCTCCTAGGGTTTATTTAAAAGGTACAGAGTATGGATTGAATATAACTGANGGCCTAATCTAAATAGAATTGTTATCTGCACATAGAGAAAATCGCCATGCCCAGAAATATGACCACGCCAACCAACAATAACTCGATTCCATTCTCAAACAATATAGCAAAAATGCCTGTCCTGACAGTCTTATCGCTATGTTCGTAATCATACTCCTTGGCATCGAATTGTNTCATAGCTACATTCTACTACAAGAAGACCCCAGGCCTGTGTGATTTAGACGTCTNAGGCAATAACGAAAATTATACGTGGNCACACAATAGCATATNATATAATCGCCCNATGAAAATAAAGTTGTATCTAGCTNGNTTAATAGCCATTACAATAGTCTTTGTTACTACTGGAATGCAACCTACTGCATCAANTGGATCCACCTCGGATAATAATTCCACCCAAACCGAAAATGCAACTAANCACCANTCAGATGGCACCTNGCAAACAGTTCTAATGGATGACGGAACAGAATGTGAAGGATTAGTCTTCGATTCCATGGAAGATGCCAAACNAGCGGCCGAAAGGATAGGCTGCTCAGGGTACCACGAACACCATAAAGAATNTGGGANTGTTCTTTACATGCCTTGTAGCTTGGACGAGACTNCTACCAAGTAAGCCTATTAGTATTAGTCTAATTCTATTATTGGTTGGGCTAAGATCCAAAGACTAAGGACCGTGTAAAAAACCATAAGAATCAACATAGGGAGCTGACTCTTTANTGCTGAGCTATAAGTCAAGAACTTGTTTATCGCTATAACGTGAGCTACGTATACAGCAATTATATGCCCTGTTACGATCGCGACTACAGAAAGAATCCATGCGAATCTTGCATCTACAATCCCTATATTTATCGTGTATTCTAGGGTACCAAATATATCCCAACCAAAGCCGAAAGGATCAGAAACCAGTGGTATAAGGAGTTGCCCTTGTATCAACAAGAAACTCAAGAAATGAGCTAAGTGATAAGCTATAGCTATAGGTACCAGAGAATAGACAAAGGATTTGGCAATTATATCCCATCCAACAGATCCACCACCTGCTATGGATATCATACGGCAAACAATAAGATAGGCTATTGTAAACATCAATGGAAAGGATAATAAACCTAGAGTCTTTAATACCGTAATATAAGGAAAAATATCATACCCAGCATGGAATATGTTATACCATAATTCTGTAGCCATGAAGCCGTCAAATGTCACATTAGAAAGTAAGGCCATAACTAGTAATATCTCGGATTTATCCTTAGCTTCATTACTTATCAGACCTACCGAAGGTGGCCTTATATTAAACAACCTATCTTCAGATGTTGAATATGAAAAACATGTAACACAATCTGAGTGTATGTATCCATCCTTTTCGCTATGTTGAGGGCACTCATATCTTGCATATTTGGCTCCTAATTCAGTCGGAGCAAATCTAGCGAATATTCCGAAGATTACTGAGAATATTTCTCCACTTCTCAACCAAGTATCTTTGCCAAACATCAACATACCAGTCCATGTAATAACCGAATAAGCTAGAATCAATAGAGCAAGATTGAATGGAGTTGCAGATGATGGATAAACCAATTCAACCCATGAGAATCCCATGAAAAGTATCACGGCCGGCCAGACTCCTATATTGGGTTCATATATATTCCCTGATATATAAGAGCGGTATCTAGTATTCGAGAGCATAGCCTCAATATACTCGAAGCCAATCTTCCAGGGATTTATCAGCGCCCAGACATTACCTACAAGGGCACATATATACGCTAATCCTACCCATGATATTATCCAAACCATGGTGGGCCCTATATTCGCAGCCGGTTCCTGGGTACCAAGCAATCCAGCAGATATTACCAATACTAATATTCCAAAGCTAAACAACCTCAAGAACCCTATGAATATGGGATTTGCAAGCATGCGTACGAAGCCTATGCGAAGCAAATTGAAATTAGGATAACTGTGTAAATATATGTTTCTACGGAAAAATATGCCCATAACCAAGAAGGAAAGGATTATAGCTAAACCCGCTCCAAATAGATACATCTCTAATGGTACTGGCAAATCATATCTCTCACCAAACCCATGAGCAAATACTGGATTAACAGAAATGATAACAAAGAAACCCATTAATAAAACTATGGCTATTTTTGTATTACTCATTACCCAGACATTAGATACAGATTAGATTTATAGCATATGAATCGACGTCCCCAAACCTTCTAAACCCGTAATTCTCTCCTATATAAAACTGATTTTCACAGTTGAGTCCTAATCTGGCCGAACTGTCAGGGATCCTATTATTACTTCGTCATGGTCAGCGTGTTTATCATGATCGGCGTGCTTATCATGATCGGCGTGCTTATCATGATCGGCGTG
>PBBS01000004.1 GCA_002717805.1 Chloroflexota bacterium | reverse complement strand
TAGCCTTAGTATCTGCCTTAGTGTATTTTCAGGCATTCTAAATAATTATCCTTCCATAAGAAGTGGCTAGATTGTTAATGGGTTTATACATCTTAATTCTCTTCATGCGATGTCTTGGTCGGAGCCTATAGCTGGATGAATTAATCTAGATATTATGTCTACAGATAGACTTATAAGCAGCGAGAATAAGATTAGACAACAACTTAATGTTTGGATAACCGGAAAATCTCTAGCAAGGCAGGCTTGTATCAAAGCTCTTCCTATTCCTGGTAATCCAAAGAGAGTCTCCATTATTACTACACTGCTAATTAAAAGGCCTATCTGAAGCCCAAGCATTGTTATTGGCGTTGTGATGGCATTGGGCAGAGAGTGCCTTAAGAGAATGCTGTTTGGTGATAGGCCCTTAGCATGGGCCGTTAAAATGTAAGTAGTTTGGAGATTCTGTAGAATGCTGTATCTCACTATCCGGATGAGAGGAGAACTCAGTTCCCATCCTACAAGGAGCACTGGCACGAATACCATCTTGAAGTGATTCCAAGGGTCTAGCCATGGTTGTGTGTAGATTATAGGTGGGGACCAATTGAATAGAGTCATTACGATTATTAAGGTTAGAAGGCCCATACATAGATTGGGTATAGACATACCAGCAGATGAAAATATAGAAATTAGATTGATTACCCATTGTCTTTTAGATATAGCAGAATATATACCTANTGGCACGGAAATGCATATAGATATAAGTATAGAGTAGGATGTGAATAATAGAGTTACTGGGAGTTNTCTGAATAATAAGTCCTTGATAGGTTCTTTGGATTCTAGGGATTTTCCACCGAAATCACCTTCTGGAAAGGTTGATATCCAGTCCATATACTGGTTTATTAGGGGCCTGTTCAATCCTANTTCNGTTCGTAACGATTCTCTAATATCATCGTTTAAAGGTACGTCGCCGGCTATAGATCTTACTATGTCACCAGGNANNAATCTTATTATCAGAAATACAAAGACTGATGCGATGATCAGAGTAGGTATTATTAGAGCTAGNCTCCATACTATGTGTCTGTAAAGATTAATATTGTACCTCTATATGGAACGTTACTTATTGCTTGTTTCTATCCATACTTCNGTGAAGTCTGTATAGCTNTGGGTATCTTCTGGAGGTATAGACAGNTTCTTNACGTAAGTTCTATATGGTATTACGTTAATAGACTCCGCTATAGGTATTACGTAGGTTTTGTCCACATATAGATATTTTTCTATACTTCTCCATATTTCTGCTCTTCTATCCGGAAGCAGGGCATCTNTTAGTAAACGGTACATTCGATCCAATTCTTGATCTTCATGNTTAGCATAGGCATCGGGATTNTTGGAGTATCTACCATAGACGGATTCGGTACCTTCAGGTATTGGAGAGGGTGTCAATCTACCTTGTTGGCTATCGTATTCTATGCTTCCTCGAGCCTTGTTCCATTGACCTTCCTCAACAATNTTCAACTGGAGATCTATNCCTAGTCCCTCTAGTTGAGATTGTAAATATTCACACGGAACAGTGTTTATTGATCTACATAAATGTCCCATTGAGAAACCTTCATTGTAGCCGGAGTCCTCCAATAATTGTCTTGCTCTACTACGTTTAATATCTAATGGATCACGATCAAACTTTGGCCAGTTAATTAGATTGGATCTGCCAATAGGCATGACAATGTTAGGAGGACTCAGATCAGGGGTTGTCCATCCGAACCCCCCCAATACCGAGTCTATGGCTGCCTTTTTATCTATCCATAATGCTATTGCTCTTCTGACATTTTGGTCTTGCCATGGACCTTCCTTTAGGATGTTGAATGCGAGCCTAAAATTACCTCCATCAGTTTCCGAAAAGAATACCTCANCTGGTAGATCCTTCAAATANCCAGATTTACGTTCTGAGGTCAAATAGTGTGCCTGCCCTCTTGCCCCGCCATCCAATTTTCCTGTCCGGAATGCGACATCCATAGAAAATGGGTCTGGCATTATTACGTAGTCAATTCGATTCAAATATGGAAGATTCCCAGTATCTGATTGCTCCCAGTATTTTCCCCATCTATCAAGCCTGATCAGACTTCCTTTGTTATACTGGTTTAGCTTGAAAGGCCCAAGTCCAACCAGACCCATTTCTATTGGACTTACACTTAAATTACCTTTGTTCATGTGCTCAAGCGTAAGGTGTTTTGCGTGAGCTATCTTGAATCTAGGGTTGGCTATTATATCAAGAAAATATGGATTTCTATCAATCAGTTCGAACTGTATTCTATGAGTATCTAGGATTGATATATTCTCTATGCCTCCTAACTCACTTTTAAAGTATGCAGGGGGTCGGAATTGATTTGATATACTAACGCCATAATATGCCATATCAAACCAAAATTTTATGTCTTCCGCAGTAACCTGAGTACCATCGTGCCAGTAGGCATCTTTTCGAATACTGAAAGTCCATTTTGTATTTGACTGATCNACTAGCCATTTCTCGGCTAGATTTGGGCANATCTTGTAAAAGTCTTGGCGACATCTCCTTACAAGATTACTTGGTCCAAATAATGCTCCACCGACATGGTGTAATGCTATGCTACTTGTTCTTAAAGGGTCAAACCCAGCNGGTGGGTCACCCCTGTTGGCCAAAGTGAGAACTCCACCATATTTCTGATCAATAGTACGAATAGCTGTTGGTGTGCCTATCTGAATCNGGTTNGCATGNCCTTTAGTTGANTNCGTTTTATGACTGTGTTCGGTCTTGACGTTAGGATTACATGATGCAATTACCAATAGTCCGGTTAAAATAAACAGAGTCAATATTGGTCGCAAAATCATCCCTTCATGATCCATGTGACTATTTGTGAATACTTATACAGTAAAGTTTAGTTAGTTTCCTATAAAGGTGATATAGTTACCCTTCTATCGTTACCTCCACCNGTACTTTCTGTTTCTACTGATGTATTCTCAGACAAGGTCATATGCACTACTCTGCGTTCATTNGGAGTCATAGGCTCGAGAGTAATCGCTTTCCCAGTTGANATTACCCNTTGTGCTACTTTGGATGCTAGTGCTTTGATAGATGCATTACGCCTATCTCTATAGCCTTCAACATCGATAAACACTCTACCCTCAGATTTGTTTCTAATCAGAAGACTCGATATAAACTGGATAGCTTTGAGAGTCTCACCCCTATTGCCAATCAATAGCCCTGAATCTTCACCACTAATTTCCACTTGAACTGATTCTCGGTCATCTGTTGATTCTGCGGGATTTACTCTGATAGATGCATCTGCATTCATATTTCTTATAAGTGTTTCGACAGTAAGTTGTGCTATGGCCGTTAGGTTACNAGATGAAGCATTGAGGCTTACTCTTATGAGAGCTGGNTCAGCACCAAATCCTAGTATGCCACCTTTACCTGGATTGACTACGTCTATTTCTACCTGNTCCCGGTCTGCGCCTAGCCTTTCTAGGGCTATTTCTATTGCCTCCTCCACTGATCTCCCGGTTACTTCTAGTGTCTCCATTTTCTTTAATCTCCTCACTCGGCTGGTTAGCATTAGCTTCCTCTAGTTCTTCTGNCTTNTTGTTGCCAGAAGGTAGNAGGTTGCCCAGTCCGGTCATGCGATATTGGATTCCCATTTGTATAAGGTTTGATGCTATCCAGTATATTGATAGTCCGCTTGGTAATGTAAATGATAGGAATAGCAGCATCATTGGCATCATCCATAGCATCATCTGGTTAGTTTGTGCCTGTCGTGCATCTGCGGACGGCATCATTGTTATCTTTTGGACTGCCCACATAGAGCCGCCGACCAATATAGGTACTATAGGAGTTTTATCAGGTAGTGCTAGGTCTAACCATAGAAAGTTGCTATCCAAAGGTACAGCCTCATTAACTATTGGCAGCCAGAAGTATAATTTTTGTGAAAGCCCAACGAGAGATTCAGGGCTGGTAGGGAGGATTTGTATTATAGCTTGATAAAGACCTATCCAAACGGGCATTTGTATGAACATNGGTCCNAGGCAGCCGAGTGGATTAACCCCATTCTCTCGATATATTCGCATAGTTTCTTGGGATACTTTGCCGCGGTCGTTAGGGTATTTCTGTTGCATCTCGCGTATCAATGGCTGGATATTGGACATTGCCCTAGTCATTCGGATTTGTTTTAGTGTCATAGGTAGGGTTATTACCCTGATTATAACTGTGAAGATTAGTATGCTAATCCCAAAGTTGTCTCCGAATAGCTTATACATGACCATAAGCCCATTTATCATAGGCTCTTGTATTACAGTGTTCCAAATTGTTCCGATTACTTCCAAAATTACTACCTTATTTGCAATTATTAGATTTGTCTTTGGTGTTGTAGCACCAGGTTTCTATCCAGAAACCATCTTCAAGGTCTGCCAATCTGATTTGGTGATCGTTTCCGCTTATAATAACTTTGTTTACCTCAGATGTGATATTGGCTCTCACGTGATCATNAGTATTAAATGAACGGATCTCNCGGCCATTTTGTCGATCTACTANGTATACGCTGCCATCATCGGATCCAATGACTATATCTCTGTTTTTGCCTACTATCGCTGGTGATGAAACGATTGGTCCTTCAGTCATAAATGGGCTTTGCCAGACCTTGTTGCCATCGAATAGGTTTATTGCATATAAACCACCATCNGTAGAAGGTGCATATATAGTATCTTCTACTACAACTGGGGTGGCCCAGAACCAGTTAGTAGCTTCGAAAGGNGTGTTCCATGTTAATTGTCCGTTTAAATCTAATGCATATAGCATCCTGTCAAAAGATCCTATCAGTATTACGTCTTCATTATCGACCGATGTGATTACTGCGGAAGATGCTATTGCGCCTGAAGTTTCATATGCCCATTTAAGGTCACCTGGTTGATTAGTATCGACCGTTTCTCCATGGACAGCATATAGTTTTCCATCCAGAGATCCAAAGTAGATTATGCCATCTTTCTCAACTGGGCTTGACCATATTTCGCCATCAGCTTCAAATGACCAATCCAGTCTTCCTGATTTCATATCTATACTATATAAATGTTTATCCGTTGAGCCAACAATAATCTTATGACCGTTGCTTGNATTGTGGTGCAATGGAGATCCAACAATATGACCGTCAGTGGGGAATTTCCATATAACTCTTTCGCTGTTCGGATCAAGTGCAAACAATTCTCCACTGTAACTACCGAAGAATATAGTATCTTCAGCTACTATTGGCGTACCATATATGCCTTCTATCTTTAGATCATCTCCATCCCTTGGGAAAGACCAGAGATATCNTCCGGTATCTNTGTCCAGTACGGTTAGATTAGCTTCTTTCGTTCCTATATAGANTTTGTCATCATCTAATAGAGCTCCAGACCAACCGGATGTGGATCTAAAATCTCCAGTACAGCCTACGAGAAAGNATAGTACTAGTACTAGTACACCTAGGGTATATATNGGTTTAATTATATTAGGTTTCATATGAGTAANACGTCTACATTAAGGAACAGGATCGTATCCATGCCCTCCCATTGGTCTGCATCGCGATAAACGTTTGATAGTAAGCCATATTCCCCAGAAAACCCCATGTGTCTCTATCGCTAAGTGAGAGTATGNCGAGCAAGTTGGCTCGTATCTACATGAAACTGGTAGGTAGGGTGATATTGAGCGTTGGTAAATGTTAATTAGGCTTAAAGATATGTTTTTCATTTGTTGGCTACTCTTGACTTGTAGTACCCATGTTCAGCAGTGAGGCCTTCTNNAGCAGATTANGTACAGAAGATAGTAGTTGGTTATACTTGGCTTTATTCGCTCTGCTCTTTGCAATAAACACTAGATCCCACCCATCTACAATAGGGATGTGCCTAACTGCTTCTCTTGTTCTTCTTTTTATAGTATTTCTTACGACTGCATTCCCAGCTCTCTTACCTACAGAAAAACCGAATCTAGTAACNCCTTGTATTCCGTTTGGCATGGCCTTTAGTACCAGTAACTCGTTCACCCANGAATCTCCCTTACTGTATACCANNCTGAACTCCTTTGTCTTTCTTAGGCGGTTTTCCTTTTTTATTCTAATAGGCGACATAGGAGGTTCTCAACATAAACTAAGGCTAGGCTTCTCATCAGTTTGAGGGCGCGGATCTAGACCGTTAGGCTGTGTCTGCCTCTGAAGCGGCGGCGTTTTANAACGTTCTGTCCGCCGTTGGTATCCATTCTAGAGAAGAAACCGTGTCTTCTCTTTCTTCTTCTAACTTTTGGTTGATATGTTCTTTTTACCATNTCTACTCACTGTAAATTATAATTCTATACCCATTTGAGTGTCAATTGTAGGCGCATTTATTCGTGTACAATTCCTCAAATTACTCAACTTTTCTGTGGAGAATCTACATCGTATATGATACATTTGTACAGTTGCCTGGTGGTGTAGTGGTAGCACAGGGGACTTTGAATCCCTTAACCCAGGTTCGAATCCTGGCCGGGCAGCCAACAGTATCATATTCGGTTTAACTTCTTACCGTCTAATAATCATACCATCCTGATTTAGTTTTCCTACCAAGTTGTCCAGCAGCCACCATTCTCTTCAGTAGTTGAGAAGGCCGGTACTTAGAGTCTCCAGTTTTATTATGTATTGTAGAAATCTCGTGTAATATTACGTCGAGCCCTACAAGGTCCATTAATTGGAAAGGTCCCATTGGATGGTTAAGTCCTAATCGAACGCATTCGTCTATATCTTCTTTGGTTGCGACACCCTCCTGAAGGAGGAAAGTAGCTTCATTTAGAAATGGAGCTATAAGTCTGTTTACAACGAACCCAGCTGAATCTTCCATTACTACTGGTTTTCGGCCCATGCCTCTGGAAAGATCCAATATTGCATCCAAAGTATCTTGGCTTGTGTGATAACCTTTAATCACTTCAACGAGTTGCATTGCATATGGTGGGTTAAAGAAATGCATACCAACTACCTTGTCAGGCCGTTTTGTTGCTATCGCAAGTTCTGTTATGGGTATAGTAGAAGTATTAGATGCAAAAATTGTGGATTCTGGAGAAGCTGAGTCAAGCGTCTCCAATAATTTGATTTTTGCTGATTGATCTTCCCATATGTTCTCTATTACGATAGATGACTGTGCAACATCTTCTATTTTTGTAGTAGTCTTTAATATGTCCAGAGCCTTATCTCTTGCAGAAGCTTCTACAAAACCTCTTTCTACACCCTGATTAAGACCATTGGTTATCCTAGCTACGGCGGAATCTAGTTGGGTCTGGGAGATGTCCGTCATAATTACAGGATATCCGTTTTGAGTTGCTATTTGGGCTATACCAGAACCCATTATTCCGGATCCTACGATACCTATGGATGTGTCCAATATAAAATCCCCTCTCTTAGTTAGATAAATATTGCAGGCTAATGGTCAGTAAATAAGCTTCGAGATAGAGATTAGTGCCACTATTTGTATTCCTAGAGCAGAGCTATTCTAACGGTATAAACATCGTCGAGTTTTCTGACCTCGTCTAGGGCCGCCTCTGGAACGTCATCATCCAATCCAAGTATCATTGTGGCCCGCCCCCTGGATTCCATTCTGCCTACTTCCATGAAACCTATGTTTATATCGTGCTGACCAATTATAGTTCCTACCGCTCCTATCATACCTGGTTTATCTTGATGGTCAGTGAATAATAGGTAACCACCAGTTGGTACTATATCTATCCAATATTCACCGATTCTGACGATATGTGTTTCACCTCGCATATGTGTGGCTGACACAATAGTGATTCCTTCGGAAGTTTCAACTTCTACAGTAATCAAGTTTCCATACTGTTCAGGCCCAGGACCTTTTTCTTCAGTAATCCTAAGCCCTCTCTCTGCAGCTATGAAGTCGGCGTTTACTAGGTTGATCCTTTGATCACTAATAGGTCCGAGTAGCCCCATTACACAAGCCGCCTTCAGAATATTGGTCTCGTAGTTAGATATATCACCTTCAAATTTTAGTTTTATAGATGACATTTGGCCGTTCGAGAGTTGAGTGGCCAGCCTACCTGCTTGAGATGCTACCGGTATATATGGAGAAAGGGTAGCTTGGGAATCAGGTAGAACTATTGGAGCGTTAACGGTGTATCTAGCCGATTGTCCCTGTAGTACACAGATTATTTGCTCTGCGACTTCGCGGGCAACTTCTTCTTGTGCCTCCTGTGTAGAGGCTCCCAAGTGAGGAGTAACTATAATACGCTCACTCTTTAGAAGGGGATTATCATCTTTGGGGGGTTCACTAGAGAAAACATCTATGGCTGCCCCTGCTACTCGACCCTCTTCTACCGCCCTGGCAAGGGCATTTTCGTCGATTAGCTCTCCACGAGCTATATTTAGTATCCTTACAGATGGCTTTACTATAGATAACCTCTCGTCATTTATCATTCCTCGAGTGGACTCAGTGAGTGGTGTATGCAAGCATATGAAATCAGACTCTGCAAGAAGCCTTTCTAGCGGAACTAGCTCTATTCCTAACAGAGTGGCATGTTCTGCTGAAACAAAAGGGTCATAAGCTAGTATTTTCATCTGGAAACTTTGGGCCCTTTGTATAACCTCTCGTCCTACTTTTCCTATACCTATAACTCCCAATAATCGGTTACGTAGCTCTACACCTGTGAATGTGCTTCTCTTCCACTCTCCGCTTCTTAATGATTGATTTGCCTGAGGTATGTTCCTTGATAGTGCTAGCATCATGGCTATAGTGTGCTCTGCCGCCGCTATCGTATTGCCAGTTGGGGCGTTAACCACCGAAATTCCTTTTCTGGTGGCCGCGTCCAGGTCTATATTGTCTACGCCTACGCCAGCTCTGCCTATAACTTGCAATTTATCGCCAGCTGCTATTACTTCTGATGTAACTTTCGTTTCACTGCGCACTACTAGCGCGTCATATTGGCCGATGATCGATATAAGCTCGTCAGGGCTTAATCCAGTTTTAACGTCTGTTTCTCCTTGGCTCTGGAGTAGTTCAACACCCTCATTGGCTATTGGGTCACTTACTAGGATTTTGGGCATTTCTTAACCTCTGGCACCCGAGTACTTCGGCTGGAATCCTGCCTTATCTAGGCCGGATTTCAGGGATCCTAGGGCTTCAGTTAGATCTTTATCTGGAACGTATCCCATATGACCAATGCGCATAATCTTACCGTCCAGGCTACCCTGTCCTCCTGCTATGACTACATCGTAATCGGTTCTCAGTGAACCTAGTAGTTCCTTGGCCTCTATGCTATCAGGTATGTGTACTGATGTTACTGTATTGGAGGCACATGACTCGGCTGCAAATAGTTCAAGCCCTATGTTATTTACGCCTTCTCTAACTTTATCACCCATAGCCTTATGCCTGTCATAGACGTTGTCCAGACCTTCATCAATTAGCATTTTGAGGGACACTTCTAATCCGTACATTATGGCTATAGCAGGTGTCCAAGGTGTCTGACCTCTGTCAAGATAACTTTTTGCCTTGCCCACATCCCAGTAAAACTTAGGCATACGGGACTCTTTAAATGCTGACCATGCCCTTTCACTCATGCTCAAGAATGATAGACCTGGTGCTACCATCCAGCCTTTTTGAGATCCAGCCGCTACTACATCGCAACCCCAGTCATCTGTGTAGAATGGCAAAGAAGATAGGCTACTGATTGCATCTACAATTAGTAATTTATCGGCATCCTTTATTACCTTGCCAACTGACTCCAAATCGTTTGTCACGCCAGTGGATGTCTCATTATGTGTTACTAGCACTGCCTTTACATTAGGCATTTTCTCCAAGGTTTCCTTAAGCACATTTGGATCTATTGCAGTTCCCCAAGGGAATGTGAGTTTTTCAACTCTTGCTCCATAAGCTTCTGCTATTTGAGCAAATCTATCACCAAATACACCTATAGATACCGATAGGACTGTATCTCCTGGGGACAATGTGTTAACTATCGCAGCTTCCATACTGCCCGTGCCGGATCCTGTGAGTGTTAGGACATCATTCTTGGTTCTATATACTTGCTTCAGCCCTTGAGTTATGTTGTTAACAAGATCCTGAAATTCAGGACCCCTGTGGTTTATCATTTGTTTAGCAGACGCTTGGAGTATCTCATCCGGAATTGGTATTGGCCCTGGTGTTCTTAGATTCAATTTAGCTTCCTCCCGATAGCTTTGATTTCTCAAGAATTTAATCTATTCTTGTGTGTTATTTTATTTCTGTCAGTATACTGACAGAAATAATAGTATGGATGCCTTCTGTTGTAACTGGAATACAAAAAACTGTGATTTTAGTCATAGTTTTGACTTATTTAATCTACAGGTCACTTTACAGAAGCCTATTCTACCATTTTGGTTTCTCTAACCCAAGTGGTATGAAGGTCTTTTTTTGTTTATATCTGTATTTAATTAATTCTTAATATTGGACTGCAGGGATATTCAGTCCATTGTTTGTGTAATAAGTCGTATGAATCTCCTTCGACCCCTACCTAATATTATTGATTCTCTGATTTCTATAAGGCTACTTGAATATGGCTCTCCATTTACAGTGAGAGCTCCTTGACTTAGAAGACGCTTACCTTCACTTAGGCTCTCTACAAGCCCAATATTATGAAATAGATCGAATACACTAACGGAATTGCCCTCTTTGATGGCTAAGTGGAATTCCTGATTCGAAGCTACTTCTGAGAAGATCTGCGTGTCTCTATGAAAGCTGACCTTGTATTCCGGAATATCTTGTGGTGTTTCCCCTCTCTGTACCGTACTTTCAAAGTTTTTTTCGGCAAGAGATGCAATCTCCTGAGAATTGAACTGTGATACTAAGTTATGAGCTAATTTCTTCTTTAAATCCATCGGGTTAACGTGGGATTGCTCGAGTGATTGCTTTATATCTTGGAGTTCTTCGTTGTTTACGTCCGTGACTAATTCGAAATAATTTGTGATCAATGAATCAGGTATGGACATTACTTTTCCATACATATCATTTGGGTTTTCGGCAACTCCTATATAATTATCAAGGCTCTTGCTCATTTTTTGAACTCCATCCGTGCCAACTAATATGGGCATTATTAGACATTGTTGAGGTTTTTGCCCCATATTTCCTTGGAGTTCTCTTCCAACAAGCAGATTAAATTTCTGATCAGAGCCACCGAATTCTACGTCCGATTCTATAGCTACTGAATCGTAAGCTTGAAGCAAAGGATAAAGTAGTTCAGTTATGGCTATTGGTCTTTGTTCTCGGAATCTCTTAGCGAAATCTTCTCTTGCGAGGAATTGGGCAACTGTGAATCTTTTCGTCAAATCGAATACATTAGCAAGATTGAAGTCGCCGAACCATTCGCTTTGCCAGACGACTTGAGTTCTATCCCTATCAACTATCTTAAAAAATTGCGTCATGTAAGTTTCTGCATTTGCTCTAACTTCGTCTGCACTTAACATTTGTCTTGTGGCTGATCTACCGCTTGGATCCCCTATCTGAGCAGTCCAGTCACCAACAATTAAGATTACTTTATGCCCTATATCTTGAAATTCTCTTAGCTTCCTGAGGCCCACTGCATGCCCAAGATGTATATCTGACCTACTGGGGTCAAATCCCATTTTGAGGCGGAGTTGCTTACCGGTAACTAGAAGTTCCCGTAGCTCTTTTTCAACTATTATTTCTGAAACTCCCCTAGTCAATATGTTGTTAATATTATTATTTTCCATTTCCAGATCACTAATATATTGATTTCCAATAACTAATTATGACAATCTGTGCTCATAAAGACATAATATCCCTGACTTTTATTATATCCTCATTCATTTTAGCAATGAGTTGCTCTTGGTTCTCGAATTTAAATTGGCCTCTTATATGTTCCGAGAACTCTATCTCTATAGTATCTCCATAAATATCACCATCAAAATCCAGTAAGTAGACCTCTATAAGTCTACTGATTCCATCAAAAGTTGGTTTGTTACCAATACTTGTTGCTGAGACATACTTCTTGTTATTTACGTATGCCCAGGTTGCATAGATACCGTCCCCCGGAACTAGCCTGGACTCATTTATTGAGATATTTGCGGTCGGAAACCCTAATATTCTGCCCTTTCTATCTCCTGCCACCACGGTTCCATCTAGTGAGAATAATCTTCCTAGATATCGAGCTGCTTCTGCGACATCCGAAGAGATTATAGCTTTTCTGATTGCAGTACTACTGATTCTGGTGTCTCGTTCAGATACTTGATCTACAATCTGGACAGAGAATCCTAAGTCGTTTCCAATATTCCTCAACACATCTGGTGTCCCCTCACGCTGGAAACCCATTACAAAATCGTGGCCAATTACCAGCTTCCCCATTCTTAGCCTATCTTTTAGTAGCTGGCAAAATTCTCCAGCTCGTAATTTCGAAAGGTCTATGTCGAAAGTTAATGGTATTACCAAATCCAATCCACTGGATTGTAATAAGGAAACTTTTCGGTCAGATGAAGTTATATATTTAATATCAGAATTATTGGAGAGCACCGCTCTTGGATGCTCGGTAAAGGTTATAAGGGAGCTTAGAGATTTTCTTGATTCAGCGATTGTCTTGACCTGATTGATTACCTCTTGATGGCCCAGATGAACCCCATCAAAGACGCCGATAGTAACTACGGTATCCTGATCTTTGCTGAGAATGGGTAATTCGTCGTGGACTCTCATGAGAAGACTCTCCATTTCCATTAGGAATTACTAGAGTGTTCTGTAAGCCTCCTGAACAAGTTCTACAGTCTCTTCCCAATCTATGCAGGGATCTGTGATAGATACCCCATATTCAAGATTGGACGGATTGCTTTCGTCCAGTTTTTGATTTCCGGATTTTAAGTGACTCTCTAGCATTATCCCTGCTATGTTCTTGTTACCTGAGGAGCGTTGTTCGAGTAGGTCGAGGAAAGCGACTCTTTGCAATTTGTGGTCTTTATTGCAGTTTGCGTGAGAGCAGTCAACGATCAATCGTGTATTCACTTTTGAGTTAGTTAGTCTTTCTGTAGCATTAGACACAGATTCAGCATCATAATTAGGTCCGTCACTGCCGCCTCTAAGCACTATGTGACAGTTTGGGTTTCCGTTAGTTACTACTACGGATGCTTTCCCGTTATAATCAACGCCTATGAAAGCTTGAGCTGAACTTGCAGCTATAGTGGCGTCAACAGCTAATTGGATACTTCCGCCTGTGCCATTCTTGAATCCTACTGGCATACTTAGCCCACTAGACATCTGTCTATGGGTCTGGCTTTCAGATGTGCGTGCCCCAATAGCCGCCCAAGATATCAAATCTGCTATGTATTGTGGTGTTATAGGGTCTACAAATTCTATTGCTGACAGCAAACCTAGGTTAGCAACCCTTATTAGGAATTCTCTGGCTATCTGCAACCCACTAGTTATGTCGCAACTACCGTTGAGTTGCGGATCGTATATCAATCCCTTCCAACCTACTGTGGTCCGAGGTTTTTCAAAATACACCCTCATGACCAATAGTATTTTGTCACTTACCATTTCTGATAGCACTTTGAATTTTTCTGCATATTCATATCCGGCTTCTACATCGTGTATGGAACAAGGACCAGCGATTAGTAGTAGCCTATCATCAGAACCGTTCATTATATCTGATACTTCTTTTCTTCCCTGTCTTACCAAGTTTTCTATTTCCTTGGAAATAGGCAACTTCTCAAGGTAGTCCGATGGAGAAGGTAGGGGTTGGATACGTTGTATATTCAAATCATGAATTTGTGTCATATCTCACCTAAAACATCTTTCCCGAAAAACTTTAACTTTTAATAAATTCAATACAGGATTGTAAAGGGAGATTCAACTATAATCTGCATTTGTGAATATGTCTAGTCCAAGTCTATATTAGATACCAATGTGGGTCTCAGGTATTCCGAAGATTTATGGCGTTCCTGAGGTATACATGTGACATTTGTTCTTGTGATTTACTTGTATTTACTAAGATCATGACTCGAAGGCACATGCCCAAGCCGCCTGGGACTTGCATTTCATGGGAGCACATGAGCGGCACTGTATTCCATCCCATCTTACGTGCTGCAGCAGCCGGAAAAGCATCATTAAGGTCGATAGTTGTAGTAAAGAATACGGCTGCTATGTCAGAGGTATCTATATCGTTTGTTTCTATCATAGAGGTTAGTAGTTCCTCCGTGGCCTCGAATATAGCATCCTTGGTGTTTTCCTCTGTTGTGGTGGCACCCCTGAGACCTCGACATGCTATGGTCATGTAATACCTACCTTTCTTAATGCAAGTTCCCTGTGAGCTCTAAAACGAACTTTCTTATTGCTTTTTCCCTGTCTTGTTTATCAGGATTATTTTCTATGATTTGTATTAGGGCGCTGCCAACAACTGCTGCTTGAGCAGATGCTCCAACAGACTTAACATGTTGTCTCTTAGATATACCAAATCCAACAGCGATAGGTAGGGTAGTCTGTTGTCTAATCCTTTTCGTTATATCTAACACACCTTCAGGCATTTGTTCCCTAACTCCTGTTACCCCGTTTAGACTTACGCAGTATATAAACCCACTTGCTGACTCACATGACTTGGCTATTCTATTGTCAGTACTGGTGGGGGCTAAAAGCGGAATTAGGTCCAATTGATTGTTACGCAGGGCTTTCGCTAATTTATGAGATTCCTCGTGTGGTAGATCGGGTACTATCACACCATCTACTCCTGAGTCCTTTGCATCATGTGCAAAGTTTTCTATCCCATAAGACAGGAATGGATTGTAATAACCCATCAAAACCAGAGGTACTTTCACGCCTTCCTTTCGCAGTTCTTTGCAGACTTCTAGGCAATTGGCAACTGTAATACCCTTTTCAAGTGCGTAGAAACTTGATCTTTGTATTGTGGGGCCGTCTGCTAGAGGGTCGCTAAACGGTACTCCGAGTTCTACTACAGAGGCACCGCTTTCCTCCAGTATTCGAACAATCGAGATAGTGTCTTCTATAGATGGGAAACCTACAGTTAGGAATGGTATCACTCCTGGATTGCCGGCTTCCGATATATTGTCGAAGGTTTCTTTGAGTCTGCCCATATCAGAGTAAATACCTCGTGTGTTTTAGCATTGCATTTGAATATAACATGCTCTCACAGCAGCAGGCAACCAGTCTGAATAGGTCTCATTTCGGAACCTGATTCAATTGTTAAACTCGTATAGTATTTGCAACTCTTTATTTGATTAATTAAGTGTGTGTTAATATTGATTACAGTACTAATATTAGGATAGGAAGGTAGTTTATGGATCACCATAGCATACGGCTTACAGATCTAACAAAGTGCGCAGGTTGAGCTGCCAAGTTTAGTCCAAGTGACTTGGCTCAGGTTCTGCGTCAACTGAATATACCGGAAAACCCGAATTTAATCGTGGGTTCTGCCACCGGCGATGATGCCGCTGTATACAAGATGTCTGAAAGTCAGGCATTAGTTGTAACTGTTGATTTCTTTCCGCCAATAGTAGATGATCCATGGTTTTATGGGGCTATTTCTGCTGCTAACTCTATTAGCGATATTTATGCTATGGGAGGTAAGCCGTTTTTGGCTTTAAACATAGCCTGTTTCCCTAGCGATCTGCCTATAGAAATACTGTCTGAGATCCAGAAAGGTGGACAAGAAAAAGCCGCCGAAGCCGGAGTAATAATTGTAGGTGGGCATACTATAAATGATGAAGAGCCCAAGTATGGAATGGCTGTGATAGGTAGTTTGGAGCCTGGTAAGGAGGTAACCAAATCTGGGTCTAAGGTTGGAGACAAATTGATTTTGACGAAACCTATAGGCACAGGGTTGATAACCACGGGAGGCAAGCAGAATGTAGTGAATAAGCTGACAATGGATAAAGCATTAGAGTCTATGAGTCTGCTTAACAAAGATGCATCTGAAGCTATGATGGATGTTGGAGTTAATTCTTGTACAGATATTACCGGATTTGGCTTATTGGGTCACATGAAAGATATGATGACTAGTTCTGGTGTTGCTGCCAATATATATTCGTCTAAAGTCCCAATTCTGGATGGTTCTCTGGAGTTAGCAAAATCAAACATTTTCCCCGACGGAACGAATCGGAATATAGATTATGTGGCAGATTTGGTAAGCTGGGATCCATCTCTGGAGGATCATATGAAATTGATTCTCTGTGACCCACAGACTTCGGGTGGGTTACTTATTTCTGTGGATGAATCTAAATTAGAACTGTTGATTGGTCAACTCGGAAAATCCGGCAACAATATTTCGTCAGTGATTGGGGATGTTGTTGATCTAGAAGGACAGTTTCACATAAACATTTTGCCTTAGTATATTCTTATGGTTTTTTACGATCACAGCAGTGTGATCTGAAATAAAATTAGAATCCTAATTTCCTATATTATTCCCTTTTCTTTCCAGTCAGTTATATCCGTTTCGGAAATTCCCAGGAATTCTTGATATACATTGATGTTATCACCACCTAGTATTGGGCCTGGTCTGTGTACGCTTCCTGGGGTTCTGCTCATTATTGGTATTGGGGATGGCATCTTGATGTTACCTAGAATTTCATGGGGGACGTCCACAATGTTACCACGTGCGTTGTATTGGGGGTCTTCCATAATTTGGTCAGTATTGTATATGGGGAAAACTACTGCCCCCGCACGATTAAGTATGTCCAGTATCTCACTGATAGTCTTGGAGGAAAACCAACCTTGAATAATTGCGTCTAAGTGTTCAACATTAGTGACTCTTTGACTGTTGGTGGTAAATCTAGGATCGATAATTAGATCTTCTCGTCCGATTGCTTTTGCAAGTTGTTCCCATACTCCCTGAGTGTTCGCGGATAAAGCGATCCATTTGCCATCTTGGGATATATATAAATTACGAGGTGCTCCATCTGGGAATCGATTCCCTAATCTAGAAACTAGTATTCCTAGTTGATCAAATTGGCTGACATTGGGTATAAGAAGGCGGAACAAAGGCTCGTATAGGCTCACATCTATTTCTTGTCCCATGCCCGAATTGCCTTTATTGAGTTCGTATGTAGCCATTAGTATTGACATAGCAGCGAAAGTTCCCGCTAGTTCATCTGCTAGTGGCATTGGTGGCAAGATTGGGGATTGATCTGGAAATCCATTAGCGTTTACAAATCCGCTCATTGCTTCCGCTATGGATCCGAAACCGGGACGGTCGCTATATGGGCCTGTTTGTCCATACCCAGATATGTGGACAACTATTATGGATCTGTTAATGTTGGACAGGGTTTTATAGTCCAATCCCCATTTTTCTAATGTGTGAGCTCTGAATGATTCCACTAGAATGTCAGCTTCAGCGATTAGTTTTTTTAGAATCTCTTGGCCTTGGGTTGTGGTTAGATTCAAGGTGATAGATTCTTTATTCCGTGAGAGAACGTTCCACCAGATTGATTCCCCATCTTTAAATGGTCCCCAGGCTCGTATCGGATCGCCGATATCTGGCCTTTCTACTTTGATTACACGGGCTCCAAAGTCTGCTAGATGACTCGTAGTTGTTCCACCAGCGATCATATTGCTAAGGTCGATTACCGTCATGCCTTTTAGAGGTCCTGAATTCACTAGTACTCCTTCTATCGAAGCCGCTAGCCCATTATACTAAATCTATAAGCACATTATGCAATCCTACTGGTGCCCTAACCTCTGTCCTAAGACAAATTCATAGACCTCTGCTATAATGCCAAGGTTGTTTTCAGGCACGAAAATAGACGATTAGCGGGTGTAGCTCAGTGGTAGAGCTCTTGCTTCCCAAGCAAGTTGTCGTGAGTTCGATCCTCATCACCCGCTCCATATTAACTTTACATTGGAGGTTACAACTGGATATGGATTCTATTAGTTCCTTGCAGAACAAGTTGGATTCTGGACGTATCATAGTAATGGATGGTGGCACTGGAACAGAGATCTCAAGGCGCGGGGTTACAATAGATCCCAGAGGTTCTTGGTCAGCCAACACCAATACAGAATTTCCGGATATGGTCCGACAGATACATATAGACTATATTCTTGCTGGGGCAGAAATAATAACTACGAACACTTTCTCAACTAGCCGAGCTACATTAGCAAATGAGGGATTGTCTGCACAGACAGAAGAAATCAATCAAAAATCCGTATCACTAGCTATAGAAGCCAGGGAACATTGCGATGGGGCTGAAACGGTGGTAATAGCTGGATCCATGTCAGCATTCGAGCCAAAAGGACATCCTGAAGTTACTCCTTCGTATGAAGAAGCTCTACAAGATTATAGAGAACAAGTTAAGATTCTTGTTGAATCAGGAATACAACTAATAGCGTTAGAAATGTTTTCTCGTACCGTGGATTTGAAGGCTGCAGTCCAAGCAGCTACAGAAACAGGACTACCAATCTGGGTGGGTTTGTCCTGCGAGAATCATGACGGTCAGATTTATTTGGGCATTGCAGGAAGGTATGCAGGTGAAACAATATCTGATGCCGTTATTGCTAGCTCATCCCCAAATGTGAAAGCATTTTGCATAATGCATTCTCCCCCCAAAGTGACAGCCGATGCCTTAAAGGAATTGAGGAATTGTACATCACTTCCTATGGGTGCTTATGCTCATGGAGGTAGTATTGACGATGAACGAGGAATAACACAGAACCAAGAACAGGGAAGCCAATGGGAGAAATACCGCCGAGCTCTTGGGGCTACTGATCCTGAGAAATATTTAGAGTATGTTCGTGAATGGGTTAGATGTGGGGCAATAATAGTTGGTGGTTGTTGTGGAACTACTCCAGACCATATAAGGTTCCTCACGACTAATAACCTCAAATAGTTGTTCGAATTGACATAGACCTCAATTTTTTTAATGTATAATCACGAGAATCAGTTATAAGAGGAGTGTGAATTAGATGCGAGCTGTAGGTATATTAAATTTCGGAGACCCAGATGTATTGCAAGTTGTAGATCTACCTGAGGTTCATCCTGCACAAGGTGAAGTAAGAATCCGTGTGCATGCAGCTGCAGTCAACCCCACTGATTTGATGCTGAGAAATGGGTCGAGAGCCGAAGCGCTTAGCACTGTTACCCCTCCATATATACCAGGCATGGATGTAGCAGGAGTTATAGATGAAATCGGCCCTGGGTCAGAAACAGATCTGTCCGTAGGTACACTTGTAATGGCTATGGTGGTACCAGTTGGAAGTCATGGTGCATATCGTGAAAGCATTGTATTAAGCATTGATGCGGTCACTAAAGCACCGAACGGATTTTCTCATCCTGAGGTTTCTACACTTCCAATGAATGGCTTAACCGCTCGACAATCCTTGGACCAATTGGGCCTTACTACTGGTCAGACAATTGCAGTGACTGGAGCTGCAGGTATATACGGAGGATATGTAATTCAAATTGCTAAGCATGAGGGACTTAGAGTAATCGCAGATGCATCTCCCACTGACGAAGCCCTCGTGAATTCTCTTGGAGCTGATATCATAGTTCCAAGAGGTGATGACTTCTCTGAGCAGGTTCGGAGAGTGATGCCAGAAGGAGTAGATGGACTTGCAGATGGGGCGGTTCTCACTGAATTGGCGGTTGGGGCAGTCCGGGACGGGGGAACATTTGCTTCAGTAAGAGGTTGGAGAGGTACAGGTGAACGCGATATCACTTTCCATCGTACTTCCGTTCGGGATTATGACCATAGAAGTGATCTACTAGACCAATTGCGGGATTTTGCAGAATCAGGAGTTATTACACTAAGAGTGGCAGGAACATATAACCCTGAGGAAACAAGTGAAGCTCATAGGCGTCTTGAGGCACGAGGAACCAGAGGTAGATGCGTGATAGTATTCTAATCAATTTTACTGGCTGCGATCGATTAGAATTATTTCAGTGCTCCGGATTCCTCTAATTTGCTTATCTCTATGGTCGGATTACAGCATTAATTTCTATTATGTCTGTTAGATAATTCCTTTGGTGACAAACCATATGACTTGTACTTTATATGCTATGATTATCCATTATAGCCATTGGAGAATACGTTGTGAGAAATTCTAGAACAGTCATTATTGATAACAATCCGGGTAGAAATGCACAAACATACGGAATCGCCCGGCAACTCGGTACAGATATGGAGCTTATTCATGAACCGTCAGTGGGTGTGATCGGTACTAAAGGTGATTCTCAGTGTTATCTGGGAGTTCAGAACAAGGTTGAAATAATTCATGAAGAACTAAGGAGTCAGATAGGTAGTGGGTCTGGCCAGATGAGCATGCGTCTTATACAACCCGAATACACCATAGCAACATCTGATGGTATGAGAAATGGAACTAGGGAGATGAGGTACTCTTTGATTGGCAGGGAGGTCACACATGACTCAGTTTGTGAGCATCTGAGTGCAAGTGGATTAGAAGGTACTATTGCTGTTGTAGCTTGTGATAAACCACCGGTTGGAACATTAGCAGGCATACTGGAACATAATAGACCAGCAATTCTAATGTCAGACGGAACAATTCGTCCAGGAATAGATTCGGTAACTAACGAAAGATTAGATATAATTTCTGGGTTTCAGGTTGCCGGAAGCGATGATGAGGATATGAAAAAAAGGATCGCTTGTGAGGCTTGCCCTGGTTTTGGTAGTTGTGGCGGCATGTTTACTTACAACACCATGCAAACCTTTATGGGTGTATTAGGGATGGAGCCACTCCATATGGTTTCTCCAGCTTCAGAAGATGCACGGAGAGTGGAACAATTCCCTGGTGAACTTGTGAAATACCTCAGGCAACTTATAGATAAAGGGATCACTCCCAGAGATATCGTTTCAAGGGATTCGATCAGGAATGCAGTGATTGTGGCCATGGCTATCGGTGGTTCTACGAATGTTCTTCTTCATGCTCCTGAAATCGCTAGAGCTGCCGGTTATGCGTATTTTTTCGATGAGATAATGTCTGCTGAAGAATTCAATTATCTTTCTCAATTTGTAGTGCCGGTTTTAGTGGATGCCAGACCATTTGGAAAATATTCTATGATTGATATAGACGATAAGGGGGGTGTGCAGGTTATTGTGAAGGAATTGCTGGATGCTGGCCTGTTGAACGGAGAAACACTTACGTGTACAGGGGAGACTTTAGCAGAACAGATCAATAGGCTGAACCCTCCTACGCCAGACGGAGAAGTGATATATACAGTTAAGGATCCCTATAAGTATACGGGTGGGCTGAGAGTTCTTGGAGGAAACCTGTCACCTGAATATACTGCAGTTTTGAAGCTTGCCGGAGTTGAAGGAGGCTTGGAGGATAACGTATTCATTGGTAAAGCCAGAATATTTGATGGAGAAAGGGCATTACTAGACTCCCTAGAGAAGGAGCCACATATATTTCAGGATCATGATATGGTTATAGTTCGTTACGAAGGCCCAAGTGGAGCTCCCGGTATGCCAGAGATGTTGGACTCGACCTCTAGAATAACAACTTTGTGCCGACAACAGAATATAATAGTTGGCCTTATGACTGACGCTCGTTTTTCCGGCGGCTCAGTTGGCCTTGTCATCGGCCATGTTGGACCAGAAGCAGCATTGGGTGGAGAAATAGGCCTGGTACAAGATGGAGATCAGATAATAGTTGATCTAAATACTAACGAGATCAATTGCACTGAACTGCAGGACAACTCTGTGTTTAGTGCAAGGAAACAGGATTGGCAAAAGATTGTCGACTTAAATGGAGGTATACATCCATCCGTTGGATTGGCAGATACTAGGCTATTAAACCGAATGAGACTTTCTGCCGTTTCTGCAAAATTTGGTGCAGGTATGCATCCAGACAGGAAGATATGGGTAAATGATCAGCGTGATCCAATAAAAACCGATTTTGTGCCTTCGAATAAATTCAGACTAGACACCATCAAGTGATGCTATATTATCCTGTAGGCAGCTAAAGCTTCGTGGTTAAGCTCAATCCCTATTCCAGGTCGGTCAGGAGGGCTGACGTGCCCATCATCTACTTGTAGGGTGTGCTTGAACATTTTCCCCCACATAGGGTTCGTAGACCCCCTGTAGTATTCGACTGTGAGCCCATTTGGTATGGCTGAAACCAGATGTACGTGGACATCCTGATTGCCATGAGGAGCTATAGTCAAGTCATGGGCTTGTGCTAGGGCCGCCACTTTCATGAATTCTGTGACTCCGCCCATTATCAATGCATCAGGCTGCAATATTGCCACACATCTGTTCTCTATGAGATCCCTGAAGCCATATCTGGTGTATTCATTTTCACCGGTAGCAATTGGGATAGATGTAGAGCTACTTATAAGTTTATGTCCTGCATAATCGTCGGGGTTAATTGGCTCTTCGAACCAGAATATGTCATATGGCTCCATCTTCCGTGCAATATCTATGGCTTCGTAGTATTTGTAGGCGCAGTTCGCATCTACCATTAATTTTACGTCGGGTCCTACAGCTTCCCTGACAACTCTAATTCTTTCGACGTCTTCTCTTATAGGTGCCCCACCTATTTTCATCTTTATTGCATTTGCACCTGTTTGCAGACTTTCGATCATTTCCTGGGCTAAGTCATCTAGTCCCTTTCCTTCTTCGTAGTATCCTCCAGCCACATATACTGGAGATTTATCTGTAAATCCGCCAAGTAGTTTATATAAAGGTCGATTTGCAACCTTCCCTTTTATATCCCAGATGGCTATGTCTATTCCGCTTATAACCCGAGTTGTTATGCCTCTCCTGCCAACAAGTTTTGGCTGCCACATTTCGTCCCAGATTTTTTCGTTGTTAAACGGGTCTTGTCCAATTACATATTGCTTCATGTGTTGAAGTATGCTGCTTACTATCTCACCATTATCCCCCATAACCCCACCGCATAAACCTATGCCAGTTATGCCTTCATCAGTTTCTATTTTTATGACATTTAATCCATCAGTAGGATAGACATATCGACCATTACGTATAGGTTTGGTTCGCTGCCATTGATAAACTTCTATTTTTACATCAGTTACTATCATGGATTTAATTCCTCAAAGTTTCGGATGATCGTTCTTATATTTCCATTACGACTTTTAGCGAGTTATCTTGTTTCTCGCTATAGGTATCGTAGGCCTTTTGTACATCATCAAATTGCATCCTGTGTGTGACTAAATGCGATAAGTCCAATCTACCAGTTCCTACTAGGTCTACACATTCAGCTATGGAACGGATATTTTCTCCTGCTCGGGCTGAGTTAGTAACATTTATTCTAGGAACCTTTAGATACATAGCATTGTAGTCAAACATAAATGAGTCTTCAGTATGAGTCATACCAAATAGTATTGCCTGGCCCCTTTGCTTGATTACTCTGAATACTTGATTGCAAGTCTCTGGTCTTCCACATCCCTCTATAACTATATCTGCCATATGGCCACCAGTAATTTCTGCGACAGCTTCTTCAATATTGTCTCTTAAAGGATTTAGGGTATGGGTTGCTCCCAATTTCTTTGCCATATCCAGTCTGTAATCTAAGAGATCAGTTACTATTATTTGACGCGCACCTGCCATTGCGATTAATTGAGTGAAGGCAAGACCTATAGGACCTTGACTCAAAATAACTACACTTTTCCCCAGGACGTTATCGGATTCTTGTAGTGCATACATAACAGTCCCAACAGGCTGACACATCATCCAGACTGATAGATCCCCCTCGTTTGGGATCTTAATACATCTGTTTGGTGATTCTGCCATGTATTCAACTAGGCCACCTGAATTTACTGGTATGACTATTACTCTGTCACCGACTTTTAATTCGTCAGATTGGGTTTCAACGACCTCCCCGAGGCATTCATGACATGGGGCACCTAGACCAAAAGGGTAATTCTCTTCTGGATGGGCCCTGTCATATGTTCTAAGGTCAGAGCCGCATATAGATGTCCTTTCGGTTTTTATTAAGACTTGTCCTTCTTGTGGGGTAGGTGTTTGAGCCTCCACAAACTCGAGGTGTTTGTATCCAGTGAGTCTGACTCCTCTCATAAATCCTCCTAGCTGGTGAATTAAAATTAGTACGTACTAATCGTTGACCTGATAACTTTATCATAGTCGGAATATATTAGTATGAGTATAAGGTTAACTAAACATTTTCGTGCAACATATCATATATTACATGAAAAGGACTCTTAGCGTGGAGCTAGGAGTCCTTTTCATAGATATCTTATTGGCTAATTCCCAATGCAAGGGAACTAACTCTAGATTGTTATAATTTTGGATGCATGATGTCTTGAGTGATTGTTGTTATTCTGAAGTCCTAAGGTTAACGACTCCTGTTGCAACCGTTATAATCATCCAACCCAGCCATACTACCATGCCAATTGGATTACCCCCACTAAAATCGAGGAACATACCGGTCATCATGCCAATTCCAAATATGAATATCACCCAACCTAATGGTGCAGGTAGGGATCCATTCTCGCGTGCTATGCCTAACCCCAGTAGTATTAATCCAAGGCCCAATATCATTGGCATTGCCCCAAATAAACCGTCGCTAGTAATTTCTAGAGTAGCTGCAATATCCCTATGGCCATCTGCGAGATGACTTTGAGCTTCTACAGAGAGACCAAATCCAGCGACAGCAATAGCAACTACTGCAGGGAAGAGTATACCGGCCAGTGTTCCAAATGCAGCGCCTCCGCCTTGGAGGGACCTCGACAGCATAGCAAGTCCGGCAAATATTCCTATGAAAGCAAATCCACCTGTCATATTCATAACGTTGCTCAATGCCTCTTGATCGAGATCAAGTTGCAAGCTTGCGATTGCCGTTTCTGATGGGCTTAGCCCTTCTGGAGCCTCCCCAATCACCATTGGATCGAGAATGAACCATATCAAAAACATACCTATCGGACCCAGTATCAATAACCATGAGGTTAAACTACGAGTGTTCATGTTAATTACCTCCATGAAACTTTTGTCGGCTCTAGGCTAGGTTAACCTTGAACCGCGGCGACATTATGCACCAATTTACTGAATTCGTAAAGTTATGAATACAAATTAATAAATTAAGAATGGACTTTATCTTTGATCAGACTATTAATATAAGCAGCAAGTATGTCAGAAATATAGGTTTTAGAGTTGGTAGATCCTATGCCAGTAGGCTTGCCAGCAATTCTGCTATATGCGTAGTCTCTCGGTTTGTACCGTGCTGTATCTGTTGCCGGCAAGATGTCCCTGTTACAACTATTTTTGTACCAGGACCAACTTCATTAACGGCAGGGAATAGACGTTGGGCCCCGATAGTCATAGATATGTCGTAATGTTCTTTCTCATAACCGAAGGCTCCTGCCATACCGCAGCAGCCTGAGTCTATTTCTCGCACAGTCAAACCTGGAACCATATTTAATATTGAAAGAGCTGGACCGTTGCCCACTAAAGCTTTCTCATGGCAGTGACCATGGAAAAGAACGGTTTGTTCGGTTTCTTGGAAATCCAAATCCAAACTATTTTCTTTGTTGAGCATATCCAGAAATTCCTCAAGCAGGAATGATTTTTCGGATACTTTCTTCGATTTCTCATCCTGCAATAATTCCGGATACTCATCACGAAACGACAGCAGGCAACTAGGTTCACATCCTACAATATATGCCCCATCTTCTATGTATGGGTAAAGCAGGTCTACATTATATCTGGCATTTTCCTTAGCAGCATCTAACATACCTTTCGATATCATTGGGCGTCCACAACATTTGCGGTCGACAAGATTCACCTCAAAGCCTGCTTCTTCGATAATTTTCACTGCTGCTTTACCAACATTTGGATAGTTATAATTCATGAAAGTATCGTTGAACAGAACTACCTTGCCTCGTGTTGTTGTTTCACCCGGTCCCAAATTTGATTCGAAGATTTTCTGGAAAGACTTATTAACGAATTTGGGTAATGGCCGTCGTTTATCTATATTAAGATATTTGTCCAGAATCCATCTGGTTATTCCGAGATTAGATAACCAATTGGAAACTGGAGCGAGAGCACTGCCAATCTTACTCAGATCACCAATATTGGCAAATATTCGGGCCCGTAGAGGATAGCCATTCTCCTTGTAATAGATGTTGAGGAATTCGTATTTTAGCTTTGCCATATCGACTTGAGAAGGACATTCTGCTTTGCAAGCTTTGCATTCGAGACATAGATCCATGACATCAAAGAGGCCCTTGCTGGCGAAAGTAGCTGATGGTATTTTCCCGGATAACACAGACCTTAGCGCATTTGCTCGTCCTCGTGTGGAATGTTCTTCATCCAAAGTTGCCATATATGATGGGCACATAGTCCCAGACATATATTTTCTGCACTCCCCAACTCCGTTACACATCTCTATAGCGCGGGTAAATCCTTGGTCTTTGCTAAAGTCAAATACCGTAGTTGGCTCATTCACTGTTTGGTCTGGGCCAAGACGTAAATTCTCTGTCATTGGTGGGGTGTTTATTATCTTGCCTGGGTTCAATATGTTATCAGGGTCAAAACTATTCTTAAGATCTTTAAAAGCTTGATATAACTTAGGACCAAGCATTTTTTCTGTCCAAACTCCTCTTACAATGCCATCACCGTGTTCCCCACTCATCGAACCATTGAATTCGAGGACTAAGTCGCTGATTTGGTCAGATATAGAAACCAGATCTCTCAATCCAGATTGAGTTTTTATATTGATCATGGGTCTTATATGCAAACATCCTACGCTTGCGTGTCCATAGTATCCGGCATAAGTGTTATGGCTCTTCACAATGGAATCGAATCTACGTACGTATTCGGGTAATCTTTCAGGAGACACAGCTGTGTCTTCGACGAATGGAAGTGGTTTAGAATCACCTTTAACACTCATCAGAAGTCCAAGGCCAGCTGACCTTATAGCCCAAGCACTTCTCTGTTCTTCGGGGCGCAGCGCTTTCGAACAAGCGTAAGATAGATTTCTTTTTTGCAATGCCTGATTCATATTATCTATCTTAGATTCAACTTCTTTCATGTTTTCGCCAAAGAATTCCACGAGCAAGATTGCTTCAGGATCACCTTCTATGAAGGTTGTCTGCCTGGATAGCCCTAAGGAGCTTTTACTTCTATCAAGTATCATTTTGTCTACTAGTTCAACCGCAGACGGGCCGTGATCGAGTATCATTACCGTTGCTTCCATGGATTCGAATAAGTCTTTGAAATGAACAATAGCCAGACCTATGTTGGTAGGTATAGGTTCCAGCTTGACTTTTGCTGCCGTGATTGTTCCAAGTGTCCCTTCTGAACCGACTATCATATTTGACAGATTTACTGGTTTGTTATCTCGTAGGAAATCTAGATTGTATCCGGATACTCGCCTCTGAATTCTTGGATATCGACGGTCTATTTCTTCTCTGTGTTCACTTGCCAGTCTCAAGGTTTCTGTGTATATACGTTTTTCCAATGAGTCAGGTTTTGATGAGAGAATACTTTGCAAGGCATTCTCTTCAATAGTATTAAAATGGACATGCTCGGCGTTAGAGAGTATTACATCTAACTCCAGAACTTGATCAGAAGTTTTACCGTATACAACTGAATGAGCACCACAGGAATTGTTGCCCAAGGACCCGCCAATTGTAGCCCTACTCTTAGTAGTAGGATCTGGAGTGTAATACAGTCCATAAGGTTTGAGACCTGCGTTCAAGGCATCTATAGTGATACCAGGCTCTACAATAGCCCAACGTTCTTCGGGGTTAATGGACAGAATACGATTCATGTATTTTGTGAAATCAACGACTACGCCATGATTAACAGTTTGACCTGCGAGACTAGTTCCGCCACCTCTCGGGAGGAATATAGTTTTGCTATCAGAGCATATCTGCATAGTGGCTATTACATCATCTGTGTTTCTAGGTAACACAACACCTATGGGTTCCATTTGGTATATAGAGGCATCAGTGCTGTATAACATCCTGGAATAACTATCAAATTTGATGTCACCAGTAATTGTTTTTCTTAATTCGTGCTCTACCTGGGTTTTCTCACTTAGACTTACCATATATCCCTCTTAGCAACAATATTCATTCAGGTATACTGTATTAATCTTCATCGTTTAATGGTATCGGTTCAATACCTTCCTCGAGTTCTAAATCGAGAGCATTTATTGAAATACACATCATAGTGTAATAGCCTATGCTAACTATTAAATCTACTGTAGCTTGCTGTCCAAGCAAATGCTCTACTGCAGCATAGGTTGGGCTTCTAACAGCTTTTTCTTCAAGGATTTCTTTAGTGAACTGAATGAATACGGCTTCCTTGGGCATAAGTCTTCTAGGAGGTCCGCCTTTTTTTATCGCTTCTATTACTTCGGTTCTTAGCCCAATTTCTTTAGCCGTTTCACAGTGATGAGTCCATACGTATTGGCAGTTAAATACCTTGGCTATAGTAAGGGTTATTATCTCTCTGATCTCAGGTGAGATAGTTGGGGAAAGATATCGTAATTGCTCTCCGAGCATAGCGACTTTTGATGCAACATCTGGGCTGTTAAGCAGTGCCTCAAACGGTCTGGCTACGTGCTCACGACTGCTAGATATACTCTCGTAGAGATGCTGTTTTTCTTGAGGCAAGTCCTGCTTTTTTATCAAAGGTACTCTGGTCATTACGGCTCCCTCATATGATTCCAACAGATTACAAACACAGTTTATTCTACTATAACAAACAGTTAAATAAGACCGTTAATTTAGCTACTAATTGGGTTTCCTCTCAAAGGCAAAAAGCACAATTGGTATTGCGGTGAATAGTACCACTGAAAGGATGTAGTAAGCTGGTATATAAGTGTTGAATGTATCGAATGTCCAACCAAGGTAAACAGGGCCTACAACTCCGGTAGCTACTACTGCTCCGTCTATCGTTCCCCATATGGAGCCCAAATTGTTGGTCCCAAATAATCTGCCGCCTATTATAGGTCTTATGGGTACCATCATTCCATGACTGAATCCTAGGATCAATGAGAATACTACAGCATGCCAGTAGGTAGATACATTTGCTAATATTAATAGAGAAATGATCTGGCCGATAATTATCGCTATAAATACCCGGCGCCAATCGGTCCAGTCTGTGAGTATTCCTACTACTAATCTCCCTATAGCGCTGATTGTAAATGAAATTGCTACAGTCGATGCTGCTTTGGTAGTACTAAACCCTATGTCTTCGAAATAGGCTATTTGATGTGCCTGTATGCCACCCATACTTACGTGCTGTGTTCCCAGTATAGCGACAAGTGCCCAGAAATATCTGCTCTTTACGGCTTGTTTCAGGGTGATTGATGGGGATGATTTTGTTGTATTGCTTGCATTGGTATCACTAGAGTTTTGTATTATGGTATCTCCATCAGGTTGAAGTCCGTAATCTTCAGGTTTTGAACGAGCTACCATGGCTAGTGGGATGCATACTATCCACATGCCAATGCCAAGTATTATTACTGAGGTGCGCCATCCTACAGATTCAAGAAGTGCTGCGACTAGAATTACACCAGGTCCTCCGAAAGCACCTCCCATGTATGCTAGGCTAGTAGCCCTACCACGTTGCCTGGTAAACCAGCGAGCGACCATAACTGACCAGGATACCCCATGAGATGAAGCGCTTACACCAGCTGACATAAGTACGAATGCTAGGTAGAAAGCCCAGATGTTTGGAGAAAGCCCCGTTAGTATAAGGCCTAGGCCTGCTATTATTACGCCAACAAGTATCACTTTTCTGGCACTGGCCCGGTCTACTAAATACCCAACCAATGGAGATAGAAAACCTGATTCTACTTGACGTAGGGAGAATGCTCCGGATAATACGGTTCTGGAAACACCAAAATCTCTGAGTATAGACAGGAAGAAGACTGTGAAGCCTTGCCATATGGCTAGTGCAATGTAAGAGTTTACGACTATGCTAGCTCCTACTATATACCACCCATAGAATAACTTGGGTTTACGGCTGGGATATGACAGTTCTAGCCTCCTAAGCCTGGATAAGTTTATACAGTAATTAATTTAACTGTTTTCGAAGTTATTTGGAAGGGATGTTCTACATAAATAATAATATACCTGTATACATTATAATTACATGAATCTGACCAATATATAATCAAATAAGGAGTTATATATGCCTGAATATAAAGAAGTGAAGTACGAACAGGATGGATCCATACTAACAATTACCCTTAATCGGCCGGAGTCACTGAATGCTCTTACACCAGCCCTGGAGGCAGAATTGCATGCCGCTCTTGAGCAAGGAGATATAGAAAATTCCGTTCGTGCAATTATTCTTACCGGCGCTGGGAGAGCGTTTTCCTCTGGATACGATATCTCAAAGAAAGGTGAGGAAGGTGGTGGGGATAACAGTACACCAGATTTGTTCAGCGTAAAACGTTGGCATTCAGGTTTGAGAAACCCCAACCTAATGTTGCATATAATGGAATTATCTAAACCTGTGATTGCTGCAGTGGATGGTTGGTGTATAGGTGGTGGATTATGGTATTCACTTGCATGCGATATAACAGTTGCATCAGATAGGGCAGTGTTCGCTCAGCCTGAGGTCAGAATGATATCTAATTCTTCGGTGTTATTTGCATTACTATGTGGGTGGAAAAATGCACATCGCTACGCGTTAACTGGTGATCATTTTGACGCACAAGAGGCGCTTCGTATTGGTGCCGTCAACGAAGTCGTTCCACAGGATCAGCTAATGTCTAGGGCGAAGTCTATTGCAACTCGCCTTTCAAATGTTCCTCGTGATTCTGTTAAAGTAAATAAGATGATGACCACTTATGCATTGCAGGCTATGGGTCTCAGGAATGCTCTTAACGTTAACGAATTCCTTAGCACTATTGTAAGGGGTTTGTCAGACAGATCAGATGTGGAACATTTGGAGAAAGCTAGGGAAGCAGGAGGATTCAAAGCTTTCTTGGAAGCTCGAGACGCTCCATTTATGCCAGAGGCATTTGGTCCAAGAAGCAAGCTAAAGGATTAATATATATTCATAGTCAGAATCAGTGGGGTATCGGTTGTAACACTGACATACTAGGATATAGAATGCAGTTACTCTGTGGATAGTCCAATACAAAAAATGGAGGATTTATGACATACGAAGCTATATTGGTGGATAAGAGTGACGGTGTTGGAACTGTTACGATGAATCGACCAGAGAAACTGAACGCGCATAACCGTCAAATGTCTAGGGAGATACGTCAATCATTTCTTGAATTGGATGCAGATCCTGAGATAGGAGCTATTATATTGACCGGTGCCGGAAGAGGATTCTGCGCTGGTGCAGATATGGGCGGATTTCAGGAGAGGATTGATAATAATAAAAAAGGTTCGTCTGCTCAACCACAATCACAACCACACGCGTTTAGTCCTGAGAATATCAACTTCCCTCAACTAATTCGCAGTATGAGCACTCCAGTTATAGCTGCTATCAATGGAGTGGCAGTAGGAATAGGGTTCACAATGACACTTTCCTGTGATATTAGGTTGGCATCTGAGAGTGCTAGGATGAGTGCGATATTCGTTAGGCGAGGGTTAACCCCTGAGGCCGGTTCTTCGTATAATCTGCCTAGATTAATAGGATTTGGTAAATCTATGGAAATGGTTCTTACAGGTAGAATGGTAGGTGGTCAAGAAGCAGCTGAAATAGGATTGGTTCAACATGTGTATCCTGATGATGAGCTAATTCCTGCCGCTAGAGAGATGGCTCAGACTATTAGTAGAAATGCTCCTTTAGCTGTCAAATGGTCTCGGGATTTGATGTTTAAAGGTTTGGATGGCAGCTTAGACTCGCAACTTCTAATGGAAAGACATATATTTGATCGTGCAACTAAGACAGAAGATCATGCTGAGGCTGTAAAAGCTTTCCTAGAGAAGCGTGATGCCACATTCTACGGAAGATAAAGAAACAAAGTTCTTTAAATTGACTGATGGTCGCCGTATCTCCTACTTGGAATATGGCGACTCCAAAGGTAAACCTGTAATTCTGCTACATGGCATACATCATTCCAGGTTGATGTTTGGTCTTATACCTGGATTTCCCTTTAGTGACAAAGCGCGGTTCATAGTGCCTGATAGACCTGGCTATGGGATGTCTGATACTTATAAACATGGGTTTGCTGTAATTGATTACTATAAAGATATTAGAGAATTAGCTGACTATCTGGCATTAGATAAGTTTTCTATTTTCGCTTTTTCTGGTGCGGCAGCCTATTCTTTGGTTTGTGCTTGGAGAATGCCAGATAGGGTTCTAAATGTAGGGATATATGCAGGTGTAGGGCCTCTAAATGAAGTGTCTAATAGGGGAATAATACCGCCCTTAAAGCTACTTTACTGGGTGTCCGATATTATGCCTACTGTTGCTAGTGGAATCATGGATTCTGTTGGCATATTGATCAGGAAGAATTTCTCGCTATATAATAAGCTCCTGCGCTCCAGACTTACGGAAACTGAGCAGGTTCTGCATTCAAAGTTGAGCCCTCCAGAGGGTATTGTGTCGGATAGACTTGAGGGATTCAGACAAGGTGGCAGGGCCTCTACTTATGACATATCTTTGGCACGTAATTGGCCTGTTCCCCTAGAAGAGATATCAACTGAAGTCCATATATGGCAAGGTTCCGATGATAGATATACTGGTTCAATGGGCGAGTATATGGCGGAATTAATACCAAATTCTCATTTGAATATTGTAGATGGCGAAGGGCACTACTGGATTATAGATAACCTAAAGGAAATGTTGGAATCTTTGGTAGAGGTTAGGCTTTAGGATAGAAAGCTTTTAGTAGCTTCCCACAATAATCTTATTGCTAATATTGTAAGAACGGTGTTGAATGCTATTTTGAATGCCTTTTCTGGCATCCATGTAAGTATGTTCTTTCCAGACCAGGTACCCATTATGCCGAATACTATCATGCCTAGCATGAGTGGTATATACGGTGTAAAAGTGAAGCCAAGGACACCAAAAGTAAGGATTTTTATGCCATGTTGCCACGACATGAAAGCCGCATGTGTTGAGACTGTGGCTTGGCGTTCATCAGTTGTTGACTTGACAAAAGGTGCTACCAGAGGTCCCGTGCCTCCGACAAACATCGTTGCAAAAGAAGAGAATATTCCTACGCTTGTGAATGTTATCCATGAAGCTTTCATTGCTTTGGTAGCAGGACCCCATAGAGTCCACAGTATAAAGAGGCCTATAATGCCTTGTAATATGTATTTAGGTAGTGCGAATACTACTTGACCTCCAATTGCAACACCAATTATTGACCCTATAACGAATGGAAGCATCCATGTTAGTTGTATGTATCTCCACATCATCAATGCTCTGAAAAAATTTGAATTGAGCTGTATTACTGCGTGTATTGGAATAATGGCTATGGGATTTAGTAGGGATGCCATTATAGTAACTAGCATGGCACCACCACCCAATCCGAAAGCAGCTGATATCACAGAAGTGAAAAAGCTAAATAAGCATAGCGATATGAATGCTACGTCAGATAGTTCCGGTGCACTGTTGATAATTTCATTCACAAAATCCATAAACGCATGTCTTCCACATAAATCAATTTGGACTGTTTACA
Organism: Chloroflexota bacterium; assembly: GCA_002717805.1. Lineage (GTDB taxonomy): Bacteria > Chloroflexota > Dehalococcoidia > Lucifugimonadales > UBA2985 > UBA2985. Next base: position 36,314 of record PBBS01000004.1, on the reverse strand, counting down.
CATATGCCTTAGTTCACTACTAGACTTTTGTCGTGCTAGTTATTTCATGACCATCCTAATTATTCTCTTCCCCTGAGATCTTCCTAATTCTCTCTTTATCCTTCTTCTGAATTCGCTCGATGATCTCGAATAATTCTGCGTTTTCACGTTTAAGTTCATCGTAGAACTCATCAGTACCTTCAGCTTCCTGTTGTATTATTTTCCATACTGCGTCGGGCAGATCTTCTCTATTCATTGGTACTATGTGCCTTATCCTCTGTAATGGTAATCTCCAGGGGGCCTATTCCAGGGTTCAAGGAGCATTCCTAAACACGCTCTTGGGTGAAACCATCCTATGACAAAACTCTCGGTCCCTTTTGGGGGTATGCTGCCTATCTGTTCCATCCCTGCAGATACTGCCTGATCTACGAATTTATGGACGTCCGGTGCAAACGGCGCAGTATGATGGAAAACTGCACCATGGGCCGCTCTCGATGCTACCAAACGTGCCGTGCCACTATCACTTGTGGTTGGATGACTTATTTCTATTACCGTTCCACCTATGGGATATTCTAGTAGGTGGACAGGGTCATCCGCTGCTCCAAGTTCTCGGTCCGGGTCTGGACCTTCTTGGCCATGTTCTCCAGACGGGTCTTCTTTGAGCCCTAGCACGTGTCCCCATAACCATCTGGATTCATCTGGATTTCTGGCGGCTATTCCTATATGTGCCATTCCTGTGCATGTACCGTTACCTTTAAAGTAAGGATGCACAAAATAGCCGTCATCTTGGACTATTTGAATATTGAGTCCCAATGCGGATTTTGTATCAAGGAATACTGAACTGCTTCCGTTCCATTCTCCATCCAGTTTTCCACCTCTAGATATGATCCCTTCTATATCTGATTTGATATCATCGGAAGCGATAGATATGTAATATATGCCACCTCTTCCTTTGGTTCCTTCTAGGAATTTACTTGATCCCGATTCTTCAGAAAGATTGAATGCGCTTGTTCCACCAGTCACATTGTCTACAAAAGGTTCTACTGGTGAAGGTTTGGCGACTTCATAATACATTTCCCCTATAGGGAATTCCAATATAGTCGATCCATCATGACCCTTTTTCCCAGGCCATGGAGTTCTATGTTCGTCAAGAGATAATCCAAAACCCTCTACCAATATATGCTTGGCATGGTCCAAGTCTCCAGTCACTAATCCGACGTGATGTATTTTTGTAAATGCCACTTTTTATTCTCCCTTGTAAGAATTCCATAACATTATATCTATATTATCAGATTAAGATAATGAGTATTTAAAACTAAAGTACTAGATTCTAGAAAGATGTATAAATCACATTTTGTGGGCTAGTGATTATAGGTGTCTAGATTTATATAGAAACGTCGTCTTCATTAATTATAAATTGGCCAAATTGTCGTTTATAGTAAACTAAAGGTGGTTTATCTTTTCCTCTGCCTACTGCTTTTGGCTCACCGAAGAATACAGTGTGATCTCCGATATCTACCGATTCGATTACTACACAATCGATAAAACTGTGGCTTTCCGATAATATTGGAGCTCCAGTAATAGCAGTAGTAAAAGGCACGTCCTTGAGTTTATCGTAGGGTTCCTGTTCTTCTGATTCAGTCTGAGCCAGGTCCCTCGCTAATTTACTTTGAGTAGAATCTAACATGTTGATTGCAAATATGCCTCCGGATGAGATGATTCTATGGCTCCTTGAATCCTTTGTGACACATATAAGTACTCTCGGAGGGGACAATGATACTGAGCAAAAAGCAGTCATGGTAGCTGCGTGGTTACTATGTTCATAGTGTCCGGTTACTACGGTAACACCAGATGCAAATTCACTTAGTACATCGCGCAAGTCATCAGCATTGATTGACATAAACTAAAATCCATTATCTGCGTTGTAATTTGGCAAGCAAGTGCAATATTTCAATATATAACCATATCAGCGTGACTAATAATCCGAATGCCCCGTACCATTCCATATACTTAGGTGCTCCTTTTTCTGCACCCTCTTCTATGAAGTCGAAATCTAGGACAAGATTTAATGATGCTATAACAACAACTACTAAACTAAAGCCTATGCTCATTAGAGAGCTATTGTTGACATTCATTATCGATAATCCGCTACCAAACATGCTCATTACAAAACTAAGCATATAAACCATGAATATTCCGCCTGTTGCGGCAGCTATGCCCAGTTTGAAGTTTTCTGTAGCCCTAATTAATCTGGATTTATAAGCTATTAGTAGTGATATAAGTATTCCGAGTGTTAATGCTATGGCTTGTAGTACGATACCATCATACATTTCGTTGAAAACGTATGATATGCCACCTAATGCTAGACCTTCCAGTAGTGCATATATTGGGACAGTGATTGGAGAAAGATGTTTCTTGAAGACCGTGATTAGTGCCACTATGAGTCCACCTATAAATCCTACAAACATGAATGAAGTTATACCCCATGCGAATGTGATATAAGCGGTGAGTAATAAGAGGCAGAGACTTATACCGACTCGGTTGACAGTTCCATCGACAGTCATTACATCAGATGACGATGTATTAATTCGAGCATCCTCGAAAGTTTTTGATGACAGGGCAGGATTAGCGGATCTTAAGTTAAGATGCCCACCTCTATTGCCTGACATGTTTCTGTTTCCTAACATTTAAATCTCCATGATTTATATTTCGCTGATGTTCTACTTAAACATCTAGAGTGATTATATTATAATATTCAGGCACTGCCATCAAATTCATAAAGGTTTGAGTGTTTGGGAGGTCGTTAATTGAAATTCTGCAGTAACTGTGGATCTGAAATAGAAGAAGGTGTGAGATTTTGTGGTAATTGTGGAACTCAATTAGTTGGGTTTGAGACTAGTGATATTCCAAAGTCTGCAGCTAGTACTATATCCAGAGGCGAGGTTCCGTCAACTAGTTTTCCAGATGCAATCAAGATAGCATTTAGCAAATATGCGGACTTTAGTGGTAGGGCGAGAAGGTCTGAATATTGGTGGTTTTTCTTGTTTGTGCAACTTGTGACCCAGTTACCAAGTCTTATATTCCCTCCATTAGGTAGCATCGTAAGTTTTGGGGCCTTCTTGGTCACTTTCATACCATCTCTGTCTGTGACTGCTAGAAGATTACATGATATAGGTAGAACAGGCTGGTGGCAGTTGGTTTGGTACCTTTTGGGTTTTGTTTCTACGGTGGTTATAGCGTTTGGAGTTTTAGGTGGTATAGCAGCCCTCTTTAGTGAATTTGCTGATGAGTTTGGTGTCTATCCATCCGATGGGGCATTAGAGGTATTCGTATTATTGGGGGTTCTGGGGGTATTAATATCTCTTGTAACGCTAGTATGGTGGATAATATGGTTTGTGAAGAAGGGTGATTTAGGTTCTAATGAATATGGTCCCGACCCTAGGAGTAAGTGACGGAATTATATTTATACTGATTTATAGTAGGGATTTCATTCTAAGTTGATTTGACGTTAGGAGGGCCTTTTATGAGCACGTCAGAAGGGACCACTGCCAAATTAAATGTCTATGGCCATGTAGCAGTGATAAGGTTAAACAGACCTGAAAGACTCAATGCTATAAATAATGTTCTTTCAGATGATGTGCATTTTGTTCTCGATGAAATTCAAGAGAATGCAGATGTCAGGGTAGTTATACTGACAGGTGAGGGGAGAGGTTTCTGTGCCGGAGCCGATGTTAATCGCATGTCCGATTCATTACAGGGTAAAATAAATGATAAACCACCTAGATATCCTCACATAGTTTCCTCGATAGCGGGACATATAAGAAGGATTCGCCAACCGGTTATCGCTGCCATAAATGGAGTTGCTGCTGGAGGAGGTCTAGGAATAGCCTTAGCCTGTGACGTTAGGATAGCATCTGAGGACGCCAGATTCTCATGTGTATTTGTGAAGAGGTCATTGGTGCCGGACACGGGCACCTCATACACTATCGCTAGATTGGCAGGGATAGGTATAGCAATGGAGATGGCCCTAACTGGCAACGTATACGACTCTGGATGGGCTTTGGGTAAAGGCTTACTGAACAAAGTCGTTCCCAGCGATCGACTAATGGAGGAATGTTTTTCATTAGCTGAAGAGATTTCATCAAATCCACCTATAGCTATAAAATCTATTAAAGAATTGATGTACTCACATTCACCAGATATGGATCCAATATATCAACAAGAGAGAGATGCTAACGCGCCTTCGGCGAATAGTGAAGATAGGATGGAGGCAGTTAGATCATTCTTAGAGAAAAGGAAACCAGAATATAAAGGGCGATAAATTCATTATCATTATTCCCTTATGTAAGCATCAGATCCATCCAGCCAGTCGGTTCGAATTGGGCTAAAAGTGTCTATCTCATCAGTTTCTTCTATGGCTTCTGCACTGTGTTCTTCATGAGAAGGTATTACAAGGGTTTGGCCTGCGCTGACAAATATCTCTTGGCCGTTGATCAAGAATTTTAGGCAACCTGTTATCACATGGGTTACTTGTTCACTTTCATGAGTGTGAGATGGAACTTTGGCTCCTTTCGGGAAATATATCCTACCTAACATGACTTTCTCACCAGTAACTATACGTCTCTTGATACCATTTATTAGATTGTCCTGCTCAATATTGTCCCAGCTTATTGCTTTCATATTGTCCATTAATCCTCTCTTAATATTTATCACAAAGTAGATGTTAATTCTTGCCTTATATTTCTTGACATGTAATTGACCACGTAGCTATCATGCTTGAGTACATTTCCGGTACGTACCCTTTGTATTTTTCGGGATATTGTACGGGCCAGTAGCTCAGGTGGTTAGAGCGCAGTCCTGATAAGACTGAGGTCCCTGGTTCGAGTCCAGGTTGGCCCACCAAACATTTTGATTATGAATTTGGGATTCCTTTCTATACCTAAACAGCATTAAGGAGATAGGTATGAAATATCTAAAATATTTATTTCTAACCGGATTAATAGTATCAGTATTGGCTTGTTCTGCAAGTACAGAAAGTCTTGATAGCACTGATGAGTCAGGTCTTGGGAAAGAGAAATCGGAGACTGAAAATGTTGCTGCGCCTGTACCAACAACTTCCACACAAGTATCACAAGTTTCGGCTGGGATAATCGAGGCATCCGAAATAATATCTGAATTTGATAATAATGCAGTAAGTGCTTCAACAAAATATATGGATAAAGATATTTCTGTAACGGGTGTAATCAGCGATATAGGTATAGATACATGGACGGAGAAAACGTACGTAAGTGTAGGGACTGATGAATTATTTGATATGTATGAAATCCGATGTATTTTGGATAAGCCATCCGAAGTTACAGGTTTAGGAAAAGGGAGTTCGATTACTGTGTCAGGTACATTTCACGAATATGATGGATTTATGTATATTGATATAAAGCCATGTTCTATAGGTGGGTAATAATCTTAGGTATAATTGAAATTGATGTTTGGGTACCTATCCTGATAAAACGGATTTTCCTGATTCGAGTCTAGATTGCCCGCCCTATAGGAGTAGTACTAACTTCAGAGGGGTAAATGTATTGATGTGCCTGTTTGAATACTTCTGTAAACAGCTTCTGAAAATTCCATATACCTAAGACCAGCTTCAAAGGTGGTTAACTTTATAGGCTCCTCGCCTCGTATAGCACCTATGAATTCTTCCTCAACTCTCCAATAACTCTGTTTGTTTCTGGGTATATCAACTCTATCTAATTCAGTACTGTCTCTATTAGCACAATATATTGACATTGAACGTGTGTCTACATAAAGAGTACCGTTAGATCCGAATATCCATAGTCCGTTCTTATTGTCCATACCGGTTACTGCACTGAATGTAAAATGAGCTTTAGCTCCTATGGCCATATCACATATTATTTCAACATGATCAGGGATTGTAACTGGCCTCATAGTTCCATCATTATCATAGCGCCGATTTACTGTAACACTACCTGAGGCGTAGACACTAGATGCTGGACCTACCCAACGCATTAAAGATTCGTACCATATTCCCATATTAAGAATGTTATAGCCACTGACGATTCTATCGTTGCGCCAGTGCATATCACCTCCGAAATCTGGGAAATTGGATTGAGTAGCACGTAATTCAATAGATATTATGGAGCCTAAGTATCCAGATGCTAGAACGTCATTTATGGTATCGTCGATTTTGAAAGTAAGTGGAGATGGTACAACCTGACATATCAGTTTAGGATGTCTTCTGGAAGCATCCAGCATGTTCCGTGCTTCTTCTGCATCCATTGCCATCCTGGCCTCTGTTAGAACGTGCTTTCCTGACTCCAGTGCAGCTAAGGTTATCGGGCAATGCATATAAGGCCAAGTACCTATGCATATAGCATCTATGTCTGGGTTTTCTATTAATTTGGTCCAATCATCGAATAAACCATCTATGTTGAATTCATCTGCCACTTTTTTAGCTGAGGCAATACTTCTATTAGCTACTGCTGAGATAGTGACTCCGGGTATCGATTGGAATCCTGGTATGTGCCGGAGCCGCGAGTTCGCCCCTGCGCCAATTACACCAATACGTATGTTAGATTTATCTCTCATAATATATGGAATTAATCTCCAGTGGTTATGTCTATACCTGATATGACTGGAGGTTCCACAGGACTTGACCTTTCACCCATTCTGCTGGCTTTTACCTCAGTGTTTGCCAACTGATTTACTACATCCATACCATCTGTAACTTGGCCGAAGATCGTGTAGTTCTTAGGAAGAGGGTTTGCCTGATGCATGATAAAGAATTGACTACCGTTTGTATTTGGGCCGGCGTTTGCCATTGCTAACGTTCCAGCAAGGTAGTCTCTGGTTACGGGTTCATCGTTGAAACTGTAACCAGGTCCGCCTGCGCCTGTTCCGGTAGGGTCGCCACCCTGAATCATGAATCCTTTGATTATCCGATGAAATACTACGTCCGTGTAATACCCTTCATTTGAAAGGAATACAAAATTATTTACAGTCACAGGGCATTCTGAGGCGAATAATTCGAATGTTATATCTCCCTCACTCGTATGCATAACCGCAGTGATATTCTTGTCTGTATCTATAGACATTTCTGGTGGTCCACTATATTGTTTGGCCATTGATGCTCCTTACTATGATTATGTAGGTTTAGAATCTAGCGATGGTCACGAAGTATCTAATGCGGAAGTCTATCAGATAGCAGTTTACTTGACCATATTATTTCGTATGCTCCCAAATGCAGTTTCCAATTCAGATTGGGTTACTATGCCCTCAAATTTAGATGATATCTTTCCATTCGAATCAATGAAGAAGACCCAGGGCTCAGATTGCAATCCCCAGTCGTGCATTACACTAACAGGTATCAAACCCTGATTGTTCCTAGCTTTATCTAGGTCATAGGGTTCTATATGGATGAAATCAGCAGAGGCATTGTATTTTTCATATAGATCATCTACTAGAATTTTTGTAGTACCGCAAGTCAAGCTTACGCAGAAACCTGGGCTTGCGAATACTATAACAGTGGGCATGTTATTCTTTATCGCCTCATCAATACTCACCTTGTGCATGGCCGGATTAGGTGGGCTCGAGGTGTCGATTTCGTATATATCTTTGACATCTTCAAGTAGCAATTGTTTTGATAGAGGAGCATTAGATCCTATTATTGGCGAAAGGCTTTTTTCTCTGACACGTATCAATGCAGGATATATATTTATATCTTCTGATTCGTTGATGCTCCCTATTTGTATTAACCAGTCACCTGCTTTTGGTATCATGATTTCAGAAATATACACATGTATAGAACCGGAATCATGGAAATGAGTGCTACCATCATCATGAAGATGTGAATATCCTCTGTCTATTTCCGCTAATTGACTTGTGGCAGAAATACTTTCACCAAGAGTTTTCACCTCATTATTGTCCCAGAAAGATGTACTATCTATCCTAACTAATTGGATACTGACGTTTTCTTTCCTAATGAGAGTATTCTTTTCTTCCTCTACTAGTGCGAAAGCTATTCTATTTGAACCGACGGAGATGTCTGTAGTTATTAGGCTGATATTGATATTTGTTAGTCCATCAGCTTTGATTGATTTTTCTTCATTATCACTAGATAGATTACTATCGGAGTGAGAGGAGTTTCCTGTATTCGGAGTTACCGAACATGAGGTTGTGAATAGTATTGTTACTATGATTAGTGTACAAATAATTCTTGGTGATATGTTTATCATTTTCATCGTTGAATATGTTATCATGATACTGGTCAACCAGTACTGATATGATACTACTATCGGTCTAAATTGGTTGATACTATAACCTAGGATATATGCGTAAGTTCGTTTCTTGACACTCTTAGTTGAGAGTGATAAATTTGGGACGGTTTTGAACACTTAAGCATATTAGCTCCGGGAGTAGCATCATGAAATTCTTGGTATTCGTTAAACAAATTCCGGACCCCGACATACCGCCAGCTCAGTTTAGGATAGATACTGAGAAGAACACCGTGGCTCCGCCGCAAGGTTCTTCCCCAGCTGTCAGTACTTACGATGAGCTTGCTGTGGAAGCTGCCTTAAGGCTCAGAGATGATGTTGGTGGCGAGGTTACTGTAGTTAGTTTGAATAACAACCCTGTGATGAATGTGATAAAGAAGCCTTTAGCAATGGGTTCTGATAACCTTATATTGCTTCAAGACGATGCATTCGAGGGTGGTGACGCCATGACGACGGCGAGAGTATTGGCCGCTGCGGCTAAGAAAGTAGAATTTGATCTTATTCTCTGCGGTCGCCAAGCTGGTGACTGGGATAATGGTCAAGTGGGCTCGTACGTTGCAGAAATGTTGGGTGTTCCGATTGTTATTAACAGCGGTAAACTCGAGGTGAATGGGGATAAAATAAGAGTCGAAAGAACCACTAAGGATGGTAGAGACATAATCGAATCTCCTTTCCCAACTATAATTACTGCTGGTGATGAAATAGGTGTCGCTAGATATCCAAAACTGCGAGACATAATGGCTGCCGGTAGGAAACAACCGGAAGTATGGAATGCTCAGGATTTAGGCCTTGATCCATCTAAAGTCGGAGACGCAGGAGCATTGACTAAGGTAAACAGGCTTTACTTAGAAGAAAAGTCATCTCAAGTAGAAATGATAGAAGCTGATACACCTGCTGAAGCGGGTGAGCAGTTGGCAATGAAGTTACGTGACTTAAAGGTAATCTAGGGTAATAAGGTATCTATCCTAGGTCCTACTTACAAAGTATCAGGAGGTAATATTATGGCAAGTGGAGTATTAATATTCGGAGAATTTGCAGATGGCGCTATAGCAGGAGTTACTGGGGAACTTCTAGGCGTAGGTAGGAAATTAGCAGATTCCCTTGGCGAGGAGCTAACCGCAGCGTTTATCGGAGATGGTATCGCCCAAGATGCGTCTGGCGCATTTCCAATGGGTGCAGACAAAGTTTACGTTGTAGACGACCCTTCGCTTAGATTATATCAGTCTGAGAGCTACGCGGATGTGGCTGAAAAAGTGTTGAAACAAGTGGACCCAAATATAGTAGTGATGGGAACATCAACTATGGGGCGAGACTTGGCACCCAAGTTAGCATGTCGTCTTGAGACTGGTTTGGCCATGGACTGCCTGGAACTCTCAGCCGTTCCTGAGACAAAAGGACTTATTGCTAATCGTCCGGTGTTCGGAGGAAAGGCAATGGCCGAGGTTGATTGTGGTTCCGTTAGGCCTTCAATGGCCACAGTCAGACTAAAATCTCAGGAAGCACTAGATCCTGACTCATCACGCTCAGGAGAAGTGGTTAAGGTAGACGCAGGATTAGATCCATCTATAGCGAAGTCAATAATCGTCGATTCTGTCCAGGTAGAAGTGGAAGGTGTTAGATTGGAAGATGCCAGGATAGTTATTGGCGGTGGTAGGGGCATTGGCAGCATTGAGAACTGGGGCAAATTGGAAGAGTTGGCCGGCATAATGTCTGGTGCAGTAGGCTCTACTAGAGGAGCCTGTGACGAAGGGTATTGTGAACTTGATACTCAACTTGGTATTACATCCAAGACTGTCGCACCAGAATTATATATGGCAGTTGGCATATCAGGAGCTAGCCAGCATATGTCCGGAGTAGCTTTCTCAAAATTCATAATCGCAATAAACAAGGATGCCGAGGCTCCCATATTTAGGCATTCACTATATGGGGTCGTTGGCAGATGGGAAGATATACTGCCTGCATTCCAAGCCAAAGTTCAGGAACTAGTTTCCGAATAGCGATCCATAACATAATTATCTAAGTATAGCCGTGTTCCCTGAACGCTCCTTCTGAGCTAAGGGTACATGGCTATTCTTCTTAGCATCGGAGTTGAAATGGATGGAGATTTTCGCCTCGATATAGATGATATAGCAAGGAAAGTAAATACATCAGAAGTTCTGTTGATATATTTTCCATTGTTTAGAAAAACCCTTCTGGTAGATACTCGGTTTAATGATGACTGCTCTCCTTTTATTGCAGTCGTACCGATGGCTCATTCTATAGAAGACAGGCTAAGATCTTTGAGAAGGTTAAGGCCACTTCTTGGAAGGCCTAAAGGGGTTTCATTGGTAGCATGGACTCGATATGCAGAGAGTTTGGTCAGACTAGGCATATGGGAAATACTGATTCAAAGGTTCGTTGACTCGGGGCACAAGGATCTGGTGATTGAGTGTGAAGAGGCGCTAAGAGAAATATATACGATGGAGTTGGAAGAGATATCTTCCGTGATAAGAGGTAATAACTATCACACATTGTGGTCACGGCACAACTAGATATAGTCTATATGATGTATCTTCTATAGATTACAACTTGACACCAACCTGACCGAATTAATATAATCGGTGCTCAAGGTCTTCAACTAACCCACTGGGTGATTTTGAAAGGGGAACGATTTGTCACAAGTTACTGTGAGAGAGGGTGAAAACTTCGACAGCATGCTGAGGAGGTTCACTCGTAAGGTTCAAATGGACGGAGTGCTCTCCGATGCCAGGAGACGCCAGCATTTTGAAAAACCTAGTGTTAAACGAAAAAGGAAAGCTGCCGCCAAGAGACGCAAGAGTTCTCGTAGCAGTGGTGACAATCGAAAGACATAGATGGGCTTAGCAGAACGTCTAGATGAAGATTTGAAGTCTGCTATGCGAGAGCAGAATGAACTTCGCAGATCCGTGCTTAGGATAGTACGGTCCGAGCTCCACAACGAGGAAAAGGACCAACAGAAATCTCTCGATGAAGAATCTGTTATGGCAGTTATAAATAAACTGGCCAAGAGGAATCGAGAGAGTATAGAGGAGTTCAAGAAGGGGAATAGGGCGGATCTTGTAGAACGCGAAGAGGCAGAACTCCAAGTTCTCCTTGAATACTTACCACAGCAATTCACAGAGGAAGAGATATCTCAACTGGCAATCAAAATAGTCCAAGAAACTGCTTCAAAAGGACCAAGTGATAAAGGCAAAGTAATGTCTGCGATCATGCCGCAGGTCCGTGGTAAAGCAGATGGAGCAATCGTCAACAAGATTGTTATGGGTATACTAGAGAACCTATGATAAGAATACTTGTAATGTAATGGCGAATGTATAGCACCCTCCATAGGATAGGTGCTATTTTTATATTAGATGTTTTTATAGCTTGAGGTGTCTAAGATATGAAATTTGGTGTGATAGTGTTTCCTGGGACATGGAGTGATGTTGATTGCCATTATGCCGTAAAAGAAGTATTGGGACAAGAAGCTCGATACATATGGCATAAGGATGAGGATATATCAGATATAGATTGTCTAATTATACCCGGTGGGTTCTCATATGGGGATTACCTTAGAACAGGTGCCATTGCTAGATTTTCGCCTGTGATGAGGCAAGTCGAAAAATTCGCAGCAGATGGTGGTTTGGTTATAGGGATTTGTAATGGATTTCAGATATTGTGCGAATCAGGACTGCTGCCTGGAGTATTGATAAGGAATGACCATGTCCAATTTAGGTGTGAATGGGTAAACCTTAGAGTCGAGACAATTGAGACTCCATTTACGATGTCATGTGATAGTGGTCAGGTACTGAGCATACCGATATCTCATGGTGAAGGGAATTATTACGCAGATAATCAGGTATTGGATGTGTTAGAAAAGGAGAATAGAATAGTATTCAGATACTGTAACGAGGATGGCATTGTAACTGAAGACAGTAATCCTAATGGATCTCTTCGGAATATAGCGGGGATAGTTAATAGTAAGCGAAATGTTTTGGGTATGATGCCACATCCGGAACGTTGTTGCGAATCCTCTCTTGGTGGAGAGGATGGCAAGCTTCTTTTCGAATCTATAGTAAGGGCTATGCAATCTTGAAGATGGAGATATTGTAGAGATATATCTAAAATGCAAATACCAAGAGAAATATTGGATGAGATAGCATTATCAGAGGAAGAATATCTAGAGATAGTTAGACGACTTGATAGAGAACCTAACCATGTAGAATTGGGTATGTTTGGGGCGTTGTGGAGCGAACATTGTGGATACAAGCATTCCAAATTGTTGTTAAGAAACTTGCCTGTAGAGAGTTCTCGTTTGATGGTTAATCCTGGTGAAGAGAATGCAGGGGTTGTAGATATAGGCGACGGTTTGGCAATTGCTATGAAGATAGAATCCCATAACCATCCTTCTGCTGTTGAACCATTTCAAGGCGCCGCTACGGGTGTAGGGGGAATCGTCAGAGACATATTTGCTATGGGTGCTAGGCCTATAGCTCTCCTAAATTCTCTAAGATTCGGCCCATTAGAAGATGTACATAACAGGCATCTATTTAACGGCGTAGTAGGAGGGATATCCTGGTACGGTAACTGTATCGGTGTGCCAGACGTGGGTGGAGAAGTCGCTTTCTCAGATTGTTATTCTGGCAATCCGTTAGTAAATGCTATGTGCGTTGGTCTCCTAAGATCTGGAGATTTGGTTAGAGCCAGAGCGTCGGGAGAAGGTAATATTCTTATTCTCGTTGGATCTACCACAGGTAGGGACGGCATACACGGTGCATCTGGTTTAGCCTCTAGAACGTTTGAAGAAGAAAGAGAGATGCGCCCAACAGTACAGGTAGGGAACGCATTTATGGAGAAAAGTCTTATTGAGGCTTGTCTTCAGATTGCAGCTGCTGATCTGTTGGTTGGTATGCAGGACCTTGGGGCAGCGGGTATGACTAGCTCTGTTGTTGAAGCTGCTGAAAAAGGTGGGTCCGGTGTAGTGATTGATGTTTCTAAGGTTCCTACGAGAGAACAGGGGATGACTCCATACGAGATAATGCTATCTGAGTCTCAAGAGAGGATGTTACTAATAGTAACTCCCCAAAATGAAAAAGCGGTGATGGATATATGTACTGATTGGGATCTGGAAGCTGTAGTTATAGGCCAAGTTACAGATGGTGATACGATCACAGTTATGGATGGAACTAATGTTGAGGCATATCTACCAATTAACATTCTGACGGATCCCCCACTTTATCGCACACAGAGCACGATACCAGATTACATGAATACAACTCGGTTCTTGAAAGAAAGTGAAGTCCAGTTGCCTACAGAATCACCTTCTTCTGTCTTATTAAGATTGTTATCGTCAGATAATATTGCTAGTAAAGAATGGATTTACAGACAGTACGATCATCAAGTGCAGACGAATACAATGCAAGGACCTGGCGGAGATGCAGCTGTATTGAGACTTAAAGGCACATCTAAGGCTATAGCTTTGGCTACAGATACTAATGGTAGGTATTGTTACTTGGATCCTCTATCTGGTGGAGCAATTTCTGTGGCTGAAGCGTGTAGAAATCTGGCTTGTGTAGGAGCCGAACCACTAGCAATTACAGATTGCCTGAATTTTGGTAATCCAGAGAGGCCTGATGTTTACTATCAACTTGAGTCTTGTGTGTCTGGAATATCCGATGCCTGTAAAGCTTTTGGGATACCGGTAATAAGTGGAAACGTAAGTCTCTATAATGAGACAAGGGGTACGGCCATATGGCCGACACCGTCTATAGGAGCGTTGGGGCTGTTAGAAGATGCTAAGTTAACTACAAATACAGCTTTCAAGGATGCTGGAGATATAGTTATATTGATTGGCAGCAACTCTCTCGAAAGTGGTATAGAATCACTTTCTGGCAGTGAATACCTGGAGGTTATACACAATACAATAAAAGGATCTCCAAGCATAGATTTAGCTTTGGAGACTATAGTTCAGGATACATGTATAAAAGGTATTCAAGCAGGTATTATAAAATCAGCGCATGACTGTTCAGATGGCGGTTTAGCAGTAGCACTTGCAGAGTCTTGCATAGCTGGCAATATAGGTTTGGTTTGCGATCAAGGTATTAAAGGCAGATGGGATACAGCTTTATTTGGTGAAACTCAGTCACGCATTGTATTGTCAGTATCTCCAGATGAAATAGCATCTTTTCAGGAATTAGCCCTATCCACAGGAACCCCCTATGTAGTTCTTGGCATAGTTGGTGGTGAGAGACTCATAGTTAATTCATTATTAAATACCAATATAGCTGAACTTTCGTACGTTTGGCAGAATGCAATAGCTGTCCATATTAATTCATAGTTTGCGAAGGTAGATTTATGAAGAAAATTGTAGGCATGGGATTGCCTATAGTATTACTCCTCCTATATCTATTCATAGGTTGGATTGTGGCGGACCAATCTCTTATTGCTAAGCAGAAGGACCTGACTACAAGTCCTTCGGAATTTGGTATCCCATTTGATGATGTAACATTCCATCCTAGTAATGATCAAGATATAAACCTGAAGGGTTGGTGGATGGAAAACCAATCATCCAGAGCTACAATCATATGGGTGCATGGATTAGACTCCACTCGGGATAGTAATATGGATTTGATAAGTGACATTTATGAAAATGGTTACTCACTATTCGCATTTGACCTAAGGGGGCATGGAGAATCAGAAAAAGTGCCTATGGGCGCAGGTGTATATGAGCATAGAGATATGCTAGGGGCTATAGGATTAGTAAAAACAAGAGCACCAGAAGACCCCATAATACTTTTCGGCGTAAGCTTTGGGGGAGCATTGGCAATTATCGCAGGTGATGAAGATCCGATGATTAAAGGTGTAATATCTGATAGCTCTTTTGCAAGTATTCCGGAATTGATAGAAGAAGAAGTGGCTGCAAGGACGTCTATGCCAGCTTGGGGTGCAGGTCTCTTAAAGCCAGGTATTATATTTGCGGCAAAATGGTTTAAGGGTGCAGATATATCCAAAGTCGCCCCAGCTGAAGAGGTTAGTAAAATCAGATTTCCAATAGCTTTAATACATTGTAAAGATTCGGAGAGAGTGCCATTTTCACATGCTGAGAGGATATTAGAACTAGCTCCAGAAGACACGGTAACTTTGTTTATAAGCGGTTGTGATCATGCAAAAGGCTATGAAGAAACTACTTCAGAGTACGTAAAGTTCGTTTTGGATTATATGGACAATCGGCTTTTAAATTGAGGGGATACACTTTCAATGTATACTATGTATCCTTTATTTACGCTTTTGGTTTATGATATTCTTGTATAAGTCGGGGTGTAGCGCAGCTCGGGAGCGCACTTGCATGGGGTGTAAGGGGTCGCTGGTTCAAATCCAGTCACCCCGACCAGTTTCTAGGCACAAAATAAGACCTCTCGATATAGGAGAGGTCTTTNNTTTTACGTTGCATTGCCAGACNATATTGGTTCATAATTCCGTNTGGTCTATTTTACTACAAGCTTATTCAATAAGACCGACAGTTCACAAATGCAATCCATTAGGTTAAGATCAAAGAAAGANGTAANGGATTTTATTTTGACATANTGACAGTCTTATTACATCGGNAAGATTGTGTACCAAAGATCAGAAATNATAAAGGAGTCTATTGTGATCTATCAGCTAGAGGAACTCGTTCCGAACATCCATCCTACGGCATGGGTCGCTGATTCGGCGGCCGTAATCGGTAATGTCGATCTTCATGAGAATGTCAGCGTCTGGTTCGGAGTTGTCCTTCGGGGCGATGGTGGCAAGATCACTATTGGATCCGGCACTAACGTACAGGACAACACAGTGATGCACGGCGGTATCACCATTGGGAAGGACTGTGTCATAGCCCATCTTGCACTGGTCCATGCCTGCACGATCGGNGATGGGGTCCTGNTAGGCAATGGCGCACTCGTCTACGACCGGGTAGAGATCGGAGATGGAGCTTTCATTGGCGCCGGTGCCGTCGTCGTGCCGGGCACCNAGGTTCCACCAAACACCCTCATGCTGGGATCTCCTGCTCGCCCGAAAGGCCCCGTCACCGAGGCCCAGCGGCGAATGGCGACAGGCCTAGCATCCAGTTATATAAGAAGCGCGGACAGATACCGTACTGGCCTTAAGACATTGTAAGAATATTCGACTCTGTTTGTCGGACCATCTGTCTATTCTAGGTCTATATTGAGGTCATATTACGAGTGTTGTTTTGTTAGTAGATGGCTTTCACTTAGTAATCATATTGTTATCTTGATGCCAATTGCAATTAGGGCACATGTGGTAATGATCTACGCTTGGGACGGCTAAGCCAGAGGGTATAATAGTTCCACTCGATATTAATGTGCCGTCAAGATGATACATACCGAGTCTGTGTTGGCAAGTNGGGCATAGGTGGTTGCCATTCTTATCTATTTCCAAATCGCAGCATGTCACTTTACAGGTTGTCCTTGACAGAAAATATCAACAAATTGGCGGTATAGTCTATAATGGCCAGCCCTAATATATGTTAACATATAGATGTATCATACTTGATTTCGGAAACTGAGAATACGCTCTTATGATAAATCGTAAACTTTCTGATATGTTTAGGAGATATAGAGAAAATTGGACTCAGGAGAATCTGGTAGTATCGTAGAAAACGAAGAAGACCCACCTCCGCGTAAATCACAGGGTGAATACAGGTCTGGGATATTTTACGGTTGGTGGATTGTCGCTGTCTCAACTTTGGCAAGTACTATACAGTCTGCCTTTTTCAACATTGGTGCCCAAGCTCTAGTTTTGCCTATAATAAGAGAATTNGAAACAACTAGAACTGCAGTTTCAGTGGCTTTTTCNCTAAGACGCTTAGAAGGTGGTTTAACTGGGCCATTAGAGGGGTATCTGATTCATTGGATGGGCCCAAGGCCCTATATGGTCACCGGTTGGATTATCTTTGGATTGGGNTTTATTGCAATCGGACTATGCCAAAACATATACCAGTTTTATGGCGCGTTTCTAATGGTGACTTTAGGTCAGAGTGTTGCTGGNTTTCTACCAATAGTTACCGTACTAGTGAATTGGTTTGATAAATGGAGAGGAAGGGCNATTGCTATATATCAACTTGGTGGAAGTATAGGAGCATTACTAGTTCCAGTATTTGCCTGGTCTATACTCAACCTAGGTTGGCGGGAAACTACAATTGGAGTAGGTTTCTTAGTTATCGTGCTTGGGGTACCTATAGCCTTAATGATGCATGCTCATCCAGAGGACTATGGATATTTGCCAGATGGAGCCCAACNGGGAGAAGAAATCGATAATGGGACTGACGCTCAAGACGTATATGTAAATGAATCCATACTTAACGCACTGAAAAGTCGGAATTTCTGGTTTCTAGGGTTTGCACATTCAGCTGGTATTACTGCTTGGGGAGCATTGCAGGTACATCAGATACCTGCCCTNGTAGACATAGGGATTCCAGAATTAGCAGCTGCAGGTATAGTTTCATATACACTAGTCATTTCAGCTTTTGGTAGATTGGCTGGAGGTTTTCTTGGAGATTTCTTGGGCACTAAGAAGATTACTGCGGCAGCTTTTATATTTCAAGGAATAGCAGTTATGATACTTGCGTTTGCGGACACCAATGCTGAAGTAATGATATTTGCAACTATATTTGGCATTGCTTTCGGTACACGTGGCACATTAATGACCGTCTTACGTGCTGAGGTATTTGGTAGACAAAATTTCTCANGGCTTGCTGGTCTTATGGATCCGGTAAGCAGTTTGTCAGTTCTGATAGCTCCTATATTCGCCGGCATTATCTTCGATACGTCTGGTTCATATCAGTTTGCATTTCTTGTGCTTGCTNTAGTTAATGCCTTAGGGGCGTTACTACTTGTTGGTATAACTGTTCCTAATCGACAACAACAATATACTGAGAACCCCGAAGTTATGGATAGAGAGATTAACCCGAGTTAGCATTAGAGTTTTTAGGGTTACCAAAAACTGCTATTAGAGTAGGAATGGCTGTAAACAAAATCAATGAAAGTACGTAAAGTGCAGGAACATAGGTTCCAAAATTATCGAATGTCCAGCCTAAGAATATAGGACCAAAAACTCCGAAACCGACAGTTATGCCGTCAACTGTGCCCCAGATAGCTCCTAAATTCTTGGATCCAAACAATTTACCACTTATTATGAATCTTATGGGGACCATCATTCCGTGGCTGAAACCCATGATGCATGACGCTAGTATTGCTATAGAGTAGTTAGATGCATTAGCTAGTATTAGCATGCCAATAGCCTGCCCCAGAATCATGACGATAAATACCCGTCTCCAATCAGTCCAATCGGTTAGAAAGCCTACAACAAATCTTCCAACTGCACTGACACCAAAATATACACCAATCGTTGAAGCAGCCAGAGTTGTGCTAAAGCCAATACCTTCCAAATATGCGATTTGATGTGCTAACAGCCCGCCTATACTTATGGATTGGGCTCCGAGCATTGCAATCAGACCCCAGAAATTTTTTCCGGTGATTGCCTGTTTGAGTGTTAATGGAGCGTCTGCTGATTCTAATATATCCGTACTNTGATTTGACGAGTTATCCGATTCTNTGTCTCCATCAGGTAAATATCCATAGTCTTCTGGTCGTGATCTAGCTATTAATGATAANGGTATGCATATAATCCACAANCCAAGGCCTANTATGATAACCGAGGAGCGCCATCCATAAGACTCTAGTAGTTGGGCTATTAATATCAAACCAGGACCTCCGAAAGCTCCGCCCATGAAAGTCAGTCCTGTTGCTCGCCCNCTCAGTCTGTTGAACCANCTGGTAACCATAACAGACCATGAGACTCCGTGAGATGCTCCACTGACTCCTGCTGACATAAGTATGAATGCCAGATAGAAAGTCCAGATGTTTTGAGAAAGTCCAGTTAATATCAGTCCTAATCCTGCNAATATNACCCCGCCCAGTATAACTTTCCTTGGGCTAGTTCTGTCTACCAGATATCCTACAAGCGGGGATAAGAATCCATTCTCTATTTGTCGAATAGAGAATGCCCCAGAAAGTAAAGTTCTGGATACTCCGAAATCGCGTAATATNGGTAGGAAAAATGCTGTGAAACCTTGCCATATGGCCATNCCTAAGTATGAATTTACCAGGATACTTGCGCCTACTATATACCACCCATAGAATATTCTGGGTTTATTTTTATTTTGATTCAGAGATACCNCCAGGACGGACTTGTATCGGTTNGTGACTNCATTTGATTATACAGTAANGANAGCTAAGTATCGCTATTACCTATATACNTAGTACTCCCATTATCTTCTTTATGGANTNTTAATCTTCCCATCTATATTGGATATAGTCCCGGAGTTCGTTTAGATTTCTTGGTTTTAGTCCAAGTGGTTCAACTAATAGATTGTAAACAGAATCTTTGGTGTACTTTCTGATAATACAGACTTTTATAGAATGAGATTTGGATCCACGGAAGCAGGAATGCCCGACTTCTCCGTCCACAATGTCATTGCAATCTACGAATCCGTATGGGAAAATTCTGGTGCGCTTCATTGTTCCGGCCAAAGTGTTATCCCAACGCAGACCGCGTATCTTATNCATNTGGACAAAGCCTAAGTTGNTGGACATTGGAGANTGTTTAATTGCTACTCTTATGTTTGATGTNAGTTCCTCTCCATCATGGGGAGATAGCTCTTCTTCCATAACCATGATTCACCTCTGTAGTTAATATTGTATANCGCATGCATTGTTTTNCTACGGACCTTCAGGATAAGANCCAAAAGAGAACGAGAAGACTGAGAAATCTTGTGCATTAGACNTTAACTGTAACGAGCGTTCTAAGTAATCGGACGATTGCATAATGTTATACATCCTGCTTGAATCTATTAGTAAATACGTTTGCCCGTTCTCGTCTTCCTTGATGTCTGATCCTCGGTTTTCTATTTCTATCGGACTTTCATTTATAGTCGCATATACTCGATAATCTTGAGTAGTGTAGCCTAGAACTACGTTAGCGCTTGTGGCAACAAATTTGATAGCAACGTAATCTTCNAGGTCGTTGGTCCTCCTGCCATGTTTAACAGCCTCAANACCATTTGACCACATTCCATGAAAATAGAGGAAATGATTGAGATGTTCACCTGGGTCTTCTAACATAATTAAGCTATCTGGGGGATTTTCATACATTTCTGTTTGAACCATGTATGGCGGNCGTGCCCTTAAATTGAACTTCAGGCCTGCAAATAGTTCTCTTGTTTGCCTTTTCTCAATGTTTCTGGATAGTGCTAGTTTATGCTGAATTGGTCCAAAGTCATTGCTTATATTTATATTTGACATGTCATGTCCGGCATCATNAAGCCACATNCGTATTGCCATTTCTGTATCGTGATATTCACCTTCGCCAAAATGTGTATACCTAATTATTCCCTGTTTATCAATAAGATACTTGGCCGGCCAGAACCTGTTGCCAAAGGCTTTCCATGTTTCGAATTCGTTGTCTTGAGCGATAGCCCATTCGATACCAAACTCATCCACAGCAGACTGTAGGTTGTCGACACTGGCTTCGAAGTTAAATTCCGGTGAGTGTACACCTATGATAATAAGGCCGTGGTCTGCATATTTCTCATGCCATTGCTTCAGGTATGGTAATGTCCGTATACAATTCACACAGCTATATGTCCAGAAATCTATGAGTGCTACTTTGCCATCTAAATCAGCTAGATTCAGTGGTTTAGAGTTGATCCAATTTNNTATACCTTGTATTTCCCCTGCCTTGGAACCTACTTTCCCTAGTGATTCCACATTNGATATACCGCTTGAAGAGCCTGAGNTGTTTNNACAAGATTGAACTATGANGAAAGTAGCAAATAATATTAGATATANTNTGATTGATTTTNCCTTGGAAATAGATTTAGTCGTCATTGTTGGATTATACCTTAGGGATCATCTGACGTATCGAGTCGAATATACTGAATCNTGCACATTATATGTGGAATAATGGCTTTATGAGTAAATGGATACACAATTGTATATGCTTTATAATCTAGNTTCAAAATNTATAGAGATGATCGAAAGAAGNAAAAGGTGTGTTTTAATTGGNNTNTNANGANGAAGGTNGACTNTCTAGGGGTCCATTAAGATCATTCAAATNTGTACCGTTTAGGNTCTTCTGGTTTGCATCTCTTGCTTCCATAGTATCTTTTTTCATGTCTACAATTGCCNGAGGTTGGCTNGTNCTAGATATTACAGACTCGGCGTTCATGGTGACTTCTATTAACGCTATAGGCTTACTCCCCACTCTNGGGCTTTCTCTNTATGGGGGTGTTATAGCAGATAGGATGGANCGCAAGTTTATACTGATTGTTTCTGATATAGTNAGCTTCTTGACAATATTTCCCCTAGNAATCTTGTTGATCACAGATAAAGTAGAACTCTGGCATATTTTCGCTCTCACACTCATTCATGGTTCTTCATTTGCGATCGCAATGCCTTCCAGGGCTTCCTTNGTTTCCAATTTAGTGCCTGGAGGGTATATGTCTAGCGCAGTGGCATTATATACGACTATATTCAGTGCNGGTCAGATGGTAGCCCCGGGTATAGCTGGGTATTTAATAAATTCTTATGGGATGGTTACTCCTTTCGCAACATCTGCTTCTATTTTAATTCCGTCTGTAATAATGCTTATGAAAGTACAACCGTATTTTGTAACAGAAAAGGTCCATAGTGTCAGTGACTCTATAATAGGCAGTATTATCGAGGGGTTGGCTTATGTGATAAGTCACTCAGTTTTGCTTGGGCTTATATTAATGGGCGTGGCAGCCACTGTTTTCGCTTGGCCATTTCAGACATTGTTGCCAGTTTTTGCTAGGGATGTATTGGGAGTAGGTGCTGCTGGTTTAGGTTGGATGGGTGCAATGAGTGGAGCAGGGTCTATAACAGGATCTATAACGATTGCGTCTCTAAATAACCTAAAATCGGTTAAAATCCTGATGCTAACAGGTAGCATAGCTCTTGGGTTCTTAATAATCCTTTTTGCTATATCTGGTGATTATTTTGTTTCGCGAGTTATACTTTTCAGTGTAGGATTTTGTTTTCAGATATTTATGACTAGTAATTTTACATTTGTGCAGCTGATAGCTCCGGACCACATAAAGGGAAGGGTACTCAGTATTAGGATGATAGCTTTTGGTCTAAGCCCATTTGGTATGTTAATACTTGGGTTGGGTTCAGAATTCTTGGGACCAGTAGTCGCCACAACAATAACTGCGGCAGTCAGCATAATCTTACTGGCAAGTATAATATTTTTTGTATCGGGTTTGTTTTCACTGGATAGATATGTGAAAGATTTAAAGTGATTACTTCTTATGGTAATGGAAATCGCCTAGCAAATAGATTTCTATATATGGTATCGTAGAAATAAGTTTCGTTATTAACCTGGGGGTAAATTGGTTAGAAGAATACTGAAGTGGATATTGTTTGTTATTGGTCTGGCTGCTTTTATACTAGGTGCAATAGGTATTGTAGTTCCTGGGTTACCCACTACGCCNTTTATGATAGTCGCTGCCGCTTGTTTTATGAGGTCTTCTGAAAAATTCTATAAGATGATTATAAACAATCGGCTTTTTGGTTCTGCAGTTAAAGATTATCTAGCTGGNAATGGCATGCCTATGGTGGCTAAAATATGGGCTTGGGTTATGATGTGGATATTTAGCATATACGCACTTATATGGGGGATACCTGATAGACTTACATATGCTAGGGTAGTACTTGTCGTAGTCCTGATAATAGGTACTCTTTTCATACTGAAGATACCGGTGAAGCAGAAGCGATCGGATACGGAGCAATCTAACATTCAAGAATAAATTTGGATGCCTATCTAATCTTCCGGTTCTTTATTCCACCATNTGTATATCTTATAGAATCTTCTAGTAACTAGTATAGCTACTANGATTAATATTAGAAAATANACTCTGAACCCGAACACNTCGAATTCCCTCAGGTCTTGAAGCTCCCACCCAAAGAAATATGCTAANGCTAATATTGATAAACCATGTAAAGATCTAAGNACGATGAAAANCCCGACTGTTCTGGCTATCTCCTTTTTGCNTCTGTTAATTCTTGATATGAATGTTCTAGATCCCATTGTTAAAATTTGACCGTATCCTTTAATNTTTCTTATGATATTCCATAGGTCATGCCCTTAATCAGGCTATTATCTGAATGTCTCAGATAGGTGCTTATAAAATCCACTTACCCATTCCTCGCTGTCATTCAAGGCAGGTATTAGTTGCAGTTTTTCACCGCCTTTGTCAGTGAAAAACTCATTGTTCCTTATTGCTATCTCTTCTAAGGTCTCTAGACAGTCGAAAACAAATGCTGGGCATACGACGGCTATATTCTTTATGCCCTTGCTAGGTAGTTCCTCTATCACATCCGTGGTATTTGGTTTGATCCATGCATCTAGTCCAAACCGACTCTGGAATGATATTCCGTATGGTTTATCGGGTTTGAGCTTTTCTACAACACGTTTGACTGTATCATAACAGTGATGCTTGTAGCATAAAGAGTTGTACTCNGAGTTCTGTTCACAGCAGTTACTCTCTCTCAAACAGTAAATNCCGGATTTGTCCCCTTTCTTGATTTGCCTCTCTGGCAACCCATGGAAACTGAATAGTAGAAACTCGCATTCTTCGTAAGCTTTAGATTGTTTGATAGACTTTGTTAGACAATCTGTGAAGAAATCATGTTTGTAAAAATATTCATTAATTCTATATGGTATCCCTATATTCTTATCCTCTATTAACGAAATAGCTTTTCTAATGCATGATCCAGATGTCGCTTCCGCATATTGAGGGAACATCGGGNATAAGATTATTTCATCTACANNGGCTTCTTGGAGTTTTAGCAGGCCGTCCTCTATTGATGGAGAACCATATCTCATTCCTAGTTCGAAAACGAAATCAGCATTCTTAGAAGAGATCTTTGTGATGAAATCTTGTGAATAGGCCAATAGTGGGGATCCTCTATCAGTCCAAATACTTTGGTATTGTGGAAGTATTCTTTTGGGTCTGAATGGTACAACGATCAAATTTACTATAGCCCATCTTAAAAGTGGATTGGTATCAATTACATCAGGATCAGACAGGAACTCCTTAAAGTANGATCTAAGCCCCTTAATGCTAGCTTCTGATGGAGTGCCAATATTCATTATTAGGTATCCGGTTTTCTTTTTGTTCAATATTATAAAATCCTATCTTCTGCCTCTATTTGGATCAAGCTAATTAAGACACCGTATTATATACAATATATGACTACTGAGGAATAGTAACTCGGAATCCACAATATAGAATATAATGCTTATATGTAGAATTCGTAAAATAGTTTCTTACACGATTCGTCTTAAGGCTAAACAATTGGTTCCACAACNTATAATCTAGAGAGGTACATATATGGTAATCATCGGAACTCCCTTTTNATCATCGTCTACAAGATTAATGCTCCTTGGATCTGGTGAGCTTGGNAAGGAAGTGGCAATAGAAGCCCAGCGACTAGGGATTGAAGTAATAGCAGTAGATAGATATGAAAATGCACCTGCAATGCAAATTGCGCACAGGTCACATGTAATCTCTATGTTGGATGGTGNTGCATTAGCCGAAGTCATAAATTTNGAACAACCTCATTTTGTTGTGCCAGAAGTAGAAGCTATCGCAACCGATACCCTAATAGANTTAGAAAGAACAGGNGTTAACGTAATTCCCACCGCTCGGGCTACTAGGTTAACGATGGATAGGGAAGGTATAAGGCGGTTGGCTGCTGAGCAACTTGGCTTGCCAACCTCAGACTATAGGTTTGCAGAATCTTTGGAGGAANCTAAGGATGCAGCAGGAGAGATCGGATTCCCATGCGTTATAAAGCCTGTTATGAGTTCATCGGGGCGCGGTCAAAGTACAGCTAGTAACATCGACGAAATTGAGCATGCTTGGGATTTGGCTGTTAAGGACGGTCGTGGAAATACATCTAAAGTTATTGTTGAGGGGTTTATAGAATTTGACTATGAAATAACTCTGCTGACCATTAGAAGTGTGTCTGGTACTAGTTTTTGTGATCCGATAGGGCACCTGCAAATAGATGGTGATTACAGAGAATCATGGCAACCTCATCCAATGAACGAACAGGTGTTGTCAAAAGCTCAGGATATAGCTAGAGATATTACATCCGCGTTGGGAGGTTGGGGTTTGTTTGGTGTAGAGCTTTTCGTTATGGGGGATACGGTTATATTCAGTGAAGTATCTCCGAGACCTCATGATACAGGCATGGTCACCCTGATTTCTCAAAATTACTCTGAGTTTGCTCTGCATATTAGGGCAATACTTGGTTTGCCATTGCCGCAAATACATCAGCTAGGTCCATCTGCTTCTTGTGCACTAGTTGCGTATGGTGATTCAAATGATATTCGATTCGATAAATTGGGAGATCTCTTGCTGGATCCCGAAATTAACATAAGGCTGTTTGGGAAGCCTGTTATCAATGGTCACAGGCGCTTGGGAGTTGCTTTGTCTCTAGGACATGGAATAGAGGATGCTAGAGATAGAGCAAGGAGGGCTTCTGATTCGGTCAGGATACTGCTGGACTAATTAGCATGGCGTATTAACTGGCATCTATAAGGTGACAAGATACCTGATGATTTTCGTCGGCCCATATGTNTCTAGGTTCAATTAGATCACATACGGAATCGATGAATAGGGGGCACCTCGGATGAAACTTACAGCCANGTGGGGGACTAGAAGCACTTGGAGGTTCTCCTGGTATGATTTCCCTTGCCGTAAGTCTATTTTNGGGGTCTGGGTTTGGTATAGATCTTATCAGGGCTTTAGTGTATGGATGTAGTGGATTGTCCAAGATTTGAGCTGGATCACCGTATTCCACAATCTTCCCAGCATACATAACTGCTATTTTGTCTGAGAAATGTTTGGCAGTTGCTATATCATGGGTGATTAAAATGAAAGTTGTACCAAGTTTCTGCTGTATATCTCGCATAAGATATAAGATCTCTGACCTGCTGGATGCATCTATCATAGATACGGGCTCGTCTGCGACTATCAATGCCGGTTTTAGAATTAGTGCTCTGGCTAATCCTATCCTCTGCCTTTGACCACCTGACAACATGTGAGGGTATTTAGATTGTAAGTCCTCTTGGTGGGTTAACTTAACATTTTCTAACGCTTGCTCTACCAGATAGTCTTGTTCTGATTTATCCCCGACTCCATGTACACCAAGTGGCTCTCTAAGTATCTGGCCCACATTCATGTATGAGTTTAGACTTGAATATGGGTCTTGGAATACTCCCTGTACTTTCAGCCTGAATTTTTTGATATCTTNTGAGGTTATAAGATTTATATTCTCCCCATCTAGGGTTATTTCGCCACCTGTTAAGGGTAATAGNTTTAAGATGGCCTTACCTAAAGTGGTTTTGCCACTGCCAGATTCACCAACTATAGATATTGTTTGGCCTCTATCAATATCTATTGATACGCCGTCTACTGCTTTTATATCAGTAGATCCGAGTAGCCCTCTGCGAGCCTTGTAGTAGATTTTTAGGTCTGTTATTTGTAGTAGTTGTCTCATTATAGGGATTCACTAAGCCAGCAATGTACAACTTGTCCATCTGGCAGTGGGAAATAATTAGGAGGTGTGGCACTACATTTTTCTAATGCTTTGTCACAGCGTGGATGGAATCTACACCCATTAGGTGGTGACGTCATATCAGGAGGGGCACCTGGTATGAATGTTGGTTTATCTGCAGATTGCAGATTAGGTAAACTTTTTAGAAGTTTATTTGTATAGGGATGTTTAGGATCGTTGAATATTTGTTCAGACGTCCCAATCTCGACTATCTCACCAGCATACATCACCGCAACTTTGTCTGATATGTCGCTAGCTAATGCTATATCGTGCGTAATGAATATGAATGAGATACCGAGATCTTTTTTTAGTGTCTTAAGAAGATTCATTATTTGAGCTTGTATACTTACATCTAGTGCAGAAGTCGGCTCATCAAGGATAATTAGAGAAGGATTCAATACTAGTGACATTGCTATCAGCACACGTTGCTTCATTCCNCCACTNAGTTCATGTGGNTATCTTCTTAGNTACTTCATGAGGTAGATTNACCATCTCTANTAANTCTANNANNCTNTNGTTTATTTCNTTNTTAGTATANTNNCCATGAAACTTNANNGGNTCTNNTATTTGNTGNTCAACTNTTAGAACNGGATTTAGGGAGTTCATTGCGCCTTGGAACACCATNGCGATNTTNTTCCANCTTATTGANTTCCTGAAATCTTCATCAGNCATNTGCATTANNTNTTTANCTTCGAANGTTACTGTGACCNGTNTANTTNNTNGCATTTCTGGGNATAAGTCTCATTAGTGCTAATGACATGCTAGTTTTACCAGANCCNGANTCNCCNACNATACCNAGTGCTTCACCTTGNGNAANATCAAANGATANNCCNTCAACCGCNANTACTATNCCGTTTTCGGTNANGTAGTNGAGATNTAGATNATTTACANTNAGTAAGGTCATCTNNTNTGNACNCTCAATCTAGGATCTACTACCCGTTCCATTGCTAATGCTAATAACACGAATGTGAGTGCGGTTATAACAATAAGAAGGCCCGGCGGTANTACCCACCACCAATAACCAATNTAAACAGCACCAGTTCTGAAGCCTTGGTCAAGAATTTGCCCCCAAGTTGGAATAGACGGATCNCCAAGNCCCANNAAACTTAGNCCNGCTTCNGCNAGTATNGCTGCAGGTGTAAAAAATATCATTTGTGNNAGTATGAATGGAGCTATTTGNGGGAANATATGCTTTATCATTATGTGCCANNTGGAAGCNCCTATAGATATNGTNGATTCNATTAAACTTCCNGATCNTAANTGTAATACCATGGATCTTACGATTATTGTCAATCCAGGCCAGCCAAAAGCTATCATAACGGCGATGACGATCCATAGCTTTTGCCCTAATATGAAGGCNAGGAATAGTAGCAATGGTAGGAGGGGCATATTTGACAGGATGTCACATATCCTCTGTATGAACAGATCTGTCTTACCTCCAACATAGCCACTAATTATTCCAAGTGTAGTGCCGATTGCAGTAGCAACTATGGAAGTTATTAAACCTATAGTTAGTGCTACAGGAAACCCAAATACTAGTCCGCGTGCTAAATCCCTCCCTAATGCATCTGTGCCCATAAGTCCAAAATGCGACCCNCCCATTACAAATTTCATATCGTCTATAGTGTCATTTTGCGTCGAGGTTTTGACGGTTAATATAAATTCATACATACCTTCTAATGGGGTGACATAATCAGGACCATTTGTATCAGGGATGCCAAATATTAATTCTTCTATTTNCCCAGAATATCCATCGGCATTTGGTTTTATACCAAATTCCTCATACATAAAGTCATTAACTCTATTTACTACAGAGGTATCGCCGCTCAGATATATTCTCAGAGGTTGGTCAGTATACTTCTTGTTGGGTGTTTCTTTGTTGTTACCAGAGACTTTAACTATGTGCTTATACAGATCTATGTTTTTATTATCTGGTCTNGTTATAGANATAGAAAAAGTTGGAGGTCNATCCCAATAGGTCATTTCACCCATAGACATTGACATGAATGTCGGAGAGTCTCCATCTGTATAGGATAAACTGAATGAATATGATTGTTCGAATTTATTCCCGTTATCCGATGTGTATGACGGATATTCCAATTTGAATANCCTATGGCTTGGACCAGCATTTGAGTCAAGAACGGTNGACCACGAAGGGGGAGCATTTTTAGGGTTGTCTGACCAGACTAGAGGATTGTTCCAAATTCTTGTTCCAAAATCCAGTGGATTAGAGACTAGAGCGAATATAGATATTACTACCATTGTTGATAACAATACTAGACCAGTGAATCCTGTCTTAGACGACGCTATATTATATCTTATAGTTTTGAACATTTTTGTAAGCTAATACCTCACTCTTGGGTCGACTATCAGGTACAAGATTTCTAGCGTAAATCTAGCCAATATGTATATTAGAGTGAATATGAAAGTTAGGGCTACCATAACGGATTCATCAACAGCTAGTATTGCATCATAGTAGAGTCTACCCATACCAGGCCAATTGAATACTGTCTCCGTTAGGATTGCACCTCCTATAGAAGATGTAAGACTNAATATTAGACCGGTCAAGATTGGAGGAGCGGCAACTCTCAATATATGACTCCACATAACAGTATTTTCTGGAAGACCTTTTGCACGTGCTAGATTTACGAATTCTTCTTGGGCNGTATTCATAACCATGGTTCGAATTACATAAATCCATGATCCTGCTGAGATCAATACCATAGTAATTATTGGCAACATAGCATGCCATATGAGGTCTAGCNCCTTGGATATAGTATCTTCAGGTGGAGGAGTGCTATACATACCTCCTGGTGGGAATAATCTGATCCCAAAATTGTTCAATATAATATATGTGAGCAATATCAGCATTATACCTGCCCACCAGGCAGGGAGGGCATTCGATGTGGCTGAGATTATAGAAACCGTACGATCTATCCTAGATCCTACCTTGGTGGCCAACCTTACACCTACTGTTAATCCTATAAACGCTGTTATTACAGTTGCCGTTGTCATTAATAGCATAGTTCTTGGCAGGCGTTCGAATATTAGGTCGATAACTTTTCTGCTACCCTCACTGGTTTTTAATGTACGTGCTTCACCAAGNTCTAGGATAATAACCTTTCCTATGGTTTGAGGCAGTCTTTGGTACCATGGGCTATCAAGGCCATAGGATTCTTCTAGGAAGTCTCTACGCTCGTCTATGACTCTCTCTATTTCATTGGAGTCACGAATAGTTTGTACTAATTGTTGCCTAAGCCCCCTTACCTCCTCATTTACTATTGCAGTAAGCATGCGCTCGGAAAAACCAGTNGCTCCTAGTGTTATAGCAACTATGAATAGAACTGAGAATAGGACTCCTATGAGAGTTATGCCTCTGACTGCCAACGATTTTACGATAGACATNTTCTGTCCTAATGGTTAATGCTGACTATTATATCTGAAATGTGCCTCTCAAATATTCTTGGACCGGGATCTTAGGATTAGAATGATCAGAGCAATACCTATAACACCAGCAGTTACAAGGATAATTCCTAGTATTTGGTTCAGGGATGTTNCTGTTCTTGAATCTTCATTTCCGTCNTTATTCATATTCTGTGTCGCCTGAAGGTCTGCGTCTTTTGTAGAACTTTCTTTATCACCGTCTGAAAATAGATCGATATCAATTTTTCTTTCAACTACTCTGGCTANCTCGTCGCTAGCGGCTAATAGGAACANATGATATGTAGATTCATCTAGGTCTAGTGAGACATCTTTAGGAATTGTTATTTCGAAGGTATCTTTATCCTGATAAGGATACTTGCCAGAAGAGATGATTGTACCCCTAGAAGGATCTGTCAGGAGGTAATCCAAAGATATTTGTCCTGGTCCCTCAATTGTTACTTTGGTTGTAATATCCTTGCCAATTTCTGTGGGAGTGGTATATATATCATTGAAGACAATATTTTGTGGAGCTCCTTGATACAGGTTACCAGGTTTGAATGGGTAGGACGGATCTCTGAAAGCCTTGATTTGAGCAAATTGTTCACCACCACCCCTGAATTTTTCAAGATAATATGGGCCATTACTGATTATCATATGGTCTTTCTCTGAGAACCAGTCCATAGCTGCCTGATATCTTGTATTNGCAGAGTTTATGTCTACTAATGATTTAGATTCTATGTTGAAGATATTATTTGCTACAGAATCATTTTCGGCGAATTGTCTCAGTGTATTTCTCACCATTCGGGCATCCTTACTGGACACTAAGTCTAGCCATGCATTATTAAATCTTGTGGCAGATGTATCACTATAGGATGCTTTCATCTGATTGAATACTATATCGTCCATCGCTGCATTAACTTCCCATGGCATACTTACCCCTGAGATGTTTGCATATTGAGCTATATAATCTGGTATAAAATGNCAGAAATCTACATAGACCTCCAACNTATTTTCATCTACTATACGGAACCCTCTGACGGTATCGGTGAAAGGCTTGCTTGTAGTTGCAATCGAGAATTCTATATTTGATTTGTCTTCGTTATAAACCATATCGAATAATCGAGCTATTGGGTATATTACGTCAGCCATGTTGATTTGAATTTGGTGGTGCCATTTGGATTGGAAATATTTTGAATAGTCGAAGACGACTTTACTTGTTGCAGTTGTTCCTGCTTTTATGTATTTCCAGGTTCCATCTGAAGCATTCCATTCAAAGGCGTCGCTCGGTATATCTAATGTGCCACTAGGACCGGATGTCTCAACTTCATATGTAGCCCTGAACGGTATAGGTAACCCAGTAAATGGGTGATTGGTCAATGTAGGATCGTTTATAGATCTCCAGATATCAGCACTATACACATCACCAAACCCTCCCACTGGATTCCAAGTGGTTTGATTGGTTGCTACCCATAAATTCCCTATGTTTAATTCTGACCTACCAGGTATATGCATCTCNCTAAATGTCCACAAGTTTTTGGGCCCTGAGACTAGATCTTGGGTTATACCAAGCAATTCAGATGATGAAGGGAAGTTGTTTACCGCAGTGGCTACCCATATCCTCACAGACTCCTTCAGACATTTTTCTGTGGCTTGCTTATAGATATTATTTCTCTCTTCTACGTTTTGGAATTCTCCAGTGAAGATACGTTGCCCCAGTTTATCGAGCTCTTCTTGCTCATATTGCCAGAATCCAATTTCTTGCCATCCTGGCATATTGCCTAACCAAGGTGCACACATCTGGTTTACAGATGCAAAGTCATATCTTTCTGGTGAACCTCGCCCCCATCCTTCAGTGTATAGATGCCATTGGAATAATTGTGGGTCTGTACTATAGACAGTGAAAACAGCTGGACCAAATTGTTGGGGNATTAGTATCACGTTAAAACCCAGCCTGTTAAGCTCNGTTCGGAGAGCGTTGCCAATTTCCCATCTTTCGTCTTCAGTTCGTACAATGAATTTTAAATCNAGCCTATTCTCCCGGTAATGCCAATAGTNATCCCTTAGTTCTGCTCCAGCGTTCGTCATTGCGTTATTAACTATAGATTTTGCTAAATCGGGATCATAATATATGTTAGAAGTCTTTAGACTTTCATATACGGTAAGCAAGTCAAAATCTGCAGGGCTTACTTGGGTTAACATAGGCATTGCAAACCCTTTGTAGATTTCCTGTGAAACAAATGGACGATTTACTACGTGTTGTATGGCTTGCCTGACTTCTAGGATTGACAGTGGATTTAGGCTGCCCTCAGGAGCAGGGGCTGGATTCAACACGATTGATACCATAGATGCCGGTGCTTGGTGTACATCTATACCATCTTTGTCTCTTAATTTTTCGGCGGCCGGAGTTTTTAGGCTGAATATGTAGAAGTCTAGATCTCCAGCTTCAATCTCTTTTGGAGCGATCTCTACTGCATAAGCGCTGAAATTGATAGTGTCAGTTGCAGGTCCTGGATTTTTGTGTGGCCAAATNATGATCTTGTCCATCAGTCCCGTCCAATCGTCATGTGATAATGAAGCCACTGTTGGTATCATCGTCAGTAACGATATGGAGATGATTAGTAATTTAACCAAATAGCCTGAGCTTNTTAGAGTACCAAAGAGCTTGCTCATAGTTTCTTATCGCTGTTCTCTAATCTTTCGTANCATTATCCATGTTCCAATTGGTCCGAGTATTCCTATANCTATAAGTAATGAGCCTATANCCCACATAACCACTGAAAAGTTATTNCCGGAAAGGTTGTTATCTGAGATTAACTCCGACACATCCTGTCTGATGTCTTTTGTTATGCCTTCTTCGAATTTTGCTATAGTGTCTGTTATTTGTTCTACCTGATCCTGTATATTGTCAAAGCCAAAATCCATATAGAATGAAGCATTTGCTACATTTCCTGAGGCATCTATAGCTCTGAAGTCGTGAGCTCCTTCTCCAGATATTGGTACGAAAATGCGGGCAGAGAAATTACCTATATCATCGCTTCTTACCGTACTTATTACTGCACCACTTATTTCCAAGTATACATCCTGGTCTGGTTGGAAGTTGGAACCTTGTATTGTGATATCCATGCCTCCTGGACCAGACGGTGGGGATAAGAAAATTGATGGCATAGGCATCAATTCTTTACGTGCGAATCCTATCTTTTGGTTTTGAGGACCGAATTCTCCTAATCTTCCATCTGGCCATGCCATATAGACTTCATCTTCTGTCGCTGCAATTGTAAAATAGTCACCTATAAAAGCTCCACCCGGAAAAGCATGATTCGGATTAGTTGGGAAATCTGTCACCCTAGAATTTTCAGTCCAAGTCTTCCCCCCATCTTCGGAGGTCGAATAATATATATGATATTTGGATTCTGAGGGGTCATCCCTCATNTCTCCCCACATAGCATGTAAATTACCATTTGGATCTGATGTTATAGAAGGGAAGAATTGGAGTCTATTGGTATTGTCATCATTTATTTTGGTATTGGTCCAACTATTACCATAATCTCCTGATTTGGCTAGATATATATTGCCGTCGTCATCTCTTTCCGGTGATCGAGCTGTATACATAACATATATTCGTTCATCTTTGTCTATAGATATTTGAGGGAAACCGGATGCCCAATATCTGAAGAATGAATTGCGAGGNCTAAAAGGTATCTCATTGAAATCANCTGCTCTTTCAGTGGTGAAAGTAAGCCCTTCAGTTTCTGATTTGGCTACGTATATCTCGGCGCGCTTTTCAAAAGAATTATCATCCGTGCTATCTACCCAAGCTATATATAAGGTTCCATCAGGTGCTACAGAAGGTTGTGATCCTTGCAGCACCCTCTTCTCAGCCTCTTGTCCTAGGGTGCTTTGTACAACTGGACTTACAGTGACAGGCTCACTCCATGTCTGGCCCTGGTCAAGTGATTTCACCATCTCTATGGACGTTTCTGTTATTGGTATACCCAAGAAAGGCTCTACGCCGAATAGAAATTCAACTCTATATTTTGTTACGAACTTTGTATAGGTCACATATATGTTGTCATTTTCTGGGTNGTATTTGCTTGGTCCAGTTGATACCCATGGTTTATCCAGGAAGGGAATACTTAATTCGTACTTAGATTCACCTTGTTCGTCAACATCTATGGGTTTAATTGATACATGTTCTCGGCGTGATGATATTGGTTCCTCCCATGAGACACCACCATCTAGGGATCTAGATATTGGTATAGAGGATATAACAGATTCGCCAGACGCTGTGCCTACTGTAAAGTCTTCTACTGCAACTGATATCCCAGCGGCATATACGTTGCCATCTCGATCGAAGCTTATAACTGGATCGCCAGCCCCAGCTTGGTCATCAGGAGGATATTTTATGTGGTACGGACCTTCCCACGTAGTACCACTATCTATGCTCGTATAAGATGTTATTCCGGGAAAGTTATAATCTACTACTCCTAGCACCAGATGTTCAGGGTCCTTTGGATTAACAGCTATACTTGGTTCAGTTTGGAATGGTAGCGGGCTGAAATCTCTTGTAATCAACATGTTTCTACTGAATTTCTGAGATGGGTTACGATATGGCACTAGCGGTCCCTGTCCTGCTGAGGATGCCTGTGCGGAGCTCGTTCCAGATTTAGCTTGTCTCGGAGGATATATACTTGATATAGGACCAGTCTTAAATCGTGGATCGAGTCCTTGGGTAATCAGCCAGACTGAACTCGAAAGGTAGTCGTGGAATGGCTTTGATAATACCGATCCAAGGTTACTGGATGANCTGAGTTCTACGTTTCCATCTTGGGACGCCATAAGCAATCCAGTAGGCGTAAAAGTTAACAAGAATACTAGGGATATAACTATTATCTTGGTCGAATTTATCATAACTCTGTTATTGGCCTTTCATATACAATCTATGCTCTGAGCAATTAGTAACCTGCTAAAGATTCAGATATAGAATCCATATGAGATATAACTGCTAATAGAGCCTCTTCTGTAAAGTTCAGTATAGCTTTATCATACCCACTTGCACCTGATAACTCATAATCATCTATCCAATAAGCAAGTTCTCCAGAAGTTCCGCTAGCTGATGGGTTTCTATCTTTCCAATCGAAGTAATTATCTATTGTAATCATTATCTTATCAGCTGGGGAGGATAATGATGGATTTGCTCTGCTTGCTACGGTTTTAATCTTGATCCAATGCTCTATAGCGTCTTCTCTTACTAGGGGAGGATCTTTCCGTATCTCAACTAGTAGTAGTCTGTGTTTTTCCATACGATTTAGTTCTTCGTATAATTCAGGTCCCAGATTAGCATTACCTGAAGACTTATCAGTTAGTTCCTTTAATGCTAGATCAGTTTGTGATTCTATCAGGTCACTTAGGACATTTTGGTAATTCTCATCTGTCTGGGTCAGTCTTACAGTGAGCTCCTGTGCTTCAATGTTACTGTTCTCTAGATCTAATTTAAGTTTGTTTATCTCTGCGTCCATCTGATTTAAACGAGCGGATGTATTGGAGTTGGGATCTAATGCGTTGCCCGAAGAACTTGGTGAGATGTTGCTGGATATCGCTATTCCTAGTGCAGTTCCAAGGAGAAGGGCTATAGATATTATCCCGAGCAGGATATATGCAAAATTTCTCTTGTTGTTGATTATATTATTGATAGTATTTTCCATGTGCTCAGAGTACTTTTCTCGAATACTGCTGACTCAGTATATCATGATGTAGTTACCTTTATTAATATCCGAATTTCCTTTATATGTTAAGTTGCATTTATTTATATTGGGTTAGGATGTAAAATGGGTGTATATGGTAGCAAGATATTAGCAGGAGGGACCTTGAGCTCTGAGGATCGTATCTTGAAGGTTATGGACAGTTTAAGCTATATAATATC
>PBBS01000003.1 GCA_002717805.1 Chloroflexota bacterium | reverse complement strand
GAGAACGGAATCTTTGAGGATTTGGGTTTCGATAGAGGCAATTGAATACCTAACACTAGTATGGTCCCGGCTGCCAAGGAGCCTACCAATCTCTACAAGGGTAATTTGTGACAGTTCTCGAAGCATGAACATGCCGACTTGCCTTGCTTTAGCGAGAAATTTGTCCCTCCTCTTGCTTGATAAAGCTTCCACAGAAACACCATAGTAAGAGGAAATTTCCGATAATACGTCTGCAGGAGACACAAGAGAAGGCAGGTTCCTTTTAAGTAGATCAGCGAGGGCGGTGGTTGCTACTTCTAGACAGATGCCCGAGCCAGTCAATTCTGTGTATGCAGAAAGGCGATTTACGGCCCCTTCGAGCTCCCTTACGCTCGAAGAGAATTTCTCAGCGAGGAAAGACAGAACTTCTGGGGTAAGGGTTAGGTTAAGTTGGCTGGCTTTAGTCTGCAAAATGGCCATCCGCGTCTCAGTGGAGGGCTTCCCCATAACTGTCGTTAGGCCCCATTCAAAGCGGGATTGAAGGCGACTTTCCAAAAGGGTTAACTCAGAAGGTGGGCGGTCGCTAGCAATAACTATTTGACTGTTTGACATATGAAGGTCATTGAAAGTATGAAAGAAGCCCTCTTGTATCGAGTCTTTCCCGCGAATGAATTGAATGTCGTCAACAAGCAAGATATCAACGGATCTATATTTTTCTCTAAATTCAGGAGTGGTGCGGTTTTGGATCGAGGAAATAAATTCATTAGTGAATTGCTCTGACGTGACATACAGACAAGACAATCCTTTTTCAGTTGCAGTATGGCCAATAGCATGTAAGAGGTGTGTTTTACCTAGGCCAACACCAGAATAGAGGAATAATGGGTTGTAGGTTTGGCCTGGCTTCGTTGATACGGCGACAGCTGCTGCATAAGCAAGTTGATTTGACTCTCCAACAACGAATGAATCCAATGTGTATTTGGCATTGAGGCCTAATTTGGCTGGCTGTGATCTGATGGCAGAGCCGGCTCTGATGTTATGCTCCAAGGAGCCTGGAGACCTCTCTGGTGTTTGAACAACACTAGGAGAATCGGATCCGACGGTGAAGCTTATTGTAGCTGGCCCCCCGGTAATAGAAGACAGCGTCTCTTCTAACAGGGAAGACATTCTCTGTTCTAGCCATTCGGCAATAAAAACCGACGGCGCCCCAACAACCATTTGTTTTCCATCCCAAGACAGGCCGACAGTATTTTTCAGCCAGGTATTGTAACTTGGTTGGCTGATTTGTACCTGAAGGCTGCCAAGAGCGGAGGTCCATATTTGAGATGGAGAGAGCAGAGACAATATGAAACCTCCCCAAAAAAGAAAATAATAATCAAAGCAATAAAATAGTGGCCTGCGCCGTGGTTGATAGAGCGACTGCAAGGAGTCGATTAATGAGTCCAGCAAGGACTAAATTGAACGATAAAAACCAGATTCAAATTACGGATCCGTTATAATATAACAGGTCCTTAATATAGACGATGCAAGGGATGAGACGGCGATTTTTCAGCGACTTTTTGAATAAATTTGAGCCGTTGAACCTAAGCCATTATAATTAACAAAATGCCAAATAGAATAATTTATATGGGCTCCCCGTCTTTTACTATTCCTGTATTGAACTCCTTGCTCTCCTCACCAGATGAAGTCGTTGCTGTATATACTCATCCGGATAGAGAAATTGGGAGAGGCAGAAAACAAGAGACTCCTCCAATCAAGAAAATAGCAAATGACATAGGAATAGAAGTTTACCAACCAAACACAATGAAAGACATAGAAGTAGTCAGGCAGATAAAAAAATTAAAGCCGGACCTTATAGTTATTGCTGCGTATGGACAGATCCTACCAAAAGAGATATTGGATGTGCCTAGAAGCGGGTGTCTAAACATTCACCCCTCGTTGCTTCCAAAGCATAGAGGGCCATCGCCCGTGATCAAAACGCTGCTAGAAGGAGACAAAGAGACCGGAGTGAGTATTATGCTTTTGGACGAAGGGATGGACACTGGGCCAATACTAGCCCAAGAGATATACACAATTCAGGAATCAGACACGGTTGAAACGCTAACGAACAAGCTTTTTGACACAGGGGCCCAATTGCTGACAAGAATTATTCCACTGTATCTTGGAGGGGCGATCGTTCCAAGGAAGCAAGACGATGCATTGGCTACATATTCTCGCAAGATAAGAAAAGAAGACGGCGAGATTGATTGGACAAATACGGCGGAAGAGATTGGGCGGCAGATCAGGGCATTATCACCCTGGCCCGGAGTGCATACCTATTGGAAGGGACAAGCACTAAAAGTTATAGAGGCAAAAGCAGAGCCTTCTATAGAANACNCTCAGGGTNGCATAGGGCAAGTAATNACAGGGTACGGCCAAGACAAAGGGGCGATAGGTNTAGTGACAGCTCAGGGCGTTTTGCAGATAATCACTGTCCANCAACAAGGCAGGAACAAGAACAGCGCTGCCGCCTTTCTAAGGGGACACAGTGGATTTGTTGGAAGCGTTTTACCTAACTAGAGAAAGCAAGTCACCCTAATTATTCTTGTTCTGTTTCAACGTTCCCATCTTCTGATTCCTCACCTATGACCTGCACCTCTGCTGGGGCAACCTCTATGGGTTCATCTAACGTCTGAGTTGCCTGAGCCCGCCTAGGAGCACTAACCCTGACAANAATTTCCTCTTCATCAGACAGTATGGTAAGGCCAGGGGGCAAAGTTAAGTCAGACACGCGCGCAAAAGAGCCTANCTCTGTTAGGAATGACAGGTCAAAATCGATTCTAGCGGGCATGTCCATCGGCAGGCACTGAACCTGTAGCTTAGAGGTGGTTTGGTTTAGTCTTCCTCCGCGCTTCACAGCAGAAGATTCTCCAATAAGAAANATTGGAATATCGGCAGTTGTTATTTGAGTTATGTCCACCCTCAAGAAATCCACATGCAAAACCCTATTCGAAATGGGATCTCGCTGAATTTCTTTAACTAGTGCAGCTTCTTGTTCACCTGACTCGCTGAACTGCAAGTAAACAGGTAGATGGAAACCCACTTGAGAAACTGCTTTCACAACAGCTGACGAGTCTCCTTGTAGGGACAAGGGTCCTTTTGATCCTCCATAGAGATGAAGCGGGACAATGCCGTCTTTACGTAAGGAACTAACCTTTTTCCCTACGACATCTCTTTGGGTAACTTCTATAGATGNAGCTTCCATAATATCTTTCTCCAATAACAAAATCTGATTTCTTTATATGTATATAATATCTCTTGGTCTTGAGCGTGTACAGAGGGCATGCTATAATCCGCAAATCGATCGACTCAGGAGGTATTGCCGTGAAAGTACCAATGAAGGTAGATTACGGCGTCAGGGCGCTGGTGGAATTAGCTAACCATTATGGCGGCGAAGCTGTTAGGGCTGTAGACATAGCAAAGAGACAAAACATACCNGAAGCTTATCTAGGACAATTGCTTCCGATACTACATAAGCTTGGACTAATTTACAGCCGAAGAGGACCACAGGGAGGGCACACGCTTGCAATGTCTCCTCGGGAAATAGACTTAAGGATGGTTACNGAAGGAATTGAAGGAGCGCACTCACCCCTAGATTGCATAGACGTACCTGAATGCTGCTCNTTATCGGGCATCTGCGCACAGAGAGGCGTTTGGGCTACTGTTGAAGAGGCTATCCAGCAGGTTCTTAAATCGACTACAATAGGAGATCTTCTGGACAGGCAAAAACAGTTATATGAAGTTAATGCCGANTATAANNAAAAGATAGAAGTTAATTAATCGCACAGAGACGGNCTCACGGCATGAATNTTAGGAAGGCAGACAACAAGCCNNAGNCCCTNGTGNTANCACNAGGGNCTNAGGAACCCTAACCAAGAGAAAGCACAGTCAAAAGGGGGTAAAAATGACGCAAACAGGAGCGCTTACGCCAGGGCAAGTACAGAGATATAGCAGGCACATCATAATGCCTCAAGTGGGAAGTGGTGGGCAAAGAAAATTAATAGACGCTAAGGTGCTTATTGTGGGTGCAGGTGGACTGGGGTCACCTGTGGCTGTATATNTGGCACTAGCAGGAGTTGGAACGATAGGAATAGTCGATTTCGACACAGTAGACGTTAGTAACTTACAGAGACAGATTTTGCATCAAAATAAAGACATTGGCAGACCCAAGGTT
Source organism: Chloroflexota bacterium (assembly GCA_002717805.1). GTDB lineage: Bacteria > Chloroflexota > Dehalococcoidia > Lucifugimonadales > UBA2985 > UBA2985. Next base: position 65,637 of record PBBS01000003.1, on the reverse strand, counting down.
GTCTCTGCNAAGGAAACACTTACATCATACAATCCAGAAATCAACGTTATCTTGCACGAGGAGCCAATTACCTCAGACAATGCCATGGACATAATTCCGAAGTACGACGTTGTTATAAATGGAGCAGATAATTTTGCTGCTAGGTACCTAGTTAATGACGCTTGTTACCTATCAGGCAAACCATTGGTAGATGGAAGCATACTTTTGTTTGATGGTCAGGCTAGCGTTTATCTGCCAGGAAACGGTTGTTATAGGTGTCTGTTCCCCACCCCCCCACCTCCAGGAGTTGTTCCTAGTTGTGCAGAAGCAGGAGTACTTGGTGCATTACCCGGTATGGTAGGGACNATTCAAGCNACGGAGGCGATTAAGCTCATCCTNGGNNTAGGAGATCCGTTATCAGGCAGGTTGCTACTTATNGACGCACTAGAAATGGATTTTAGAACAGTAAAAATGAGGCGTAACCCAAAATGCCCTTTNTGCGGAGACAATCCCACGGTTACAGAATTAATAGATTATGAAGTTTTCTGCGGTTTAGCTGAACCTGCTAGCGCTGGTCATCAATAGGGAGAGCTAACAAGTGCAAGAAAAGGACAAAGCAGGCAGCAATCCTCGAGATATACTTTCTACTATAGGTAATACGCCTTTAGTAGAAATTGACCGAATGAGCCCGAAGAAAGAGGTCAAAATATTCGCAAAANTGGAAGGGCAAAACCCCACAGGAAGCCTAAAGGACAGGATTGCGAAGTACATGATAGAAAAGGCAGAAGAAGAAGGCCTTCTAACCCATGACAAGATCATTTTGGAGCCAACAAGCGGCAATACTGGTATATCTTTGTCTCTCCTAGCACGTCGAAAAGGGTATCGGATACAAGTCGTTATGCCAGAAAATGTGAGCCAAGAACGAACGCAGCTTCTAGAAGCATACGGCGCAGAGATAACTTACTCTGATGGCACCAAGGGAACAAACGGCTCGATCGTTGTTGCTAGAGAAATGGCAGAAAAAGACGATAAATACTTTATGCCATATCAATATGCGAACCATTCAAACCCAAGGGCTCATTATGAGACAACGGGTCCGGAAATAATCCGAGATTGCCCTGAAATAGACGTGTTCGTGGCTGGATTAGGTACGGGCGGCACATTGATGGGGGTAGGCCGNAGACTAAAAGAATACAACAAGGATATTAATGTAGTTGCAGTTGTTCCTCATCCGGATGATGTAATACAAGGACTGAGAAGCTTGGAGGAAGGATTTATTCCGCCAATTCTTGACCTCTCTTTATTGGACAGCAGAATTATGGTGGAAAGCCAAGAGGCATTTCGCATGGCGAAAGAGCTTATGCAGAAAGAAGGCATATTTGCAGGAATATCCTCAGGCTCCGTTGTTTCTTGNGCACAGAAACTAGCGCANAGGATGGAAAANGGCANCATTGTTTGCCNGCTTGCAGACGGAGGATNNAAGTACTTGAGCACATCTTTGTGGACCAGCGACTTTGGTGAGTTGCAATCGAGAGTAGAAAATAAGATCTGGTGGTGACAGCCAANTGCGCNTGGAGGACCAATGAGAATTTCTCAAATTATTACTTCAAAAAGCCCTACAGATGAAACCCTTCCGCCACTACAAAGCATGGTTCTGGATGAGCTCAATAAGCGCCCAGAAGAGGTCTTTGACAGCAGTGACGAAGGATTGCTACGAATATTTCCTAGGTTAAAGCGATCGTCCTTGAGCTGGTCTCTATACCTGCTTCATAAGCGAGGGCTTATAGGAAAGGAAAGAGCCAGGGTAAACGGGAAACTAACGACGATGTTTGGTAGCCATGAAGCAATAAAGGAGCTCAAAAGGCACTTGTCTAGGACAGACTGAATATCACTGAGCCGTTAGACTTAGAGTGTATTCACTAGGAATGCTGGTTTTTCTAGTTGTGGGCGACACAACAACTATAAACTCAGATTGTGTTTCTGGCTCAGATATATTAAAAGAAGCCTTTCCGTTAGCATCGAGATCTATGTTTGTAATCNCGTGAGNCTCTCCGAGTTCTATGATTTGCAANGTGAACTTCTGNNTTATCCGGTTATTTGTTCGTATNAATCCAGAGCTTTCCCAGCTCGACTCNCTTTCAGCATTTTCTATAATCCCGACTCCTGATATTGATATATCGTCAATACAAACGCCGCTCTNATTCACTGATTCGTCTGTAATATAGTCAAATCGAATTAATANAGCTTTCCCTGAATAACTAGATAAATCTGCAGAGTNACGTTCCCAATTATCGCTAGTACCTGTGTAGCCGCTTGATAGTGATGCGCCAGAGGCGGGGTTCTGAGACATTGATTTAGTTAATATCGGGCTCCAAGTTGTGCCGTCGTCCTCCGAAACAGACAGGTATAAATAATCCCAATCCTTTTCTATGTCNTGCCACATCCAGAAATCCAATATTGGAGAGTCCGTGAATTTCAAATCAACAGGNCCNGTCAAGCTAGTATTTATGAGATCACCACGATTGCTCCACCAGCAGCCATTGCCAGAGAAAACATCGGACGGCATCAGCNGAACTGTTGGGGAACCTTGAAAATAGAGAGTCGAAGGATATGTGTCTGGTTTAAGCAATATATACTCAGCTGAATATTGAGGAGTTGTCAGCAAGGCCGAAGAACCCTGATCGAGTTGAAGAGACGGCATTATTCGAATATTGGAAAGAGGATAATTGAAAGGAGGAGTTTCAAAAGTGTCGAGGAAATTAGCAAGCACCCAGTTGTTGAAAACCTCATCGAAGTCCTCATTAAAGCCAACCGCAGACAAATATTGATCGATACCTTCAATACCATTACCTTGCATAGACACGAGNGTTTTTAAGTTTTCGTANCCTCCATAATTTTGCAACAGATAGTCTATGAATAAAGTGGACGCTCCATAGTGTCGGAAAACTAAAGACTTATCTGATGGCCAATAATTGAGTTGAGTGGACGGAGCTGTAATAAAATGATGTAAGAATCCAGGACTATATCCCGACAGGTTTCTCATAACTTCTGAAATGCCTTCATTAACCCAAGACTCTTCTGTGGGGTCATTAATTGAGTGACGTAAATGCTGCAGTTCGTGGGACAAAGTACCTAAATATGAACTTGAGCCGATGTCTAATTGATTCAGGTTCATATAAATCATGCGCTGTTGGTTGCTATATGGGTTAACTTGGGCTGTGTATTGATCAAAAGAGTTAAAATATCCCGCAGCTCCCTCAAAATATGTGTGGAGAATAGTTATCTTTGGATCAATGCCAANATCATTGGACATTNTTGCTGGCATCGTTATATCAAACTCAGGAAGTATGCTGAACTCAAAAGAGTCGATAGCTTCTTGAAGTTGTTGGGGGGCCTTAGATAACCNTTCATCAAAGTACCAGTATGCATTGTCCGAAATAGCTATCAAATTAGCCCGAATTTTCTTAGTCTTGTTGGAAGCNATATCAGNAAGCCAAAAATCTTTTNCNGATCCTTCTGCATGAACCAGATTACTGATTTCATNGACAGAAAAGCTTTGGCTAAAATTAGAGCGTAGTCTTCCAGCCGCTGCTATTAAATCTAGGTCNGGGGGGCTTTCTGTCAGGCCATTGTTAAAGAGNGGNAGGTTATGTGAGAGCCNTTCAGGAGACGCTGGTGTNGTGTCTGAAGNTGAAACTGGGNNANGGGGGNNNTCTTCTTGCTCAAGAATACAGCCAACCAATATTAGGAAGGGCCAAGAGAGAANTAGGGGCAGCACTATATGCGCNTTCAAGATATANATAAGCATATTCGANGAAAAACACATAGAGTCAGTATTGGCAAATAAAGCTANAGTATTTAATTGAATGAATAAAAACCAATGTNGTAATTTGACCTCAGTATAACAGGTGTGAGGACCTTATAATATGCACCTTGTTCAGTTTTTTGGCCCGTGCTATGATGCNATTAGAAGGCACTATCAAGGGAGAAATAATGGTAACAGAGAAAGAAAAAGCTTTNGATTTGGCATTGAGTCAAATCGAGAAACAACTGGGCAAAGGAAGCATAATGAGGCTTGGGGAATCTTCTCCTAAGCTATCAGTGGACGTTATTCCTACAGGATCGATCTCTCTAGATATTGCTTTAGGTGTTGGAGGTGTTCCCAGGGGTCGCGTGACAGAGATATTTGGAGCTGAATCAGCAGGAAAGTCGACTCTGGCGCATCACATAATGGCTGAGGCCCAAAAATTGGGAGGTACAGCAGCCTATATAGATGCCGAGCATGCCCTAGATCCTTCTTATGCCTCGAATTTGGGGATTGACTTGAATGAATTGTTGGTATCCCAGCCTGACACAGCCGAACAAGCCCTNGAAATAGCAGAGTATTTGGTAAGAAGTGGAGCCTTGGATGTAGTAGTTGTAGATAGTGTAGCAGCATTAGTGCCACGAGCCGAACTTGAAGGCGACATGGGAGATTCGCATATGGGATTACAGGCACGGATTATGTCTCAGGCGTTAAGGAAGCTTTCTGCTGCAATAAATAGATCGCATACGGCAGTGGTGTTTATTAATCAGTTGAGGGAAAAAATNGGAGTAGTTTTTGGGAATCCTGAGGTTACGCCTGGGGGNCGAGCATTGAAATTCTATTCTTCTGTACGAATAGACTTGAGAAGAGTTGATTCCATAAAGCAGGGATCGGAAGTGATGGGTAATCGAGTTAGGGCTCGAGTTGTCAAAAATAAAGTTGCNCCACCGTTTCGTACGGCTGAGTTTGACATTATGTTTAAGAAAGGCATAAGCAAAGAAGGGGATATTTTAGATATAGCCACCAATTTGGAAATCATTAGGAAAGCAGGAGCTTTTTACTCCTACGGTGACACAAGATTAGGTCAAGGTAGAGAAGCAGCAAAACAACACTTAGTAGATAACAAGGATTTATCTAGTCAACTTGAAAAGTATATATGGAACAATCAAAATGGTGAAACCGATGCTGGGNCTGATATTGGCGAAGAAACAAGCGATCAATAACTGCTAGGCGAATGGTTTATAGTAAAGAGGAACAAAGAGCATGGTCTAGGGCATTGCGCTACCTTTCTACTAGGCCTCGATCAGAAGCGGAGATGGAAAAATACCTTCTAGCTAACCACTCAGGCGAGGTTGTAGCAAAGACTATAGATTTACTCAAACTGGAAGACTTAGTTAATGATGTTTCGTTCGCAGAGTTATGGGTAAGAAGCAGAATGGAGAATCGACCTCGCTCAGCAGCACTAATAAGAAAAGAACTGGCTATGAAGGGCATAGGCTCATCTATATCCGATGAGTTTACGGCTGAACTAGATGATTTAGAAAACGCATATATTCTAGTTTCCGAGAAATTGTCTAAATCAACATTCGCAAGTTATGGTGAACTTTACGCAAAGGCGAAACGTTATCTATTGGGTAAAGGATTTGCATATTCAGTCATCAGTAGTACCACCCAGAGGTATTGGAGTGAGATAAGAGACTGACANTTCAGAAAATGCGGCCTCTTCCAGGAGGACGCCCTGGTTCTGAAAGATCTGCTAGCTTGATTATTTGGGCACATCTTCCTTCTGGGGTTAATTCAAGAATACCTACTGATCCCAGTCTCCTCATTTGGTCAGGCAAGCTCGGGCTCCCGGGATTTACAAATAGTATGCCTTGGTGATCTTCGACAATGGAAGTATGGGTATGTCCAAATACCACTACATCAATGTTTGTTCCAAAGACTTGTTTGACAGCATCCGGCAATGATTCTTCTGGCGGAAACTCCTTAGCAATGACGCCGGGAAATATCTCAGCTTTGACTCCGGGGATCATGAAGTCATGCAGCACTCCTATGGTGTAACCTTCCTGCTTAGTGATTCTCTGTTCAACTACCCGAGGGTCACTGTTCAAGGGGTTGCCTTTATACTCTACAGCCAGAACTGGTGCTATTTGCTCTAGCCAGTCAAGACAGGACGTAACATATATGTCACCCGCGTGCAAAATTAGATCCACTTCTTCAAATGCCTTTGCTACTTCGTAAGGGGGCTCAAGAGCAGCTCCGGGGTTATGGGTGTCTGATATTAGGCCGATTTTCATTTTTAGCTACTTCTATATACTTGCGAGATTACTCTAGATATATTCATCCGTTCGATTGTAATTGCGGTTTCATTTGTAGTCAATCTGACCCTTGGCTAAATACAGGGACAATTTGTATCGTTGACAGGGATATTCAATATGTTAAACTTCTGATCTACAGGTAAAAGTGTGCACCATGCAAGCAAAAGAACTCATGACCGCACCGGTCAAAACTATATCTCCAGATACCACGGCAGAGGAAGCTGCGCGGATTATGATAGAAGATAATATTAGCTGCCTTCCTGTTTTAGGTAAGGGTGGATCCTTGGTTGGCATTATAACGCATACAGATTTGATACCAAAAAAGAGATTTCTTCCGCTGGCTGACCATATTTACTCTATCTTAGGTTCAATGGTTTCCTCAAATCGCATAGAGGAGGCCGCACAGCAGCTAGGATCAAGGAAAGTCGAAGAAGTGATGACATCACCAGTTATCACTACAGAAGAGGGTTCTGATTTTAGCCAAGTAGCACAGATTATGGTAGGCAATGATATTAATCGATTGCCCGTTTTGAGGGATGGTGTGTTAGTGGGGGTAATAACCCGACATGATTTGTTGAAAGCGATGATCTAACAGCTTTTGTTAAGTGCCAAAGATTCACTCCGGCATTATCCTAACTTAAAAATCATAAAGTTAGACAAGAGATACAAGGCTATCAATGCGNCGCTTTCATATGTTAAGAATTTGCTCGGCCTAGACCTGTTTCTGCTAACCANCCCTATTATGACAACAGCGGTCATTGCTATTGCAATAGAGGCCGTAGCCACATGAGTTTGTGAAACAACAGCCCAGAAACTTTCAGTTGGTTGAGCCAGATCATCCGCCCATAGAACAAACCCCATATTAAATAGATTACTTCCCAGAACATTGGAAATAGCAAGCTCAGGGGCAAGTATTCGCAGGGCAGCAAAAGAAGCAGCAAGTTCTGGNAAAGAGGTACTGAGGGCTAGGAATTGAGTACCAACGAAACTGGCCTCCCAACCCATCTCTTTGGCGATTTCTTCTCCCGTGAAAGCCAACCAAATTGCTGAACAAACTATCACTGTTGCTGAAAAAACGTATATAGCAGAAGACTTAAATAGGGTTTCGTTTTCGTAATTACCATCTCCATCATCATCGCCTGAATTTCTCTCATTGCGGAATATCAAATAGAGACTAAACATGAAGGCAAGTAGAAGGAATATAGAAAAGGGGCTAATAATCCAAGTAGAGAATATATTGCCAGCGTGGTGAGCAGAGATAGCAATTACGGGGATGCTGATTATTAGGATACTTAATACTGCCACAAGGGTTAAATTTATGCTAACTGAATTAAGTAACGGACCTTTATGCCACCTGATGTCCATCAACCCTATTATTAGTAAGTTTACAAGGTTGCTACCAAATGCATCTCCTGCAGCCAGGTCAGGTGCACCGACTGCTGTAACCGAGCTAATCCCTGTAGCTAATTCCGGTAGAGATGTAGCTGANGCAAGTAATAATACACCCACAAAGGTTCTTCCTAGACCGGTTTTGAATGCTATTACATCTGCTGATTTTGCCAAGAATCCAGAAACAGNTAGGATCATTATGGTCGCGATTATGAATTGTAGCCAGACCAGATACATATTAAATATATACTCCAAACAAAAGCTAGCTGTTCCTCCTAAAGATTATACTTTACACCATGTAGTAAATGGAAATGATTAAGTATAAACAAAACTATTGACCGAGGATATCTTAAAAGATAAACTAAAAAAANCCTTTTGATCGATATTATCGAAACTAGCAGGGGCAGAAGATATAGCTAGGCTCAAAGGGGACACACTAAAGGAGGTGTTGTATGACATCCGAAGCCAAGGAAGCTTATGAAAGAACACCCTTGCCAGGTTGGCCTCACAAGGAGCTGCTCTACGAAACAATAGATAATGGCCGAATAGCTATTATGACGATCAACCGACCAGAGAGAATGAACTCTAGCGACCCAGAGATGGGTAAGCGATGGTTCGATGCATGGACTAATTTTGCCGCNGATGATAATTGTTGGGCGGCTATAGTCACTGGGGCAGGAGACAGGGCTTTTTCTGCCGGACAGGACTTAAAAATTAGGAACGAGAGAGAAGCAGCCGCCGGAGACGGTAACGCACCAGCTGAAACTGCTACTAGAGTTCCGTATCCTGTATTGCCATTAGGGCCACGATTGAATTGTTGGAAGCCGACCATTGCAGCAATAAATGGCTTTGCTATTGCGGGGGGCTGGTCTGTAGCTCAAAATACTACATTCCGCATTGCNGCTGAGCANGCAGAAATGAACATTGCTGAGGCTCGATGGAACCAAGGAGCCGGTTTCGTTGCTTGGCTACCGAGGTTAATAGGCATTCCTCACGCGCTAGAAGTTTGTTTGATGGCTGACCGTAGGCTTTCTGCTCAGAGAGCATATGAAGTTGGCTTTGTGAACAAAGTNGTAAAGAAGGAAGATCTAATGGATGAAGCCGTGGATTGGGCAAGGACTATGATTAACATGGCCCCAAGAGCCCTGCGAAACTTCCATCAGATGGCCTACGAATGTTGGGGTAGGTCTATACCAGAAGCACAAGCTTTCGCATCGGCACTGGAGTATAATCTTCGAGGAATGAATGATTCGAAGGAAGGACCTAAGGCATTTGCAGAAAAGAGAAAGGCTCAATTTACTAATACCTAATCACAGTTGAACCATTATAGAGGGGTGGCGATATACTAAGCCACCCCTCTATTCTTTTATAAGCAANAAATGTACTCTCAGCCAATATTTATTCATAGTGAGAAAAGATGCTTGGAACGTTTATAGAAATAGTTTTACCGGTATTCTTAATGGCAGGTATAGGCATCATCCTCCGAAAGACCAGACAAGTACCTACCGGCCCAGTTAGCCAAGTNACTCTTTATGTCTTCAGCCCGTGCNTAGTTTTTCATTCTCTGTCCAATACCGCCCTTTCTACTGGGGATTTAGGTAGCATCGCTGGTTTTACTATTACATTGGCCGTGCTGACTTATCCGCTGTCCCATATTGCAACGCGTATTCTCAAATTAGATAGAGAAACCCAAAGTGGCTTCATGCTAACTACGCTATTCATGAACTCAGGTAATTATGGGCTCCCTATGGCTCTTTTTGCATTTGGCCAAGCAGGCTTGGACAGGGCTATAGTTTATTTTGTGACTCAGGCTACATTGGCTGGAACAGTTGCTGTATTTGTCGCTTCAAGAAGCCAACTAGATATTAGGAGTGCATTAACAGCGGTCTTCAAGATGCCGTTAGTCTATGCATCTTTGGCCGGTGTTGCAGCTAATTTGTTCAATATGGAAATGCCTCAAACGATCTCTGAGCCAATCCGGATATTGGGAGCAGCAGCAGTACCATCAATGTTAATGGTTCTTGGACTACAGATTGGCGAGAAATTCTCCCTAGAGCAAACCAGAGCACTTATCGCAACATGTTTTATAAGGTTAATCATTTCTGGGGGAATAGCGTATGCGTTAACTATTCCATTTGGTTTTACTGGCCTGTCACAACAAGTATTGATCGTTATGGCCTCTATGCCAACTGCTGTAGTAACTATAATCTTGGCAACAGAATTTAAGGCGAAGCCGACATTTGTTACGAATGCAGTTGTATTAAGTACCTTTGGAAGCTTAGTAACTTTGACTGTTTTGATATCTATTGTTAAGGAAGTGCTGTAATACAGAGCTCAATCCAAAAGCATATTGCTAATTAGATATAGTTGCCTTCTACATCTAATTCATGAATTCCCATGTCTAGCTTTTCTAGGCCGGGTTTTATTATTGCGGCGTCTCCCACAACTAGAATTATTAAGCGAGCACTATCTACGTGGGTTCTTGCCACTGTCTGTATTATGTCTAGCGTAAGTGCATTGATGTTACCTACGTATAATTGATAATAGTCGACCGGTAGATCAAATTGGGCTAGTCGAATTAGTTGGTCTAGTATGCTGCTAGTGGTTTGAAATGCTGACGGGAATTGCCTGATTATTGCAGTCTTCGAGGAATCGAATTCTTCTTTGGTTATAATACGATCATTTACAAGGTCAGTATATTCCCTAATAACTTCCTGAATGGCTTCTTTTGTAACCCCGGTCTCCACGCTGCCGCCTGACATTAGAACAGAAGAGGCATTCATCCATTCTATCCAGGAGTTGTATCCGTAGCTATACCCTTTGTCTTGTCTTAGGTTCATGTTTAGCCTAGCTGTGAACTGTCCTCCAAGAATGTGATTGACAAGATTTAATGCTAGATAATCTTTATGGCCCCTGGGTACGCCAAGATAGCCAGTCCGGATGATGGATTGGGCTGCCCCTGGCTTGTCTACTAGGTAAATACCAGGCGCTGCTGATGAGTCAGGAGGGGATATAGTTGTTGGGATATAGGTCTTGTCCGATTGGCCGGATGAAAAATATTTTTCAGCCAATACATTAACCTTGTCGACTGATATATCCCCAGCAATAATTAGGGTCATATTTTCTAAAGCGAAATTACCGCCAAAGTGATCTATTAAATCCTCTCTTGTCATATTATTGATAGTATTCTCGAAGCCACTGATAGGATGGCCATATGGGCTGGATTTCCCATATATTATAGAGTGACTCACTCTCATTGCTATTGCATGTGGGTCATCCTTAATTCTTCGCAGCGACGTTAGTCGCTCGGTTTTAAGTCGGTCGAATTCGCCTGATGGAAATGAAGGGTTTTGCACTAAATCTGCGAGTAGCTCTAACACGGTGGGGAAATGTTTAGTTAGGCTTTCTACAGATATAAGCGTGTTTTCTCTGCCTGTACTAGAATTCAGATGGGTTCCCATAGACTCGAAAGCTTCCGCTATATCTTGACTAGATCTAGAAAGCGTTCCCTCTTGTAGCATGGCTGTGGTAAAAGAAGACAGGCCGGGTTTATCGTTGGGGTCGCTAGATGACCCTCTGGGTATCAGTAATGCAGTAGATATAATAGGAATTTCTGGTTTTTCTAGAACTAGTATGTTGATGCCAGATGGCGAGATCTGTTTTTGTGGTAGAGGTGGGCTAAATATGGACTCGTCAGATGGGCCTGGTTGAGAAGAACGGTCTACAACAATATTTGAAGAGGAGCGACTAGGCTCTGGAAAGACAGATAGATTAATCGATAGGTTATTCAAATATTTTTGAGCCACAGTTGAAACTTCCGAACTAGATACGTTTAAAAAGCGATTTATATCTGTATTAATCAGATTTGGGTCTCCACCGAACACATTGAACGAGTTAAGTCGGTTTGCTCTACCACCAAAGCCACCCAAAAGGGCCATTTGGCGGACGTGCCTCCATTCCAGTTGATTCTTGGCACGATCTAATTCATATTGTGAAGGAGGGTGGTTTTGTATACGGTCAATTTCTTCCATTAATACCTTCTCTATATCTCCCAGTTCACGTGCCTCAGCTGCTGTAGCTATCAAGTTGAAATCACCAGATATCTCCGAGGAGCTCTGATAGGCAAAAACGCTTTGAGCCATTTTCATATTGTACACAAGAGATTTGTGTAAACGGGAGCTTTTACCGTCACTCATGATAGCAGCCAATAATGAAAGTGATGCCTCATCTGGATGAAACCGATGAACGGTAGGCCAGGCCAAGATCAGACGTGGCAGTAACACGTTGTCATACATAGTGATCTTTGCGTTGCTGACTAGGGGAGAAGGCATCGCTGTGATTCTTGGGACAGATTGACCAGGAGGCAAGTTGCTAAAGTATCTATCGATTAATTCCTTGGCAACATCTATATCGAAATCGCCTGCAATAGCAAGACTTGCGTTAGAAGGGGTATAGAATAAGTTAAAAAAGTCTGTAGCGTCTTGAATGGTTGCCGCATTAAGGTCTTCATGGAACCCAATAGTTGGCCAATGGTATGGGTGAGGTAGGGGGTATAATGATTCTTGAAGCTTTATACTTGCCATTCCGTAAGGTCTATTTTCGTAACTTTGCCGGCGTTCATTCTTAACAACGTCTCTCTGGATGTCAAAGCTTTGCTGATCCAAGGCGTCTAGCAAGAAACCCATTCTGTCTGATTCTAGCCACAGAGCTAAATCTAGATAGTTTGAAGGAATGTCTTCCCAGTAATTTGTTCTATCTGGTGTAGTAGACCCATTCAAGCTCGCTCCAATTTTTTGCAAGGGTTCGAAATGACTCTTGTTGTGGTGCTTGGAACCCTCAAACATCAAGTGCTCGAATAGATGGGCATATCCAGTTTTACCAGGTTTTTCATCTTTGGATCCCACGTGATACCACACATTCACTGAGGTTAACGGCAGCGATCTATCCTGATGGAGAATTACACCAAGTCCGTTTGTAAGAGTGAATTTGTCAAATTTTATAGGTTCCATACATGCATATCCCTTAGCGCTAATATTTTGCCTTCAGCGTGTATCAATTATACAAGTAAGAAATAAATGATGCCAAGCGCACTAATCCTGATCCGGTTTAATGTTATTAGTGGGAGGTTTCGCTATGAATGCAAAAGGCACAGAAAAAATAGAGATTGCGGCTATTATGTAGAAGGATATTTCATATGAGCCCGTAATATCAAACACAAAGCCCATTAGAACAGGGGACAAAACTCCTGTAAGTATAGTGGCACTTTGAGCCAGGCCATTTATAGCACCAAAATTTTTTGGGCCGAAATAAAAACTGAGAATACCACTTCGGGCAGGTAGCATCCCCCCGAATGCCGTTCCATAGAGTAATGCAAATGGAAATACTAGCCAATACGAGTTCAAATTGGCTAGTATAACCAAGCTGATAGAAAGACATATTAATAGACTTGCCAAGACTGTCCTAGGATTCAGATAATCCATAGCCCAACCACCTCCCAAGCGACCAAAAGCACTGAGCACAGTATAAAAGGCTAGCACAGATGCGCCTTGACCCGGAGTAAAGCCTATGGTTTCCAGATAAGGGATTAAGTGGACATTTAAGCCACTAACACCCATGGTTTGAGCCCCAAAAATTAAAGTTAATATCCAAAAGGAAGAAGATTTGAGGGTTTCAATGGTCGACATGCTTGTTTCTAGGTGGGTATCATTATTGATAGAGGCATTTGATCCTTGACTCCTAGAGACATTCTCGTGATTTACAGGAACGTCTCCATCTGGTAGATAGCCACTGTCTTGAGGGCGAGATCGAAAAACTGTTGCCAATGGTATACAAATTATCCAGGTGAGTAATCCTATTATGAAAAAAGCAACTCGCCATCCAAATGTAGATAACAACCATACAACAATGATCAGTAAAGGACCGCTAAGAACAGCGCCAGACGATCCTATTCCAAGAGCTCGTCCTCTGAGTCTGCGAAACCATTGAACGATTGCCCAGTTCCGAGAGTTGCCGCTACACGCTGCTGTACCAAGTGATACAAGTAGTACTCCGACGTAAAACATCCAGAGTGCATTCATGAAACTCATGAATATAAGACCAACTCCGGTAATAAACGCGCCTGTGATAACGATAATCTTGGCCCCGGAGCGATCCAAAAGCAATCCTATTAAAGGAGTCGCAATGCTACCTTCCAATCGTTGGAGCCCAAAAGCCCCAGAAATAGCCGCTCTACTCCAACCAAAAGTTTGAACCAGTGGAGTAAAAAAGAGTTGCATTCCGTATATCCAAACGATGCTAACCCATAAATGTATCCCCATTCCTGCCAGAACTATATACCAGCCGTAGAAGAGGCGTGGTTTATTCTGAGAAGGAGAATTATTTACGTCCATATTTATATTCCGAGTTTTTACAGGCTAGAACTACAGATTACAGAAACACTATGTACCATGCAATACTTGTCCTGTATATAACAATCCCTGCCATGAGCAGGATTGATTTGTTAATTGTTGTAGAATAGCAAATTGAAAGAATTTTTCTTGGGGAGGAAATTTAAGTAAATGAAAAAAAAAGAAACAGAAAAATTACTACGGGAACTAACCGATGTATGCGCCCCTACAGGCTTTGAAGGACCAGTGAGAGCTATAGTAAATCAACACCTGTATCCTCTTTGTCAGGATATATACGTGGATGGCATTGGGTCACTTATAGCTCAATTTAACACCAGGCATGATAGTAAGCCTAATGTAATGGTGGCAGCTCACATGGATGAAGTTGGATTGATGGTTAAATATATAACGGAAGATGGCTATCTTAAGTTTCAAACTATTGGAGGCTGGCTAGATCAAGCTTTAATTAATCAGAGATGGATTATCCGAACTAAGAAAGGATTGGTTAAAGGAATAACAGGGATTAAAACTCCTCACGTGATACCCGCAGAGACAAGAGGTCAAATTTTCAAAAAAGAACAAATGTTTATAGATGTTGGTGCAAGTAACAAGGAAGATGCAGTAAATAGGCTTGGCATAAGCCCAGGGGACCCAATTGCCCCAGACAGTTTGTTCACAAATTTGAATGGAGGCTCACTTTATTTAGGCAAGGCCTGGGATGACAGAATAGGATTGGCAGTTATGATACAAGTTGCCTCTAATTTACGAGGGGCTGATATTTCTAATAACCTATATCTGGTTTCAACCGTCCAGGAAGAAGTCGGGTTACGCGGAGCACAAACGAGTAGTTATCTTGTAGAGCCTGATATAGGAATAAATTTAGAATCTGGAGTTGCAGGGGATTATCCCGGATCCACTTTAGATGAATCACAAGAGAAGCTTGGTGAAGGACCAGCCATATTCCTTCATGATAGTTCAATGATTCCGAATTTGAAATTAAGAGATTTTGTATTAAAAGTAGCAGACGAGGAAAAAATCCCGATTCAGTTTGATGTATTGAGTGGGTATGGTCAAGACGGAGCGGAAATACAGAGGGCAAGGGGTGGCAGTCCATCTATCAACATAGCGATTCCTACCAGATACCTACATTCTCATAATGGTGTAATAAGCATAGAAGACTTTGATAGTGCTGTTAAGTTGGTTACTTCATTGATACAGAGATTAGACGCAGATACCGTTAGAGAAATTAGAAAGTTTGAGCTTGAGTAGTGTTATGGCCCCAAAGCCTTTAGGCAAGACCTTTCTTGGTGGACTAAGCCAAGAGCTTTGGGGCTCGGTGTTTGCTGGTATTCCATAAGTGGAACCCAGAGCTTTATGTTGTGCCTAGAGAATACTTATGGTACAGACACCTCACGAGAAGTCCGTTTATCACTATCTATCATAAATTCGATCACCTCCTTTCTTCGCTTGTTCTAATAGTACAACCGTTGAACAGGTATAAGCAATAGATTGGAACCCGGAGATGGCCGTAGGTAACCTCAGATTAAAGTATCCAGTATTTGACGTGCTCCGACCAGCATTAGAACAAACGCAAGAATTAGCAGAACTGTTTTTTGGTTTGTTACTTTACTTAAGTAACTACCTATTTGCCCCCCTATTGAGGCCCCAATACCAAGTAATATTGGGATGATCCATTCACCCTCGAATTGACCAGTCGATATATGGGTCAATACACCAACAAAAGAAGTAGGTACTAGTAGCAGTAGGCTTGTGGATGTCGCTACTCGTGTAGGGACGCGGATTAAGTATACCAATGATGGAACATGGATAACTCCGCCTCCAATACCAAAGAAACTCGATACAAAGCCAACAGCAGGGCTTATCGTTGCGGCTAGTTTTTCATTAACGTAGAAGTCATATTTAGAGCCATTTTTTTCCTGTATGTGTCGGTTGTTTTTTATATCGTTTGTTGTGTCTTTGGTTCCCGGGTCTCTTTTTATTAGAATATAAATTGCTCCAAGAACAAGCAGAAGGCCAAAAACTGGGTCAAAAGTAGCCCTTTCGATAAATCTAGTTGTATATGATCCCAGAGAGGCTGCAGGCAATGCGAATATTACCATTATAATGGCAGTTCTAGTATCGCCTACACCAGATCGCAGATTTCTCAAGCTGGACGATGTTGCATTAATGAAGACTACTAATAGAGATATGCAAGTGATCGTAGATGCACTGTACTCAGGAAACAGGAAAAGTAGAATGGGAACCAATATAAAGCCACCACCTAGCCCAACGAGAGAGCCGATTGCAGCTACAAAAATTCCTATAAGTGGCAGAAAGCCCAATGGTATCATGATTGCAATTTGCTAATGCCAAGCACCGTAGAGGTAGACGATGAAAATGGCTAAATCGATTATCCTTTCTCGGCTTGTTCTTTTTGGACGAGTTCTGCAACATGCTTGAAGAACTCGTAAGGTTGAGCACCAGAGAAGAAATATCTACCCATTATAAATGAAGGTATGCCAGTGACTCCCATTGTTAAAGCTTCTCTATATTGACGATTTGTTTCTTCTTTGAACTCACTGGACTCAAGAGAAGTTTTCATCTCGATGGGATCGAGTCCAACTTTCTCCCCAAGTCCTTGTAATATCGCTATGTCTCCCAAGTTGACCCCTTCTTGCCAGAAAGCCTCGTAGCATATTTTATGAAAGGGTTCGAACAGACCTTTTTTCTTAGCAAACTCAGAAGCTGCAAATGATAGGTCTGAGTTTGGCACTATGGGAGATCTTCGCATGATTATATTAGCGTCCTTTGCTGCGTCTCCTAGTGGGCCAGTGACTAGAGTGCCGAATTCTGATCCGGATCTAGATTCTCTAATTATACCCTCAGGAGGCGTGTCTGGTTTGAGATAGAAGCTTTTGTAATCTACCTTAAGTGGATAATCTTCACCAAGTTGCTCGAGCCTTGCCAGGCCGACATAGCACCAGGGTCATATATAGTCGTACCATACAGTTATAGGAATTATAGAGGGGTTATTATCGTCTAGCATGATTTCCTCCTGATTGTAATCCAATAATTATTCTTGATTTCTTTTTAGTGAGTCCAGTTCTGCCTTGATTTCCCGTTGTTTTTGAGACATGTAGTATATGTATAGTGCAATTCCTGCCCAAGTGAGGGCAAAGACTGCAAAAAGGTAGGGTAAGTTGTCTTCAGGTGTGGAGGCATGGCTGTCTCCCGAAGTTTTGGCGAGAGCGGTATTAATAAGCATTAAATAGACCACAAGTATAGCTGTTGTCTTGGTCAGTATCTTTTTTAAATAATTCATTAGTCTCCGTTCAGTAAATTCTCAAGTTATGATTTAATACTAGCAACATGGGTTTCTAGGGCATATTGGTCCCTAAACAGGGACATTCTTTCCACTAATAGTGAGATGAGAACTAGCGTAAATGCAAGGGTTGAAATCATTAGGGCAGTTTGCATAGAAGGATCTAGCCCACCTCCGCTTGTAGCTGGTCCGACAAGTGGTTGGGGGTGGACAGTGCGCCACCAATAGATAGAGAGATATACTATAGGGACATCTATGAATCCGGCTATTCCCAGTAGGGCTGCGTATTTAGCCCCTTGTTGGCGGTTAGAAGAATAGGCACGTAACATAAGGTATGCTACGTAGATCAGCCATAGTATCAATGATGTCGTTAATCTGGGGTCCCAGGTCCACCAAACACCCCACACAGGTTTGGCCCATAGTACTCCTGACATAAGCATAAGGGTTATGAAAAGCACTCCGATCTCTGAGGAGGCATGCGCAAGTCGATCGCAAATGAGGGACTTCTTCCACAGATATCCTATGCTTCCTATCAAGACAATAAAGAAACATAGAAAGCCTGACCAAGCTAAGGGGACGTGGAAATAGAATATTCTTTGCGATATTCCGAGGTTCTTGTCAGTAGGCACTGACAGGAAAATCAAGTACAAAACATATAGCATCACTAAGAAAGTTGTTAGATGCAATAGCAGCCTAAAGTTAATCCTTGAAGATATCATACTACTCCTGCAGTGTTTGCTCAAAAGCTAACATTGAAAATACGACTGATAGTATATCAAAAACTACAATTAGTTGAACCCATTTGTATATATCGTCCCATCCTCCACCTTGTATTACAATGCCGGTACTTATTACAGCAGCAATAATTATAGGCACAACAATTGGCACGAACAACATCGGCATCATTATTTCTCTGGATTTTGTATTTGTTGCAATTGCCGAGAAAAATGTTCCGATCGATGCAAATCCAATGGTTGTTAGTATTATTACTGCAAATATAAGCAAGTTGAATAAAGACACGTTAAACAGGATAGAGAATAAAGGAATAACAATAATTTCTGACACGAACATAAATAGAAAAGTTGAAATTGCTTTCGACACATATATATTTTCTCGGCTTACGGGTGATAATAGGAGACCGTGAATAGTGTTGTTTTCCTGTTCCACAACGAATAATCGAGTTAGGCCCAATAGTCCTGAGAAAATAAAGGTTATCCAAAGGATCCCAGGTGCTAGTTCAAGTATTATTTGTGGAGTTAATCTTAGTGCAAAATTGAAGATCACAAGAATTAATATGGCAAACGTCAAGATTGATGTGACCATTTCCTTGTTTCGTGCCTCTGCCACGATATCCTTCCAGACCATGGTTTTGACATCTTTCAATAGAGTCCTCAATTAGTTACTCCTGTGAAAGACTTATAGTCTGATTTAAATTCGTCGACAGTCTTAGAAGACGATTCTTGAATATAAGATATTGCACCATTTGATATTATCGCTATTCGACTTGATAGACTAAATCCTATTTCTATGTTGTGGGTAGTCATTACTATGGTTCTTTTGCCTTTAGAACTCATAGTGAGGTTACCAAGGATATCCAGGGCTATTTGATCTATTCCTGCATCTGGTTCGTCTAGCAGTAGGATCGGTGGATCGTGCAAAATAGATCGAGCCAGAGATATTCGCTTCCGCATTCCATGAGACATAGTGTCTACGCGCTTGTTTAAAAAGGAGGATATGTTCAGGGATTCGGACACCTCTATTATTCTTCTTTCAACATTTTGTATATGAAACAAAGTTCCATAGAAAAGCAGATTTTCTAGACCGGTTAAATGACCATAAAGCATCATGTCATGCGTTATTACTCCTATGTTGCGTCTAACATGGTGGCTATATTCTTGTGAGTCCAGGCCATTAATCCAGATCTTGCCAGAAGAAGCAGGAGATAGGGTTGCAAGTATCTTTATCAGAGTGGATTTACCCGAACCATTTGGTCCAAAAATTGATACAACTTCTCCCCAGTTGACCAACATGCTCAGCCCATGAAGAACATCATAGGTTCCGTAGCTCTTAGTTAACCCATCTATTTGTATTGCGGGGGATCCGCTTGATTGCATGTCTAGGGTTCCTGTAAAAGGATTTGTTGTTGAAATGATACAGCAGCAACAATATGGGTGGCAATGCGATATGAGAATGTGCTAGACAATATTTTTGACACATGATCTCATTGATTGTTACAATGACGGAAGTCCAGAATTCATATATTCTGAAAGCTAAACCGACGAGGTAATGTATGTCAGCTGTAACGGTGGATGAAATAAAAGAGGCACTAAGGGACGTATACGACCCGGAAATCCCGGTTAATGTTCTAGATCTTGGCCTAATATATGATATACAGGTTAACGAAGATCAGGTTTACGTTAAGATGACTCTTACTGCCCCAGGATGTGGCATGGGGCCATATATTGCTCAGAATGCTGAGTGGCGAATAGCTGAGATTGAGGGTGTGGGGGAAATAGAAGTAGACATGGTGTTTGACCCACCTTGGAATCCAGAAATGATTACTGAGGATGGGAAAAAACTACTAGGCATAGATTGAATGCATTAAGGTTGCCTGACCGCTACTTCTAACGAAGCTTTGCTACGGGACGATTTCAAGAGTAGTATATTGTTAGGATTGGCCGTTCACTTACTAAGGGTCAATATTAGGCACTAACTAAGTTATATTTGCTGGGTTTTGCTAGGAAGGAAACTGTCCAAATGACTCGACCAAACATGACACCTCAGGAGCAAGCTCGTTTAGAAGGAATTAGGCGTAGCTGGCAACAGAGGCGAGACATAACCGAAAGGTTATCGCATATAAATAAGAAGATCGGCGTTTACAGTGGTAAAGGTGGAGTAGGTAAAACTACAGTAGCAGTTAATTTGGCTGTTACGTTGGCCCAGAAGGGGTATAGCGTCGGACTTATGGATACAGATATAGACTGTCCAAATGCCAGCAGGGTCCTAGGGGTTACAGAACAACCTACATTTGAAGAAGGTTTAGTCATACCTCCAGAAAAATATGGCGTCAAGATCATATCGATGGCATTCTTTCAACAGAATGAAGATGAAGCTATTATTTGGAGAGGCCCAATGATACATAATGCGATCAATCAGTTTCTTCAGACGACAGCGTGGGGCGATTTAGATTATCTTCTGGTTGATTTGCCTCCGGGAACATCTGATGCTCCCCTAACAGTAATGCAGGTCCTAAATTTGGATGGATTTGTGGTCGTGACTACTCCACAAGATCTTGCCAGACTTGATGCTAAAAGATCAATTAACATGATAAGGAAGCTGAATGTGGACGTACTTGGCATAGTCGAAAACTTTACTGGGGATATATTTGGTACAGGAGCCGGAGAGAGCTTATCACAGGAACTTGACTTGCCGTTTATTGGAACCCTGGAGCTTAGGCCAGACTATAGAGATCCGTCTAAGCCTGCGGTGCTTAGTAGTCCGTTGGTAGCGGCAGAATATGAGAATATCGCCGCGGTCTTGCAAGATAAGTAAGATTAACTAGATTTGTCCGGCTTTTGGGATATCTTGCCTGCTCGTCGTCTCCTTCGCATCAACCTAACACCTCTGGTTACGAACCCTTGTAGTTGTGATGCTTCGGCAGCGACAGCTATCTTGAAATATGAGCTATATTCGCCAATCTTGCGATATTTTCTGTAACGATTACGAGGAAGTCGGTAAGAGTTCCTTTTTAGTAAAATATTGAGTTCGTGCTGCAATCCTCCCGTTAGATATACAGATGCCTCGTCTGGGTGCCTACCGGCACCATCGACTGGCTCTCTGATGATGACATCTATGATGCCTAACTCCCGGCATTCCCTGGCAGTTAACGTCAGAGGTTCGGTATATATTTCCTCCTTGGGTAGATCACTGTGCAGAGTTTCTGCAGCAGATACAGGAATAGTTATAGAATATCGTGCGTTCTCCAACATCATCACCCGGTCTGCTATCCCTAATGCCAAGGCACCCTCGCTTCCTCCTTCACCTATTACTGCTGCTATTGTAGGAGCTGGATATTGAGCCATAAGAGACATTGTTGAGGCAATGGAATCACCGATACCGCGCTCCTCTGATTCTCTGCCGTAATATGGCCCAGGTGTATCTATTAGGGTTATAAGTGGCAGGCGTAATTTCCCAGCTAGAGACATTAATCTTTGAGCCTTTCTATAGCCTTCTGGCATGGTTCTGCCACCTCGTCTTTGCCAAGCAGTAAGTTCGTGCCCTTTCTCATGTCCAATAATGCCAATGGCATTGTTACCAATAAAGCCAAGCCCAGCCACAATAGAGGGATCGTCACCGTATAATCGGTCGCCGTGCAGTTCTATGAAATTGGTAAAACCACGTTTTATATGGTCTAATGAAGTAGGCCTGTCGCTTGATCTAGAAATACCTACAGCATTCCAAGATTGAGGCCAGAGTTCTTCTAGTGTCTGTCCGTTTAATCCTAAATGCCCAGCCTGATTTGACTGAGATAGTTCGGCAATATTGTCCTTCTTACTATTACTGGTACGTTTTGGACGCATTGTACTTGAAGCTATTCTCAAGAACACAGACAATAAATTCCTGATGTTTTCTCTGTCCTCGATTCTATCCACCATGCCTCGGGACATATATGCGGATGATGTATATGTGTTATTAACGTCAATATGGTCTTGGTCACTAAGTTGGCTTTTTAGTGGCGCTAAGCCAAGTAGAGCTTGTGGCTCAGCTATAATGATGTCTGCAGGCCTAGCAAGGCTTGAGTATATGTGCCCTGTCGTAGGGTTTCCTAATATAGCAACGTAAGGCAATCCCTTACTTGCTAAATCATTAATTGCGAAAGTCACTTTTGCCATCTGCATTGTTGACATAATGTTTTCTTTTACAATTGTTCGACCACTCGTTATAAATGCAATAACTGGCAATTTTGTTCTTGTAGCTCGCTCGAAAGCCAATGCCACTTTTTCACCCACTATTCCGCCGAGGCTACCCGAAACGAATCGGAAATCCAAAGATAGAATAATCGCCGCTTGACCGCCTATTAGGCATTTTCCAGTAACCACAGCTTCTGTAAGGCCAGTGAGGCGCTGCTCCCTTGCTAATTTTTTTCTCTGAGGAGGACGTGAGGAAAATGACAGAGAACCTGTAGAGATTATGGCTTTGTTAAACTCCCTGAAAGACCCTTCATCAATTATGGCATCTATGTGTTCTCGAGCTGTTAGATTGTGATGGAACCGGCAGCTCGGGCATACTCGGTATATCTGATATAATGAAGATTCAATAAGCTTGTGGCTACAAGACAGGCAATATTCAATTTCATCTTCGTCTGTTAAGAGAGGTGCTTCAGATTGATCTGATAAGAATGACATGAGTCTTTCTGTAAGTTTTCGAACCATCTTCTATTGCTCCCACTCTTGACTCTTCATCTTACCAATCAAAACCTCCCGAGATTTGCCAGATTCCCCTGAACCTACTATCCCCTCTTCCTCTAGGAGATCCATTAGTCTGGCAGCCCTAGGATAACCTATTCTAAGTCTCCTTTGAAGTAATGACGTTGAAAGCCGGTTATAACTTGTTGCCAATTCTATTGCTTGGTCCATTAGTTCGTCGCCGAGGTCTTTGTCGAGGTTTCTCGCAACAGGAACGCTTTCTTCATCGGGGGGCTCAAGAGAGATATACGGAGGCATTGGGCCAACTTGATGATGCCAATGCTTAACTAGATCCTCTACTTCTGCATCAGAAAGATATACTCCTTGAATTCTTCTGGGTTTTGGAACATCTTGTGGCTGGTATAACATATCTCCCCTACCTAGCAATTTTTCAGCCCCCATAGAATCAAGGATTGTTCTCGAATCTACTTGAGATGCAACGGCAAAACTAATGCGACTGGGGAAATTAGCTTTGATGAGACCTGTCACGACATTTACAGAAGGTCGTTGAGTGGCTACAACAAGGTGTATACCAGTTGCTCTACCTAGTTGCGCAAGTCGAATAATCGAATGCTCTATGTCATATGATGCTGCCATCATCAGGTCTGCTAATTCGTCTACACAAATGACAATATTGGGCATCCGGGAAGAAGGAGGTAGATTCTTGTTGAATGTTTCTATGTTTCTGGCACCAGCCTCCTCCATTACCTTGTATCGCCTAAGCATCTCTCTAACCATTCCTTTTAAGGAATTCACAGCTAGGTCTACGTCTACTATAACTGGACAAAGCAAATGTGGTATACCGTTGTATGGAGTTAATTCCACTCTCTTAGGATCGATTAATAGGAGTCTAGTTTCCCAGGGTGAGTTTTGCATTATGATACAGGCTATCACAGCGTTCATGCATACGCTTTTTCCACTTCCTGTAGATCCAGCGATAAGGAGGTGTGGCATTTTGGCTAAGTCTGCGACAGCAATATCACCTCCGCTTCCCTTTCCCAAGGCTAGTCCGAGCTTTGAGTTTTGCTTCATTGAATAAAATTCATTTGTTGACATAATGGATCGTAGTGTAACGATAGAAGGTTTTTGATTAGGTACCTCTATACCCACTAAAGATGTTCCGGGTATGGGGGCCTCTATTCTTATGCTAGGAGCGGCCAAAGCTAGAGCAAGATCTTTCTCGCGGGCTGTAATGGCATCTACTTTAACTCGGGTTTTTTCTTCAATAGTTTTCACTACAGCCTTACCGGCAGTATCTATCACTATATTGCCATCTTGTGTTTGTTCCTTGACTCTACGAGTCCGCCTGACCCACCCGGGTACCAATCCGAACATGGTAACAACTGGTCCAGGCTTAATCTCTTCTACCACAACTTCTATACCATACTCTCCAAGGGTTTTTTCAATTACTTGGGCAGTATCTGATTGATCGATATATTGGTCTTCTGCGGGGTCGCTTGGTTTCAATACAGAAATAGGAGGCAAGGCCCAGGATTCAAGTTCACCTGGGTGTACCGTGAAGCTAGTTTTGGTTGGATTTGGTTGGTCCAGCTTATCTTGATAAGAGTCATGGGGAATAAGGGTATTTTCAACAACAGCTTGAGTTATTTTGGGGGTCTTGCTAGCAGGTGCTTTCTTTTCATCGACAGAGTGATTGGGTTTCTTGGCAGGAAATGTTGGTATTTCTGGAATAGGGGCCTTTTTAATTGACACATTTCCCTTACTTCTTTCACCAATTTTTGAACTATTTTTAGGCACTATGTTTCTCGACATGTGAGGCTTGGTAATCTTCAATAAGCTAATTGCTATGCTCATCAGCCACTTGAGGCATGAACCCACCTTAAATAATATAAGTGTATATACCTTGATCATTCTATAAGGCTTATACGTGGTTACCACCAGCAAACCCAACATGGTTAGCCGGATAAGTCCATATAGAAAAGAGTTTCCGCTCAGAAAGGAACCCAGAGATCCACCCAAATTTGCTTCACCAAACAGGGGTATTTCTGTATCAAAATAGGAGAATACACCAGATAGTAATAAGCATAATAGAAGACCGGATAGCCATATGTTCCAAAACTGAGGTTTTATCAGAGTTCTTTTTCTGGATACCGAAAAAACTAGAAGCCCCACCCATGAGATTGGAAAAATAAAACTAATGCCAGTGTGTTCGATTGTAATGTCCCAATACGCAGAGAGTGTCTCTTTGATCTGCATTTGATAAATAAATATCAATGTCGTGGCTAGTATTGCCACTAGGCTTAGAATCACCCATTTGTTGGATCTAACTAACGATATTGCTCCCATGATTACCTCGTTATCCTGATATAAAAGGGATAATTATTGGGCGTCTGCGGGTTTCTTGACTTATAAAACTTGTAACTTTGTCTTTAATAAGATTTTTAGTATCGCTATTATTATGCCTTTCCGTAGATGCTATTGCCAGTGTAGATTTAATTACCTCTAATATGGATTCTCTAATATCAGATAACTCCTCCTCCTCTATAAATCCCCTTGATATGAAATCAGTACCTTCAATCTGATTCCTGTCTATAATCAATACTAATACGCCATCCCTCGACAAGTTTTTCCGGTCTTTCAGTAGAGCATTGTATTCGTCATAGATTTTCCTTCCGTCGATGTACATGGCTCCAGATGGTACCTGATCAATTATATGACCCTTGGTTTGGGTTAACTCTAAAACGTTTCCATTCTCTAATACGAAAGTATTAGAATCTCTAACACCAACAGACTGAGCTAGTTCAGCATGAGCCCTTAGGTGTCTATGTTCACCGTGCACAGGAACGAAAAATGTAGGCTTAACTAGACGCAGTATTAATTTTAGTTCCTCTTGACTAGCATGACCGTGTACATGGACTAAGGCTATCTTGTCATATAAGACAGTGGCTCCCTGCCTCAGGAGATTGTCTATAGTGCGGCTCACGAGGTTTTCGTTGCCCGGTATCGGAGTAGCAGAAATCACGACAGTGTCGCCGTTGGATATGTTTATATCTCTGTGGAATCCTGAGGATATTCTGACAAGTGCTGACGTAGGCTCTCCTTGGCTTCCAGTCGTTACGATAACGGCTTTAGCTCTAGGAAGAGTGTCTATTTCTTTAATTGATACTATTAGCCCTTCGGGAGCTGATAAGTATCCCATCTTTAGGGCCATATTTACATTATTGACCATGCTCCTGCCTACAAATGCAACCTTCCGACCATGTTTTAAGGCAGAATTCAGTATCTCCTGAATTCTTGAGATAAGAGACGCAAATGTTGCTATCATAACGCGTCCCTCAGCATTAGCAATCACTTGATTTAGTGCTTGGCCAACTATGCTTTCAGAGGGTGTATATCCTTCTACATTGGCGTATGTAGAATCAGATAGTAGTAGCAAAACTCCTTGGTCTCCCAACTCGGCAAGCTTGGTTAAATCAGTTGGATTCCCGTCGACGGGTGTATGGTCTATTTTAAAGTCACCGGTATGAACAATTACACCTATAGGAGTTGTTAAGGAAATGCCCATGGCGTCAGGTATACTATGTGTTACTCTGAAAAATTCAGCTTCGAACACACCTAATGAGATAGGTTCTCCTGGGTTAATAGCAATAACAGTTGCATCTTTTATCCCTCTATGCTCCTTAAGTTTTACGTCTATTAGGCCTTTGGCTAGACTAGATGCGTATATAGGAGCCGTTATATCCCTCAAAAGAAAGGGCAGGGCTCCAGTATGGTCTTCATGGCCATGAGTGATAAGAATGCCTTTTATCTTGTCTCTATTGTCTTTGAGGTATGTAGTATCTGGGATTATTAAATCAATGCCAGGTAACCCTTCGTCTGGGAACATAACTCCGGCATCTATAATGACTATCTCGTTAGAGATCTCGATTGCCATCATATTCTTACCGATCTCTCCCAAGCCACCTAGGGGAATTATTTTAATAGAATAGTCCATTAAGAATCCTAGAACATGCTAAGCTGTTGTGATTTTGGGTCGTTATCATCTGGGCCAGGGTCACCCTTAGAATTCAATAAAGTCGATAATTTTTGCATATCCTCAGATATTATTTGTCGAAATTTATTTTGACGAAGAGCCGCAGCTGGATGATATATAGGAAAAACTATTTGATTGTTTACATTTTGGGCTATTCCTCTAACATTACTTATTTTTGCATTTGGCATAAAGGCCGACAAGGCGTAACGTCCGAGGGTTACAATAACTTGCGGGGATATCAAGTTGATCTGTCTATCTAGATATTTTTTGCATGCTGCCGTTTCATCTAATAGAGGATCTCTATTATTGATAGGTCTACACTTAACAGTGTTGGTTATGAATACTTCTTCTCTTTTCATATCTATAGACCTTAGTAGTTGGTCGAGCAGCCTGCCGGCAGCTCCAACGAACGGGCGTCCCTGTTGGTCTTCATTGTAGCCGGGGGCTTCACCAATGATCATAATAGAGGCCGTTTCAGGACCGTCTCCGGGCACTGTATTTGTGCGAGTCTTGTTTAGTGGGCAGTCAGTGCAGTTCGAGACCTGACGGGCAATCTCAGTCAAGCTGTCCATAGCTAGCGCAATCATAGCACGAGGCGTAGCGGTGGTCAATTTATACCTAGGACTACGCCCCAGAGTGCGATTGTTAACTAATTGCAGGCATTTCGGTGGTTATTAACTAAGGCTCGAGAGTGTTTCTGTAAGCCTAGCTAATTAGCCTAGTAGAACTAATCAGACACACCTTTACTCTTAAGGTAATTTATAGTGTCGCTAACGCGCACCATTTTTTCTGCGTCTTCATCGGATATTTCTACAGGATTATCATCTGTACTGAACTCGTCCTGGAATGCTAATATCAAATCTACCAAGTCGAGAGAATCTGCTTCCAAATCTTCAGTAAAAGATGCTTCTTCAACAACCTGAGCCTCTTCGACTCCAAGTCTTTCAGCGACGATTTTTTGTACTCTTTCTAAAACAGTTGCCATTTGTACCTCCTATGATTCATATTATACTTTCTATGCTTTGTTTAACAATGCTCCTAGGATACCATTCATAAACTTTGATGAGTTGTCCCCGCCAAATCCTTTGGCGAGTTCTATAGCTTCATTTATAACCACCTTAGGTGGCAAGGAACCGTCGAACATAAGTTCGTAGATTGACATTCTTAGCAGAGAACGATCTATGGTTGCCATCTGTTCTGTAGACCAAGACCTTGCAAACTCGGAGATGAGGACGTCGATTTTAGCTTTATTGTCCATCACTCCCTTAATAATATTTCGCACAAAAGATTTATTGTCTATGCTTATCTTGTTATTCTTCAGTACTCTTTCTGTAACCTCCTCCCATTTATGCCCGACAGTGTCTACTTCGTAAAGAATTTGAAGAGTTGTTTTACGAGCACTTCTTCTGGATCTTGAAAAATTTGGATTGCTCATTAGCTTATTAAAGCATTTATAGATTCCATATCACTAATGTTTACTGTGTGTGCATCTGGATTGAGTCTCTTAACCAATCCTGTTAGAACTTTACCAGGGCCAACTTCATAGAAGCTGTTAACTTGCTGACTGGCCATATATTCCAAAGTTTCTTTCCAGCGGACACAAGAGCAAAGGCCTTGCAATAGCTCATCCTTGATCTCGGAGACGGTATGAATTGGTTTTCCGGTGCAGTTGGCTATTATTGGTATTGTGGGTTCAGAGAATTGCATTTGCTCAATGGCTTTTGCTAATCCTTCTTGAGCTGGCTCCATAAGGCGAGAGTGGAATGCTCCACCTACGGGCAGTTGTATAGTTCTACGAGCACCTTTTTCTGATGCGATTTCCATAGTTTTTTCTACGTCTTCACGCTTCCCGCTTATTACAATTTGGTCAGCTGCATTAACGTTCGATATCTCAGCGTTGGTGTCAGAACAGATTTCTTGTAGGACCGTTTCTTCCATTCCCAATATTGCAGCCATAGCTCCATCAGATTGCTCAGAGGCATATTGCATCAATCTGCCCCGTTCTCGCACTAGACGAACGCCTTGGCCTGGATCCAAGGCTCCGGAGGCCACAAGGGCTGTGTATTGGCCAAGACTATGACCTGCTACTAGAGAAGGAACCGGAACATTCTCTTTTCCAAGAATCTCCTCGAGTGCAATAGAGCATGCCAGACTAACGGCCATAATGCCAGGTTGTGTGTTTATGGTTTGTCTTAAAGTCTCATCGGGGCCCTCAAAGAAGATCCGAGAGACAGATTCTCCAAGAGCTGAATCAATTTCTTCGAAAAGCTTGCGGGCTTCTTTAGACGATTCGTAGAGATCTAGTCCCATTCCGACAGCTTGTGATCCTTGGCCAGGGAAAAGGAACGCAGTGATGGTAGCAGAATTTGTGTTGATAGAAGTCATGTTAATATCCTCCACGTGATTCTCTGAGTGAACTAGCTATATAAAGAGTCAGCACATAGACTAACTTTTGGTGTAATACAAAGTCAATGCATTCTTTGGCATGACTATTGATAATTTGAAAACCCCTCTTTTTACAGGTACTAGACTGCCGTTTCTTTAGAAATAACTTGCCTGCCATTGTAGTATCCGCAGGATGAGCATATTCTGTGTGGCAACCTAGGTGACCTACACTGCGGGCACCGATTGAAGGCTGGCGCTGAGACCCTGTAAGCAGATTGGCGATGGCCAATCCTTGCTCGAGTTCTTTTCTTTTTTGGTAGTGCTCCCATCTTAATTCTGCCTCTATATATATTATTTCATTATGTTTATTGTGGGATGAATTTTCTTAATTCACTCCACCTAGGATCTATGCCCTCGCTGCATTCGCAGGTTGCCTGATTTAAGTTTGCCCCGCAATTGGAGCAAAGGCCTGAGCATTCAGGATCGCATAGTAGCTTCATAGGCTTCTCTATAATAACACATTGTCGGATAGGTTCGCTTAGATCTAATATGTGATCTGACGTTAGAGAGAATATATCCGGGTTAATTTCATTTTCATCTAACAATGTTCCGGAATTGATATCCATCCTTGGGGCATATTCAGCATCTAGTTCAAATGACACTGTGTAGTCGGTTATAACTAGGCACCTTACACATGAACCAACAGCATTGGCCTCGAATTTTCCAGTAACCCACACGCCGTTGTTTGTTCGGGTTATAACCATGCTGCCAAGCACTTGAGTAGTTCCTGTTTCGGTCATTGCTTCTACTCTTTCGCTCAGAGAGTATGATCTACGCGACCCAATTCCTTCTTTTAGAAGCTGGGATACATTGAACTCCATGCTAGCCAATCCACCTTGTTATTTTGTTGTTTTTGCTGACGTTTTTGATCAGAGCCGGATTATATATTTGTAGTTTGTATGTGTCAATAAAATTACACATTTATATACGTTTGTATTTTACTGTCCATATACTGTTCACTGAAAGCTCAGCCCTCTTCCGTATCATTGGATATGCATTTATAATTGGATGCATTGTTTTATATGATGGCAATTACTGGCATGGTTCACGATTACATATGGAGAAAGTTATGGCTGAAAAGTATCAAAGAGAAATAGAGGAGATACTCAACCAGATTGGAGATGAGGAGTTTTATGACACAAAGACCTCTCGAAATGAGGTTCAGCAAAAGGCTACTAGGCGGCTGTCTAGGATTCTTCCCAGTGGGTCCAGGCCGGTATGGCTTGTGTTTGCATCATTGTTCGTATCCTGCATGGTAATTAGTGCAACAATCCCTGGCATAATAGGACCAATACTTTGGTTGGGTTTGATAATATTCTTGGTTGGTTATACTAGGGTTTTCTT
Organism: Chloroflexota bacterium; assembly: GCA_002717805.1. Lineage (GTDB taxonomy): Bacteria > Chloroflexota > Dehalococcoidia > Lucifugimonadales > UBA2985 > UBA2985. The sequence goes on along the minus strand of PBBS01000003.1, from coordinate 35,190 downwards.
GACTTCAAATAATAAGGAAGAAAAACGGTGGAGAGGCAGAGTCATCGANGACTAAGAAGNATCAAACAGGGAACAGGGTTCTATCAGATGATGGACGTTCTTGATTTTTCCTCGATAANTTTTGCTCTTAAGTTAAATTCATGGATTATAGAATTTGGATAAGAAATTACCTTAAACATCCTATTCAGTTNGGGTCTCTACTTCCTAGCAGTGCCANGGTAGGTGACTTAATAGTGGATCATATAAGGCCTAACAACGAAGGCCCNATTCTAGAACTCGGTGCTGGTACCGGCAGGGTTACAANNGCCATTCTGCGGAAAGGGATAAAACAGAGCAATCTGGTTCTTGTTGAAAAATCCCCGGATTTTTGTAGGTTGCTAAATAACTTGTTTCCAGAGGCGACAGTTTTATGTGCAGATGCAATGGAAATAGACCGTTTATCCTCCGATCTGGGTATTGAGGGATACAAAGAGATTGTCTCAGCGATTCCATTAAGAATGATATCTTCGCAGGTTCGAGAGGCNATATTTCTTAAGAGCCTTAACTTGCTTAAGCATAAAGGNAGCNTCTCTCAGGTGACCTTCCTGCCAAGATGTCCGATTCCAGACACCGTCATTCAGTCCGCGTCTGTTAGACTTATATATAATGGCATGTCNTTTCGTAATTTGCCCCCAGCTTTCGTTTGGAGAGTTGAAAAAATTAGGGNCTAATGTGGAAAATATCAGTGATATGGAGNCTGGAAATTTTTCCGTGTCCACGATAGTAGNTTCCTTATTTTAATCATAATAACCTTAGATAATATATGGGATTCAATCAATTTGTTGTCTAGGGTTTCGTCGTTGATATCGATAATAAAGCTGTCAGAGCCAGGCTTATGGTAAACTTTTTCAATATTTGGCATACTGCTAAGTGCAGCGATAACTCTATTTTCGCATATGCTTTCACATATTAACCCGTCCACTGTAACTAACCTGTAATTCTTGCCAGAGTCATTGCTGGTGTGCGTGTAGTTATGGAATGTTACCTTGGGTTCTACAAATATATTACCTAGCTTCACGCGTTACCTTAATCCTAATTGTTTGTGATAATGAGCCAGCATACAGTATATTTGGTGTTTAAAGAAGCCATTGCAGGGAACTTTACATTCCTTGTTCACTGAAATACCCTTTGTTATACTGACGTATCAACTTATTCATCAAAATACAGAATATAATTTGTTTAGCAATATGACTATAGAGAAGAAATATGAAACAGTGATTGGGCTTGAAGTTCATGCTCAGTTGCTTACATCAAGTAAAATGTTTTGCTCGTGTCCGACGGATTATCTTGATGCGACCCCCAATAGCGTAGTTTGCCCAATTTGTTTGGGTCTACCTGGGGCAATGCCATCCATAAACAAAAAAGCAGTAGAGTTTGTAGTAATGACCGGACTGGCTCTAAACTCTAATATAGCGGAAAAGACTCAGTTTCATCGTAAGAATTATCCTTACCCAGACCTTATGAAGGGTTATCAGATATCTCAGTATGACATACCTATAGCAAGTGATGGATGGATAGATATTGAAGTAGAGGGTAATAAAAAAAGGATAGGAATAACCAGGATACATTTAGAAGAAGACGTAGCAAAGCTTTCACATCGCCAAGATAGCAAAGGGCAAGATTACAGCCTGGTGGATGTAAATAGGTCTGGCATTCCTCTTATGGAAACCGTTAGTGAGCCTGATATAAGATCACCTGAAGAAGCCAGACAATATTTGATTCAGCTTAGAGCCATCCTCCAATATTTGGGAGTCTCAACAGGTAATATGGAAGACGGAAGTTTTAGATGCGATGCTAATATTAGTATTCGTCCGGAGGGTAGTAGTGAGTTCTTCACTCGTGTGGAAATTAAGAATATGAACAGTCTTCGGTCTGTTTATAGGGCGCTAGAATATGAAACCGTTAGGCAGATAGAGGTTGTTGAGAATGGAGACCGGGTAGTTCAGGAAACCAGAGGGTGGTCTGAAGAACGTGGAGTAACAGTCTCACAGAGGACGAAAGAAAATGCGCATGATTATAGGTACTTTCCTGAACCAGATTTGCCTCCCATTTCTATAGAGCTGGCCTGGCAAGAAAGGGTCAAAGAAGCTGTTCCTGAGTTACCTTCTGATAAACGAAACCGATTTATGTCTGAGTATGGCCTTTTAGAATATGATGCCAATATTCTGACGACCTCGCAATTGACAGCAGGGTTTTTTGAAGAGGCTATTAATCAAAGGAATACAAAGTCTGATCAAGTGCAAGTTAAAGCTAAGTCAATTGCGAACTGGATGATCGGAGATTTATTTGGGCTTCTTAATGGGGCAGGCATAGGTATCTATGATAGTAAGGTTAGCCCAACATTGCTGCGGGAATTTACTGACATGGTTGAAGTTGGTACGATAAGAGGACCGGCTGCTAAGACCGTGTTGGAGCAAATGTTTCAAACTGGCCAAAAGCCGTCTCAGATTGCTGATGAGCAAGGACTAACACAAATAGAAGATGATGGGCTATTGGAATCTGCAGTCAAGAAAGTTATAGGAGATAATCCTCAAGCAGTGCAGGATTATCTTGGAGGTAAAGAGACTGCGATTCGGTTCCTATTAGGTCAAGTCATGAAAGAAACTCGTGGTAGGGCCAATCCTGGCTCTGTAACGGAGTTTCTAATTAATCACTTAAAAGGTATGGAGGGATAGGTTTGGAATCATTCTTACAAGTTGCGACGATATTGGTGTCTGTATTATTAGTGGCAGTAATCTTGTTACAGGTCAAGGGTCAAGGGTCGGGATTTTTTGGCAATGCTGAGGCATCTTTCAGAACTCGTAGAGGCATTGAAAAGACCATGTTTCAATTTACTATAGTTCTTGCTATTGTCTTTACGCTTCTGGCAATAGGTGGAGCGATTAATTTTTCAACTATATTCTAGCCTGCGATTATACTAAGTAACATATATACTAGAACTGCCATGACATGGACTACTCCTAGAGGCCTAGCCTCCCAGGGTTCATGATGTTGTTAGGGTCTATAGAGTATTTAATTCCCCTCAACAGACTCAAGCCATTTCCCAATTCCTGTGGCATTAGGTGGACTAGCTTAGTGCCAACCCCATGTACATACTCCATAGAGCCGCCTAGGTTTTGGGCTATAGAAAGTATTTCTGTAACAACAGGTGATATACTTTCATGATTAGACTTTTCTGATTCATCTGCCACATCAACGTTGACTAGGATCATCGAGAACAACTCAGGTGCAGTCCAACAGGAATACTCTCTAATGTGCATATTCCTCTGGTCCATTATTTCTTTGCATTGAGAGCGATAATCTAGAACTTTAGATATAGGTATAGAGACGTGAGGATATTCTGATAACCTGCGAGGCTCTGCACTTAAGGTTCCTTCTGGTGTACCATTTAGGAAGCGCTTCTTGTAAGAATATGCAGAATCGTGGCGTGTATTCCAGTAATGCTCTGCCAGAGATTCTCCAGCATCCTTTCCGTTTCTCTGGTTACATATGGTTATAGTTCGAGTTAATTGAGCCTTCACTTCCTCGGTATAGCCCTCAAAAGTTAGATACATTACAGTCTTGGATCCTGAGCTAGGATCTGGTATTTCTTCGGATACGTCTATCAATGCTGGTTTTAGTCCAATAGAAAACATTTCAGTCATAGCGTTGAAGCCATCTTCAAAATTATCAAATAAGAAAGATTTGAAAACCCTTAGTTCTGGGGATCTAAACACCCGTAGGGTAGCTTGAGTGATTATGCCGAAACATCCTTCGGCTCCAATAAACAATTGATTGAGTGATGGCCCAGTAGAGCTTTTTATAACTGCTGGTGTCTTCAATATCTTCCCATTTGGCAAAACCACTTCTAATCCCAAAACTTGGTCTCCCATTGATCCGTATCGACTGGCGCGATATCCTACGCCATTGGTTGAAATAGCTCCGCCAACTGTGGCAATGGGCACACTGTAGGGGTCATGGCCAAGCATTAGATCCTGTTGGTTTAACGAAAATTCTAAATCAGCGAGAATGGTTCCGGCCTCCACTGTAGCTGTTTTGTCTTCATAACTTATATTCCTAATCCTGTTCATGTTCTTTAAGTCCACCGAAATGCAGTCTTGTGTGGGAGTGATTGCTCCCATAACGCCAGTTCCTCCACCATATGGCATTAAGGCTATTTTTTCATCATTGGCAAGCTTAATAATATCCGCGACTTGCTGAGTAGAGGAAGGCGCTACCACTGCGAGAACTTTTCCATTTTTATAGGCATCAGGGTTATTTCTAAATCGGCCGAATGCATCCATAGAGTTTTTAGTTAACGAGGACTCATCCAAGAACAGATTGTTACTGCCAATTAGATTAGTGATTTTCTCGATCAGCGCGTAGTCATTCAAATTAGCGACTCTGAGATCAATCTTTGAACTCCCATTGGGTTCCTGAGGAAGAATCCTCAAGAATTACACCCATTCCATCTAGCTCGTCTCTTATCTTGTCCGCTAGACTCCAATTTTTTTCAGTTCTTAGTTCTGTTCGTATAGATACCAAGAGGTTTATGAATTCATTTGCCTCGCTTTTATTGGAAGGTTCGCTCATAGTTGAGTCAAGCGATAAACCTAAGATGCCAGCTAGTTTTCTTAGGCAATCTTGAGCAGATGAGACTTCTACATCCATACCTTTATATCTATTTATTTCTCTAGCAAGTTCGAATATTACGGCGATTGCTTGGGGTGTATTGAGATCATCGTCTAGGGCAGCAGTGAACCTCAACTGATACGATTGGGTGTCTATCCCGAACTCTTCTTCAAACCTGTCTTGATAGGTACTTACATCTACTCCTAGGGCAGTTTTAAGGCCGTCTAATTCCGATTCTATCTCTGTTTGGCGGGGCTTCAAAGCATTGACAAGGCGTTGTCTGGCCCTATCAGAGGATTCAACTAATGACTCCGAATATGTTAAGGGGCTTCTGTAGTGAGATGAGAGAAAAAGTAAACGTAGAGCATCTGAAGTGTGATTGGACAATGCTTCTTTTACCGTAACAAGATTGCCCAAGGATTTACTCATCTTATCATTACCCAGGTGGAGCAAGCCATTATGCATCCAGGTAACAACAAATGGTTTGTCACCTGTGTAACCTTCAGACTGCGCTATTTCATTTTCATGGTGTGGGAAAATTAGATCTTGGCCTCCTCCATGGATATCAATAGTATTGCCTAGATATCTTATTGCCATTGCTGTACATTCAATATGCCAGCCTGGCCTTCCAGCTCCCCAAGGACTATCCCAAGAAGGTTCCCCTGGTTTTGTTCCTTTCCATAAAGCAAAATCCAAAGGGTGATCTTTATTTTCTGTTAGTTCCTCATTCGCCCATTCCAGCATGGAATCTATGGTCCGGTGGCTAAGCTTTCCATATTCTGGGTCTTTAGTTACACGGAAATTCACATCTCCTGAACTTGGATATGCGTAGCCTTGGTCTATCAGGGACGAGATGATCTCAATTATCTTTGGCATTTCTATAGTAGCCATTGGGTAGTGATCTGCTCGCTTGACGTTTAAAGAGTCCATTGCTTCGAAGTAATCTTCTATATATATGCGTGCTAATTCTTTAGTAGATATACCTTGTTCATTGGCCCTGGCTATAATTTTGTCATCTATATCTGTGAAGTTTTGGACAAACTGTATTTCATAGCCTTGGAATTCTAGGTAGCGTCTTAATACATCGAACATAACGTAGCTAAGAGCGTGTCCTATATGCGTTTCTGCATATGGTGTTATACCACACACGTATATGTTTACTCTATTGCCCAGTATAGGCTTGAATTCCCTTTTCTGGGCAGTTAATGTGTCATATAGAATCATGATCTTTGACCTAGGGTCGCTATAGCGTATGCGGCCATGCCTTGATTGTTTCCTATTGGGCCCATGCCATCATTTGTTGTAGCTTTAATGTTAACCTGAGATGGTCTTATATTCATATCTTTTGCTATTAAATCGCGTATTTCAGGGATAAAGGGAGCTAATGTAGGATTTTCAGCCACTATTGTAGCATCCACGTTGACCACCTGCCACTTAGAGTCCTTCAGTTTTTGACATGTGGTCGTTAGAAATATCCTGCTCGAAACCCCTTTGTAAGTGGGATTTGTGGATGGGAAATGTGTTCCTATGTCCCCTAGGCCCGCTGCCCCTAACAAAGCATCAACAATAGCGTGTATTAGCACATCTCCGTCACTGTGACCAACTAAACCTTTGTCGAATTCTATCCTTACTCCACCTAGCCATAGTGCCACACCATAATCCAATTTGTGGGAATCATAGCCTATTCCAGTACGTATAAGCATAGCTAGCTTTCTTGACCTTCACTTAGAGTGGATTCTACAATATATATATCCCGAGCATTAGTGATTTTTATATTACTATAGGATCCCCAGAAAACCTTAACCACTACTCCCATTTGTTCCATTAGCGTTGCGTCATCTGTTACATCAGCGTTTGGTTTTTCCAAATGAGCTTTGCGAATAAGTTCGTACTTAAATATTTGAGGCGTTTGGATATTCCAAAGAGTTTCTCTTAGTGGAGTTGATATAACTTTGGCGTTTTTGTTCACAATTTTGATTGTGTCTGTTGTAGGAACCCCTGCTGTTGCAGCGCCAGTTTCTGACACAGAATTTATTGCGTTATGGACTATTTCTTTAGTTATACAGGGCCTTGCTCCATCGTGGATAATTACTAAATCACACGGATTCAATGCAGACAGACCAGCCATTACAGAATCTTGTCTTCTGGATCCTCCCGCACAATATAATATGGGTTTTTGCCAATTACTTTGTCCTGACAATACTTCAAATGTCTCTATTTTAGACTTGGCTAAGACCACAACTATTTCTGAAATTTCAGGGCATTCTGCTAATATCGAAATCGAGTAGTCAATAATTGGTCTATTCAATACAGGCGTAAATATCTTGTCAATACCAGCCATTCTCTGGCTTTCTCCGGCAGCTAAAATTATGGCAGATATTATCGGTTCCTTCATTTGATCAACCTTAGTCTAAATAATAAGCTTTGCCAATGTGTTTGAGCAATGCAAATTTATGGTCGATGATTCGAGACTCTTGAATAAAGAATTCGCATTGGAGATCCATTATACTTGATGAATTAGTATTCATATAGACAATTCCATCGAGCAGAATTAAACTTTACTCAGTTATTATTTATTGGAGGCTTCTGTATGGTTGAAGTTAAGAAAACTCCTGACGGGATAGAAATACCACCACCTAGCCCTAATGATGTTTTGTACGAAAAAAATGATGGCGTAGCCAAGATTACCCTTAATCGTCCGACCGTACTAAATGCGATGAATAAGAATGTTCAGAGGTTGCTATATAGCCACCTGGAACAGGCAGAAGGGGATGAAGAAGTGAATGTAGTCATTCTCACTGGTGCTGGTAGGGCTTTTTCCGCTGGAGGGGATCTATACTCATATTTATATCCAGATGATGATCCCGCACCAAGCGGCACAGATGTACACATGAAAGTTTGGGAATTGTCAAAGCCAGTTATAGCAGCCGTAAGGGGTCATGCAGTGGGGCAGGGATTTGAGTTAGCAGGTGTTTGTGATATGACTATTGCTGCAGAAGACGCTAAATTTGGAGAGATACAAATAAGGCATGGAGGAACACCTCCAACCCTAATCACACCCTTCTTAGTAGGTTTGAAGAAAGCAAAAGAAGTGCTATTACTAGGAGCTCAACTTTCTGCACATGAAGCACTAGCGATAGGCATAGTAAATAGGGTGGTTTCGTCTGATGAACTTGAAGGTGAGACTGAGAAGATTGCTAAACGCATGGCATCTTTGCCTCAAGCAACTGTTCGTATGGATAAGATGCTTGTCAATCGTGCGTACAGGATTGCAGGGATAATGGAAGCGTTAGCTTATAGAGAAGATCCGCAAATTAAGGATATATTGGATGGAGCTCATGATGATACCGACGCCGCAGATAGGCGTAAGGTTCTTAGCGAAGGGGGCTGGGGAGCTTTTAAAGAAAACCGAGACGCAGGTCATGAGAAATAGGCTTCTGAGACTGGGAAACTATTGATGTTTGCGTAGAAATTTATCTAGAATATTATTAACTAGATTAGGGAATTCCCATTGCGGTGAATGCTGAGCTGAAGGAATAATATCTAACTCAGAACCCGTGATTAATTCGGATAGATTTAGAGAGTTCTTTAACATCGTTTCTGAATCTAACTCTCCACATATAATCATAGTCGGTATTCTTATGTCGCCTACCCTTTCGTCTACTCGATCTTGTATTTTAAATCCTTCACTGGTTCCAATAAATGCATCAACTGACATTCTTGATAGTCTATATCGTTCATACTTAATTCTGTGCTCAGGCATCATAGAATCATCAGGTATAAGGGGGGCTTGTTGAGCAACTGAAGTCATGCCGAATTCTTGGGCTAGTTGTCGTCTAGATTGTAACCAATCTGATAATTCAGGATCTTTTTCTTGTCTTATCATGAAGGAGCTGCTGATTAGGGTAAGGGTTCTAATCTTACTTGGTATTTTTAGGGCTATATATTGAGCAATGCCTCCTCCCATCGAGTGGCCGACGATATGAAATTTGTTTAATCCGAGGAATTCGATTAATGATATTACATCATCACCCATTATGACTCGAGTATACTTAGACCTATCTTTAGGAGAATCTGTTAATCCATGTCCCCTGAGGTCCAAAGCCAGTACAGTGTATTTATTTTTGAAATACTCTATTTGATTTTGCCAATCACTGATATCGCCAGTATATCCATGGATAAATAACAAGCAGTCTTTGGATTTTCCGTAATATTCATAATGGAAACTAATGTCATCAAACTTGTAGTAAGGCAATTAATGAACTAGACCTTTCACTAAGACTGGTTGAACATGGAATGCAGACCGAGTTTATCAGTCAAATGTTTATGTGTATACTGATATTTATTAGGATAACTGATAGATACGATACCCCGCCATATCTTTCTGGTTGGGTTACTATATCGTAAGTAAAAGGAGAGTTATGCCAAAGATTAATACAGTGAAGGGCAAGATTGATCCGAATGACTTGGGGTTTACTTTGATGCATGAGCATTTATGCAATACATCTGCAGGCATTCCTAAAGCATTTCCATCGTTACTCGATAGAAGTGAGGCAATAGATAGGGCAGTAAATTTCTTGGACGAAGCAGAGAAAGAAGGCGTAAGAAGTTTTATAGATGTAACCACGATGGATCTCGGTAGAGATATGGACCTAATTCAGAGAGTCGCAGATAGAACTGAAATCCATATTGTCGTCGCAACAGGAATATGGATAGACGTACCTAGGGCTATTGACAGAGGCGTGTCAGTTGATAGATTAGCCGAGGCTTTTATAAGGGATATAGAGGTTGGTCTCGATGGAACGTCGGTCAAACCAGGAATAATTAAGGTAGCAACTGATGAGAGAGGGGTTACTCCGGTAAATGAGACTATATTGAGAGCAGCTGCAAGGGCATCTAGGCATACAGGGATTCCAATTACAACGCATACTTCTGCTCAAGATAAGGTAGGTATCGGACAAATTAAGGTTTTTGAGCAAGAAGGGTTAGACTTGAGCACAGTCTATATTGGTCATAGCAACGACACTGACGATTTGGAATACTTGTCATACATTGCTAACAAGGGTTGCACAATAGGAATGGATCGCTATCCAGGTGGTCGACTTGGGGGATTGCAATGGAAAGAGCGAACCCAGACAGTAAAAAACTTAATAGATCTGGGATTGGTAGAAAAGGTTACTTTGTCGCATGACTACCCTATGACAATGATGCTCGAAGATAAAGCAGAATTGGAGCGTCAATCCAGTGCATATAATCCAGATGGTATAGCATTTATCAACCGCCAGGTAATTCCTTTGCTCAAGGAAATGGGCGTTACAGACGAACAAATTGACATCATGATGATTGATGTCCCCCGGCGGTACTTTGGGGGGGCATAGAAATGCTCAATAACTACGCAATCTAATATGAAATTCCGAGATATTGACACCTAGCCTATCGTTACATATACTTACTATCTCGTTAGCAGGCTGCACCTAAGCCTGCTAACTACGTTAATTGGAAGAATACAATAGATAGAAGGAGGGGTAAGGTGGGTAGAAAATATCAACCTTTTAGTGATCGGATACTTGTTAAGCCTACAGACAGAGAGGAAGTTACTTCTTCTGGAATAGTGTTGCCTGGTACAGCACAGGAAAGGCCACAGGAAGGTGAGGTTGTGGCTGTTGGACCTGGGAGGACGACTGATGAAGGTAAGCGGGTAGAGTTAGATGTAAAAGTCGGTGACACAGTAGTGTACTCAAAATATGCGGGTACTGAGATAAAGGAAGATGGAGAAGACTATCTAATTCTTAGGGAGAGTGACTTACTGGCTAAGATTGGCTAGTATCAAGGATCTAACAGATTTATTTAAAGATAAGGATAACGGGAGGGTTATAACATGGCTAAACAACTTACTTATTCCGAAGACGCCAGGAAAGCTCTTAAAGCAGGCGCAGACAAACTGGCGACTACGGTTCGTGTAACATTAGGACCTCGTGGCAGGAATGTCATTTTGGATAAGGCTTTCGGAGCACCTTTGGTATGTAGTGACGGTGTCACGATAGCAAAAGAAATCGAAATAGAAGATAAATTAGAAAATATGGGAGCCCAACTTATAAAAGAGGCTGCCAGCAAGACTAACGATGTTGCAGGAGATGGAACCACGACAGCAACTGTCTTAGCTCAAGCAATAATTGAGCAAGGATTCAGAAATGTAGCCGCAGGTGCTGATCCAATGGCTATAAAACGAGGAATTGATAAGGCTGTTGAGGCAGTCAGGGCTAGGATAAGAGAAATGGCTACGCCAGTTTCTGGTAAAGACCAAATAGCTCAGGTGGCATCTCTATCTGCTCATGAAAATGAGATTGGGGAACTAATAGCTGAAGTTATGGAAAAGGTTGGTAAGGACGGGGTTATAACCGTAGAGGAATCTAGGGGCATCCAATACGAGACAGAGTATGTCGACGGGATGAACTTTGACAGAGGCTATATAAGCCCATATTTCATTACTAACTCCGAGAGAATGGAAGCTGAAGTTGACGATCCATATATTCTGATCACAGACCAGAAGATAGCAGCGGTTTCTGATATAGTGCCTGCATTAGAGAAAGTTCTACAGGTTACTAAGAATGTTGTGGTTATAGGTGAAGATATGGAAGGTGAGGCGTTAGCAACGCTAGTTGTTAATAAACTCAGAGGTACATTGACACCACTTGCCGTTAAAGCACCTGGATTCGGTGACAGACGCAAGGCTATGTTGGAAGATATGGCTATACTCACTGGGGCTACTTTGGTTAGTGAAGAAACAGGTCGCAAGTTTGATTCTATATCTGCAGACGATTTCGGTAGAGCTAGAAGAATAGTTGCGAATAAAGATGAAACAACGATAGTTGGCGGCATGGGATCAGAGGATGCGATCCAAGGACGCATAAATGCTATTAAGGCTCAGATCGAAGAAAGTACTTCGGATTACGATAGAGAGAAATTGCAAGAAAGAATGGCAAAACTGGCTGGTGGAGTTGCCATCATAAAAGTTGGAGCGGCAACGGAGATAGAACTTAAAGAGAAGAAAGCCAGAGTAGAAGACGCTCTATCAGCCACAAGAGCAGCAGTAGAAGAAGGTATAGTTGCCGGTGGTGGTGTTGGATTGGTACGAGGAATGGAAACCCTCAAGAATGTAGAAGCCACAGGGGATGAATTGACAGGTATTCGCATACTTGAGACAGCAATGGAAGCCCCCGTTAGACTAATTGCTGAGAATTCTGGACATGAAGGATCAGTTGTCTTGAATGAAATAAGGAAAGGCGAAGGAGATTGGGGTTTCGATGCTGATAAGGAAGATTATTGCAACTTACTTGAGAGAGGCATAATCGACCCTGCAAAAGTTACCCGAGCAGCTGTAGAGAATGCAGCAAGCGTAGCAACTATGTTGCTTACCACTGAAGCGATGGTTACAGACATTCCAGATAAGAATGCTGGTATGCCTCCAATGGGTGGTATGCCTGATATGTACGGCGGTATGTAATAGGCAAAAATATTTTGGATTGATATAAACAGGAGCTAGCTCGTGTAAGCTAGCTCCTGTTTATTATTGACATAATGCGGCTTGTTTCATCTAAGAGAGTTCAATATTTCTTCTCTCCATGACAGATTCTTCTCGGCCCAAGCTCTTATTAGGCCAAAAGATCCAGCTAACATCATATCTCCGTGGGGTGTTGCAAAATATGGATTCAGCCTTGATCCTTCTAGCATATATCTCATGGGACCGGTGACAGATAAGAAATAGTCTTGAGGCCCACCATCCAATACTATGGAGCCATGTCCATGGTCATTCCATATAGTTTCGTTATCGAGATTACCTTTCACAAGGCTATCTATATATTTTTCAAGTTTGTCTTTTTGCAATAAATGAGTATGGTGCTCAAATAGTCCTTGTATTGTTTCTCCATCAAGATAAAAAGCGAGAGTATGCTCGTTGCCAAGATTTGCGACAACTTTTGTATTCTGTGAAGCAACATGCTTGTCTTCCAGTGAGCCTAATACAGCTGCTTCTGCTGTATTCATAAATAGCGTCGGTATATTCAAATCGTTGCTTCTAGAAACTGCTACCATACGAGTCATATATTCGGGCAAGTCTTCTTCCAAGTAACAGGAAGACCTTATGTTACGTGAACCGCTATAGACTTGATTCCTTAGATGATCAAAACGAAACCTACGGTCTGAATATCCTGATGGAGAGTCTCCGTAATCAAAAACTGCAACTGCAAGAGCATCCCATTGGGTTTCCACGCCAAATGATTCGAGTGCTGTAGAGACCATTTCTATATCCAAATCTTTTAGTTCTATGCCAATGGTATTTTTTAGCTTTTTGATTTCATCTTCACTTACTAAAGTTATTCCCATAGCCTTTACTTCATTCATATCGTCATTGAAGGTTGTGGCTGCTTCTACGGTTGCATATACTGGCAAACCGGACTGGATATGAGTAGCTGCTGCTCCCGTAGAAGGCCCCCCACCCATGTTGGTTCCTGTTAGTGCAATTGCTCTTCTTTCTTTAGTAGCTTGGGATATGCGTTTAGCAGCTATAGCTGTTGGAGAAGGCATTACCATTTTTAGACAATTTTCTATGGTTGTTGATGAGTCGAACAGTAATATATCTTGTGTTCCTGTGCCTATGTCTAGTGCTAATATTTTCATTTTCACCTACTAACTTCAATAATATATCAAATAATAACCACAAGCAGATTCTAACAAAAGTTAGAAGAATCCCATATTCGAACGCTCCATTATACATGTTTACACTTGACTAGTACTGCTCGCAGTGATAGATTGCCATCGAATTATTACACCCTATTCGATAGGAGGAATTGATTTGCTAGAGGAGAATGGTTTGTATATTGCAATCGGGGCAGGGGTTGTAGCACTTATTTTTGCTGCGGTGCTCGCGCGAAGGGTTCTCAATGAGGATCAGGGCAACGACACAATGAAAGATATTGGAACCGCTATTCAAGAAGGGGCCATGGCATTTCTTGGCAGGGAATATCGCACCCTGGCAATATTCGTCATAGTTGTTGCTGCCATAATGGCATTCCTTCCTGATTTGGGAGTTGAGCCGGCTATTGCTTATGTGGTTGGAGCACTATGTTCTGCGACCACTGGTTTCTTGGGTATGAGTATTGCTATAAGAGCAAATACTCGTACTGCAGCTGCGGCTAGCGTGAGCCTTAATTCAGGTCTTAGGGTAGCGTTTTCAAGTGGAGCAGTTATGGGGGTATCTGTAGTAGGTATAGGCATTCTTGGTATATCGATTTTGTATATTATTTTCCAAGATATAAATACGGTTGCTGCTTTTGGGTTCGGAGCCTCATCGATAGCACTCTTCGCCAGGGTCGGTGGAGGTATATTTACTAAGGCAGCCGATGTTGGGTCAGACATAGTTGGCAAAGTTGAAGCCGGGATCCCAGAAGATGATCCCCGTAATCCAGCTACCATAGCAGACAATGTCGGAGATAATGTTGGGGACGTTGCAGGTATGGGTTCTGATCTTTTCGAATCTTATTCATCGTCAATAATAGCTACTATAGCAATAGGGACGGCTGCAGCCACTAGTGCTGCATATGACGCACCTATGCTGGTTTTGCCGTTAGTTATCGCTGGAGTGGGAATAATCTCATCACTGATAGGTACCTTTTTTGTCAGCACTGGTGGAGAAGCTTCTATGAGCAAGCTTTTGTGGGCTTTGAGGAAGGGTATATACGTATCTTCGGTTTTGGTAATTGGCGCCTCATATGCAGTTATTACATTAATGGATTTAGAGAATGGAACTGGCATATTTATTTCAATACTAGTAGGTCTGATTGCAGGCAACGTGATTGGATTCGCCACGGAGTACTACACGTCCTATGAATATTCTCCAACAAAGAAAATATCTGAAGCTGCTCAAACAGGGGCAGGAACTACGATAATAGTTGGATTCGCTACTGGAATGATGAGTACGGTTGTTCCGGTTATATCGGTGATTGCAGCAATATTGATAGCTCATAACCAAGCTGATTTATATGGAGTAGCTATCGCAGCTGTTGGAATGTTATCCACTCTGGGTATTACACTAGCGACGGACGCATATGGTCCAGTAGCTGACAACGCTGGAGGAATTGCAGAACAGTCTGGTCTGGATCCAGAAGTCAGAGAGCGAACAGATGCTTTGGACTCATTAGGAAATACGACTGCGGCTACAGGCAAAGGTTTTGCAATCGGCTCTGCCGCTCTTACATCCTTAGCTCTTTTGTCAGCTTATTCGCTTGCGATAATGCCAGAAGGTGGGTTTGTTATAAATATACTTGAACCAAGTATTTTGGTTGGGCTATTCATTGGAGCTTTGCTGCCATTTGTATTTTCTGCTTTAACTATGCAAGCAGTTGGTACTGCCGCATACGCTATAGTTAATGAGGTGCGAAGGCAATTTCGTGAAATCCCAGGAATAATGGAAGGGACCGGGAGACCAGATTACGCTAGATGTGTGGATATATCCACACAGGGCTCCCTGAAGGCAATGATACTTCCTGGAGCAATGGCTGTCATAGCACCTGTAGCTGTAGGTTATATAATGGGTCCAGAGGAGTTAGGGGCCATGTTGGTAGGATCTATAGCTTCTGGTTTCTTGCTGGCGGTTACAATGGCTAATGCAGGTGGTGCTTGGGACAACGCGAAGAAATACATCGAAGCAGGTAATTTCGATGGCAAAGGTTCCGAGACGCATAAGGCAGCTGTGACAGGAGATACTGTAGGAGATCCTTTTAAGGATACTTCTGGCCCTGCTTTGAATATATTGATTAAGTTAATGTCTATCGTGGCATTGGTTTTCGCTCCGATATTTATAGCCTAAACAATTGAGTTCTAAGGGCTCCCGCATATTTCTTGATATGCGGGAGCCTTTGTTTTGACTCGGAAATTTGTTATACAATCTCTAGGGATTGTAAATATTTTTTATAGGGGTTTTAAATGCGTGCTGCAGTTATAACTGAACCAGGAGGACCAGAAGTTTTTCGTATTCAAGAGATACCAGATCCGATTCCTGGGCCTGAAGATGTTCTTGTCGAAGTGAAGGCCACTGCTTTGAATCGAGCTGACCTTTTGCAGCGTAGAGGTAGATATCCTGCTCCGCTTGGTATACGAGGGGATGTTCCGGGTTTGGAGATGGCGGGAGTAGTGCTAAGCGTTGGTGATTTGGTTGAAGGGTTTAGTGAAGGAGATCGAGTTTTTGGTTTACTTGGGGGAGGTGGTTACGCAGAGAAAGTTATAACAAATTACAGTATGCTAGCTCATATTCCAGATAACCTAGACTTTAATAATGCCGCTGCTGTACCAGAAGTTTTCATGACCGCCTATGATGCCCTTTTTAATCATTGTGAACTTAGAATGGGTGAGTCAGCGTTGATTCATGCGGCAGGAAGCGGGGTTGGCATTGCAGCAATTCAACTTGCAAAGTCTGTAGGGGCTGTTACATTTGGAACAGCCGGTTCTCAAGAGAAAATTGATAAGGCGAAAGAACTTGGCCTTGATCTTGGAGTAAATTACAATACCCAGCAGTTTCCTGAAGTCATCAAAGATGCTACCAATAGTAGAGGAGTGGATGTGATATTGGATGTCATTGGAGCACCTTACTGGGTCGATAATATTTCTTCATTAGCCACTAAAGGAAGAATGGTGATAGTGGGAACAATGGGAGGAGCTACTCAAGAAGTTAACTTGGGAGCTCTTATGCAGAAAAGGCTAACAATAAAAGGAACTGTGCTTAGATCGAGGTCTATGCCAGAGAAAATGACGTTAAATCAGCAATTTGTTAAACATGTATTGCCATTATTGGGTCATGGCAATATAAAACCTGTTGTAGACCGTATATTCTCGATAGAAGAGGTTGCGGATGCCCATACTTATATGGAGACAAATGCTAACTTTGGCAAGATAATATTATCTTTTTAGAAACGATATTATCTTGGTAAATTGTGCATGCGTTATTCTGACGAATTTTTAGTAGATACTAACTAAATCGTGAGAACTGACTTACCTAAGGGTTTCCGTGGACTACTTAAAGTTGTAAACTTTCCTCAAGCATTTTAGATTCGGAGGCAATTGTGGCACTTAATCCAGAACAAATTGATATGAACAAAATAGTATCTCTATGCAAGCGTAGAGGATTTGTATTTCCATCTAGTGATATATACGGAGGGTTGGGCAGTACGTGGGATTATGGACCACTTGGTGTGGAATTGAAACGTAACGTAAAAGATCAATGGTGGAAAAGTGTTGTTCACAGGCGAGACGATATGGTTGGATTGGACGCCGCCATACTGATGCATCCAAGGACATGGGAAGCTAGTGGACATGCCGAAGGATTTACGGATCCCTTGGTTGAGTGTAAGGAGTGTCATCTTAGGTTTAGAGAAGACCATATGGAAGGCATTGAGAAATGCCCTGAATGCGGTGGAGAATTTACTGACGCACGATTGTTTAACCTTATGTTGAAGACTTTTCTTGGTCCCGTGGAAGATTCTGCCAATCAAGTATGGATGAGGCTAGAAACTGCCCAGGGTATATTTGTAAATTTTCAGAATGTTGTTGTTTCTACTAGGAGGAAATTACCATTTGGCATAGCACAAATTGGTAAAGCCTTTAGAAATGAGATNACGCCTGGTAATTTTGTTTTTCGTACTCGGGAATTCGAACAAATGGAGATAGAGTATTTTGTAAAACCTGGAACTGATGAAGAATGGCATAAGAGATGGTTGGATGACAGGATGCAATGGTATAAGGATTTGGGTATAAGGCCGGAAAATTTGCGCANTAGGGAGCATGAAGGAGATGAGTTAGCACATTATGCCAAGAGCTGCTATGACATAGAATACAAGTTTCCATGGGGCTGGTCTGAACTGGAAGGTATTGCTAACAGAACTGATTTTGATTTGAAACAACATCAAGAATATAGCAGTCAGGACATGACGTATTTCGACGATGAATCCCATGAGCATTACATACCCTACGTTATAGAACCATCAGGAGGGGCAGATAGGGCTACTCTAGCTTTCTTGGTAGATTCTTATGATGAAGAAGGTGGAGTTGATGCTAAAGATCTCCGTACTGTACTTCATCTGAGTCCATCAATAGCNCCGATTAAGGTTGCTGTATTGCCACTCAGTCGTAATGCCAAATTAGTACCAAAGGCCCGGGAAGTTTATTCCACTATAAGAGAACACTTCTCATGCCAATATGACGATGCTCAATCCATAGGCAGAAGGTATAGGAGGCAAGACGAAATAGGAACTCCAGTGGCTGTGACTGTAGACTTCAAAACCATAGAAGAAGATGATTCTGTAACCATACGAGACAGAGATTCCATGGAACAAACAAGAGTTCACATAGATGACCTTGTAGCCGCATTGAAGGATAAACTCGATTAGACAAGAGAATAATATTATCAAGTAAGATCCTAAAGAAGAAATATATAAAAAATGAAAATCCTGCATTTTAGTGATGTCCACATAGGTGTTGAAAGCTATGGCACTATAGATGAGGAGACTGGCTTAAGTTCCCGGCTTGGTGATTTCTTGAAAACTTTCGATGAGTTGGTTGATTTTGCATTAGACAATACTGTTGACTTGGTTTTGTTTGCGGGTGATGCATATAAGAACAGGGATCCATCTCAGACGCACCAAAGAGAGTTCGCTAAGAGGATTGCCAGAATTACTGATTCAGGAATACCGGTGTTCCTTTTGGTAGGGAATCATGACATACCTCATATCAGTACACGAGCAACAGCTCTAGAAATATTTCCTACTTTATCTGTGCCCTATGTTACTGTGGGAGATACGCTAAGGACATACAATATAGATACAAGCTCGGGTCCAATACAGATAATAGCTGTTCCGTGGATTAGACGAAGCGCGTTTTTGGCAAGAGAGGAGACTCGCAGCCTCAATATAGAACAGATTAATCAGGAAATTCAGACAAGAGCTACGAATCTAATATTGAAAGAGATAGATTCATTGGATAAATCCATACCATGTATTTTGACTGGACATCTATCTTTAAATACGGCGATTACTAGCTCAGAACAGTCTATGCTTTTAGGTAGAGATCCTATTCTAATGCAGAGTACCATTGGAGATTCTCGACTTGATTATGTAGCACTTGGACACATTCACAAGCATCAAGTGTTATCGTACAGTCCGTACGTAGTCTACTCTGGNAGTTTGGAAAGAGTAGACTTTGGAGAAGAAAAGGACACTAAGGGATTTTGTGTAATTGATCTAGATCCTTCGAAATCACCTGGAGAAAGATTAAAAGAATTTCATTTTCAAACTGTAGATGCNCGTNGATTTGTCACAATAGAAGTTAGCATNAAAAATGGAGAAGACCCTACNGAAAAAANTNTAGCAGAGATATCAAAGCAGAATATTGATGATGCTATAGTACGGATCAAGGTGAATATTCCAGAAGATATGGAGTCTTTACTTCGGGAAAGTGACATAAGGGATAGTCTGTCAAATGCGAAGTTTATTACCCCAGTAGTGAAAGACATAGAGAGATCTAGGCGCAATAGATTAGGGAATACCTCAGTAGAAACCTTGACCACCCAAGAGGTTTTGGAATCTTATTTTGATATAACAAATGTAGATCCTGNGCGTAAGAAGGTATTGATGAATTATGCAGATAATTTAATCAACGANCAGGAATTTGATAATTAACATAAGAGGTATGGCATTATGCCAATAATTAAAGNCTTAAAGNTTGGATACCGCCTTNCCACANGGGAGTCATTTTGTCAGAAATAGAATCTCGAGGCTATTCTGAGTCNCCAGTAATACTCGATAAATATAGTAAAGAAATAGACTCAGCCTTGTACAAGGCGATATCTCTCGACAATGTGACTCTACTTAATATGATGCGTTACCATATTGGGTGGGTAGATAAACACGGGCAGTTTGGTAAACCAAGTCAAGGTAAAGGTCTAAGGTCTTCTCTATGTGTATTCTCTTGCGAGTCTGTTGGTGGTAAGCCTGAAAACGCATTACCTATAGCGGCGGCAATCGAATTGATACATAATTTTTCATTGATACATGATGATATTCAGGATGGTGATCTTGAAAGNCGACATAAGCCTACTGTCTGGGTTAACTGGGGTAAACCTAAGGCCCTGCAAGCCGGGAATGTTATGAGAGTTTTGGCAGACATGACCCCTAAGGNTTACTTGTCTGTGGAGGAGAATTTCGAGCGCGTCTCGAGGTGCAGTCTAATCTTAACAACCGCTTGTCTGGATATGATAGAAGGTCAATATCTAGATTTGTACTTTGAAGGAAGGACTGATATAGATACGTCTAAGTATTTGGAGATGGTGTCTCGTAAGACAGGAGCATTGATAAGATGTTCCATGCAATTGGGAGCGATAGTTGGCAATGCTGATCATGTAACAATTGATGCAATGGCTCAATGTGGGAAATATATGGGAAATATTTTCCAGATAAGGGATGATTACTTAGGCATTTGGGGTAGAGAAGAATATACTGGCAAAGCAGTAGGAAATGACATTAGGAAAAAGAAGAATTCCCTGCCANTTGTGTTTGCTACNGAGCGATCAAATCCTGACGACAGAAAATTANTACAGGATGTATACCTTCAGGATCAAATTGAAGATTACGATGTAAATAGGGTTATTTCGTTACTTGATAACGTAAACGCTANAGGATATGTTCAAGACATAGCAGAGCAAGAAGCTACATTGGCNCTTGAATCTCTTAAGCATGCAAAAATGGCTGAGGAGTTTAGAGAGGATATTAAGGAACTTATAACATTCTTATTGTATAGAGAGAGTTGAGTGTAATTATGTATAAAAGAGATGATCAATCTGAAAGTTTGGAGAGCTATTCTGACCTAGAGAGAACAATTGATACCCTGCTCAGTCCTGGTGGTTGCCCTTGGGATCGAGAACAGACGCATGAATCACTTAAGAGGAATCTTATAGAAGAGTGTTATGAATTGATTGAAGCAATAGAGAATGAAGATATTCCCAATATGGTAGAGGAATTGGGCGACATACTTATGCAAGTAGTTTTTCACATCAATATTGGTCAAAGGTCTGGCAAGTTTGCAGGGTCAGATGTATTCAGGAATATAAACAATAAGCTTATAAATAGACACCCACACGTATTTGCAGGNGGAGAAACTAGAACGGCAGATGAAGTAAAGGCACAATGGGAAGATATCAAGCAACAAGAAAAAAGGAATAAAGGGAATACTTCAAGNNTGGATAGTATACCTAAGACCCTCCCTGCACTAGCTTATGCCCAACTTGTTCAAGACAGGGCTCACCTGGCTGGCTTCGATTGGGATGATTACAGCGGAGTAATGGATAAAGTTGCAGAGGAGATTANGGAATTGAGCGAAGCAACTAATAACGACGAGAGGATCGACGAATTAGGAGACATATTATTTTCCTTAGTCAATGTTGGGAGATGGCTTGACATACAGGTTGAGGACTGTTTAAGGAAGTCCAATGGTAAATTCCAAAGACGGTTTACCCATATGGAGGATATATGTAGGCAACGCGGGATATCTCTTTCCAATATATCAGCCAGNGATAAGCAAGATTTATGGGATCAGGCAAAAGTAGCAGTNGGGTAACAATATAGTAGGCTTTATAGAGNTAATGGTCGTGAAGATCNTCGAAGNCTAGANCAGCCAGACATACATGTTAGAGATTANTCTAACCTGCNTTAATCTGGCTACTCTGGAATNTCTACTTAGTATCCAAGGCTTCCAATATACTTCCAGGAGTTATTGGGAGGCTGGCCATACGGACACCAATAGCGTTATAAACTGCATTAGCTATAGCAGCAAGTGGTGGCACTAGTACCGTTTCTCCCACGGCTCTTACGCCAAACGGATGTCTAGGGTTGGGATTTTCAATTAGTACACAGTCTATTGGCGGCACATCTAGACTAGTTGGCATTCTGTAGTCTAGGAATGAAGAATTTGCCATAGAACCATCTTCTGTGAAGAAATATTCTTCGTTAAGTGCCCATCCTATTCCTTGTAAAGCCGAGCCCTGCATTTGNCCTTCCACATATGATGGGTATATGGCCTTGCCGCAGTCTAAGAATGTTGTGTATCTTATTACGTCAACTTTTCCAGTTTCTGGATCTACTTCGACATCNACTAGGTGACCTGCAAGTTGAGATCCAACTCCACCCTGTCTGTCGGAAGCTGACGCAGTGACTGGACCACCNGTATCCATAAGCCTTGCAGCTAATTGCTTGAAAGTCATTTTGTCGTCGGTATTCTTTAGACATACAAAGGTACCGTCTTTAAATTCCACATCTTCNTTCTGGACTTCCCATATTAGCGCAGCTCTATCACTCATCTTNTGAATAACATCCTGTGCTGCTATTATTGCCGCAAGTCCTGTGTCAAAAGTTATTCGGCTACCGTTAGTCCCGCCAGTGTAGCCGATCGAATTTGTATCCACTATCGATGGNTTTACATCGTCAGATGAGATACCCAGGACTTCTGCTGTCTGCATTGCAATGGATGTTCTGGTACCACCTATGTCGACAGAACCAGTNAGTAGGTTGATGGTTCCATTTGCATTTACATTAATGGTTACAGATGAACCACTGCCGCCGCCGTTTAATCTGTAACCTACGGCAGAGCCTCTTCCCCTGTTCTTTCCACCAAGAGGAGCGGTGTAATGTGGGTGATCCTTCATTGCTATTTCAACGCTTTCACAGTCAAAATTGGAGTGGAGGACTCCATTTGGAGCACGGTCTCCATCATGTACTGCGTTCTTAATTCTAAATTCCATGGCATCAATGCCAAGTTTCTCTGCAACCTCATCAATAACAGATTCTACTGCAAATACGGATTGTGGTTGTCCCGGCGCTCTGTAAGCAGCTGTCTTAGGTTTATTTACAACTATATCAAAACCGTCGATCAGCAGATTGTCTATCTTATATGGGCCAAAACTGCTCATTGCTCCTCCTGCTACAGGAGAACCAGGGAAAGCGCCNGCTTCATAGTANAGATACAATTCAGCCGCAGTTATTAACCCACCCTTATTAGCCCCAATTTTACATTTCATGTAGGTTCCAGAAGTTGGGCCCGTGCCTTCGAAGACTTCTTGGCGTGACATAGTTATTTTGACAGGTTTTCCTGTCTTCTGAGACAGGATAGCCACAACCGGATCTAGGTATGGGGATTGCTTGCCTCCAAATCCCCCGCCAATTTCCATTGGTATTACATTAACCATAGATTCTGGGATATCTAATATGGCAGCGGTGGATGTTCTTATAGGGAATATGCCTTGAGTGGATGTCCAAATAGTAACTCTTCCATCTGGTGCGTAGTAGCCAGTAGATGTCTGTGGTTCGATGTATCCCTGGTGAACCATCTTTGTATGGAATTCTCTCTCTACTATTACATCAGCTTCCTTGAAGCCAGCATCTAGGTCTCCCCTCTTAAATTGAACTTGGTCAGCGACATTGCTTCTAACACCGGTGTCATCACCTACCCCGAATCTCTCAACTCTGAACCTTGTAGTCATATTATCAAGCAGCAGTGGAGCATCGTCTTTCATTGCTTCTTGAACCGATAAAACCGAAGGCAATACTTCATAATCCACTTCTATTAAAGCAAGAGCTTCTTCTGCGATATGAGGGCTAGTAGCNGCAACNGCAGCGAGAGCATGCCCTTTGTANAGGACTCTNTCAGTTGCCATGGTGTTTTCTGATGCAACTCTATTACTTGCTCGAATGATAGAGAAGTCTAGATCTGAGTTTTTCACAATAGGAAAGTCTTTAGATATGCACACAGCTCTAACTCCGTCGAGAGCTTCAGCCTTACTTGTGTCTATGGATTTAATTCGAGCGTGTGGATGAGGACTTCTAAGTACTTTTCCATGAAGTAGTCCAGGTAAATCTATATCTGCACCGTATCTGGCTCTGCCCGTGACTTTATCTACGCCGTCATGGCGTATAGGATCAGTTCCTATAACCTTGAATTTATCAGACTTTGTGCTACTANTATCTTGTGTTACAGCCATTAGTGAAACCTCCTTAAATCAAGACCACTTACGAATTATTCATATTGTTTGTTCTTGGCTATTATAGGGACAGATAAGATTTGCAATAGTACTGTTCCTGTAATAGAGATTCTAGCTTACTAACTCATTATATAACAATAACTTATATAAGAAATCTAGAATAAGAGGTTATAGTTTGACAATCTATCTAATGACTGACAGAATCAAGCGAAGGTTTATTTAGGNCACTTAATTATGACTACCGATAATATAGAGACAAGATTGCAGGCTATTAGGACGCGGATTAGTAATGCAGCTCAAAGAGCCGGTAGAGATCCTGACGAGATCTCACTGCTGGCTGCGTCCAAAACAGTTGATAAACAGATTGTACTGGATGCGATTGCATCTGGATTAAAACACATTGGAGAGAATCAGATTCAGGAGGCGGAGAAAAAGTTTGGCGATAAGGCTGAAGCACTGCAGGATAGATCTGTTAATTTTCATATGATCGGTCACTTACAAACCAACAAAGTTAGAAAAGCTCTTGAACTATTTGATACCATTCAATCTGTCGATAGTGTTAGGCTGGCTAAAAGAATCAACAATATAGCTATTGANATTAATAAAACAGTATCAGTATACGTAGAGGTTAGTTTATCGTCTGAGGATTCGAAGACAGGAGCAGATTTAGGTGAACTTAACGGATTGCTATCTTTCATTAAAGAATCNANAAATGTGAAGTTGGAAGGACTCATGACAGTGCCTCCATTCCTTGAAAACCCAGAGGAAGTCAGGCCATATTTTCGAAAACTAAGAGAGATTAGAGACGAATTTCATGGGCTTGGTTTGATTGGTGAGGGCTCTCTCAATCTGTCTATGGGCATGAGTCATGATTTCGAGGTTGCAATAGAAGAAGGGGCAACTATGGTTAGGTTGGGAAGGATCGTATGGGGCGGAATTCCTATTTGATTATTAGTGAATATTATCCGACGAGAATTCATAATTAAGTTTNANTAACGGTTTTGTCATAACCTTATGCCTTGACAATATTGTTCACTGTAAATATTATCAAGGTAGGTTTTGTTTCTTCTGACCTGGCTTCTTGGTATCAGTCGTTTCCTTGGCCNCGGAGAATTTATCGTATAGATGACCAAGTATATTTTTGTTACAGGGGGAGTGGTTAGTTCAGTAGGCAAAGGGGTAAGCGTTGCATCTATTGGGCGCATACTTAAGAGCCGAGGTATAACTGTCTCCGTACAAAAACTCGATCCCTACTTAAATGTGGACCCAGGAACAATGTCTCCTTATCAGCACGGNGAGGTTTTTGTTACAGCTGATGGGTCGGAGACGGACTTGGACTTAGGTCACTATGAGAGGTTCATAGACCTGGAACTCACTAGATCTTCAAATGTTACCGCTGGTCGTATATATAGTTCTGTTATTGAGCGAGAACGCAGAGGAGATTTCCTAGGCGGCACCATACAAGTTGTCCCTCATGTTACCAACGAAATAAAAGACAGGATAAAGAAAGTGGCAGAGGAAACTCAATCTGAGGTTGTCGTAGTCGAAGTTGGCGGAACCGTAGGAGATATCGAAGGTCTTCCGTTCCTAGAAGCTATTAGGCAGATGAGGAATGACGTAGGCAGAAATAATGTTTATTACATACATGTAACNTACTTACCATTTATCGCATCTACAGGTGANCTCAAGACTAAACCTACCCAGCACAGTGTTAAAGAACTTAGAGGTATTGGCATTCAGCCCGATGCCCTTCTATGTAGAAGTGATTATCCAATTGGAGATGGCATTGAAGGTAAATTGGCTCTCTTTTGTGATGTCAAGGAAGAAGCCGTTATACCATTGCCTACGGTAGATAATGTATATGAAGTNCCTCTTATATTGGAACAGGCTGGCTTGGACGATCTTATCATCAGAGAACTCTCTTTAAACACGCAAGGTGACGAGATGTCCTCATGGAGAGAAATGGTCGGCCAGATGAACAGCCTACAAAAGAAACTGAAGATAGCTGTAGTCGGGAAATATGTGGATTTACCTGATTCATATATTTCCGTTAAAGAAGCACTTAGGCATGCTGGTCTACATCACGATATCGAGGTAGAAGTGAAGTGGATACACTCTGAGGATATAGAAAGAGATGGAGTAGACAGCTACTTGCATTCTGCATCAGGAATAGTTGTTCCTGGTGGTTTTGGTCCCAGAGGCGTAGAAGGGATGATAAAGGCGGTTTCCTATGCGAGAGTGAATAACATACCGTATTTGGGTTTGTGCTTGGGCATGCAGCTTATGGTTATAGAAGCGGCACGCAGGATATTAAACGCACCAGACGCCAATTCTACTGAATTTGANGAAAATACGGCCCATCCAGTTATTCACCTGATGCCAGACCAGTACGGAATAGGTGACAAAGGCGGTACTATGAGGCTGGGAATCTATCCGTGTCATATGATAGAAGGAACAAAGGCTGCTAAGTCATATGGATCAGNCGATGTTAAAGAAAGACACAGGCATAGGTTTGAATTTAATAATGATTATAGAGAGCTCTTAGCCGAAGGGGGACTTATAGCCAGTGGATTGTCTCCTGATGATAGGTTGGTAGAGATTTCTGAGATTGTGGGGCATCCATTCATGCTTGGAGTGCAATTTCATCCTGAGTTTTTATCNAGNCCTAATCGTGCNCATCCGCTATTCCGAGAATTTATATATGCAGCTAAGGATATTCTCCGAGAAGGAGATCAGCATACTATGACTATTGAAGCAAAGTTATAAAATTGGCACAGTGTAGACTATATTGACTATTGATGATATACTTCGCGAACTCGGTTATTTTTTCCCATTTGTTCACCACCTATGCAAATNTTCCTAGATACAGCTAACCTTGATGAAATTCGCCATGCAGCTCGGCTTGGAGTTATAAGTGGCGCTACGACTAATCCGTCTCTGGCGGCTCAAGAGGGCATAGCCGATCTCAGTAACTATAGATCTGCTGTTCAGGAGATAGCCGGTATAATAGATGGTCCTATTTCTGCAGAAGTAATTAGCACAGATGCCAAAGGTATGATAGAAGAAGGATTGGAGATAGCTACNTGGGCNCCGAATGTCGTGGTAAAGATTCCAAGTACACTAGATGGGCTTGAGGCAATCAGCCAGATTTCTTCTAGGGGAATACAGATAAACCAAACATTGTGTTTCTCAGTTAATCAAGCCTTACTTGGATCTGAAGCCGGGTCGACTTTTGTTAGTCCATTCGTAGGTAGACTTGATGATGAAGGACACGATGGCATGACATTGGTGGCCGATATAGTGGAAATATTTAAAAATTACAATAAGAATACTAAAGTAATGGCTGCCAGTATACGCCATCCATTCCATTGCGTAGCAGCGGCTAAGGCAGGGGCAGACATAGCNACCATTCCTTATAAAGTACTTCTGCAAATGATGAATCACTCCCTTACAGATACTGGTATAGCTAGGTTTCTTAAAGATTGGGGCAACTCCGGTAANTAGTAAGTGGTAACTTGAAATCGATAAAAGAGATCTGCAATCTGTTGCTACAGTATTGAGGTCTAGCCATCTGAGCCAACGTGCTTCAGATTTGGATTCCTAACAATATTAAAGAAAGAATTTATGTATTTGGTAAAAGATATATTTGGAGAACGTTATGAACCTGTTAGAACTAGAAGGTAAGAATAAAGAAGAGCTATTAACCATTGCCAAGGATATGGGCGTTGAGGATAGCCTAGATGCAATGCGAAAAGATGAAGTAGTCTTTAAGCTGATGCAGTCATATGCTGAACAACAAGGCTACATCTTGGCTTCTGGGATACTCGAAGTTATTAATGATGGATATGGTTTTCTAAGACAGAATAGCCTTAAACCGAGTGCTCATGACGTTTATGTATCTCAATCTCAGATTAGAAGATTTGGATTAAGAACTGGCGACCAGATAATGGGGAATGTTAGGCCTCCTAAGGACAATGAAAAATACTATGGCTTGATTCGAGTAGAAGGCATAAATGGAACGGAACCAGATAACGGCCGCAACAGGCCATTTTTTGATAGCAGAACACCAATATTTCCAGACAAACAGATTAAATTAGAAACTGTAGGAACTAATCTCTCGACTAGATTGATGGATATGATTGCCCCAATTGGCAGAGGCCAAAGAGGCTTAATAGTTTCTCCTCCCAAAGCAGGAAAGACGACATTATTAAAGAACATAGCTGAAGGAATATCTTCCAACGAACCTGACCTGACACTTATGGTTGCTCTTATAGGTGAGAGACCTGAAGAGGTTACAGANGTTAAACGTTCAGTAGCAGGGGAAGTCTTCAGTTCTACATTTGATGACCCAGTTGAGGATCATTGTAGGGTCGCAGAACTTGTGCTTGAAAGAGCTAAGCGACTAGTAGAAAGTGGTAAGGATGTTGTGATTCTTCTGGATAGCATCACTCGGCTAACTAGAGCCTATAACTTAGCCCTGCCGACTAGCGGCCGGACTTTATCTGGTGGGATGGATCCCGTGGCTTTGTATCCTCCAAAGAGATTTTTTGGAGCTGCCCGAAATGTTGAAGAGGGCGGCAGTCTGACTATATTAGCTGCTTGTCTAGTTGACACTGGTAGTCGAATGGATGACGTGATATACGAAGAATTTAAAGGAACAGGAAATATGGAGATACACCTCGACAGGAAACTAGCAGATCGTAGATATTTCCCTGCAATTGATATTCAACGCAGCGGTACTCGTAGAGAAGAATTGCTCCTTGATGACGAGACATTGAAACGAGTTATACTTCTAAGGAGGATGTCTAGCATCTATGCAGGAGAGGATGTTACTGAAAAAGTACTTGAGAGATTGGGCAACACCAAGTCAAATGCCCAGTTCCTATCTGGCCTGAACAAATCCGATAAGTAAATGGGCTCATTGGGAGTCAGATATATCCTATCGGTCTAGTCTCATTTAATGTTTTATCAATCTCCGTTATAGACATCAAAGATATCTCCGGTAGATTTTGTTATTACAGTATTATGCCTTCAAGAAAACGATCCACAGCAATAAGATTAGATGACGCTATAATACATGCCTCCATAGCTGATAGCTCTGAAATGGCAGTAGCACTAGTGTTGGCGCGTAGGATTCTGGTTGACGGATCTATTGCAACTAAACCTGGTCAGAAAATCAGAGTAGAATCTACAATCGAATTGATTCCTAATCAGGATTACGTTGGTCGTGGTGGTATAAAATTAAATCAGGCGCTGGAAGACTTTAGAGTAGATGTTTCTAATGGGATATGCTTAGACGTAGGGGCTTCGACAGGAGGCTTTACTGATTGTCTACTGAAGAGAGGTGCGAGTCGTGTTTATGCAGTAGATGTGGGTTATGGTCAACTGGACTACAATCTGCGTATAGATGATAGAGTAATATCTATGGAGAGAACCAATGCTAGGTTTTCACTAGATATACCGGAAAAAGTGGACTTCATCACTATCGATGTGTCATTTATTTCGATCAAGAATATCCTCCCATCAGTGATCGAGAATATTAAACCAAACGGGAGCATTATTGCTTTAATTAAACCTCAATTTGAGGCTGATAAAGGTGAAGTTGCAAGAGGAGGGGTGATCAGGGATCCTATTTTGCACGCTAGTATTTTGGCTAGAATGATAGATTGGTTGGTTAATAACAACTATAGGATACTGAATTTGGTTCGCTCGCCATTAACGGGAGACAAAGGAAATAAAGAATTCTTTGTTCTTATACGCCATGNAGGAAATTTGGTTACTTAATAATACCATGATCCCCAGAACCTACTAAGTCAATCTTATTGTCATCGGTTTCCATAAAAATGGACTATATCGCTCCACACTAAGACCCTATATTGATATTTATACTATTTATGACTGGTGGTTCTACTGGGCTAGAGCGCTCACCCATTCCTCCCACAGTCACAGGTGTATCTGCCAGTTCATTGACCACGGCTATGCCGTGGGTGACTTGACCGAATATAGTGTAGTTCTTGGGTAGAGGTTTGTTCTGATGCATTATGAAGAACTGGCTTCCGTTTGTATTAGGGCCAGCATTTGCCATTGCTAGTGTTCCAGCAAGATAATCTCTAGTGACCGGCTCGTCGTTGAAGCTATATCCTGGTCCACCTGAGCCAGTACCTGTAGGATCTCCTCCTTGAATCATAAATCCCTTGATGATTCTATGAAATATAATATCGTTGTAATACCCATCTTGTGCAAGAAACACAAAGTTATTTACCGTGTTTGGGGCCTCTGAGGCAAACAACTCGAAGGTAATATCACCGTGGCTAGTATGCATCACAGCCGTTATTGACTTTTCTGGGTCTATCGACATAGGGGGTGGTGAACTATATTGTTTGGCAATTTGCAGCGGAGCAAGTTTAGGTGTTGGTGGCACTGTAGGTTCGGGCGTCTCACTTGAACACCCTGCTAATACTAGGATTAGCATCAAACCACCTAAAACAAGGAAAGTTTTCCTATTCATTGCACTCACTCTAGAATTTGGTTACTTAATTATAGCATTTCGCTTTATTGTACCAATATCTATCCCAAGAGTGGTCATGATTTCTACCCTATAGCGGATTAATAGTGGGAGTTGTCGGCATAGGCTTAGCATATGAATAGGAAAATGTAAGAGGNTTACTAATCTGATTATAATTAGGATTATCAAGCACGGCTTTTATTTCATCTGACAGCTTAGACTCAAGTTCCTCTTTTGTTTTAGGAAATCCTATGCCACGCCATCCTAGTTCCATACCTGCTCGAGTAGTCACAACCTGGTGATAGAATTCAGTGACATCACAGCTAGGNTCCGAACAATCTCCATCATAATATCCGGGATTATCAGGGCAATCGTTTTCAGGGTGTTGCCACCATTCACAAGCTGCATGTTTAGTTTCCTTGGCAATTAATGAATGCCAATTTTCAACACCGAAAATCTCAGGGTAGGCACGGCTATAGCCAAATTGAGTCATGAAGTGCATTATCTCTTCAACCATCACATTCTTTGCATGTTCGTCTGGTACAGAACGTATAGATTCCCCTTCTCCATCCATCCACCATTTAGGGATCATCAATCCGTAAGAGTTAAGCTTATTACCTAATTGTTCTTCAAGATGACTATGCCATGGTTCAGGATCAAATGGCATGGGAAGCCAGGCGTTATGGTATTCCTGGACCAATGACAAGACTTTGGGGTCGTTAGGTGATCCATCCATGTCAGGGTCAAGTATTTCAGCTAGGATCATAGCAGCCTGAGTTATATAGGAATCAGGCATACGGTAATCGGCACCTATAAGAACACCGAAAGGCATTACACACTTTGTAAAGCTTGCAGACGTAAGGATATCCTTCCATTCTTTAGAGATTGAAATTNCGTTTGAATTACAAGATTTGGGAACTGTGTCGACTTGCACTTCTAGATTGGTAGAAATAATCTTAGGTGTGTGTGTAGGGTATGGTGTTGAAGTTGGATATTGCTTGATATTGGGAGATTCCGTTGATTCTGCGCACGCAAGAACGAATAGTAGCCCTGCTGCAAGAGACAGAATAAATGCCCTCATAATGGGTAGATTATAACATTTGGCTTTATTTTANCTAAGGCTTTCACAAGCTATACCATCTTTGTCACCNTCTAGCCTATGTGGGTCCCTATAAGGCCCACCAGCAGCTTCGTAAAACGACTGTGCCTCTNTCCATATATAAAAGTCACNACAATCTCTATCTGGTCCATCGGGATTGAATCTGAATTGTGCAGTTGGAGTTTGGATTGCTGTATCCACGGATACACTACACGACCAAAGTCCGAGGCGACTTGATTTAGCAAGTCTCTCTAGCTGTAAGTAATCATTCTTTCGACTACTTTCCCCCTCAACATATACCCTGGCATATCCCCCTTTTAGTAGTAATTCCCCGAAGTCTTGACCACTGACATCTATATAGGCAAGTAAACGGTCGTAGTAATCTCTTTTCTGAACTTTAGAATCATGAACTAACTTAATATCTTTGTTATTGAGGATATCCCTAGCGTATTTTGTGGCAGCATCTCCCCATTTATCTAAACAATCTAGGTCAGTAATGTTTCCATATTCACTTGCTTGGTTGGGCGAGAAAATTTCGGGCGTGTCTACGCCTATTATGCGTACTTTGTCTGATTCTCCAGATTCAAATNGTACTTCGACTGTGTCTCCATCTANAACCCTCGTAACATGTACTATATTCCTATCGCTAGCATAATATGATGGGTCTGGGGTTGAAGTTGGATATGATGTGATCTTAGTATTGGNGCTGCAAGCAGATGTAATAACAAGTAGTGCAATCAGTACTACGACAAGCTTATCTTTCATTGCTCATCTGATCTCTAATCGGTAGATATTCTTATCAAACGACAGTACATATATTTCGCCGTCCTGATCTTCACCAAAAGAGGATATCCTGCCTGGAGCCTCAGTGAGTTCTAAGTTTTCTGTAACATGAGTGCCGTCATACCATAACGCCCAAATCCTACCGCTACAGAAATCGCCGTATATATAGGCACCATNCAGAGAAGGCAACAGCGATCCGCGATAAACATAGCCACCTGTGACAGAGCAGTTACCTCCACTCCTAGGATATTCATAAATGGGTGGTTCTAGATTCTCCTGGTTACAGTTCTCAACATGTGCTGGATAGCAATGAGTACCTTCAATCACGTTCCAGCCATAATTAAGACCTGGTTGAATCATATCAATTTCTTCGTAATCATTCTGACCTACATCACCGGCCCACATTTGGTCAGTAACTTTATCAAAAGTGAACTTCCATGGATTACGTAGACCATAGGCCCAAATTTCCTGACGCACGTTAGTATCACTGTAGCCAATAAATGGATTATCTTCAGGAATCACATAGGCATTGCCAGACTCATCCGTTGTAACATCTATTCGTAAGATAGAACCAAGCAAGGTCTCAAGATTTTGGCCATGCNGATTTGGNTCCCCACTGGAACCTCCGTCTCCCAGACCGATATACAGATAATCATCCGGGCCAAATACTATTTGACCACCGTTGTGATTGTTGAAAGGCTGGGGTATCTCCATAACAATTACTTCACTGTTCGGATTTGCCTGATTCGGATNTTCTTCCTTAACCGAAAAACGCGAAAGGACTGAACGTCTAGGNGAGTCCTTTGAATAATAAGTATAGAAATACCCATTTTCAGAGTAATCTGGATGAAATGCGAGACCNAAAAGACCTTCTTCATTACCCTCATCGCTGATTCGGTCAGATATGTCTAGAAATATGCGTGGTGACGCGGTTTCTCTAGAGAAAACTTTGATCTGACCAGTTTGTAAAACTAAGAAGAGTCNATCAGTACCATCGTCAGGATAAGTNATATGCACCATACGAGAGTAAGATACATNNGGAAAAACCTTATTAACTCCTATAGNTTCNAGACNGACAGAAGATTNGNCATTATCATNANNCCTGANGGAACAGGANATAGATAACAACAACATGAATGTAAGAGTTATCGGAAGAATGGTTCTAACCACATTTACCTCAAGCCCCACGTATTTGGTTAGTTAATTATAGCAGTTGGCTTTATTGAGCTAATATCTACTGTTGTATCTACGAAAAGATATATCTATGAACGGAGTATAATAATTCATTATGGCGTTCAAATCTTGGTCATTGTCGGTATCAATTATGAGGATACCTGGATGATTACCAGAGTGGTGGGCTCCTGAACCCACTGGATTATAGCGTCCTATTAGCTTAATGCCCTTTTTCTCTAAGAAAGCAGGGAAACCACTCGCTATTTCATTTAATCTGGGGTCTCCATTACCCATGCCATAAGGGTGCGATTCCCCTGGAAGCGGAAGTTCCCCTTCCAAGAATTTATTATTCATCCACTCTACATATTGTGAGTTTGGTTTCTGAAACCCAATGTATATAGACATAAATCCCTCCTTTTGCGGAGTGTAGCATTAGCACCAATACAACATGTCAAGAGTTCGCAAGCACAACAAGACCGAGTAAGATAGGGTAATTACTCAGTAAATACCCCGAGAAAACCACAAGGTTTTGAGAATTTAAAACCCTTAGAGTACCCTAAGGTTCTGATGTTATGCACGCCTAGCAGTACCTTATTTCTTTAGGGTAGGACGACCTACAGGTAACCATCAGGTTTCTTGGAGTTCTAGTCACATAGCGTTAGCGTTATCGGTCTAAAACCTGTAGGTTGGTAAATGACCTCAAGGTTACCTCAAGGATACCTTAAGATTACCTTAAGATTTATAGGGGTTCTAGGCATATGATGGTTCAGATTTCTTAAGGTAGGTTAGTCTAAAACCTTGAGGTAGAAACATTGCTAGAAAATAGTGTGTCCTGGACACACTATAGGACACACTATCCGAAACCCTTCTATAACTTTCTGTAAACTTCTGTAGAGATATAGGCACGAATATGGTAACCTGTGGAGACAGCGGTACACGCCTATGACCCATCAACATCACATTGCCAAGGAGAGGGTCGTGGGTTCAAATCCCATCTTCCGCTCCAATAATTAGTCACAAAAATACCCCATAATACTTGTAGTAAAATAGCCAGAGGGGTTTATGATGACTTCATTCGGCTCAGTACAAAACTTACTACTCTATGCAATAACCATTCTAACCTGGGGCTCGAGTTGGCTAGCGATAAAGTTCCAACTAGGTTATGTTGATCCTATGGCCTCGATCACGTATCGCTTCTTGCTGGCGGCCGGGGCTTCCTGGCTTTATTGTCTATATTCAGGACGTTTGATGCGCTTTGGTATTCTTGACCACGGATTTATGCTATTACAAGGAGCGAGTCTCTTCTGCTTCAATTATCTACTTATATACATTTGCGAACTTACTCTCATAAGTGGACTTGTGGCATTAATATTCAGCACCATTGTTGTGATGAATATGATGAATGGAAGCTTTTTCTTGAAGAATCGGTTCGAATTTCACATGGGTCTGGGCGCATGCATTGGTCTTATGGGAATGGTATTGGTTTTTTGGCCTGAAATTAGCGATTTTGAAACCGGAAGTGAAAACCTGATTGCTGTAGCCCTGGCTCTTTTGGGTACCTTTTCTGCTTCAGTGGGCAATATAGTCTCAGCACGAAATCAACGCCATGGGATTCCGGTTATAGAGTCCAACACTTATGGTATGACATATGGAGCTTTAATCATGCTCACTCTCTCATTGATCACAGGACAGGAATTTTCCTTTGAGATGACAGCCTCTTATGTAGGCTCGCTACTATTCCTCGCTTTTTTTGCCACTATAATTGCATTCTTGAGTTATCTAACATTGCTTGGCAGAGTTGGAGTCGACCGCGGAGCTTATGCCTCACTAATTTTTCCATTGGTCGCCTTGGGTATTTCCACAGTTGTCGAAGGATATCAATGGTCGACTTATGCTGGAATCGGGATC
>PBBS01000002.1 GCA_002717805.1 Chloroflexota bacterium | reverse complement strand
TGTAGCTGCCAACGAATCTATAATGCCACAGACCCGAGAACATATATCAATACTTGAAGTACTGGGCATACAGAATATTATAGTTGTAATTTCCAAATCTGACTTAGTAGATCAGGAATTATCAGATCTGGTTAAAGAAGAAATAGACGAGCTGTTAAGAGAGACTCATTTCAATAAAGCAGCAATAGTTATGGTTTCTGCTATAACTGGAGAAGGAATTCAAAAACTCATAGAGTCTATAGAGCGGCTATTAACTAATGTCGATCCAACAGAGATTCTAACTCGTCCAAGATTATCAGTTGATCGCAGTTTTACCATAAGTGGATTTGGAACAGTAGTTACAGGTACATTAATTGGTGGTTCAATCTCAGTAGGACAGGAAATAGAGATAATACCTTCTGGTACAAAATCGAGAATAAGGGGTATACAGAGCCACAAACAAAAATTGCAGACTGCTAGGCCTGGCAGACGTGTGGCCCTTAACTTGTCAGGCATATCTCATGACTCTGTTAGTAGAGGTTATATGTTAGCCGAACCTGGGTGGCTCTCAGCAAGTAAGGCCGTCAATGGAAAGTTGAAAGTTTTGGGATATCACAGATGGTCCATAAAACATAACTCAAGAGTTATGTTTTATTGTGGCGCTGCTGAAACTACTGCATCAGTCAGATTGCTAGGATCAGAAGTAGTAGACCCAGGCGAAGAAGCTCTCGTACAGCTTAGACTCGATAATCCTATACCAATAGTTGCTGGGGATCATTTTGTAATCAGGAACTCTGAGACTACTTTAGGTGGGGGCATAGTACTCGAAACAAATGCTAAAAGACATAAGAGATATGATCATAAAGTGATAGAAAAACTTACAGCAATTTATGATCAAAATAATGAACAAATAGTCTTAGACATAATTGAAGCGAATGGACCTATGGGAATAGATGCTATTTCGAAGATAATAGGGATAGAAATAGAGGAATTAACTTTCATATTGGGCCTTCTGGCAGACAAGGAATCTATATTGGTACTAGGCAATGCACAGACTGGGTCCAATCAATTAATATTTTCTTCCAATAAGTGGTCGGAGATAAAGAATAATATCTTAACAACATTATCAATACACCATGAAACCTATCCACTAGCCCACGGTATAAATCGAGAATCTTTGAGATCACATTTAGCATTAGAAACTGTTATTCTCAATCAAATACTAGACAGGTTGTCAAAGGAGAATCAAATAGAAAATGTGCTGGATTCTATATGCCTATATGGATGGAAGGTTACATTGAGCGAAGCCGAGGAGTCATTAATATCAAGATATCTGGAAGAATTGAAGGAAGCCCCCTACTCACCTGCTCCTACCACTCAACTCGAATCTGGGCTATTACAGATCTTAATTGAAAAAGGATTAGTAGTTAAACTTAGAGATGCAGTAATATTTGATGCTGGTATATATGAATCAATGGTCGGTAAGATAATTAACTCTGCAAATATGAATGGACATATAACGGTTGGACAGGTTAGAGATATGTTTGATACGAGTAGGAAATACGCTATAGCAATTCTAGAGCATTTAGATCAACGAAAATTGACTAGGCGGGTTGATGAATGGCGTGTACTTATATAAGAAAGGTTATTATCTATGAGCTTGGATTTAAATAAGATTATTAGCCAGATTCAAAATGCCGTGGATAAGCTATTGGATACATCTACAGTACAAACTAAGAAAATAGAGAATAGTATCAATATCATAAGAACCGCTGACCCGAGCCAATTAGAAAATAAGCGAGCCACCAGCAATACTTCATTTTTAGTACCACGAAATCAAGGGTCTTTGTCGGCTAGTCATAAGGTTAGTTATGTACCCCATCAGTATAATGTACTAGCAGTAGACGGATCACATATTGATGTAGACCGACATTTGCCTCTGGAATGCTATCTGATAAATATAGGCACTGTTATTATTAGTTATGGTGATGAGCCATCTGCCATACTCAACAGCTACCCTCAACTGTTTACCGCTGAAAATGGTCTGGTTATTAGAGACCCTGATAGCTTTAGACATCAGAGAGTAGAGGGGCCTTTACTAGGAATCCTTAGAACTATTGAGGAATTACGATCCCTAGTAAATTTAGTAGAGGGCCTTAATAATGCGGCTCCCATTTTGGCACTTGTTGATGGATCGCTCATACTCTGGGGAATAATTGGCCAAAGCTATCCTGAATATATCCGTAAATTCCTCCTAGAAAACGGATTAATAGAGATCCTGGATGATCTTAAGAAATTGGCTATGACCAGATCATTAGTATTAGCAGCATATGTAAGCTTACCTCGGAGTACAGAGGTGAGTAACTTACTTAGGATCAGTTCACCCAGGTGTCCTTATTCAATNTCTAATTGTGATTCTAACTGTGGGTCTATCCAATTCGGTGAACGCTCATGTGATGATGCAATCGGTGTCTTAGACAGGGATATATTTTCTGCGATCCTTGATAAAGGAGAGAGGTCAGATATATTTGCGAGCACCTTACCCCTTGTAGAATCATATTACCGAGATCATTCTGTATATTTCTATTACTTAAATACTGGTGAAGAAATTGCTAGGATAGAGATACCAAAATGGGTAGCTGAGAATCCAGACCTGGTAGAGCTTACGCATTCTATGTGCTTAGACCAAGCGAAATTGGGACACGGTTATCCATTAGCTATCTCGGAAGCACATGAGCAAGCGGTTGTTACTGCAAGCGATAGAGAAGAATTCAAGATTCTTGTTGAGAATGCTCTTGGAGATAAATCGCTTCCTGTTTATACTTCACTTAAGAATCAATCCAAGAAATTAAAGTGGCTTTAACTACAAAGGAAATATATGGGTAATGAAATTATACGAATTGGGGAAGTTGTTGAATCCACTACTACGTCATTTGTATCTCAGTGCTATAGGCTCTATGATTCNCCTCACCTAGGAACTATTGTTAAAACAGGCGGGCCCTATCCTGCTTTAGGTTTGGTCTATAATATAACTACTCAAGGCATAGACCCATCTAGAAAACCTGTTGCCAGGGGTATTGATAATCTTTTNGAAGATGACGTTTATAGGATTAATCCACAGCTGGAACAATTGCTCAGGACAGACTTTTTCTCTATAACAATTGGATATGTACAAGATGAAAATATTATGTGCAAATTGCCACCAAAACCGCCTCCAATATATTCCTTCGTTGAGCCTTGCGATGATAACGAGCTATTAGCTCTATCATCTGACCTTAGTTTCATTAAAGTCATAGTGAACTCTGGATTACCGGCATCAGATGAATTGATTGCTACAATAGTTAATGAACTAGCGAACCACAANGATAGCCGAGAAGATTTCTTAATTANTGCAGGTAANATGTTGCTTACTGTATTCCCAGGCGACTTTCGTAAAATGGAATATATAATTGGCAAGGTGCAGTCATGAATAGTAATTGGACCGATGAAAACTACATTGGTTTGGTGGTCGGTGGCTCTATAACTCGAGGTATAGATGTAAGACTTGATAACCATACAAGAGTCGAAGATCTAGTAATTGGTAGATTTATTGTCATAGAGGGTAGTTCACACAAATTTTTTGCACAAATAAGCGATATAACACTTAGATCAGCTGACCAGTCCTTAATAGATATGCCACCAGATCTTACTGATACTATAATTGCAGGCATAATTAAGGAGACTTCGGTATATATAGTTGTAGAAGCAATACCATATCTTTCACTTGATGCAGCAATGAGTCTCTATGAGGGAATTAAACCTGCCAAAACTGTGCCTCCGCACTTCTCCAAAGCATATCTTGCCTCAGAAGAGGACTACAATACAGTATTTGGAGAGGGGGATACAGACCATTTTTGGCTAGGTTCACCCTTGGACCTTGACGCCAGCATTCACTTGAACCTNGATCGTTTTGTTGAAAGATCAAATGGTATATTCGGCAAAAGCGGNACGGGCAAAACTTTCCTAACTCGATTAATACTAGCTGGCATTGTTCAAAAGCAGAAAGCAGTTAACTTGGTTTTTGACATGCAAAGTGAATATGGGTGGGCTGGTTACACCGAATCAGGCACCGGAGAGGTTAAAGGACTCAAACAATTATTTAACGCTCATGTTGCAATATTCTCCATGGATAAAGAACACTCTATGAGACGTAACGTGAATCCTGATTACGAAGTAAATATTGGCTACAATCAAATAGAGCCCGAAGATGTAGTTATGTTGCGAGATACGCTTAATTTGTCTGAAGTTGCGGCCGACATAAGNTACACTCTTTCTTCTCATTATGGTCAGGATAAATGGTTCCTGTCTTTTATTGGTCTNGCAGGTACAGACCTAAGAGAGCTGGCTAACATNATTGGTGTAAATNCGAGTGCATTAGCAACCCTCCAAACTAGGCTNAGAAGGCTCCAAAGATTTCAATTCCTAACACCTCAAGAATCGGATCAGGCGATTAATCAGATATTAGAACACTTAGACAGAGGCATTCATGTAGTTCTTGAATTTGGCAGATATCAACACGAATTTGCTGCATACATATTGGTTGCCAATCTGATAACAAGAAGGATACATCAGAAATATTCTGTGCGGAAAGAAGAAGCAATGGGTGACAAGACTAAAGAACCCAAGCCATTAGTCATTACGATCGAAGAGGCTCATAGATTCCTAACGCCTGGCGTATCCGAGCAAACAATATTTGNTAACATCGCACGGGAAATGCGGAAATATAATGTTACACTTTTGATAGTGGACCAGCGGCCAAGTGGTATAGATAATGAAGTAATGAGTCAGCTAGGCACTAAATTATGNTGTTTATTGGACAACGATAATGATGTTAATTCTGTTATGGCAGGGGTATCTGGAGCCAATAAACTTAGGACAGTTATAAGTAAACTTGATAGTAAACAACAAGCCTTAGTGTTCGGTCATGCTGTNCCTATGCCCATNGCTCTGAATATTCGTAACTATGACGAAAAGGCATACAAAGATCTAGGTGAGTTAGATAGCCTTGCAGGAGTTATTGACCCTGCCAGAGACGCTAGAGATCTATTTGGCTAGAATTTTTATCAATTTTTCGGAGGTTAAATGAACGTATTGATTGTAGGCAATGGAGCCAGAGAACATGCTATAGCATGGAAACTTGTTCAGAGTACCAAGTTAAACAAGCTATATGCAGCCCCTGGCAACGGTGGCCTTAGTCAAGTTGCTACTAATGCCCCTATTCAGTCCTCCGATATACAGGGACTTCTAACGTTTGCTAAAGACAACCATATAGATTTAACCATTGTTGGGCCGGAAATCCCTCTAGATGCTGGTATTGTAGATGCATTCGAAGCTGAAGGGCTACGAATATTTGGCCCTTCTAGATTAGCAGCTAGACTCGAAAGTAGTAAGGCTTTTGCCAAAGACTTATTCAAGAAATATGATATACCTACTGCGCGTTCAGAAACGTTCAGCTCTAGCAATGCAGCACTAGAATATGTTTCAGATATCGAAATGCCAATTGTGATTAAAGCTGACGGCCTGGCAGCAGGTAAAGGGGTTACGATTGCCAATACCATAGAAGAAGCTAACAATGCCATCACCGATTGTCTAGATAAGGATATATTTGGTAATGCAGGCAGAAAAATAGTTATCGAAGAATATCTAATTGGGCAGGAAGTAAGTGTGTTTACGTTCTCAGATGGTAAAAACTTGTCTGACCTTATATCTGCATGCGACTATAAACGTGCTTATGATCTAGACATGGGACCTAATACTGGCGGTATGGGGAGTTTTAGTCCACCACTGTTCTGGAATGAGGAGTTGTCTGAGACTATAAGGACGAAAGTAATGCTGCCTGTGATACGAGGAATGGAAAACGAAGGTCATCCCTACAAAGGTGTTTTATACGCTGGGATTATATTGACCACAACTGGACCAAAAGTACTAGAATTCAATTGCCGGTTCGGAGATCCAGAGACCCAAGTGATTCTTCCACGACTTGAAACAGATTTAATCGAAATTGCACTTTCCGTGGCTGAAAATAGGCTACACGAAACCGCAATACGTTGGTCTAATAAGTCATGTGTCGGTGTTGTCTTAGCAGCAAGAGGATATCCTGGAGGCTATGATATTGGTTTCGAATTGCATAACGTACATTCATACAAACCAGACTCTATAATATTCCATGCTGGCACTAGATTTGATGATGAAAAACAAGGACAACTCGTTTCCGATGGAGGTAGAATTCTAACCGTTGTTGGACGACATGAAGATATGGACTCGGCTAGAGAACTAGCTTATGAAACGATTGCAAGAATCGGTGATGAGTCGACATATTATAGGAAAGACATAGCCTTGAATACAAGGACTAAATTAGAAATGGAGTAATATGCCACTAGTAGGAATAGTTATAGGAAGTAAATCTGACTTGGATAGCATGAAGGCAACTACGGATATATTGGATGGTTTAGGAGTGTCATATGAGCTATCCGTTATATCGGCTCACCGTACGCCGGAAAAAGCACGTGAATACGGACTTTCCGCTGAGTCTAGAGGAATCGAGGTTATACTTGCGGCTGCGGGGGGGTCAGCTGCATTGCCAGGAGTAATGTCTTCTTGGTCCATTCTCCCCGTTATTGGTATACCTCTTACATCAAGTGATATGAACGGAGTGGACTCCCTTTACTCGATTGCGCAAATGCCACCAGGTATACCGGTAGCCTGTGTTTCCATTGGTTCTTGGGGCACACGTAATGCAGCGTATCTAGCAGCTTCTATACTCTCTATAAAGCACCCGGATATAAGAGATGCATATAATCAGTATAGAGAAAGTCTTGCGTCTGGATAGCATGCTCACAAAACTTATTCCCTGCATTTTAATGCTCCTGGTCTCTGTGTCCTGTGCTACTAAAGTGATGCCGCAGGACACTGTTGCAGACTATCTTACATATGCAGCCTCGAATAATCATGGTGACGCCCTTCTCAATTGGGAAATGGAATCTGTCGGGATAATAGACGATTCTTTAAATGAAGACGGGAGGAAAACTCGGATCGCGTCTAGAATTGATATTGAAGACACGCTCTATAATACTCTCAATCAAATGCCAAAAGGCTTCTACTCAGAATTCGACAATTATATACTCTATGAGTCGAGTGATCGTGGATATACGGAAACAGATCAAGTAGAAAAAGCCACGCTCGCGACCGTGTTCTTCATTCTACAAACGAATCCTCCCTCGATCGGGAATCGCACAAAAATCGGATTCAATCTGTGGTTGAATGATCGTGAACAATGGAAAATAGTTGGATTAGATAAATCTAAAGCCAATTTAATTACTACCTTCAAGCAGAAGATATCCGACCCTGATTCGAAACCAAATTAAGTCTTGTTGACTTGAACAATAGAATGTATCATTTCTAGCGATATATATGATGAATGGAGTTTGAATGTGATAGAACGCTATGCTAGGCCAGCAATGAAGAAGATTTGGTCAGACGATAATAAGTATGACAACTGGCTAAAAGTAGAATTGGCGGTATGTGAAGCCTGGACAGAGGAAGGTATCATACCTGAGTCTGATATGATCAAGCTCAGAGGAGCTACATATGACATTGCACTCTTAGATGAGATATTTAACAGAACAAGACATGACATGACTGCCTTTCTTCAATCAATCACGGCAAATCTAGGGGATGAAGGTAGATGGCTCCATCTAGGGCTTACAACTCATGATGTATTGGATACTGCTCAGGCGATGCAACTTGTACAATCGGCTGATATTCTTATAGATGACTTGGATTCTCTAACTTCTGCAGTTGCAAAGCAAGCTATTGAGCACAAACACACTTTGACTATGGGTCGCACACATGGAGTACATGCGGAACCAACAACATTTGGCCTGAAATTGTCTATCTGGTGGGATGAATTACGTCGACACAAAAATAGATTAATTGACGCAAAAGAAAACATATCATATGGGAAAATATCGGGAGCCGTCGGTACCCATGCTACAGTTCCACCACATGTCGAGGAGAGGGTATGTTCACTATTTGGACTAAAAGCAGCTCCGACGTCTAATCAAGTTTTACAAAGAGATCGCCATGCTCAATTTGTGACTACTTTGGCTCTGGTGGGGTCGTCTTTAGAGAAATTTGCGACTGAAATACGGGGATTACAAAGAACAGAAGTTAGAGAAGTAGAAGAGCCTTTCGGTGAAGGCCAAACCGGATCGTCTGCTATGCCTCACAAAAAAAATCCTGAATTATCTGAAAGGGTTTGCGGGTTAGCAAGACTAATTAGGGGCCACTCTGTCACCGCAATGGAAAATGTGGCATTGTGGCATGAACGGGATATAAGTCATTCTTCCGCTGAAAGGCTTATATTACCAGACTCATGTATGGCCCTAGACTATATCTTAGATCTATTCACCGGAGTTATGTCTGGGTTAAGAGTACATCCAGATCGAATGATGAAGAACGTAGAATTAACGAATGGGCTGGTATTCTCACAAAGGGTTTTATTGGCATTAATAGAATCAGGTCTTCGCAGAGAACGCGCCTACGAAATAATTCAGAATTGTGCAATGGAGTCGTGGGATAACGGATCTGACTTCAGGAAACTTATATTCGACGAAAATGATGTCATGGAAAGTCTTGATAAATCTGTTAGAGATTCAATATTCGATTATAATTATTATACAAAGCATGTAGACGAGACTTTTGCAAGACTCGGCATAGAAGGATAATTTATATGAGTTCAAATAATGCAAATACTATTACTGACACTAAACTAGGCGACTTATTACACAGAGGAAAGGTTAGAGACACTTACGATCTAGGTAGTGGTTACCTATTGATGGTGGCCACAGATAGAATATCTGCTTTTGACCTAGTCCTTGGTTCTGGTATACCAGAAAAAGGGTCGTTGCTTTGTGAAATATCGTCTTATTGGTTCGATCAGACAAAACATCTTATCCCTAATCACCTAGTGACATTAGCCAATAGAGATGGAATACCAAATGAGGTTAAAGATCACCCTATACTGCAAGGTCTAGATGATGGGATAAAGAATAGATCCATGATAGTCAAAAAGGCAAAAAGAATAGATATAGAGTGTGTTGTACGCGGC
This sequence comes from Chloroflexota bacterium, assembly GCA_002717805.1. GTDB lineage: Bacteria > Chloroflexota > Dehalococcoidia > Lucifugimonadales > UBA2985 > UBA2985. The sequence continues at coordinate 14,654 of PBBS01000002.1, read as the reverse complement.
TATATTACCGGATCTGCTTGGTCAGAATACAACTCCAGTGGAACGGTTGGTGGCTATAATATGCCTACCGGATTAGTTGAAGGAGATAAATTCCCTGACCCTCTTTTTACTCCCACTACTAAAGCAGAAGAAGGCCATGATATGCCTATGACTATGCAAGAAGTAGAGGATATGGTTGGAGTTGATACCGCAGAATCTTTACGGAAGTTGACCATCGACATATACAATTTCGCCCATTCACACGCTCTACCCAAGGGAATAATAATTGCGGATACTAAAATGGAATTCGGCATATTGGATGACAGGATTATTCTTATAGATGAGCTTCTGACCCCAGATTCTAGTCGATTCTGGGACGTTTCTATGTATAAGCCGGGTAAATCTCAGCCTAATTTCGACAAGCAATTTGTAAGAGACTGGCTCAATGAAAGCGGGTGGGATAAGAATCCACCGGCCCCTTCACTTCCCTCGGAAGTAATTGGAAAAACGCAGGACAGGTACATACAGGCCTATAATAGAATAACCGGCAAAACCTGGCCTGTGTAGCAGATAGATAAGTGAGGAATTAATGTCCCTGAATAGACTAAACAGTAGAGAGAGAGCAAAGCGCAGATCGGCTAGTAGGGAAACCAGAAGGAATAAGAAAAGATTTCGAAAGCAATTATGGCGATGGGTCGCGTTTAGTGGTATAGGGTTTGTAGGGTTTATCATAGTCCTCTCACTCGTACTGCCCCAATCTATGGGAGGCTCAGCCTTAAATATAGGCGGCAGTGACGATATCTCATCATCCGGCAGTCAATTAACTGAAATGCCTAGTATCCTCATAGAGAAAGGTATCCCTCATATGGACTATGACACGTATCCCCCAACGTCTGGGTGGTATGTCGATTTGAAACAAGATGAAATTGTATGGGATGATCGAACCGACCCTATAGAAAATGAATTGCAGGTATCCTACCTAAGATACGGCGCCGTACTTGTACAATATGGTTGCGAGCAAGATTGCCAAGAACTTAAAGCAAAATTGAAAGAAGTAACTGACCAGTACGAAGAAGGTGTAATACTAGCACCCTACGATACGATGGACGCGAAGATAGCCCTTACTAGCTGGCTTTGGATTGACAAATTCGATAAATTCGATGCCCAGAGGGTAAGCGATTTCATTGAAGTACACTTAGGTCAAGGACCTGTTAGGATAAATTAAATGTCAAATATCTTTCTTGCGAATATAAGAGTTGTCCTAAAAGAAACCGTGAGTGACCCTCAGGGAGCAACGATTATGGCCGGACTCAAAACATTAGGCTTTGATTCAGTACAAGATCTACGTGCAGGTAAATTCCTCCAAGTAAGAATTACTGCTAACGACCCTCAATCTGCACGGGAACAAGTCGCTCAGATGTGTGATAAATTATTGGCCAATCCCGTGATAGAAGAATACGACTTCGATATAGAGGACTCATAGATTAGGCTTTTTGTATAGATACTAGTAATAAACCTTCGTGCCGTGATCTTAGCTTATTGTACCTTTTGTACTAGGAACGTCATGAGAAGCCCTATCATCTATTTTAGTTGCATCCCTAAGAGCTCTAGCTAGGGCCTTGAATATTGCTTCAGCTTTATGATGATCGTTTGTACCCCTTATTATCTCTGCGTGTAGATTTATTCGTGCCTCAAGCGCAAATACTTCAAGGAAATGTCTCACTAAGTCTGAGGGCATGTCTCCTAAGTCCGTACCAGAAAATGGTGCCGTAACTACAGCATAAGGTCTCCCACCAAGATCGAGGGCGACCAGTGCCAATGTTTCATCTAGTGGAACTAAGGAATGGGCAACCCTAACGATTCCCCTGCCCTCACCCAGTGCACTGCGCAGAGCCTGACCCAGCACAATTCCTACGTCTTCAACTAAATGATGCCAACCTGGTGACAAATCCCCTTTGGCTATAACCGATATATCGATTAACCCATGTCTTGCAATTTGCTCTACCAAGTGGTTTAGCATCCCGTTTGGTGTGTCTACTTTGGCCTGAGCTGTGCCATCTAGATTAAGCTCAACCGTAACTTGGCTTTCTTTAGTGTCTCGAGTAATTTTCCCTATTCGTTCCATTTTGTAATATCCTTTTACCTATATAGTTTGTCCTAATATATTTGTAAGACAGTCTACTAATTTGTCCATATGTTCTGGTATGCCAATAGATATTCTAATATAGTCTCTTAACTCAGGTACGTTAAAGTATCTCACAAAGATGCCACTGGAAGCCATAGCCTCATACACATCTCTCGCTCCTATCCCACTGAAACTACATAAAATGAAATTACCATGAGAAGGATATGGAGTCACGTTATCCATCGATGAGAGGTTATCGAATAACCTAATTCGCTCCGCTACGATTTTTTCTACATTTTCTTTGAGCATTACCAGATCTTCGAGAGATGCTGCCAGAGCTATTTCTGCAGCAGTATTTATGTTATAAGGTTGCTTTATTGACATTAACTTTTGCAGAATCTTAGGGTCCATAATCCCATAGCCCAGTCTAAGACCGGCTAGGCCACACCACTTGCTAGCAGTTCTCAGTACTATTAAATTAGGGTTTCTATGTACTAAAGACACTAAAGTAGACCCACTAAACTCAGAGTATGCCTCATCCAATACGACAAGCCGCCCATATTGCAATAGTTCATTTATATCTGACTCAGATATGATATTACCTGTGGGATTGTTGGGAGAAGTAACGAATATGACTTTCGTGTTATCCCGTATGTTCTTATGCACAGATGGAATATCAATATTGAACTCAGAATTTCTCGGTATTGATATTATAGATCCTCCATTTACGTTAGTACTAAAGGAGTACATCCCAAACGTTGGAGGGCAATCTATCACAGTATCACCAGGATCTATTGTGGCACGAAGTACTAAGTCAATTATTTCATCGGCTCCCGACCCTGCAATAATATAATCACTTGGAACTCCTACATATTCAGCCAAAAGGGCACGGATACTAGATTGATCAGGGTCCGGGTAGATATTATATCCATTATAACTACCTAATGCTGCCTTCACTCTGGGTGACGGGCCATACGGATTTTCATTTGCATTCAATTTTATAACATCGGCTACTTGAACATTCCCCAATTTAGCCAATGACTCCGGTGGCAACACCGGTGTATATGGAACCAGGTCAGAGTGATCTCGTCTAAATAACCAATCTATATCCAATATCGATTGCTCCAATACCTCAAGATTTATCTTCTACAGATTCCATTCTGATTTCGGCAGCTCGAGCATGAGCGTCCAATCCTTCTGCTCTGGCGATTGTTGATGCAGTGTTTATTAAACGCAAGGCCAATTGCCGATCTAATCCTACAACTGGAGTCCTCCTTAAGAATTGGTTGACTCCCAGATAGGAGTTGAATCTAGCCGATCCCCCTGTGGGCATGACATGGCTTGGCCCAGCCACATAGTCACCCATAACCTCAGGCGAGTAATCGCCGAGGAAAACACCGCCTGCATTATGTATATTGGCAACTATAGACCATGGTTGATCTACCATTAGGCATATGTGTTCTGGTGCGTAGTAGTTACCCAAATCTACGGCTTCTGAGATGCTATCCACAACAACAATAACACCGGTCCTTTCTACGGATGCAAGGGCAACATCTCTCCGATTCAACGACTCCGCCTGTATAGACAATTCCTCTTGTATCTTAGGCACAAGGTTCTCGTCAGTAGTAACCAAAATTGGAGTGGCTAATTCATCATGCTCGGCCTGAGCAAGTAAGTCAGCAGCACAAAATGACGGTGATGCTGTATGATCGGCAATCACTAGTGTCTCCGTAGGACCTTCCAGTCCATCTATTCCTACATCCCCACTAACCATCTTCTTTGCCGTAGTTACAAAGATGTTTCCTGGACCGCATATCATGTCTACTTTAGGTACGGTATCGGTTCCATATGCCATTGCTGCTATAGCTTGGGCCCCACCAATCAGGAATATCCTATCAACGTTTCCCATAAGAGCCGCAGCCATTACAGATGGGTTTAGTGTCCCATCCAGGCTTGGAGGCGTGCATAAAACAATCTCTTTAACCCCAGCTACTCTAGCTGGAATGGTAGTCATCAATACAGTTGATGGATACGAGGCAGAGCCGCCGGGTACGTAAACACCAATTCTTTCTATTGGATTTATTATTTCACCAAATCCTCTTTCGAAATCCACCCACGACTTTGGCATGCTAGCACTATTAAATTCTCTTACCCTGCTTGCAGATCGAATTAGAGCATTCCTTATGTCGTCGGGCAAATGAGCTGCTGAATTTAGGATCTGTTGGTGGTCAATCTCAAAGGTGCCTGACTCTACTCCATCTATCAATTTTGTATATCTGCGTATAGCTTCGTCTCCAGATTCCCTTACATCAACCAGTATCTTGGCAACAGCTGCCATTGGACTCATCTTCTCCCCGAAAACACGTTCTATACTCTTAATCAAGGCAGGGTTATTATTCTGATCATTTTCTAACTGCCCTCGCTCAAGAGCCTTCTTACCCTCATTTATTCCTCTAACTACTTTCAATTTAGATACTCTCCCGCAAAATTCATTACATTTTGGACACAGTTATATCGAAACTCCTCAATATTTTTCTTAGGCACAAAGCTGTATATTCTATCCAATCCATTAGGAACAGAAGCCAAGAAAGTGTCAACCATTTCAGCTAGGTGCTTTTCTAACTCCTTGTCACCTTTGGTATCTACCCTCCTAGACATAAACCTTAGTCTCTCCCAATCAAATTCCCAAGCCAGTGCCCCTTGTATCCATTGACACCACTCGGCGAGTTTTTCTTCAGTTATAAACCCAACGTTGACACCATTATCTGCTCCTACAAAATGATCCTTCAGAGATATAGTGCCACCTAATCTTGCATGCTCTTCGGAATCCAAATAGAGTTGTAAGGCTCTATCCATTAAGTCTGCCTCTAGTTTATCTTGTATGACTTCACGATTACCGAAAAAAGGCCTATACATATTTACTATCCACGATTCATCAGCAAAAAGGTGACAGGCATATCCAATTATGAACGAAGACGTAGCCTCGTTAAGTTGGCTAGAATCACTGAGCTCAGGATGATTCTTGAATAACCCCTTAAGACCTTGTCCCACTTGATCGAAATCCAGAGTGACAAAATGAGTTTCATCGCGCTTAGTTTTCGTGATTATCCTTATGTCTGGCGAAACGGAACCTAGCAGGCAGGAACCTGGATATCTATTCAATATAGGATGATCAAGCTGACTTATTACCTGTTCTGCTATTCCAAGATGTGCGCTAAGGTTAGGCATTATACAGTCCGGCTAATTCCTATACAGAGAGTGGAGTAATTTATTATATGCAATACATTCTTCTTCAAAAACATAATCAGCCTGATTAACAGTAACACTACCACCACCGTTTATTCTTAGGTATTCGACTGCCCCGACAAGTTCTTCTTTTGGCATTGCTATGGTCACAGAATACCATGCATCTCCGTCTTCTGTATGCACTTTAGAAATTGTGGGACCCCTAAGTCCTGAGAATTTACCGTTCTTCAAAAGCTTCTCAGCAATCTCGTCAGAGCTGGTCCCTCTTATATTGGCAGTAACTACGAAATATTGTTTAGCCCTCATATATCCCTCGAGGCGTTCTACCAAATATTTAACATCTGTTCCCAGATGCTCGCTATTAGAAAGTGATAGCCTATTCCCTATCAGACATGCTTGCGAAGACAACAGCAATCCCGAGTCTATAGTCTTTAGTCTGTTCTCTCTTAAAGTTGTACCGCTAGATGAAATGTCAGCAATAATATCTGCAAAACCCATTAGCGGGGCTGCCTCCAGAGTTCCACTGGATTCAACAAGAGTAAAGTAATTTACTCCATACCGAAATAGATGGCGCTGAACCAGATTAGGATACTTAGTGGCTATTCGTAGGTCTTTACCTTTGTTGTGTAAGTCTATCGAGATATCGGCAAGATCATACATTGAGGAAACATCTATCCAAGAATCTGGGACCGCTATGACCAACCTACATTTACTAAAGCCCAGATCATCCATTACTATTGTAGAACTTCCTATACCAATGTTGGCTTCTAAGAATCTATCAAGGCCAGTAATACCCAGGTCTGCACTTCCTTCTTCCACCCTGGCTGGTATATCTCCAGATCTCTGAAACATTATTGTCGTATTTGGCATAGACGCGATAGTGGCGGTATATCTACGAGGACTAGGCCGTTCAACAATTATCCCGCAACTCCTTAAGAATCCCAATGTGGGTTCATAGAGTTCCCCGTCGCTTGGTATTGCTAACCTCAATTTATCTTACTCCTAGTCTGTCTAGAACCTTTATCTATTAATACCTGCAAGTGAATATGCAAAACCTAATGCAGGCACATCATTATTGGCACCCAGTGCTTTCACCAGACCATCATATCGTCCACCACCACATATTGCTTCACTGGAATTACTTTCTGACTGATCATATATTTCAAAGACCATGCCAGTATAGTAGGCTATACCTCTTACAAGCCCTAGATCCAAAGTCACTTTAGCCTCAGGTGTACGACGTTGTAAATGTTCTATAATCTCGGTGATGGGGTTCAATAGACTACTATCAATGTCGTTTATTACCATTAATTCCTTGAGCCTTTCGATAGTGCCTTTGTATTCGCCATTGGACTTAAGTATGTCATTCAATATAGCAATGCCTGCAACAAATGAATCGTATTCATCGGTTCTACTATAATTCGATAAGAACCTATCCAATATATCTTCAGACGATCTATTACCAAGCGGATCCGTTAAGGAGTCCTTGAACAAATCAGAGAGCAAAGACAACGCTTTACTCTTTTCCATATCCTTTATTGGATTTATGGAATCATCCATCTTTCCCTCTTGAGCAATCAGTCCCACAGACCGTGCTTGGTCTAGTAGCGTATCTTCTCCCTCTGCAGAACCTGTTAAATGATGTAAGTTACCAATCAAGAAATTCTGCCCACGTTGTGAAATACCTATACTTGATAATATCTGACCAAGAATGCCTATATGCCCAACTTTACATTCGATATCGCCGCCATTAAAATAGGAAGCCCCCTCTAAAGCTAAGGATAATATTTCTGCGTCAGAATCAGGAGAATCAATCCCTATTAACTCTGCTCCAATCTGGTATGACTCAGTATAACCAGTGCCAGGATTATATCTAAAAACCGGGCCAGCATATTGAATTCTCAGAGGCACTTCCAAGTCCTGCTGATTTTCAATGAAGTATCTTATACATGACGATGTGAATTCAGGTCTAAGGCTCACATATTTCCCACCTGGGTCTTGAAAAGAATATAATCTGGATGCTAGCTCACCTCCTGACTTACGCAAAAATAAATCAGTATACTCAATGACAGGGGTTTGGATACTAGAATAGTCATATGAAGCAAGCAGCCCCTGGACAGGCTCCTCAATTGAGCGAAGATATTCTATCTCTGCAGAATTCTTGTCGCTAGTTCCTGGCAATCTGTTTACTAATGGCATTTTCTCTATCTATCCACATATTTTTCACTAGGCAGTATTGTACAATAACAACTTGCTACCATCAACGAAATCCTAATTAGTTACTGAATTAGTATATCTCTCAAAGAGATGAGGCTAGTATCTGTTGAATCGAACTTAGTAATATCATGACCACTATAGGGCTAAGGTCTATTACACCTATAGTTGCAAACCGCCTTACAGGTCCAAGTATTGGCTCAGTAATCTGCATTAAAGCGAATCGCAACCGATTATCATGATTGATTATTCTACCGACCACTAACCAATCCATAATGACCCTGCCAAAAATAGAAAGGATTATTACAGTGATTATCGAATGGAGGAATTGAACAAGATATATCATGCTGACTAATATCCTCCGAGACTTAATGATTTCTTGTACGCTGCGATTACAGCATCTATTACCGTACCACGAAACCCTCCGGTTTCTAAGGTCAGTAGAGCCTCAGCTGTAGTCCCCCCTGGGGACGTCACCATGTTCCTCAAAACAGACAAATGTTTATCTGTGTCTCTTGCGAGCAAAGCACTACCAATGACAGTATTTATGGCTAGTTGCTCAGACATATCTCTAGATAAACCTATATGGACGCCTGCATCTACTAATGCCTCCAGAAATGTAAATACGTATGCGGGTCCACTTGCGCTTACGGCTGTAGCCATATCTAGGTATTTCTCTTCTTGTACATGTACGCTCTCTCCAAGTGCAGCTATGATATTATCTGCAAAAGATAAATTATTATCCCCGACTTCGCTGGTATTGGCCCAAACACTAACTCCCTTTCCTATTTGTGATGGAGTATTTGGCATGACTCTTATTACATTCGAATGACCTGACATTTCAACTATTCGGCCAATCTGTATACCGGCAGCTATGGACATTATTGTTTGGCTTGACTCTAATTTACCCTCGATTTCGCTCAAAACCTCTCCAATTTGCTGAGGCTTGACTGCTACAACTATGATTTGAGAGCCTCCTATTATGTCCAGGTTCTCGGCGCTAGTAACCGTTCCATACTCCTTAGATAGATACCGCCTTCTACTGTCGTCTTTCTCTCCGATCTTGATATCTTTGTTGCTTGCCACTCCAGATGCTAAAACCTGAGAAATTATCGCCTCTGCCATCACTCCCCCACCTACGAAAGACAATCTTTTTTCTTGAGCCATTATCTCCCTCTCTCCTCTCCAAGTATATAAAAGGCAAAGTATTCTGATAGGAATCAGAACACAAACTGTATAAAACTTTTAATCGTTAGGTTCTATTACGTAGATTGTACATAATAACACAGTTGAGAAACCCTATTACTTGGGCAATTGCCCTGTCTGTGCCATGTGGGCCGCAACCCTTATTGAGTTGATCATTCCATCAGCATTTGCTACACCTTTTCCTGCAATGTCAAATGCCGTACCGTGATCAACAGACGTTCTTATAAAAGGGAGCCCTAAGTTAATGCTAACGCTACCATCAAAATCAATAACCTTTATGGGGATGTGTCCCTGATCATGATATAATACGACTACTGCATCATATTTCCCCGCGACTGCCTGAGGGAAAACCGAATCTGCTGGTATAGGACCTGTCACATTCATACCTCTACCAGACGCTTCTTCAACTGCCGGTATAATTGAATCAATCTCTTCACTTCCCAACAAACCTGCCTCACCCCCATGGGGGTTAAGGGCGGCCACAGCTATTCTGGGGTCATCAAATCCCCAATCTCTAAACCAGTTATAGGTTAATTCTATCTTGTCTAGAAGGTTCTGCTTTGTCACATATTCAACTGCTCTTGCGAGTGACCTATGGGTGGTTAGATGAACCACTCTTAAGTTATTTGCAACAAGCATTGTAGCTACATCTTTGGCCCCACTATATGCCTGCAGTAATTCCATATGCCCAACTTCTGTATATCCACATGCCTGAACAGCCTCCTTATTTATAGGAGCTGTCGCCATAGCATTAACTAGACCTTTTGACAACAATTCGGCTGCCTTCAATATCCAATCTACAGAAGCTTGACCAGCCCGTGCAGATACTTCGCCGACTGAAACATCTTGACTAGATATATTCTCCAAATCCATTACTGAGATAGATCCATCTACTATATCAGTAATATCTGAAACCTTTTTTGTACTTAGATTCAAACCTAAACTAATGGCTGTTTCCGCTAATATAGCAGAACTACCAATGACCAATGGATGACAGTTATTTATTATATCTTCTTCCATTAAAGATTTGGCAATAACCTCTGGTCCTATACCGCATACATCCCCCATTGTAATTGCAACTATCGGTTTATCCATTATTTTCACTCCTTACGATTAATGCTGAAATGCATCTTACTATTGACAATCGTTGCGACATATAGTGTATTGTTATACGACATTGGCGGCCCCGCCTTAACGACGTGGCCGCCAATCTCCCACGGATCCCTGGTCAAAAGGACCGTAGTTTTGATCTATAGGCGATATACGCCTCATATTGCACGCTGGTTTACAAGACCGCACAAGTAAAACAGCGTGTAATACACAAAATCAATACCCCATAATAGGTTCAACATCTTTCAGTATATTTATTATCATGTGTTGAACTGACTGAGGTTGACCTACCATATCCAGATCAATAGCGTCAGGTTGCTGGGGTCTCTTCCTCTTATGAGGTTTTATATAAGCCAAATTCCTAAAGTGTCCCTTCACCGAGACAACCTTGGGAGGCATCCTCCAGTGGCCCTTGATCCATTTACCGCTCCTGGTTTGATGAGTGTTGATCCAAACAGCTTCTCGAGACGGCCGTGTTTGACTATTTATCATAAGCCTCCTCTAGCATATATACATATTACCCTGACCAAACAACAACTTATATATAAGTTATCCACATTTCTCGTATCCGCATTCCATACAATGAGCGCATCCCTCTTGGTGAACTAGGAATCCTTCGCACTCTGGGCAACGAGATCGATTGTTTAAAGTCGGATTATCATTACCATTAGCAGCGGCCTTCAGGAATAATCCTTCCTGTATCGCAAACTGAGGATCAGAATAGTTTAATCCGCTATCTTGTACTGTGCGCCTAGATAGCACTAATGCCACAGCATCGGGCGCTGATCGTACAAGATTCCCATCTTCCCAAGAAGGACAACATGTAATACCTCTCAATTGCTCTACTATCTGCGAAGGATCTATCCCGGAACGAAGTCCTAAAGATATGAGTCTTGATATCGCTTCCAGCTGTGCTGAATCACAGCCTCCAGCTTTTCCAAGGTTAGAAAACACCTCAAAGGGTCTATCTTCCTGAAAGTTTATCGTAATATACATATTGCCATGACCAGTACGAACTCGATCTGTTAAGCCGTGTACCTGTGATGGCCTTTCCATTGGTGTTGAAGAGACTCCATTGCCCATTTCTACGACTTGCCCTGTCTTTGCAGAAGAACCCGATGTCAGAACTTCCAAATCACGGCTCCCTGACCGGTATACTGTGATTCCCTTGCATCCCAGCTGCCATGCTAGTAAATAAGCAGTCCTAACATCTTCCCTAGTGGCTGAATTAGGAAAGTTTATTGTTTTGGATATACCAGAGTCCACACTCTCTTGGAATGCGGCTTGCATTTTAACGTGGTCCTCCGGAGATATATCTTCCGAAGTCAGGAAAACTGATTTAGCTTCCAGTGGTACGTCTTGTCTGTCTTGAATGGAACCACCATCTGCCAAGAAACTCATAAGTTCTTCTGTGTAGAATGAGCCTTCCCTAGCAGCCTTCTCAAAGTTATCATCCACGTACACCAAACTTTCCCCTTCTAAGATGTTATGTTTGTGATAACACAATGAGAACAAAGGCTCTATTCCGCTTGAGCAGCCCGCTATCATCGAGATTGTACCTGTTGGGGCCACTGTAAGCCTGCAAGCATTTCTCATAGGCCTTCCTTCTTGATCATACTTGCTTCCAGTGTAGCCTGGAAATGGTCCTCGTTCGTCCGCCAATTCCTCAGAGGTTTGGTCCGATTCTTCTCTGATAAACCTCATGACTTTATATCCTAGGTTTATGCCGTCCTCACTGTTATATGGGATTCCTAGGTTTACTAACATATCTGCAAACCCCATAACTCCAAGGCCTATCTTCCGGGTAGTCTTGGTCATATGTTCTATCTCAGCGACTGAGTACCTGTTAGCATCTATAACATTATCAAGAAATCTAGTGGCAACATGTACTACATCTGCAAGGGTTTCCCAGTCTATTGTTTTTTCGCCTTTGTTATCCACTACGAAACTCGCGAGATTTATTGAACCTAAGTTGCATGACTCATATGGTAGTAACGGCTGTTCTCCACACGGATTAGTGGCTGTCATACGGCCTATGTGCAGAGTAGGATTATCTTCATTAACCCTATCTAGGAATATCATACCTGGCTCTCCGTTTTGCCAAGCGCCTTCAATAATATTATCGAATAACTCACCCGCATTCTTATATCCGAGGTGTTCTCCTGTTATAGGATCTCTAAGCTCATAATCAGAGCCTGTTTGTACAGCCTCCATAAATTCTTGACTCGCTCCAACTGATATATTGAAATTATGTATCTGCCCCTCATCTCTTTTACATGTAATAAAATCCAATATATCTGGATGGTGCACATCCATTACGGCCATGTTTGCTCCATCCCTTTTACCACCCTGCGTAACCAAAGTAGATACAGAGGATAGGTGTTTCAATACCGCTACTGGTCCACAGGCTTTACCATGTGTAGTAGCAATCGGGGCACCTTTCGGTCTTATAGTCGATAAAGCAAACCCAGTTCCGCCACCGAATTTCTGTACAAGCGCAGCTTCTTTGGCTGTCTCCATTATGCCTTCCATACTATCTTCAAGCCCCATAACGAAACAGGCCGAAAGGGTTCCTGCCCCTGTCCCGGCGTTCATAAGGGTTGGAGAGTTAGGCACAAACTGTAACTTAGCCATAGGTTTATAGAAAGCCTCTGTCCATTTTTTCACATTGGCTTTAGGATTAAATTCTTTCTCTACTTCAGCTATAGCCTCAGCAACCCTAAGAAACATCCCAGATGGTGTCTCTATAATATTTCCTTTGTCGTCTTTCCTAAGGTACCTCTTCTCTAATACAACCATTGCGTTATCGGATATATCTGGAGATACTCCGAAAGGCTTGTCGTCGTCTGAGTTTGTTGCTGAATTGCTTTCTGTACCTCTAACCGACTGATCTCTAGTTATTGAAGACAGAGAATCAAGTACCTTCTGAGCAACTACAGGGTCGCTTATACCAGCTGCCTGCAAAGCAGCTGGTATGTCTATTTTAGACACATCCTCGCTAGAAGATGCCTTCCTCTTTTTATTCGGTTCGCTTACTATCGTCATGGGATCCTCCGTTCCAGCCTAATTTCCTTTTTCCGAAACATCAACTCAAATCCATTGGTATTCCCTGCGGCATAACTCTCGGTTTTCTCCCTCTAGTTCTTCCGCTTGATTTAATCTCTTCCTTAATCAGAGGTAATTGAGGCGAATTATCTTTGTTCTCGGGTTGGTTATCCCGCTTGCTCTTTTCTAATGCCTCCACTGCCTCTTTAAAACTCTCAACATCTGCGAAATCTCGATACACACTAGCGAATCTTATATAAGCCACGGGATCTATAGCGCGCAATTTTTCGATTATAATTTCGCCAAGTCCCGCACTTGTTATCTCAGACTTGCCAATATCTTGTAGTTGTGCCTCTATATCCTCGACTAGTTTATCTATTGTTCCCGTAGGCAAAGGTCTTTTCACACATGCCTTTTGTATGCTACTAGTCAGTTTTTCTCTCTGATACTCTTCTCGCCTGCCGTCCCTCTTTGCAATCATCAGCGAAGTGGCCTGTATACGCTCATATGTAGTGAACCTTAATCCACACTTAATGCATTCCCTTCGTCGACGTATCCCGTCGGGAGCATCTCTAGAATCTATTACCTTAGATTCAGCGTAATAACAATACGGACATCGCATTTAGAAACACCACCGAGTTTTGTGTAAGCACAACATGGAGCCCATACGGACCAAACGACCCCAGCCTGTTGTGTTGATCGCCCACAGATACTGACATATTATTAAGCCTGTGTCAAGGGTAATTAGGTCTATATTGTGGGTTCTGCTGGGCGCAACACAATATGTTGTTGATTTCTCCGCAGCGGGCGCCTAGCCTTTCATCAAGTCTGGCCTCTTTAATTTAGTTCGATCTATGGACTGTTGATAGCGCCACTCTTCAATAGCCTTATGGTTCCCTGATAGTAAAACTTCTGGTACTTCTAGCTCTCTGAAGATTTGTGGTCTAGTGTATTGAGGAAATTGAAGTAATCCATTGACATGGCTATCATCTCCTATCGAATCTTGATGTCCCACCGCTCCTGGTAATAATCTTATTATAGAATCTATTAAAACCATAGCAGGAAGTTCCCCTCCACTAAGAACATAATCCCCAATGCTTAGTTCCATATCTATAAGCTGCTCTATAACTCTCTCATCGATACCCTCGTAACGCCCACAAACCAATATTAAATCTTCTATAGTAATTAAGTTTTTACATATAGACTGGTTAAGAACTATACCTTGAGGAGATAACAATATAGTTCTAATCCTATCCATTTCGTCTTTAGTCCTTGATTTAGACATTTCGTTTTTTATAGCCTCAAGAGCCCCAAATAATGGTTCTGGTTTCATTACCATGCCACCGCCTCCACCAAATGGATAGTCATCTACCTCACGATGCCTACCTTTTGCATAATCCCTTATGTTGTGAATCTCTATATTAACTATGTTGCTATCTATTGCTCTTTTAATTATGCTCTCATCGAATGGACTCGAGAACATATCAGGGAACAGACTGAGTACATGTATATCCATTTATCTCCCATTAATACGTCTATCCGCTTTGAAATTTCCATCGACACTATGATCACGATTACTATTCTATATGAGTTGGCTATGACATACCAGAATAAATACTTTCTCTATAAGCCTTTGGGGTGTTCTTCTACTTTCCATTTTGTTAGGGTATCCATAGCGTGAGGCAGTATACCGGTAAGTACTTCCATAGCATCTTTTACTGCAGAAGGG
>PBBS01000001.1 GCA_002717805.1 Chloroflexota bacterium | reverse complement strand
CCCCATTCTCTACAATGACTGATCCAACTAGAGCATCTTTAGCCTTATGCTTAAGCATAAGAATATAGATGAGGTTATTGACTACATCTGGCACACTACCAAACCTATCTTCCATCTCCGCGGAAAGACTATATATAGAATCAATAGAAGAATTGTGCGACATCCTCTGATAAATGGACAATCTAGTTTGTAGGTCTGACACATACCCTGTAGGAATATACGCATCTATAGGCAGATCTACATGTATATCTCTATATCTTACTCTTGCTCTATCACCAGATTCTATATCCTCATCTGTTAGTTCCTCTACAGCCTGAGACAGGAGCTGAGAATATAAATCATACCCAATTGCGTGAATGTGACCACTCTGTTCTTTTCCCAATAAGCTACCAGCCCCTCTGATTTCAAGATCTCTCATAGCAATACGAAATCCAGACCCTAATTCTGTAGCTGCGGCAATAGTATTAATTCTTTTTTGAGCACTCTCAGTTATCACCTTGTCCCTAGGGACCATAAAATATGCGTATGCTCTATCGGCACTTCTGCCTATACGCCCTCTAAGCTGATATAATTGTGCCAATCCCATAGTATCTGCCCGATCTACTATCAAGGTGTTGGCATTGGGTATGTCTAAACCGGACTCGATTATTGTAGTACACACTAATACATCAAATTCTTTCCGAGAGAAACCTACCATTACATTATCTAATTCATCTTCCGGCATCCTACCATGACCTGTGCCCACAGCTACACCTGGAACCAAATTCCTTATATGTTCGGATACTCGTTCTATGGATCTAACCCGATTGTGAAGGAAAAAGACTTGTCCTCCTCGATCCAATTCTTTTAGTATGGCTTCCTTAATTATTGTGTCACTGTACTCACAAATATAAGTCTTTATAGATAAACGATCCTCTGGTGGTGTTTCTATAGTACTCATATCCCTGATGCCAGATAAAGCCATATGCAAAGTGCGGGGGATAGGAGTAGCGCTCAAACTAAGCACGTCTACGTCATTCCTAATGATTTTCAACCTTTCCTTTTGCTTTACTCCAAATCTCTGTTCCTCATCCACGATAATCAATCCCAGATTCTTGAATCCAATATCAGCCTGGAGTAATCGGTGTGTACCAATACAAATATCTACTGATCCATCTTTCATACCTGATACTAATTTCCTCTGCTCATCTTCCGATCTAAACCTACTCAAAACATCTATCTTGATCGGAAACGAAGCTAATCTCTCAACGAATGTAGCATAGTGCTGTTGGGCAAGCAGGGTGGTTGGTACCAATAAGGCAACCTGGAATCCATCCATTACTGCTTTGAAAGCCGCCCTAAGCGCAACCTCAGTTTTACCGTAGCCAACGTCTCCACATATTAATCTATCCATAGGTTTCTTTAGTTCCATATCCCTCTTAACGTCCGAAATGCTAAGTANCTGATCGGCTGTTTCCTGATATTGAAAAGAGTCTTCCATTTGGGTTTGCCATGGCGTATCTTCGGAATATGCAATCCCTCCAAATGTTTCCCTAGCCGCATACAATGAGAGCAATTCCTTGGCCAGNTCCTCAGTTGCCTCTTTANCTCTGTTCTTGGTCCTGTTCCANTCCTGTGTACCTAATCTGGATAACTTTGGCTNTCTATCACTGGTTGAAGAATAGTTACTAATTCTGTCTAATTGCGCAGTAGGCACATATAGCTTATCTCTATCTGCATACTCCAATACTAAGAATTCCGATTGATTCTCACCAGAATACATATGAGTAGTACCAATAAACTTTCCGATACCATGTTCAATATGCACAAGGAACCTACCTATCTCTAATTCTGAGACTATAGGTATNTTCTTTAATCTAGAACGTCTTCGTCGCAAAGTCTTTTTCTTATGGCCAAATATTTCCAAATCTGTAAGCAACCTNAGGTAACCGCCCTTAAACGAAAAAGACCAACCTTCTCCCAAAGATCCTCTAAGTACAGATAACTGTGTTCGGCCATCGTTTACGTTAACTAACGAACTAGGTTCATCCTGACTATATTCGTAACCCAATACACCTGACAGTCTCCTAGCATGATTAGAGACAATAACAAAATGATTATTGTCTCTAATGGATAAATCTATATCTTTTGCGAGTTCTGGAAGATTACCCATGTAGTGATTAGTTGTCTCAAAGCCCATATCTAGCAAGCCTGTACCAGAATTTATATCTCTTATAATAGGAGATGTCCCAAATACAAGAAATCTGGCATGGATTTCATCCCTCACAGCATCCCATTCTTGNTAAGCGAGTGGTAAATGGCGAGGTATTTCCCCCCTAGTCTCCTTAGATGCTCTGACAGAGGAGATCCTATCGTTTGCCTTNATAGCCTCNTGATCCAGTTCCGATTCTCGATCGAGAATAATAATTGTATCTTTATCTATAAAATCCAATAGACTAGATGAACACATAAACCCCTGATACAGAATCATNCCGGCAATATCTCCACCTTCACTTAGTNCCGCTATTTCATGNCTAATACCTTCAGATACTTCATTTGTGCAATTGGAAAAATCTAATGCCTTTGACATATCAGAATATACATTCTCATCAATAAGCGACGGTAGATATTCTCTAGGNGGTAATACAACCACACTATTAGTTGTTCCTATTGAAGTTTGATGATATGGATCAAAAAACCTTATACTCTCGATAGTATCTCCAAAGAATTCTATTCGTACAGGATTNTCGTATCCCGGAGGGAATATATCTAAGATGCCACCACGCCTACTCATACGACCAGGTATCTCAGTCACAGGGTCGAGCGTATATCCTATCTGTAACCAATATGCTAATAGTTCATCCAATCGAGTACTTTGACCAACGGAAACATGAGATCTGGCACTCAGAAAATTCGCCACTGATAGAGTGGACTGGCAGATACCCTGTATAGAGGTGACAATTATGGGTCTCAAATTTGGTAAGTCAGTACTTATTGCTTTATCTAATGTTACTATACGCTCATGAGCTATACTTTCTTCAGAAGTGATCCTCTCAAACTGAATGTTCTCCGCCTCAGGGAACAGTCTGATCCGATCATTATCATTGCCCCAAAATAATAACTCCTCATACATTTTTCTAGCTTTATCTGGAGTAGACGTAACTATTAAAACTGATCTCCCGCTATCTCTGTTGATTCCAGAAATCAGGTACGCTAGTGGAGAATCTGCTATTAGTAGATTAATCTTTTCCTGTTTCCGGTCTATTAATTCCAATAGACCGGAATATCTATCGGAATATGATAGGAAATCTAAGCTATTTCTAAAATAATTCAAACCCACTCCAAACAATTGGAGGTAATCTCCAAATAATTAACGGTATCCACCAATTCTAGCACCAGCCTAGAGCTCCTTCAACGAATCTCCTCTGTGATGACTGCAAGTCTATATTCGAGGTATACTTGCTAGCGTTAGTAGTATATGTGAAACGAAAGGACCATCGGAATATGCCTACAATGTTCGACAGGCTGGAAGCTATAGTAGAACGTTTTCGTGAAATTGATAACCTTCTGGCACAACCAGATATAGCATCGAATCACGAACTAATACAAGAACTGTCTAAGGAAAGATCATCCATAGAATCTATAGTAGCACTATACGACAGATATCAGGATGTCACTAGGCAGAAAATTGATGCCGATACAATCATAAAAGAAAGCGATGATGATGAAATCACAGCAATGGCAGAAGAAGAGCGCTTAAATTTAGTCAGGTCACAGAATGAACTGGAGCAGCATATACTCACCTCATTAATCAGCAAAGACCCTAACGATGAAAAAGATGTAATAGTAGAAATAAGAGCTGGAGCTGGAGGAGAGGAAGCTGCACTTTTTGCAGAAGATCTTTACAGAATGTATGCGAGGTATGCCCAGAACAAATCTTGGTCAGTAGATATTATAGATGGTAATACAACGGGGATAGGTGGTTTTAAAGAAATTGTATTCGAGGTTAGAGGCATTGGTGCATTTAGCAGGCTTAAACATGAGAGCGGTGTACATAGAGTCCAAAGGATACCTGCAACGGAAACCGGAGGTAGGATACATACTTCTACAGCTACAGTTGCTGTATTGCCTGAAGCCGAAGAAGTAGACATAGAAGTGGACCCCAATGACCTAAGAATAGACATATTCCATTCAGGTGGACATGGAGGCCAAAATGTGCAAAAAGTTGCTACTGCAGTACGCATAACTCATATACCTTCGGGCATAGTGGCGACATGTCAAGATGAAAGATCTCAGCTTAAGAATAAACAGAGAGCAATGGGNGTACTCAGAGCGAGACTGTTAGATGTAGAGACNACTAAGAAACAGGCCGAACTAGCGGCAGACCGCAGATCACAAGTTGGTACGGGTGATCGATCTGAAAAAGTTAGAACCTATAATTACCCACAAAACCGAGTTACAGATCATAGAATCTCAGTGACTAGTCACAATCTTGATAGAATATTAGCTGGAGAGATTGACGACTTCATAGACAATCTATCAGCTCAAGAACAGGCAAANAAACTCCAAGATGCATTGAAATGAGTGTAGCCCATTCAGTCCGTAATATCCTCAGAAAGATTTCTACGGAATTGATCAATTGTGGCATAGAAGAGTCCCGCCTTGAATCCGAGCTTATATTAATGGAGTGCCTTGAGNTGAGTAGATCGAAGCTCTACACTATGCAAGAATATGAACTCAGTGAATCGCATATGTCCTCAGCCAATGAGTATCTTCACCGCAGACTCCATAGGGAACCTTGGCCTTATATATCCGGGCACAAAGAATTCTACGGTTTAGATATNATGGTAGAATCTGGAGTTTTCATACCAAGACCAGAAACTGAGTTAATAGTAGATACATGTTTAAACATAATCAAATCTATGTCTCCAAATCATCAAATCAAAATAGTCGATGCATGCACAGGTAGTGGTGCTGTAGCTATAGCAATCGGTAAACAAGTGNCTAGTGCCCAAATATATGCAACCGAAATATCAGATTCTGCTCTCAAAATGGCAAAACGCAATTTGTATTCACATGGACTAGAAGGCCGTATAGAAATACTAAAAGGTAGTCTCTTAGAACCAATAGAATCAGANATTGACATCCTAGTGAGCAACCCACCATATATTCCAAGCCAAGATATAGAGAATTTGCAACCAGAAGTATTACACGAACCACTAGCAGCTCTAGACGGGGGAACTGACGGNTTGGANATCATCAATGAACTGATGNTACAAGCTTCTAATAAAATGTCCCGCCCAGGTACTATATTAATAGAATTCTATCCAGAACAGAGCACNGCATTGAAAACTNTGGCAGACCAATTATTATCTCCCTGCGAATCATACATCATAAATGACCTCTACGGTGATGACAGATTACTTGTTCTAAAACTATTGTAGGAAACATGTACGCTACCCGTTGTATACTATGTAGTCATAGTCTCCAAGATTAGATTTCCCTAGAACGAAAGGCGCTCTTGTGATTAATTGGGCAACACTAGCAATATTTAGTAGCTTCGTATTCGCCTTTGTGGCAGTCCTAGATAAATATCTATTGGCACATTCGCTACCGAACGTTCGAATATTCTACCTGACCGTCGGTTTAATCCAAGTAGCCATGGGAATCATTATATTACTAATATATCCCTGGTCTTCCAACCCTCCAATACTGACAATGTTACTTGCCGTATTGTCAGGAGTTATATGGGGAGCAGGTTTAATGCTAATGTTCTTTTGCATGAGTAAATTAGAGGTATCTAGAGTTATACCCATATACCATACGTCTCCTGTTTTCGTAACGATAATGGCCCTGGCATTTCTAGGAGAAACATTGTCTCTAGCCCAAGGTATTGGCATAATACTAGCCGTTTCAGGGGCAGCATTCATACCCATGAAACCAACTAATGCTCCACAAAATGCAGGAAACCCCAAACTATATTTTCTAGTACTTATAGCGAGCATACTAACTGCTAGTGCTAATGTTACTTACAAATATGCCTTAGAAGATATATCCTTTTGGAATCTTACTGCCCTTAGATCTTTCAGCCTAGGCGCTGTACTGATTATTGCGGGTTATCAACATAATCTGCTACATGTTGTGAAGGAGATTACTAGAAAAAGCTACCTGCCGCTATATATGCTGATATTTGCGGAGGCAGTACTAGCGCCAATAGCAATGATTGCAATGTTGAGATCATTGGCACTAGGACCAGTATCACTGGCAACTACCCTCTTATCTACGCGCCCATGCTTTGTCCTAATAATAAGTGGCATTCTAAGCACAAAATATCTGAACCTTCTAAACGAACCTATAGATCGTAGAACATTACCTATAAAATTCGTTTCTATAGGTCTAATATTCATCGGCATATGTCTGATAACATTGTATTAATTATCTGACAGACACTTGCCCCCATTTAGCACAAATACTTCCTTGACGCTTAATACCATTAAACCTAAAATGTAATTAGGAGATCCCTCATAGGTAATAAACAGGAATTGCGCATTATAGGTATAGATCCTGGTCTACAGAGAACTGGCTATGGGCTAATCGAAATCAATGGTTCAAAGTTACGGCTAGTTGAAGGTGGAATAATATCAGGTGGCAAATCCTCGCTATCCCTAGAAAAACGATTGGAATACATATACAAAGGAGTCCAAGAGGTACTCTCAGAATACAGACCAGAGGCGCTAGCTTTAGAGCAACTGTTTTCCCACTACAATCACCCATATACAGCAGTCCTTATGGGTCACGCACGTGGAGTCATATGCCTAGCAGCAGCTAACAGCAAAACTCCTGTTTTTAGCTACGCAGCTACCAAAGTCAAGAATATGCTAACTGGGCACGGTAGAGCATCAAAAGCCCAAATACAACTATCGGTCAAGTCTCGTCTAAAATTAAATGTCATTCCAGAACCCAATGACATAGCAGATGCATTAGCATTGGCAATATGCCATTGGGAAAACATGAACCCTATATCTAACGAGCAATACTCTTTAGTGAAATCTTAAATTATGATTAATTATTTAAACGGATTCATCAGAAGACTCGATGAAACTGATAGCCGCGTGATTATCGACGTAGGTGGCGTGGGATATGAGGTGGTTTTACCCTATTTCGTCATGCGGAGTATGCTAGATGAGGGTAAAACTGAGACTGATAGTCTAGAGTTGGAGATATACTATCATGCCTCAGAGCGCCAACCTAAACCAATCCTTGTGGGTTTCAAGAAAGATTCTGAACGATCATTCTTTGAGAAGTTATTACAGGTCGAAGACATCGGTGTTAATACAGCTGCAAGAGCATTGGTTTTCTCTATATCCACTATCGCTAAAGCAATCGAAGATAGTGATACCAGCCAATTAACGAGGATGCCTGGCATTGGCAAGAGAACAGCAGATAAAATGGTAGCAACTCTAAAAGGAAGAGTCGCTGAGTGGGCACTTCTTAAAGATGAAGGGTACAGCACTATACCAGCTAACAAAGGTAATACCGATATCCACAACGAAGTAATTGAAGTGTTGATAAATCTTGGGCACAAACGTACTGATGCAAAGGAAAAAGTCGAAAAAGTTCTAGAATCAAATGAACAGATCAAGGATGCCCAAGAAATACTCAGAGAAGTCTTCAGAATAGAAAGATCGTAACTAGAAATGAGCAGAGAATCTATAATTAGGGGTGATGACACATCATCTAGCGCTAACGATGTTTCGACAGAAGATACGGTAGTAAGCCTACGCCCACAATCCTTACAGGAGTATGTTGGCCAATCGGATGTTGTAGATAGCCTTAAGATAGCTCTGAATGCCGCGAAAAAAAGGAATGAGCCCATGGAGCATATACTGTTCCATGGACCACCAGGATTAGGTAAAACCACTTTAGCCCACATAATATCCAAGGAGATGGGAGCTGATCTAGTACATACCTCAGGCCCAGCTCTAGATAAACCAGTTGATATAGTAGGGATATTATCCAACTTGAACGCAGGAGAAATTCTGTTTATAGATGAAATCCATAGACTTCCTCATACAGTAGAAGAATATTTGTATTCTGCAATGGAGGATTTCCAGGTCGATTTTATATATGGCAAAGGAGCTTTTGCAAAAACATTACCATTCCAGCTAAAGCAGTTCACACTAGTTGGCGCTACAACTAGAGCGGGTCTCCTAACCCCTCCTTTACGAGACAGATTCGGTATCATGTATCACCTTGATTTCTATTCCCCAGAAGAACTATCTAAGGTAGTTGAAAGATCTTCATCAATACTCGGTATAGATATATCGGAAGCTGCATGTAGAGAAATAGCCCGCCGATCTAGAGGAACACCTAGGATAGCCAATAGACTCCTGAGGAGAGTTAGAGATTACTCCGACGTAAAGAATAGCGGTATAGTAGATATAGACATAACGGTAGTAGCACTAGACCGTGAAGGAGTAGACAAGGAAGGTCTAGATCGGCTAGACAGACAATACCTAACCACTATAATAGACAATTACAACGGCGGCCCAGTTGGTATAGACGCTCTTGCTGCAACTGTAAACGAAGAAGTACAGACCCTTGTAGATGTCGTAGAACCATACCTACTGAAGATGGGGTTTGTACTGAGAACACCTGGGGGTCGCCGGATTGGTGAGGCATCTCTACAACATCTTGGAATTAAAGACAGGTGGAAACTCCTCTAATTCTATAATCTTTAATTATTCTACGAGGCTCTAAAAATGATATACGAGATCCGTACATACTACACAATACCAGGGAAATTACCAGAACTTAACAAAAGGTTTGCCGACATAACAATTGACTTATTCAAGAAACACGGCCTACAAGTAGTTGGCTTCTGGACAGAGGATGTGGGGGAAAACAACAAACTAATCTATATGTTGAGATTTAACGATATGGATCATAGAGATCAAGCCTGGCAATCGTTCAGAGCGGATCCAAATCGAGAAAAGGCATTTGCGGAGACTGAGAAGTATGGTCCGTTAGTAGCAAGAATCACAAATCGTATACTAAAACCCACTCCATACTCGCCATTACCCTAGATTAAACCATTGACAGTAAGATTGTTGGGATATAGAATCCACGCGCAAATAATATTGTTAGGAAACATAAACATAATCTAATGCAATTGTCATTAGATACCATCAAGGGTAATCTAAATAATACACTTATAAGCATTATTATGGGCGGATCCCCATCCGATACCAACAGAAATGCAAATTAACGATCAATACATTCGCAGCGACCTACAAAGCGGCAATCGACCTCGTGTTGCCTCAAGAAATCTAGGCTCTCCATATGTACTCATGGGTGGCTTTGCCTTACTGATTGCAATTGGAACAATACTGCTGCTCCTACCCCAATCAAACCAACAAGGTAATCTCACACCTTTCTTAGACGCTCTATTCACAGCAACTTCTGCCGTTACAGTAACTGGTTTAGTGGTGGTAGATACCGCAACCTACTGGACTAAATTTGGACATGTCATAATTATGTTACTCATATTTCTTGGTGGAATAGGCATCATGACGAGTGCAACATTCTTGATGATAATAATTGGCCAGAGAATAACACTAGCAAACAGATTACTCCTACGCGAAAATCTGGGAGTCAACCAACTTGGAGGCTTGGTCGCTCTTACTTTCAGGATAGTTATTGCCATGATTACTATTCAATTGATAGGTTTTTTTATGTTGCTGTTCTCGTTGAAAGATGAATTCCCAATTGGTGTTGCCATATGGCAATCAGCATTCCATGCCGTCTCAGGTTTCAATAACGCTGGTTTTGTAATATTACCTAATTCGGAAAGTATAAGTACATTTAATAATAATATAGCGATAATTTTCCCAATGACTCTTCTAATAATATTCGGAGCGCTGAGTTATAGTATTTGGATAGATCTATTTCGATATCGTAAGTTTTCAAAGTTCACACTAGATAGCAAGCTTGTGCTTATCTTTACAGGGGTATTAATAATACTGGGCAGTATTGTGCTATTCATATCAGAATATAATAATCCCCTAACATTCGGTGAAATGTCGTTTTCCGATAAACTAATAAACTCAATATTCCACTCTATAAGTGGTCGTACAGCAGGTTTTACAACTGTAGATTTCGGGGACATGGAACAACAAAGTAAATTCTTCCTCACGGGGTTAATGTTCATCGGAGGAGCCTCTGCTTCAACAGCAGGTGGTATAAAAATCAATACCCTCGCCGTCCTATTAGTAGCAACATTTGCATCTATAAGAGGCAATACTCATGTAAATGTATTTGGAAGGGAGATACCTCAAACACAAATTTTTAGAGCTTTGACCATATTACTTCTTGGAGTATTCATGGTCTTCCTAGTCTCATTTCTACTTACTATAACTGAAGGTTTTCCTTTTATAGACATATTGTTCGAAGCTGTTTCGGCATTCGGAACTGTAGGTTTATCAACTGGTATAACTGGAGATTTATCCGATATAGGCAGAAGTATTATAATTGCTACAATGTTCATTGGCAGAGTCGGACCTATAACACTAGGTTTAGTACTAGCAAGGAGGGAACAAACACCTCCCTATCGTTTCGCGGAAGAAAGGGTTAAAATAGGGTGAATCAAAATGGCTAAATCAGTAATGATACTAGGAATGGGACGTTTCGGTGCCAGCGTGGCTCACACTCTTTTTCAGATGGGATATGATGTACTGGGAATAGATACAGACGAAAAAGTTGTGCAGGAAAATGTTGGCAAGATAACATTTAGTGTACAAGGTGACGCTACCAATGAATCTACCCTGAAAGAATTAGGGGCATCCAACTTCGACGCAGCAGTGGTGGCAATAGGGACCAACATGCAAGCAAGTCTTATGTCTTCCGTACTATTAGCCAACTTAGACGTACCTCTAATAGTAGCCAGAGCACAAGATGAGTTGCAAGGTAATACTCTCCAGAGAATGGGAGTGCATAGAGTAATATATCCCGAACAAGAAATGGGAGAATTCCTAGCACATAGCTTATTAAACCCAGATGTTTTAGAGTATATGGATTTGACACCTGATTATGGAATAAGCAAAATAAAAGTCCCAGATTACCTACAAGATCAAAGCATAGCTGAAGCAGGTTTCACTGATGACTGGGAAAAACCAGGCCTGAAAATTATAGCAGTGAAGAGAGGTAAGGAAATAACCTTGTTGCCAGGTGAATCAGAAGACCTACGCAAAGGTGACGTAATAGCAGTGGCTGGTAAAGACGACGACTTAGAGAAATTCCACACAGACCACAACCCATCTGTCCAAAATGGCAATACGAAGGCTAGAAAAATTGACGGTTTGATAGATACCACCATTATGAAGGGCACAAACAGAGAATTAATACGTATAAGAGTCTCTGAAAAGTCCAAAGATATAGATAAGAATATCAGTGACATTGTCCTTCCAGACGACACCATAATATCCTGCATCCTCAAACCAGATGGATCTATGGTCGTACCGCAAGAAAATTATACTTTAGAAGCCATGGATGAGATAATTGCTATTGCTAAGGTAGAGCATAAAGAAGAACTGAGTGAAGCTTTTGGTCAGCTGGAGAACCAATAATCATATGACTAGACAAATAGCCTATTTGGGTCCTGAAGGCACATTCACTGAAGCTGCTGCATTAATCTACGATTCTACCGCCACACTACTGCCCTATCCTACTATAACTTCTGTTGCTACGTCCGTAGACAACGGAAACGCAAATTTGGGCATAGTTCCTATCGAAAATAGCTTGGAGGGATCTGTAACCGATACTTTGGATCTACTTATACACTATACTGACCTCCAGATAGTAAACGAAATAGTAATCCCTATAGAACATTGCTTACTTATGAAAGAACGTGTCCCAAATCATGATATACAGATAGTTTACTCTCACCCACAAGCACTAGGCCAATGCCGCAATTTCCTAGAGAATAACTTCCCGAGTGCTCAGATAGTTGCTGCATTAAGTACCGCTGCTTCTGTAGAAGAAATGCTTAATTGTAATTCACCTGCTGCAGCAATCGCGACCAGAAGGGCTGCAAGGATATACGGAGCGACAATAGTATCAGAAGGTATTCAGGATAATCTCAACAATACCACCAGATTCGTCATCCTGGCCAAGGAAGACCACGAATTTACTGGAAACGACAAAACATCCATATGTTTCTCATTCGGTGAAGACAAACCAGGAATCCTATATATGGTCATGGGAGAATTTGCATCTAGAAACATCAATCTAGCAAAAGTAGAATCAAGACCTAATAAAGAAACTCTGGGAAGGTACATTTTCCTCATGGACCTAGAGGGTCATCGTACTGAGACACATCTAAGTGAGGCTCTTAACAAGGTGCGTGAAAACACATCCTTTATGAAAATATTAGGCTCCTATCCACACTATTCACCAAAGTAGATTAGTTGGAGTCGAGCTCTGTTAATTTAACGTTCTACTGGCTCAAATGGATTAGCCTCTGATCGAATATCTCCATTACTTTTTCTCAACCTGCTGGCTACTGCCCTTCCTTCTTCGACAGCTTCCCGAATCAAGCCTCTAGCTTCCCCAGCTAATTCCTCTGCTCTATCTCTTAGACCTGCGGTCTTCTCTAAAACCTGTGCCCGAGTTTCATCTCCAGGTTTCGGAGCAAACATAATACCTGCAATAGCTCCCAGTAGGCTACCTATTATCAGCCCAGTGCCAAAGCCCGGACCAGATTGGTGATCATGTGCCATTTCTATTCTCCTCCTTTACCTTTGGAGATCCCTAGTATAAAAGAAAGTAGACGCCCCGACGTATATGCTAAGTTTGATATACCATTAAGTGGTTTCTCAAGCTTCTCACCTAACTTCGAAGATAATTCCTCCGCGTTCTTAGCAGTAATCCTGGAAGAATCTAGTACCGGTGCCAATTTACGATACAATAGAGTGATAATAACTGTAATCACCACTAAGGAAAGAACAGCAATACCTGAGAACATTATCAACGAAAGGTCTCTTAGTAACGCTACTAATTCAGATGCTTCCATTTACTATTAACCTCTATCACAAACTATTCTCCACGCCTTTTGAAACATGATATCACAGTGATATATCAGCCTCAAAGCCAAGACTACTATTTAATCCTATAAATAGTCACACCATCATTAGAATATACTGCATCCAAATCTTTACCAACTTGTTCTTTAAACTTATCCAACCCATCACTATCGTAGAAATGTTCTTCAATCTGTCCTATGTATATATATTCAACCTGATATTTTTCCAGTAACGCTAGTGTCTGATCCCAATCAGCACTAGAATACATTAGAGAAATATCGGCCTTCCTATCATTAACAGTTTTTCCATAGCCACGCTGCTGAGATTGGTGATTGTCCCAACCCAAAACCGTTGGAAGTCCGGTATAGATAGATGCTCTACCATGAAGTGTTCTATACAATTCCCCTTGGCCCTCTAGAATTACCGGGGAACCACTGACGTTCTTCCTAAGCCATTGTATAGCCTCGTAATCCCATAATAAATTGTCTACAGCAGATCCCTTATCAAAGCCATAGTAGGAGTCATTCATAAATCTCAACCCATCTAATGTCATACCAGTAAATTGCATCCTATCCCTCAACCTGTCGTGAGTACCACCTACCATATAAATTGATGTAGAAAACAATATTGTAATAGCGATTATGACCCATACCAAGAAAGTGCTTTTCGTTGTTTTTGTTAAAGATATACGACTGAAGATAAAACTTGTTCCAAATCTTATATGCCAAAGTAAATATGCCGAACCAATGGCAAGTAGAATCCATGCTTGAAGATAAAATTTGAAAACAGTGTTCATCCTAGCTATATCACCGTTTATAGTTAGGACGTCAACTCCAGCGCCCAAAGATAATCCCATTCCAATCAACAACAATGCAAATATACCAGGCACATTAGGTTTAGTATCTGATATCCATCGAACTGCAACCCAAATTACAGCTCCCAATAAAGTACTGAGGAAAACTAATGTACTGTATCCATATATAACCAATACGAAAGATCCTGCCATAATAGCACCAAAGGAAAGTATCATTCTCGATATACGGCCAGGCCCTCCAGTGCTAGCATTCTTCAGATTAATAATGCTGCGATACTCTGACACGAAAAATGAGATCAAGATGAAAATAAAAATAGAGTGAATAGCAAGATACGAGTATATTGGTGTTTGCCATTTACTCATATAAACGCCACTCACAAATGGATGATAGTTAGATATGAAAGGCCAGAATAAAGCGTAACTGCAAAGGTAAACTACAACCCATTGCAATAATGTATAAATAATGAATCGTTTATTTATAAGTATACGATCCTTGAAATATTCACCTAGAAAAATACTGATGAATCCTATCGCCAGATAAGTAGGGAAATCCCATGTATTTATGGCCCGTAGAGAACCAATTGATAAACTCAAAATCAGGAGTAGTAAACCTCTGTAGACTAAACTTAGACCGCTTGAAAATCGAAGAATTATCGTGATTGAAATGCCAAGTGACAGTAATGCAAAAGGCATAGATATAAGATGCGGATGAAGATCTCCAAATATGAAGGTGAAGAATGGGAATTCAGTTATTTCATAACCGTTGGGGTTGCCCGGGGGTATTGCTCTACTACTCGCCCAATAATCAAAAGATCCAAATGGTTGTTGATTGAGGATTCTATTTACTCCCTTTATTAGCTGGAACAATCCATCCATATTTGAACTAAAACATACAAATAAAATGCCAAAGCCAGCTGCTATAAAAGGTGTGTTCCAATACGACTTTACCCTATCTAAAGCTATCTGAGCACCCGAGGTGAGGTTATATACAATTGAGAAAACTGATATGGCAACTAATGAAGCTATTGTCGGAATGGCCAAATTGAAAGCAACCTCAGGTATAGTTCCTGTGATTCTTATTACAACGGATACTATAAAGAAGCCGAAGTAATAGTAGTTCATATATCCACCAGAGAACCAAGGGTCATATGGAGGCATATATGTCGACTTTAAAATAGCATTTATATATGCCATCTCCATAGGCTTTTCTCCCCCATTAAATGGGTGCCAAAGATCCGGATTAGACATGCGTAAGAACAAGAATAAAATGAAAATACTAGCAAATACGAGTTCCCCGATTATTAGGAGCCGCATATTACTTCTCAGAAAATGTACAATCGATATGAAATTCTTGTATAACAATATAGACGATACGCAAATTGACAATCCCATAACTAAGATAATCGATTGCACGGAAAAGCCTACTATCTGGAAACTAGATATTATCCATACAAGATAACTAACTACCAATAAACCCAATGTCTTTGCGAGGAAATATCCTCTGTCTCTAAGTGCACCAAAAACAAGAAATGACAGCGGAAATGTTAATAAGCCGATAAACTGTATAAAAAGTATCCATATTATTGCTGAATAATAGCCAGATCTATCTTTTTCAGAGAAGATATCAGACCAAGTACCTCCTGACCGCTGATAATCTAGGTCATTATCATTAAGCATCAAACCATCCCCATCCGGATAAATACCTACATAGGAATATATCCGGGTTTTTAGCTCCGAAGCGGATAGACGATTCTGATTCTTGAAGATGAAAACCTTTGGGTGGTCATATACTGTAAAACTCTCATCAGCATAGCCCATATTAATAGACAATCCTAATGGCTCGATCCCTTTCGGTTCAGTTAATCCCGGATTACCAAATGTGTCATTATTAAAATTGATTCCTAGTAGCGATGGCTGGTCTACTTCCCAATGTTCTAGTTTATAACCAAGACTACCATCGAAAAGTCTCCTATAATAATTCGCGCTCAATGGATATTTATCCAATACTCTGGGAACAGTCCCGTAAAGACGATTGCTAAAGAAAACTAGGTAATCAGCTCCCGCCAACTGTTCAGACACTCTGGTAATCTTGTCTTTTCCATCAGAATACATAACGCTATCATCGTCATACATTCTCATACAACTTATTAAATCCCATCGGTTACCACAGCCGATCTTGTACCTTTCGAGTCCAGGTATTTGCTCTTCCCAGTGTTCTTTTAAAATCACTGATCCTATCCGCACATTCTCCTGTATCCAATTCGAAGCCGATACGGCACTATGTGTAGACCTGTATATACCAGAATAAGCGACTGCATAAAATGCTGTGGATAATAATAAGAATACGATTAAAATCGTACTGATCCGATGGAGCCTTACATCTCTAGCAAGTAAGTAATCCCTTAACCAAAAGAGTACCCTTGCGCATATAATCATCAAAAGCGGTGACATTGGCAAAAGATACCGTAAGAATTTCACCTGCATATTACCAGTCAAAATAAAATAAGGCAGCAGCCAAGATAGGATAAGCAAATCTCCTCTGTTTCTATACTTGGCGGATATGAACAAACTAAAGGCCAAAGATAGCCAAGTTACAATCCCTAGAGGCAGTCCTAGGCCAAACAGCGATAATTGTTTTATTTGATACCAATATGGAATCGTCCCAATATACTGTTGAGTGAAAGGTAAACCTGAGGTCCCCTTGGCCATATTGTACTGAGCTCCAACATCACACAAGAAGTAATTCTTACCTAAGAATTGCAAATAACTGAAGGGAACATCACAAGCCTGAGGACGGCTCCAGTCTATAAATGCATATGGTGTAGTTATAAAAAATATCGCTAGAGATGCAAGAACGGCCACTAAGACATTGCGAATTAAATCAAATATTAAACTTCTATGTTCTTCCGGATTAGTTCTGTATGTTTCCCAAAAAAATATTCCAAATGAAAAAAATAGAGGAATATATATAAGTAGCACGCTAATCTTAGACGCGAACGCCAAACCTACGAAACAACCTGCGATTATTGAGTCTTGAGTCCTTCCATATTGCATTATACGAGACATAAAATACAAAGCGCCCAATACGAAAAAAGTAAGATAGGTATCTACAGCATAAAAATGACTCAGTTGTATATGTATTACAGATAGAGCCACAAACATAGATGCCAACAAGGCAATGTTCCTACTATAGAGACGCCTGGCCAATAGAAATACAAAAGAGATCGTACCCAGATCCGCAAGCGCAGATATAGACCTACCTATAAACCTAAGATCATAGAAATCTATCGTGATGAAATATCCCAATAAGTCGCCTAGCAGTTTTACCAAGTACATTGGCAAACTTCCATATGGAAACCATTTGGGATTCATGGGACTCGTCTCTGGGTTTAAGAGAACACCTAGGTTATTCAGATCAGGCCATGACATATCATTCACATGAAACAATATTGCTCTTTCGTCTGGGTGGAAAAGATGACCATGATCCCAATCAATCCCATAGAATCTCAGACAAGTCGCTATCACTAAGACGATAAATATCGCAAAAGAATTACATTTTGAATACGTTGTCAGCAAACCTGACCATAATGTTTGTTTCAAAGAAGATTCTCGCCTAATTCACACAAATAAGTAATATTCTAACAACAGTAGTAATTACTATCAATTCACGTTTGACTAGGTCTCGTATGTATGCTATATTCGCGTTCATTCACGGAAATTAATAATTGTTTTTGTTGGGGAGGGGCGTATACCTAGGGATTATCGTACTAACCAGAGAATCAAGGTGCCACGAGTCCTTGTTATAGATGAGGAAGGCGAGCAATTGGGAGACATGTCTACTGACGACGCTCTGACCTTAGCTCAAGAGAGAGGATTTGACTTGGTTGAGGTTGCCCCTGCTGCCGACCCACCGGTTTGTAGGTTCCTGGATTACGGAAAATTCAAATACTTACAGACGAAGAAGGAACGAGAAGCCCGAAAAACTCAAAAAGTAACTCTGTTACGCGAGGTGCGTTTCAGGCCCAGTATTGGCGATCACGACATAGAGGCCAAAAAACGACAAGTAAGAAAGCTTCTATCTGAGGGATCAAAAGTTAAGCTTACCGTAATGTTCCGAGGCAGAGAGATAACTCACCAAGAACTTGGTGTAGACCTATTGAGAAAAATGGCTGAGTCTTTCAAAGACGAAGCTAAACTTGAAAAGGCACCATCTATGGAAGGGCGTAGGATGAGCGTTACCATAGTACCAGCAGGACAAAAGAGTAAATCTGATAAAGAGGCAAAAGAAGAGGTGTCAAATGCCTAAACTAAAAACACATAAGGGTGCAAAGGCAAGATTCCACGTAACGGGGTCTGGTAAGGTCCTTCGCATGAAGGCTCACCGAAGTCACCTGCGTCGGAAAAAGCCTATGAGGGTACACAGACAGTACCATACCAAACTAGAAACAAGTCCATCAGATCAACGCAGAATAAGACAAGCATTACCATATATATAAGATTCGGAGATTAACGTGCCTAGAGTAAAAAGAAGTGTCACAGCCGGACACAGACATAAGAAAGTATTTCAGATAACCAAAGGTCATAGACGTGGAAGACACAACCTGATAAAACAGGCTAGGGAGTCCATGCTCAAAGCCCTTCACTATGCCTATAGACATAGGAGAGAGAGAAAAGGCGATATGCGAAGACTCTGGATAACGCGTATCAACGCCGCTGCGAGATTGAATGGGATGTCATACAACCAACTAATACATGGTTTAAACCAAAGCCAGGTAAGTATAGACCGCAAGATTATGGCTGACATGGCAGTACGAGATCCTGACGGATTTGGCAAGCTGGTGAGTGTGGCAAAAGAGAACATCTCCACTGTCACTGCATAAACAAATACAACAGTGAAAGAAACGCTCAGCAACTCGAAGTTGCATTAGAGTTTCAACCTCGTATCAAAAATCTTTGGTAACCGCCTGAGACATGAACAGAATTCGAGCAATTGGCTTATGGATCACAGCTCTGGCAATCATAATGACCTTGCTCGTAAGCCGTGGCTCCCTTAACTTAAGTCCATCTGGTGAACTAGCAAAGTCAGAATTATATTCAATACTAGGATGGGAAATGGAGAATTTCTCAGCCAAATGGATACATAAAATTAGAACTTCAGGATATTCCAACTCTCCTACACTCGACCAAAATTACTCAACAATAATAGAATATTTGTCTTTAACAAATAGACTCTTCTATCTAGAATCTCAGCTAGAGAATCTAGAATCCGACGATAACAGAAAGAATAACTATAACAAGACTGCAGCTACATTGATACAAGATATTGAATCAACTCGAGTTTCAATAATATCCATACGGGACAAAGTAGAAGAATTCCTAGAATCTAAGATATCTGCTGAAATTCAAAACCACGAAATAGGCTACAGTGGACCCATGGGATTACATTTTCCACCCGTAGATTTTAGATTAACCTACTCTCCTAAAGTATTAGTAATATCAGCTAGAAACCGTATAGACATGACCGAAGCTATACTAATTAGAGATGATATTAAAGAAAATGACATTATATTTATAGAAAACGCCATAAAGGGCACTTACAAACTGTCTCCTTATATAGCGAATACGGGAGGTTTAGCAACGTATCCAAGCACAATAAGTCATAGGTCATCCGTGTATAATATCATCGATACTGCAGCCCATGAATGGTTACATCATTACCTTTTCTTTAAGCCACTAGGACAAAGTTACTGGTCCACTAATACCATGAGAAGTATAAATGAAACTACTGCTAACATCTTTGGGAAAGAGATATCTGATGCAGTATATGCAACCATGCAGTCAGATGGATGGAAAGATATCCCAAACGAATATCAAAATATAAGCTCTGCACCAAAAAATGAGCCGTTCGACTTTAGAAAAGAAATGCAGATAACAAGATTGGAAGCAGAGAACCTATTATCTGACGGCCATATAGAAAAAGCAGAAGAATATATGGAAGATAGACGACAGTATTTTATTTCTAATGGATATTATCTTAGGGTACTAAACCAGGCATATTTTGCCTTTCACGGCACTTACGCAGATTCACCATCATCTATAAGTCCGATATACTCACAATTAATGACGATAAGGCATGCAAGTAGTTCTCTAACTGAATTTATTAACAAAGTGTCGTCTATATCAAATCACGAAGATTTTTTGCGAGTTGTTGATAAGTCAAAAGCAGCAGATAATAAATTGATTCGCTAAATGAAAAGATTGTTCAATAGTGATTACTTTTAGGTATAATGAATGTCCGATCTCTTAAGTTATAACTAATATACAAACAAAACGATTCATAATACTATAATCCTAGGAGATATACTTATGCCAGAAAAGCGGACCCTAGTAGCGATATTTGCTCATCCTGACGATGAATCCTATAGCGCATCTGGGACGCTCGCTTATTATGCATCACTAGGAGTAGATGTATACATTATATGTGCAACTAGAGGTGAAGCCGGAAAGATCAGCCATCCTTCACTCGCTTATAGAGATGTCCTTGGGGCAGTTAGAGAAGAAGAATTAAGAGACGCTTGTAGAATAATGGGTATACATCAACCTCTATTCTTAGGCTATAGAGACTCAGGAATGATAGGATCATCAGATAACAACGATCCTCTATCTCTAAATATGGCAAAGTCTTCAGATGTAATTGGAAAGTTAGTTGGTTTAATCAGGCAGCTGCGTCCAGATGTAATAATATCCTATTATGAGACCGGGCCATATGCCCATCCAGATCATGTCTCCTCGCACAAATATGCACTAGAGGCTTTCAACTGTTCAGGAAATCCTGACATGTTTGCTGAACAATTGAAGGGATCTGTAACCACTTTCAGCCCTCAGCGGCTATTCACTGTTGCCATACCGACAAGTCGTATTGAGGAACTCGTGAAAGCCATTCCAGAGGATGACGAAAACGAATCCAGATATCCATATCAGCAAAACCAGGAAGATGAATCCGAGGAAGATGAAATACACCCTGAAGACGTTGGCATACCTGATGAAGATGTAACGGTATACATGGATGTCGGCATACTATACGAAACTAAACGGCAATCTATAGCCGCTCATAGGACACAACATCAGGGAGAAGGTGTGTTCAGCAACCTCCCGGAAAATCTATTGAAGGATTTTTTCTCTCAGGAACATTTCTTCCAGGTCGCTCCGAAAACAAACCCTCCACCCAGATACAAAGGCCTGTTTGACGGCATATGGGAATAGGCAAATAATTATGATAAGTCTCAAAAGAAATAGTCGAGGTGAAAAAGTCGAGGCTAATGGGCTGCGGAGAGAATCCTCAAGATACACTCCAAACCAATCAGAACCTTTTAAGATAAGTAGATCAAAATTCAGTGATTTCCTAACCTGCAGGAGATGCTTCTATCTTGACAGGGTTAAAGGTCTTATATCTCCATCTCTACCTGGTTGGACCCTAAACTCAACTACAGATCTCTTGTTAAAAAAGGAATTCGATTTACGGAGAGCAGAACAATCTCCACATAGATTGTTTGAAAAATTTGACATCACTCATGTAGTACCGTTCAACCACTTGTTGATAGACCAATGGCGTGATGCCCTAAGGGGTGGTCTAGAGTATAGACCAGATAAATCTAACATCATACTCCATGGAGGAGTAGATGATCTTTGGCTCAACAAGGAAACGGGAGAAATAATAGTAGTGGATTACAAATCTCAGGCTAATAAGAATCCAGTCAACACTGATTCATATCTGAAATCTGTATACCATGAAACATATAAAACTCAGATGGATTTCTACGTGTTTCTTATGATTGGAATGGGATTTAGAGTAGCAGACACGGCGTATTTTTATGTTTGCAATGCAGATGTACATGCTGACACCTTTGATGGCAAACTAACTTTCACGGAAACCCTAGTCCCATACCAGTGGTCTATAGAGTGGATACCGAGAGAAATAGATAAAATGGTTGAAGTTCTTAATACAGAAAAACTCCCACCTATAAACCCATCATGTGAGAATTGTGCGTATTCTCAACAAAGAGCACTAATCGAATACAAAGCAACAGATGACTAGTCAAGGCATAAATTGGACAGATAAATTCAACGATATGCAAAATACAAACATGATAATCCTAAACAAACTAGGAATTCATTAGCATCAAATAGAGATCTTTATTTACTTGCCTCTATCACGATTCCTTGCATATCTATGCCTATATGCAGAGTCTAATATACGCTTCCTAAGTCTTATAGCATTAGGAGTTATCTCGGCCAATTCATCTTCTGCAACGAAATCCAAAGCCTCTTCCAAACTGAATTGTATGGGTGGTTCAAGTCGCTCAAATATCTCCGAAGTAGCAGATCTCATGTTAGTTTTCTTACGCTCCTTGCAAATATTTATGTCCATATCCCCATCTCGATTATGAACCCCAACAATCATGCCTTCGTATATAGATGTATTGGGTGCAACAAAAGTATGTCCTCTCTCCTGAGCGTTCTTTATCCCATAGGTAAGAGCCATGCCTGAATCTGAGGCTACTATAGAACCAAATCTACTCGATTTTATCTTGCCATTTATCGGCCTAAATTCAAGGAACTCAGTATTCACCACAGCAGATCCCCTAGTAGACCTAAGTACAAAACTTCTAAAGCCTATAAGTCCTCTAGTAGGTATCTCGTAAATCATAACAACTACCCCGGTAATATCACTCCTCATCTCAATCATATGTCCTAATCGTGAAGCTAGTTCTTCAGCAAGAGCACCTACATATTCCTGAGGAGTCTCTATTGTCAATCTTTCGTAAGGCTCGTGGTTTTTACCGTCTACAAGTTTTGTTATTGCTTCAGGTTTTGACACCTGGAATTCCAAACCTTCNCGCCTCATGTCTTCTATAAATACAGATAAATGTAACTCGCCTCTGCCAGATACTATGAATTCATCAGCACTAGCAGTTCGTTCTATCTTGAGACTAACATTTGTCCTTAATTCTCTTTCCAAGCGATCCCAGAGTACACGGGACGTAGCGTACTTACCATCTTTCCCAGAAAATGGAGAAGTGTTAACTCCAAATGTCATCTTCACTGTAGGNTCATCTATNTTAATACGACCCAATGCCTCTGGTAAGTCAGAAGATGATATTGTGTCCCCTATGGAAACAGTTTTCATACCAGCAATTGCACATATATCTCCTGCACTAACCTCGTCAACCTCATTCNTCTTAAGATCCTTAAATAGGAACAGGTGGTCCACTTTAAATGGACTGGTGGTTGAGTCACGCCCGATAACCACNAGCGAGTCTGAACGCTTGATTACACCTCTAGCAACACGTCCAATAGCAATATTACCAATGTGGCTATCATAATCCAATGATGTAACTAANAGTTGGAAGGCCCCGTCTATATCTACCATAGGTCCTGGAATATGCTCTATGATTGATTCAAATAAAGGATCCATATCCAATTTGTTATCCAAAAGATCCTCTACTGCATATCCATCCTTGCCAGATGCAAAAATTATTGGGAACGATAGTTGGTCGGCATCAGTAGCCAATTCTAGGAACAAATCATTGATTGATTCTATCGTCTGATCTATTTGGTCAATTGACCTATCTATCTTATTAATTACTACTAAAGGTTTTAAGCCTCTATCAAGTGCTACTTTAAGCACATATCTAGTCTGAGGCATGGGCCCATCCACTGCATCAACGAGCAACAGACATCCGTCAGCCATATTGACTACTCTCTCAACTTCTCCACTGAAATCTACATGCCCAGGGGTATCAATAATATTAAGAGTCACATCATTGTATTGAATGGCAGTGTTCTTTGCGAGAATTGTTATACCTCGCTCTCGCTCCTGCGGATTGGAATCCATTACTTGCTCATCGAAATTTCGCTTGTCGTACGACGACTTGCTATGCTTTAGCATGGCATCTATCAATGTAGTCTTACCATGATCTACATGGGCAACTATAGCCAGGTTCCTAATATTTCCTTGGGTTTCAAAAGCCACTGTTCTCTAACCTACAATCTCCTAACGCAAATCAACTGATATTTGTTCCTTATATAATGCGTCTAATATGGTGGGCCCGGCAGGATTCGAACCTACGACCAATCGGTTATGAGCCGACCGCTCTGCCACTGAGCTACGGGCCCTTCAGTAATCATTGGCACCACAGTACCAAAATCATCAAGGGTAATCCCAGAAGTATAGATTAAACCAATAATGATGCCACGCGGTCAAGTATTCTGTGACCTACTTCGTATTTACTAAGCAACGGTAACTCTTCAACTTTACCATTAACATCTAGCAATGTAACCCTGTTAGTATCAACATTGAAGCCACTATCTTCTGCAGTAATATCATTAGCAACTATCATAGACATGNTCTTGGATTTGAGTTTTTCTTTAGCATTTTCAATAAGGTTTTCACTCTCAGCAGCAAATCCAATCCTCAACACTCCCTTAGGAACCTCCAAGAAGAAATCAGCATTCTTAACCAAATCTAATGTCAATCCTTGATCGCCTTGCTTCTTTATTTTTTGTTCTTCAGCTTTTGCGGGTCTATAGTCGCTGACTGCTGCAGCCATAATCAAAACATCAGCAGAATCACATGAACTGAGAACCGCTTCTCTCATATCTGCAACAGTAGATACACGTTTTATATGAACTCCTCCTGGATCTGCTAAAGAAGTGGCAGCCGTTACAAGTATAACTTTGGCCCCCCTGTCTCTAGCAGCCGCTGCAATTGCATATCCCATCTTACCCGAGGAACGATTAGTTATTACGCGTACCGGATCTATTGGCTCTTGTGTCCCACCGGCACTCACGACTAAGGTTCTACCAACAAGATCGCCTTTCTTACCTAATTCAAGGTATAAAGCATCCATGATACTGTCAATATCCGACATCCTGCCCATGGCATTGAGACCAGAGGCAAGGTGCCCAGATTCTGGACCAACTATTGTGACTCCTCTATCAATTAATGTTCTCACATTGGATTGAGTCGCCTCATTGTGGTACATATTGCCATCCATAGCAGGCGCCAATACCAACGGAGCGGTTGACGCCAATATACTTGCAGACAAAGAATCATCTGAAAAACCATATGCGACTTTTGCTAAGAAATTTGCAGTAGCTGGAGCTACTAGAATTATGTCTGCACGTCTAGCTAAGGCTACGTGTTCAACTGCCAATTCGGAATTCTCTTCATACATATCTGTTACAACAGACCTATGTGTAAGGCTTTTGAATGTCAAAGGTGTAATAAATTTGGTAGCTGCATTTGTTAGTATTACATCAACAGTAGCACCTTCCTGTGTAAGCCTGCTGGCAATATTTGCCGCCTTATATGCAGCTATACTCCCCGTAACACCCAATACTATGTTCTTACCCTTTACTGGACTATCCATCGNTACCTCCTCCAGATACCATGTCACCACCATTATTAATTTCATATATAATCTTGAGTCCCACCAGCGTGAGGTCCAAATTCACATAATCGAAGATATCTGTCTCTTTATGAACTAGATTCGCCATGCCACCTGTTGCAATTATCTTAGTGTCTGCCCCGAGCTCTTCTTTGAATCTACTTACCATAGCTTCTACCATTCCAACATGCCCATATACTATGCCAGATTGAATACTAGCAGCAGTATTACGTCCAATTGCTGCCTTAGGAGCCACTAGTTCGACTCTCCTAAGTTGAGATGTATGCTCGTATAAAGCCTGAGCGGTAAGGTTTATGCCGGACGCAATAGCTCCNCCAATGTATTCTCCATCTCCAGAAACAGCGTCAAAAACCGTCGCAGTGCCAAAGTCTACTACAATTACTGGACCACCATATAATTTGAATGCAGCCACTGCATCTACCACCCTATCTGCTCCTACATCTCTGGGGTTATCATATAAAATTTTGACTCCAGTTTTTATTCCAGCTCCTACAACCAAAGGGCGTAGTTTGAAGTATTCGTTACCTAATTCTTCAAATACCNTGGTCAAAGGTGGCACAACGCTGCATAATGCCATACTGTCCACATCATCCAAGGATACCCCTTTGAGAGGTAAAAGATTACGAATTAGTATGGCATATTCATCTGGCAGTTTATATGGATCACTAGCCATACGCCAAGTAGCCAAGAGCTTGTCCTCTTCGAACACTCCCATTGTAACGTTTGTATTCCCTATATCAATTGCTAACAACATATCGGATCTCCCTAGCAATTATACTCAAGCGTCGCAATCAGTTCAATTTTGTAGCCTGCAATATCCTATTTAGCTCTAATAGTACTAATAGAGTTAGGTGTATTTAGTAGAAGATCAGTTGCAAGAATACCTGCATTTCCTTTGGTTAATCTCATCATATCCGCCGTATGCGCATGTATATACACAGCACATGAAGCAGCATCGAAAATTGATAGCCCTTGAGCGATAAAGCCACTTATCATGCCAGCAAGCACATCTCCGGTGCCAGCAGAAGCCAATCCCGCATTTGAATATGGGCTGACCCTAGCCAATCCATCTGGTGAAGCCACTATTGTCTCAGGACCTTTCAATACAACAACAACTCCCCACTCCACTGATTTATTGATNGCTATATTCAACCTGTCNTTCTTAATTTCATCTACACTAATACCACTAAGCCTAGCCATCTCGCCTGAATGTGGAGTAATCACAGTATCACTATTAACCCTGAACCACCATCCATCCATCTTAGACAGACAAGTCAAAGCGCTTGCATCCAAAACTACGGGAACATTTGGGAATCGCCGAGACAAGACGGTATGAGTTAAGAGATTAGTGGTAGCATAGCCCGGNTCTAATCCACAACCTGCCAAGAATACTGAACTGTCTTCCGAAACTGAGATTATAGACTCATAGGACTCTAGAGACGGTAATCCAGNATCCTCGTCCAATAGTAAATATGTTGTTTCCGTAAGCTTACTAGCTAATATGGNATGTAAGTTCCTGCTAACTGCAAGCGTAACTAGACCTGCACCTACTCTACTAGCTCCCTCACATGCCAAATGAGCTGCTCCTACGTAATTAGGAGATCCAACCATAGCAAGTACCTTTCCAAAATCACCTTTATGTGAGTCATCCGGTCTATCAGGTAAAAGGGACTTTATCATCCCAATATCCATATAGGTCACGCTACCATTATCGACCATAGTTATTTCGACTCCTCTGACTAANTTACACTAAATATTTCTTTCATATNTCATGACCACTGACGCGATCGCATAATCTTTAGAATGGGATAAACTTATTGATATCTCCTCCATCCCCATTCTTTCTGCTCTAACCTTAGCACGTCCATGTAACAATACAAATGGGGGCTGGCCTCGTTTTCTGGTCACTTCAACTTCTCTCCAGCCCACTCCCCTTATTCCAGTGCCAAGAGCCTTCATTACTGCTTCTTTGGCAGCAAATCTAGCTGCCAATTGAGGTATGCGTCTCTTACTAAATTGCTGCTCATTAATTGTATATATCTTATCTAGGAAATTCTGCCCCCNCCTCCCCAAAACAGCTTCTATTCTCCATAGTTCTATTAGGTCTACCCCAACTGACTGCATTTGTACCTCCGAATATAGGTAACTATAAATTCATGATTATTGTAGGCTAGATCTCTTTATACCTGATTTTTCTAGGACCAGTCGAACCACATCAATTAAACCTAGATTTATTATATGAACTCCATCATANATCGCCTTTGCCTTATTAATTGTCCTAGCTGCTATATCTATACCCTTGCTNTTATGTTCTGCTGATGACTCTATCTCCATGATAATATTCTGAGGTATCTCTATTCCTGGCATATTATTCATACGCTTCGCNCTATCTACAGAATCCAATACCANAATAGAAGCAATCACCTTTGCTTGAATAGATCCGATAGCAGCCCTAAATTCTTCTAATCTATCAATATCAAAGAACGGTTGTGTGATAAAAACTTTCGCACCAGCCTCAACTTTATCTTTCATCCTTATGATCTCATCAGCAAGTTCACTAGCGAATGGATTTACCATGCCACCAACGTAGAATTTAGGCGGATTATCTATATGAGATCCAATCACATCTATACCATTAGATAAATTAGACGCAATATGAATTAAATCAGNGGAACCTACATCGAACACAGTTTCTATATCACCATATTCATTACCAATAAACATATCTCCGGTAACACACATTATATTTTCTATCCCAAGAATCGAAGCAGCAAAGAGATCAGATTGAAGCGCTAGTCTA
This sequence comes from Chloroflexota bacterium, assembly GCA_002717805.1. Taxonomy (GTDB): domain Bacteria; phylum Chloroflexota; class Dehalococcoidia; order Lucifugimonadales; family UBA2985; genus UBA2985. Next base: position 39,693 of record PBBS01000001.1, on the reverse strand, counting down.
TTACGATCACGGCATTCAACATTTAGTATTGCATCCAAACCGTGACCCAGAATGGTAGGAATTAGCCCAATAGGATTAGGAGTTGCATGATTATAATCGTTACGAAAACCAAGGNTTACGGCATCAACAAGATGTTCAACGGATGCTAATTGAGAGGAAATACCAGATGTGTCTACACCTGTAGAAGAGGTAATATCTGTGGTGATTACAAACTCACCTCTTTCCAATAAATCTGAAAATCTGGACAATTTANCTCCAATTACTATCTTGCCGCAAAAAGTGTGCCTATTATATTGCCTTGCTCTAGGTGTGTCCACAACAATTTGGTACAGATATTTCACCTATGATATCATTTCAAAGTGATATGAATTATAGGAGTCCTAGATGAGTGCTCGGGTTATAGACGGATCTAAAATAGCTCAAGAAATTCGATCNGAAGTGTCAGAAGCTGTATCGAAGAGACTAGCCAACAACCTACCCAATCCAGGATTGGCAGCCGTACTTGTTGGTAGCGACTCCGCCTCCGAGATATATGTTAGAAATAAACAAAGAGCCTGTGAAGAAGTCGGTATGTTCTCGGAAGTTTTCAAGCTGCCAGAAGATATCACGCAGGGTCAACTGATAGAAAAGATACAAACCCTCAATCAGAACCCCCGATTCCATGGAATATTGATGCAGCTCCCNGTGCCTTCCCATATTGACGAAAGAACTGTGATAATGTCTATCGATCCCGACAAGGATGTAGATGGACTTCACCCAGTTAACATGGGCAGACTATTGGAAGGACAGCCAATATTCATACCGGGCACCCCAGCTGGAGTCCAACAGATGCTAATAAGGACTAACAATGATCCTGCAGGCAAACATATAGTAATTTGCGGAAGAAGTAACATAGTTGGAAAACCAGCAGCAGCTTTGTTCCTCCAGAAGATGGCAGGGGCCAACGCTACCGTCACAGTTTGCCATACCGGCACCCAAGATTTAAAGAGTATAACAAGTTCTGCNGACATCCTGATTGCCTCTATAGGAAANGCTAATGCAATAACTCAGGACATGGTAAANAGCGGTAGTGTGGTAATAGATGTTGGAATTAATAGAATAGCTGATCCTAGTAGGAAAAGTGGATACAGACTTGTAGGAGACGTCGAATTCGATGGAGTATCTGAGAAAGCTTCGGCGATCACTCCAGTCCCTGGTGGAGTCGGTCCGATGACTGTTGCAATGCTTTTAGTTAATACATTAAAGGCAGCTGAATTAGTCGACTGAAAAAGCGTATGGCATCCCTTTCAATGAAAATACCCGATAAGAAATTGCCCAAATGACAAAAGATATATTTACAAGCGATTTTGAATATATACTTCCCGAACATCTGATAGCTCAGACCCCAATAGAACCCAGAGACTATTCGCGGCTAATGCACCTGGACAGGTCATCACATAAATTAACTCATCACACTTTCTACGATATAGGCTCACTTTTGAGAGAGGGAGACTTACTAATAGTAAACAACAGCAGAGTGCTCCCTGCAAGATTGCTAGGAACTAGGCCAGGAACTGGNGGAGCTGTAGAAATATTACTACTACACAGGGAAGGTTCGGGGAAATGGAAAAGTCTTGTCAAACCTGGCCGCAGATTAAGAGAAGGATCTATACTTAATATCGGGAATACTCAAATCCAGATACTTCAAACATGTTCCGATGGTACCCGCATAATCAACATAGAAGACGAATCCGTGATATACNAATCCGGATTGATACCACTACCNCCATACATTAAAGAATCACTTACTGACCAGGAAAGATACCAAACAGTCTANTCAAAAAAACAAGGTAGTGCTGCAGCTCCCACAGCTGGATTACATTTTACGGACAGTTTATTAGAATCTCTGCAGCAAAATGGTATAAAAATTGCAGAAGTAACTCTACACATAGGATTGGATACATTCAGACCTGTGTCGGCTGACTCACCAAAAAATCACGAGATACACTCAGAATACTTTGAACTAAGTGAATCAACGGCGAACGAAATAAATATGGCTAGACAACAAGGTAGACGAATAATATGTGTGGGTACAACTAGTGTTAGGGTTCTAGAGCAAGTATATNCTCTNTGCNANTCAGNTGGATCAATTAGNCTANCACCTAGATCTGGGTGGGCAAACCTCTTCATACTACCTGGTCATNAGTTTGGAATAGTAGACGGTATGATTACAAATTTTCATTTACCAAAATCTACTCTGCTTATGCTTATAAGTGCCTTTGCAGGACGTGATTTTNTATTGGAGGCGTACNACAAAGCTATATCTCTAGACTACCGTTTTTATAGTTTCGGAGANGCTATGNTAATAACCTAATTTGTACGGGACTCAGGCACGAAAAANGCCTCNNTAAGNNNATCNNAGGGTTGACATNNANTCNCTNNGAGGTTACNATNANGGCCTCTTAAATAGAAAAAGTGAATGCCGCTNACAGACAANTNNGGGNCACGCGANGGGCCCTNCGGCAACACTCTCAANTACCCCAAACAAANCACTCTTTGTTTGTATNNTTNTTGCTTTTTTTGTGAGAATAAGNGAATTTANATTGNNGNGANTTAGACGAAATAGGAGGTGAAACTAGATAGGTAAATGGTAAGACAAGATACCAAGTNGTAGGAAATTACNTAATCCTACAATAATGCTTGGAAGGTAGTCCCAACTACTACTCTAGTGNATGAATTCGAAAAAGGAGGATTGTAGAGTATGTTAGCTAAATATATAAAACCCAGCTATNTGGGTATACTAATCGGACTGATCGGAATGATGTTNGTTATNGCATGTGGAGGAGACGATCCAACACCTGTACCAGCAACATCCACCCCCGCNCCTGCAGCTGTAGTGGAAGCTACTAAAGCACCTGAGGCACCTGCAGCAAAAGCACCTGAGAAAGAAGTAATAAAATTCCATGATGGCCAATGGGGAAGCAACTGGGTCCATCTGGCAATCGCAAGATACATCCTTGAAAACGGCTACGGCTACGAGACCGAGGAAGTACAGGGTACAACCGGTACCCAGAAGTTAACGTTGGTTGAGGGTGATGTTCATGTAAACATGGAAACATGGAGAATGAACATCCCTGTATGGTACAAGGACGAAACTGCAGCAGGTACGATAATAGATCTGGCAGGTACAACTGATCCTCTTACGGCTTTGCCTGCAGGATCACCTGGACAGACTGTTGCTGTGGCAGGTCAGGGCTTCTATGTACCAAGGTACATGATAGAAGGTGACGCTGAGCGTGGTATAGAGGCCACTGCACCAGATCTCAAGTCAGTTGAGGACCTAAGGAAATACAAGCATCTGTTCGCAGATCCTAACGACCCAGATAAAGGCGCAGTATATAACTGTATACTCGGCTGGGCATGTCAGAAAGTGAACCGAGCAAAGTGGCACGCATATGACATGTATACAGATTTCAATATGATAGAGCCAGGTGGATCAGCAGCTCTCAAAGCAGCTATAGTTGCTCCATACGAAGCAGGCGAAGCTTTCGTCTCTTACTACTGGCAGCCTACAGATGTAATTAACCTGCGTGACATGGTCATGCTGGAAGAACCAAAATGGAATCAGGAATGTCAGGACTCGATAGACGCGGCAGTAGAAGCAGAACCGTACGAAGCAGAACTTGGTTGTCACTTCCCAATATCTGACACCCACACAGTTGTAAACGCTGAGTTCGCTAAGCGCCAGCCGCAGGTAATAGAATTCCTTACAAACTACTACGTGGATGCTAACCCACTTGCAGAGGCAGAAGCCTATAAGAGCGAAGCCGGAGTAGAGTGGGTAGACGTAGCAATTAAGTACCTAAGGGACCATAGAGATGTATGGACAACTTGGATAACTGACTCAAGTGGAGTATTTGATCCGGCTGAAGTGATTGCAAGCATAGATAAGCAGTTATCACTAGAAGCTGAATCAAAGGACCTTACAGCAAAAGTCAAAGAACATGGCCCTGCATGCGCAGAGACAGTCAAGTTCCACGACGGCCAATGGGGAAGTAACTGGGTGCACCTGGCAATCACAAGATACATCCTCGAAAACGGGTACGGCTGTGAAACAGAGGAAGTACAAGGTACAACAGGTACCCAGAAGCTAACATTGGTTGAAGGTGATGTTCATATAAACATGGAAACATGGAGAATGAACATACCCGTATGGTACAAAGAAAACACTGAAAATGGAAAAATCATAGACTTGGCGGGAACAACTGATCCTCTTACTTCATTGCCTGCAGGATCACCTGGTCAGACTGTTGCAGTCGCAGGACAGGGTTTCTATGTGCCTGCCTATATGGTAAATGGTGATGCAGAACGTGGTATAGAAGCCACTGCACCAGATCTGAAAACAGTTCAAGACCTAAGAAAATATAAGCATCTGTTCGCAGATCCTAGCGACCCAGACAAGGGCCAAGTATTTAACTGTATCCTTGGTTGGGAATGTCAGAAAGTAAACCGGGCAAAGTGGCATGCATATGACATGTACACAGACTTCAATATGATAGAGCCAGGTGGATCAGCAGCTCTCAAAGCAGCGGTTGTTGCTCCTTATGAAGCAGGAGAGGCTTTCGTCTCTTACTACTGGCAGCCTACAGATGTAATTAACCTGCGTGACATGATCATGCTAGAAGAACCAGCATGGAATCAGGAATGTCAGGACGCTACTGACCTAGCCGTAGAATCGGAACCATATGAATCTACAATTGGATGTCATTTCCCAATATCCGACACCCATACGGTNGTGAATGCTGAGTTCGCGGAGAGAAACCCAAGGGTTATAACTTTCCTAACAAACTACTACGTAGAGCCTAAACCACTTGCAGAGGCTGAAGCATATAAGAGTGAGGCAGGCGTAGAGTGGGTAGACGTAGCAATTAAATACCTGAAAGAGAACGGAGATGTCTGGAGACAATGGATTGCAACCGANCCAGACTTCGAGAACATAATNGCTAACGTAGATAAGCAACTTGCTNTAGAGGACTAATCTTGAGCTTAGTTGATAAATACAAATCTTTGTAATAATNGGATGGGAGNGGCTTTAGAGCCTCTCCCNTCTTGGTGGCTGGNGAGGTGGTTATAGAGGAGTTTCCAATGACTACTAATGAATTGAATCAAAGTACAGCAAACGGCTCCACACTGCAAAATCCTAATGAAACCAGGATATCAGTTAGGTCTCTTGGAAAAGTATTTGGAGATAATCCAGAACAAGTTCAAGAAACCGATAATATAGGTAAAACCAAAGCTGAAATCCAGGACGAATTAGGGCTAGTTGTAGCGTTAAAGGATGTCAACTTTGATGTAGCAGAAGGTGAAACATTTGTTGTAATGGGCTTGTCAGGTAGCGGCAAATCTACACTTGTAAGATGCCTGATAAGATTAATAGAACCTAGCTGGGGTGAGATTTACGTAGATGGTGAAGATGTCACTAAATTCGATGGCAAAGATCTCACGAATATGCGCAGAACTAAAACAGCTATGGTATTCCAACATTTTGGCTTANTGCCAAACAGAACGATAATAGACAACGCTGCGTTTGGTCTGGAAATCCAAGGAGTGGATGAAGATACCAGACACAATAAAGCCAGAGAGGTCCTTGAACTAGTTGGACTATCTGGATGGGAAAACGCTTTCAGTTATGAACTTAGCGGAGGCATGCAACAAAGAGTCGGCCTAGCCAGAGCTCTCGCAGTAGACCCAGAAATACTTCTAATGGACGAGCCTTTCAGCGCTCTCGACCCTCTCATAAGAAGGGAAATGCAAACTCAGCTCATAGAGCTCCAGTCAAAACTTAACAAGACCATAGTCTTCATTACACATGACCTAGATGAGGCGCTGATATTAGGAACCCGTATAGCTATCATGAGAGATGGCGAAGTAGTCCAGATAGGTAGTCCTCAAGAAATCGTAGATAATCCTTCTGACGATTANGTAGAGGATTTCATAAAAGGAATATCTAAAACCAGAGTGCTNGGGGCAGGTACAATTATGACAAATCCAACGTCAGTTGTAACTGAGGACCAATCGTCGGANGAAGCCCTAGTGATAATGAATAAGGCTGATGAAGAATACGCCTTTGTTACAAATGCATCACAATCCGCAATAGGCATCATAAATGAGGACGATATGAATCGTTCAAAAAGTGATGGAGACGGTTCTATCAAATCATATATCAATAGTAAGGCTCCAGATTATTCCACAGTATCCGTGGATACGACTATAGATGACCTGTTGCCACTTTCTGCTAATACAGATCTCCCACTCGCAGTGGTTAGCGAAGAAGGTAAACTCGTCGGTATGGTGACTAGAAGTGTTCTTCTTAAAACACTAGCAGAAAACCAATCGAGTCAAGGAACCGAAAACTAACAACAAATATAAACTCACAGAGAAACCATTCATAGATTCTCGTGGAGGTTCAAGTGGATATAAGTCAAAATACATCAGGGAATAATAAGTTAACAAACTACATACCACATATACCAGCCAGAATCAGAACTGCTATACTAGTTGGCTTACTTCTGGTAATGGGTTGGGATCTTTATGGGCAACTGGGATCAGAAATGCCCATAATGAAGTATTTTGTGCCTAGACTATACACTTGGCTCTTCTGGATATTCATAATTGCATTAGCATCAAATAGCCTATTGAGGCTTAGTAGTGCCAAGGCTCAATTAATAGCTGGCTTAGTATTCTTAGTTGCCGGAGGACTGGCTGCTAGCAGCGAAATTCTACCAGATTCATTCCCTGTTTATGCACCTGGCCAAGACAAACACGTAGTAGAAGGGCAGCGCATACAACCAGTAGATTACATAGAAATAGGGACTGTAAGGCCAGGTAAAACCGGATATCTAATAGATNCTTCTGTTCTATACCTAAAAAAGAAATTTAAATCCTTCTTCAGATCGGCTACGAACAATATGTTGAAGTTGATGGTTCCAATGCAGAAAGGCCTGGAACAAATGCCAATGTGGTTGTTCACTGGTGTAGTGGCGCTGATAGCATGGAGAGTTAGTGGGACTCGAGTCGCATTGATATCAGTTGCCGGCCTGGTATTCCTCGCCGTTTTCGACTTATGGATCGGAGCGATGGTCAGCATAGCAGTAGTTGGTACAGCNACTTTCCTATCCATAATAATGTCTTTACCTCTGGGAATAATGATGTCTAANAGTGACCGGTTTGAAGCGTTCATGAGACCNGTNCTAGACNTGTGCCAGACTATGCCTAGTTTCGTATACCTAATACCAGCCATCTTCTTCCTAGGTATAGGTATGGTTCCGGCTGTAATGGCCACTATCGTATATGCCATACCACCTTGCATTAGGCTAACAAATCTAGGCATTAGATTAGTATCACCACAACTTATTGAAACGGCTCGCNCGTTTGGAACAACTCCTTGGCAACTTCTCNTTAAAGTTGAATTGCCTCTAGCGAGACCAACCATAATGGCTGGCGTTAACCAATGTGTAATGATGGCCCTTGCTATGGTTGTACTAGCAGCACTTGTTGGCGCCGGTGGATTAGGTGCTGATGTTTATGCAGGAGTACAACAGCTAGAGTTCGGACGGGGACTTATGGGAGGTATTGGCATAGTTATATTGGCAATAATTATTGACAGAATAACTCAAGGATTTGCAAAAGATCCTACTGCTGAAAGAAACAACTAGTCTGACCTAGATATAGCCTTTACTCGTTGTGTGGCACACGAATCATAAGGTCATGTACTGATTGCTGAGGAGATAGTTCTCCTCTTAACACTCTACTAATANTCTCAGTAATCGGCATGTCCACATTGAATTGCTTAGCTATATTCAAGGCCTCTGGTATGGTATATACACCTTCTGCTACGTTGTTCATAGATGCCAAAATATCATTCAGATTTTGTCCTCTCCCAATGCACTCTCCAACATATCTATTCCTGCTGAGTGAACTTGTGCACGTAGCCATCACATCTCCAAGTCCGGATATTCCGTATATTGTTAGTGGATTCGCTCCACAAGCAACTGCTAATCTATTAACCTCAGATAGTCCTCTAGTGATCAGGCTTGATTTANCATTATCTCCNAATCCTAATCCATCACTAATCCCCGCCCCTACAGCCAAAATATTTTTGAGTGCACCACCTAATTCAACTCCAATTACGTCAGAGTTCTTATAGACCCGAAAATACTTGGATAGGAAAAGATCTTGAACTCTACTAGCTATCTGATCCTGTTCTGAAGCAACTACCGTGGCACTTGGCATCCCAGTAACCACTTCTTTGGATAGGTTAGGTCCTGATAGAACAGATATTCCCCTAATAAACTTACTCGGTATATCGCTAGATAATATTTCGCTCATCCTCCTCGAAGTACCGCCCTCTAATCCCTTGGTAGCGCTAACAAAGATATATTCTTCCTGCATCCCAGGTATAAGGCCTTTCACATTGTGGCTAAAACTTTGTGATGGAACAGCTAAGACAATCACTTCAGTACCTGACATCATATTGTCCATGTCAGATGTAACTGTCATGTTCTCAGGAAACTGAAATCCCGACAGAAATCGTTTATTTTCTCTATCTTTTTCTAAAGATAAGGCTTCNACTTCTGTTCGGGCACACAAGACAACCTCTGACCCATTCCTCGCTAAGAGGATAGCCAAAGTAGTAGCCCAACTTGTTGTACCAATCACAGCTACCTTAGCCAAATTATCTCCTATACAAAATCGTTCAATCTGATATCCATATTCTAACTACTGCCAAGTCTTCTTTCCTCTCCATTTAATAATCGAGCAATATTTTCTCTNTGCCTAAATATTATTATAGGAACGCCAATCAGTGGATACATTATATAAGTCCCTAGCGAATCAGCAATCCAAGACTCTGAGTAAAAATTATTGAATACCCACATAGATATAAATGCCGAACTAGCTGCGATAATGGAGGCAAGAGATACATACCTACTAACAGCCAATACCAAGCATCCCACACTTACTACTATTAACCCGCATATAGGGGATATGAAGCAAAAAGATCCCATGCCAGTAGCCACACCTTTACCTCCCCTAAATTTTAGGAATACTGGCCATATATGCCCAACTAATACTGCTATAGCTGCCAGTGTCTCCATATATGGATCGGAATAAAGCTGTCTCGAAACAAAAACCGGTATCACTCCTTTAAATGTATCCAGCCCTAATACTATAATCCCCGTCTTTAGACCAGTAGTTCTTAAGACATTGGTCATGCCTATATTCCCGCTNCCATAATCTCTAATATCCACGCTGCGAGTTAAACGTACGATCAAGAATCCGACTGGGATAGCACCAATTAGATANCATACTGCTATCAAGATTATCTGATCTAACACAACCTAACGCCCGCCCCTCTTTTGGAATTGTAAGTTCAGAGGATTCCCTTCAAAACGGAAAGTGGACCTTAATCGATTTTCCAAATACCTCTCGTAGGAAAAGTGCACTAGGTCAGGATTGTTTACCGGAATCACGAACGTCGGAGGTCTCGCTTCTTTCTGAGATATACCATACACCCTAAGGCTTCTACCCTTCCGACCAGATGGAGGATGTGCAGCAAGTGCAGACATCAAAGTTCGTTTCAGAGTGTCATCAGAAACTATTTTTGCCCCTTCCTTGTAAACTTTCAGGGCTTTCTGAACAAGTGTGCGTATACCCTCTCCTAGCAAAGCAGATGTAAAACACACTGGTGCATAAGGTATAAATTTCAATCTAACCTTTGCATGATGGGTTAGTTCTTTCTTATATGCCTCCTGCTGTATAAGGTCACACTTATTGAATACTATTATCACCCCTTTACCTGCATCGAGAATCTGACCAGCTACATGTGTATCCTGAGCAGTTATCGGCTCTGATCCATCTATAACAAGAAGACATACATTTGATCTCTCCATAGCCCTAACTGTCCGCAGGACACTGTATTTTTCCANACCTCTATCTATGCGCCCTCTTCTTCTGACTCCAGCGGTATCAATCAATACCATAGGCGTGTCTTCAAAAGACATAGGTATATCCAAGGCATCCCTAGTAGTACCAGGTATATCCGATACTATAGATCTCTCATCACCAAGTATAGAATTTATCAAATGAGATTTGCCAACATTAGTTCTACCAACAATNGCCAATCTGAGGATATCCTCCGAGGTACTCGATTCATCTGATTCGATTGCAGGCAATAGATATTCCATAAGATCCTGAATACCCAAGTTATGATAGGCGCTTATATATATTGGTTCACGTAGGCCAAGTTCGTTAAATTCTACGGATTCCTGTTCCCGTTTTGGATTATCTACTTTATTGACNACCAAGAAAACTGGCTTTGAAATTTTCCTAAGCATATGCGATATTTCTATATCACCAGGAGTTACACCCGATAATCCATCCACGAGAAACATTATCGCATCGGCATCATTTATGGCTATCTCAACCTGACCTCTAACTTTTTCCCATAGGTCGGAGTTAGGAATTAATTCCAGACCACCAGTGTCCACTAAGACAAAGGAATCATCTCCCCAGGTTACCTTAGCGCTTATACGATCTCTAGTAGTACCAGGTATATCNGATACTATGGCTCTTCTCTCTCCAACCANACGATTGAATAAACTTGATTTACCCACGTTTGGCCTACCAACTATTGCTACCAGAGACTCTGACATTTCAAATCCGACTCCTTAAACTAGGAATTCTGACAAGACNGCTTTTTGAACATGCAGTCTATTCTCTGCCTGATCAAACACCACAGANTGAGAGGATTCAAGTAAACCATCTTCAATCTCTTCTCCAGGATGTGCCGGTAAGGGATGCATAAATATAACCTCCCTACTAGCCTTAGAGATAAGATTTGAATCGACCTTATAGGCCTCAAATATAGCGAGCCTCTCCTNAACTTCCTGTTCCTGNCCCATACTTACCCAAACATCTGTGTAAATAACATCTGCTCCATNCACTGCTTCTTCAGGAGAGCCAATACATCTTATATTACTACCAGACTTCTGAGCCCTTTCATTAGACTTACTAAGGATTAAAGGGTCTAGATTGTAACCTTCTGGAGATGCCAAAGTTATATTTGCTCCTACACTAGCTGCAGCAAGTGTAAGACTATTGGCAACATTATTGCCATCTCCTATATAAGCGATGTTTATGCCCGCCAAGTGACCAAATTTCTCTTTTATGGTCATGAGATCCGCCAATGCCTGACATGGGTGTTCATGGTCTGAAAGAGCATTTATTACTGGCACTGTGGAAAAAGATGCCAACTTTTCTAACGTTTCTTGTGCGAATGTCCTAACTATCATACCTTGCACCATCCTAGACAATACCCTAGCCACATCTGCTATAGGCTCTCTAGTACCCATACCAACTTCTTCCCGACTGAGATAAAGTGGATGCCCACCTAATTCGTGTATAGCTACATCAAAACTAACTTTAGTTCTCAAAGATGGTTTCTCAAATAAGAGCGCAACGGAAGCTCCATTCAAAACTGGAACCATCGGTTCTGACTTAAAGGTAATGCCTTTGTCTATCAAACTTTCGACCTGTTCGGAAGGTATATCTAAAATAGATAGAATATGATTTGATTTCATCGCAAGATTCCTGAATAATTAATATTGATCTAAGATAACAGAAGATAGTACATATGATCTAGTGCCTATAGATTATTATTAGCTAACCTAGCTGGCAACTCTGGAGGTTTCGACATAAAGGCCCATANCTATAGNGAAAACAAATGTTACAAATGCAAACACATAACNTTGATTTATATCATATANCAGNCCAGCNAAACTTGTTCAGAGAAAGTAAAATTACCTATGGAAGTCAAAGGGTGTGTAAGACTATATAGAGGCCTAGTTAGGCATTAACTGGAAATATTTTCCCTCTGTCTTTATTGCAGGAGCAATCATTAATTCAGCTTCGTGCATTTCCCGAATGTTACGAGCACCAGTCATTCCCATTCCAGCTTTAAGNGCGCCCACCATGTTCTGAGTCCCATCAGATACTGAAGTGGGTCCAAATAGAATTTGATCTAAAGGACCAACAGTTCCAACATTTATTCTAGTACCTCTTGGAAGTGCAGGGTGATAACTTGCCATGCCCCAGTTGTAGCCCAAACCAGGGGCTTCTTCAGCTTGAGCGAAGGTAGTTCCTAACATCACAGCATCTGCTCCACTCGCGAAAGCCTTGCATACATCACCGCCAGTCCTCATCCCTCCATCAGTTATTATAGGAACGTATCTACCTGTCTGTTTACAATACTCATCTCTAGCTGCAGCGCAATCCATTGTAGCAGTCACCTGTGGAACTCCTACTCCTACAACTTCCCTGGTAGTACATATCGCTCCAGGTCCTACTCCAACTAGCACTCCCTGTATACCTGTCTCCATGAGCTCCATCGTAGCTCCATAAGTCACTGTGTTGCCTACAACGACAGGAACATTCAACTCCTTACATATATCAGATATTACAAGGCCTTTCTCGCTCTTCGAAATATGTCTTGCCGTAGTAACTGTAGACTGTATGACTATGATATCCGCACCTGCCTCGGCTGCNACCTGAGCATAGCGCTTCGTATTTGCNGGTGTTACNGATACAGCGCTGACGCCACCCATCCTTTTCATCTCTTGNACTCTCTCTCCAATAAGATTTTCTTGGATTGGTTCCGAGTACATTCTCTGGAGAAAGGGAGTTGCCTCATTGGACGAAGATTCTATAACTTCTCTGATTTGGGAGTATGGGTCCTCATAACGAGTGTATACGCCCTCAAGATTAAGTATCGCTAAACCACCTGATTTAGCCATGGCGACAGCAAACCTGGGAGAGACCACCGCATCAACTGCAGAGGCTAAGAAGGGTAGTTCGAACGAAAAACCACCAAGAGAGAAGCCAACATCTGTTTGGTCTGGATTTATTGTTACCTCACCAGGAACTATGGCTACGTCATCGAAACCGTAACCTCTACGCAGTTCTTTAAATCTTGATGCTTCCATAGAATTGCAGCCCACCAGNAATATATTTGCGTGAATGTACCATCCTAAATAACCCGGTTCACCTAATATAGATACATGTTAACAAGATATTTAGAAACATATTAATGGATGGATCCAGCAGTGATAAGAGTAACATAAAACAGGATATAATCATACCTCTTTAGGACTGGTCAAACATTGTTGGGTCTAAACATCACAGAGCCTAAATGTATTGACGTGTACAAGAGGTAATGTTAGACTGATTTCTGACCTTTTTGGTCAAGAATTATTTAGGCTAAATAGGTCGTTCCCTCTGAGTAAACTGCCACTATGTTTCTCAAATGTGTCAGACACAATTAAGACCTATAAGTCAATAAAATAAACTGAACGTTTTGATCGGAGTGATAAATTGGCTACTACCAATAAAGTAGTTCATGAAGTAGCAGAGCAACAATATAACTACGGGTGGGTAACAGATATAGAATCTGACATTATACCTCCCGGATTGAATGAAGACGTAGTAAGGTTTATATCAGCAAAAAAGAATGAACCCGAATTCATGCTTGAGTGGAGACTCAAGGCTTTCAGGCATTTCATGACCCTTGTAGAAGATGAACAAGCTCCGGATTGGGCTAACATAGAATTCCCTAAAATCGATTTTCAGTCAATAAGTTACTACGCAGCACCAAAACCCAANAAAGAACTCGAGAGTCTGGATGAGGTAGATCCAGAGTTACTCAAAACCTATGAAAAACTTGGTATATCACTAGAAGAACAAAAGATGCTATCTGGTGTAGCCGTAGATGCTGTTTTTGATAGCGTATCCATAGCCACTACNTTCAAGGAAGAGTTGGCCAAACAAGGAATTATATTCTGCTCAATGTCAGAAGCAATTCAAAACCATCCGGATCTTATACAAGAATATTTGGGCTCAGTAGTCCCTTACACAGATAATTTCTACGTAGCCTTAAACTCTGCTGTATTCTCAGATGGTTCATTCTGCTACATTCCAAAAGGTGTCAGGTGCCCTATGGAACTGACTACGTACTTCAGAATAAATGCACAAGGTTCAGGACAATTCGAGCGAACTCTGATTGTTGCAGATGAGAGTAGTTATGTCAGCTACCTCGAAGGCTGCAGCGCTCCTATGAGAGATGAGAACCAACTTCACGCAGCTGTTGTAGAACTTATAACCTTGAATAATGCGGAAATCAAATACTCAACGATACAAAATTGGTATCCTGGTGACGAAAATGGAAAAGGTGGCATATACAATTTCGTTACAAAGAGAGGNAAGTGCGCAGGCTCGAACTCGAAAATATCTTGGACACAAGTTGAAACTGGTTCAGCCATAACCTGGAAATATCCCAGTGTAATCCTCCAAGGAGATAACTCGATCGGAGAATTCTACTCTGTAGCCCTTGTCAAAGGTTATCAGCAGGCAGATACGGGCACTAAGATGACNCACATAGGGAAAAATACGAGAAGTACCATAATTGCTAAAGGTATATCGGCTGGCCACGCACATAATACTTACAGGGGATTAGTNAGGATAAANCCGAAGGCTGATAATTCCTGGAACTTCACCCAATGTGACTCCCTGCTCATAGGGGATCAATGTGGCGCACATACGACGCCATATGTAGAGGTGAAAAATAATTCGGCCCAGCTAGAACACGAAGCATTCACTTCCAAAGTAAGTGAGGACCAGCTCTTCTACTGTCAACAACGTGGCATGTCAATGGAGGATGCCCATTCCCTAATAATCAACGGTTTCTGTAAGGAAGTCTTCAGACAATTGCCTCTGGAATTCGCCGTTGAAGCTACAAGATTACTCGAAATGAACCTAGAAAACACTGTAGGCTAAAGACGGAAGGATTACCAATGCTAGAAGTAAATGAATTGCATGCGTCCATAGACGATAACGACATACTTAAGGGTATTAATCTGAGTGTAAACCCTGGTGAGATACACGCAATAATGGGACCTAACGGTTCCGGCAAGAGCACCCTGGCAAATGTGTTGGCAGGACACCCGTCCTTCACTGTGACTTCTGGAACAGCAACGCTGAACAAAGATGACCTTCTGTCCATGCTGCCAGAAGAAAGGGCCAGAGCTGGTGTATTCCTCTGTTTCCAACACCCAGTAGAAGTGCCCGGGGTAAGACTAGATCATTTCATGAGAGCTGGTTACAACGCTATAAAGAAAAGCAATGGTGAAGATGAAATTGATGTCCTCAAGTTTGATCGTATGCTAAATGAAAAAGTAAAAGTAGTTGAGATGGATCGAAATCTGATCAAACGCGCTGTAAATGAAGGCTTTTCCGGCGGGGAAAAGAAACGTAATGAAATTCTCCAAATGGCTGTTTACGAGCCNACTTTATCAATATTAGATGAGCCTGACTCTGGACTTGATGTAGACGCTTTAAGAATTGTAGCTAACGGCATAAACCAGCTCCACACACCTAGCAACTCTATATTGCTAGTCACACATTACCAGAGAATACTCAATTACGTTGTTCCTGATAAAGTACANGTTCTTATTAATGGACGTATAGTCAAATCTGGAGGCAAAGACCTTGCTAAACAAATCGAAGAGCAAGGTTACGACTGGATTGAAGCGGACATACAAGCTAGGAAATAAGGATTGTTCTTACTATGACTCAAGCCCCATCTAAGCAAGTTGACCACTATCNTAAAGCGTACGATTCGTTTATATCCAAATCCATTAGAGACAATCCGTCGTGGTTATCAGAAATTCGTGAAGACGCTATAAGTACATTCGAAAACCTCGGACTTCCGATAGAAAGAAGAGGTAACGAAGACTGGAAATATACCGATGTAAGGCCTATATCAAGAATAAATTTTGAAATAGCCTCAGAATCTGTTTTAAACGATCAAGATATCACTAAAGACATTCAGTTTGGAGAATCCAATTGGCCATCTATAGTGTTCCTAAATGGTATATACAACTCAGATTTAAGTAATTTATCTGATCTGCCCAGCGGGGTTATAGTAATGAACCTCCTAGATGCACTACAAACTCACCCAGAAATTATCAAGGGTCACCTGTCAAAACATTCCGACTACAAGCAAAATGGCTTTGCAGCGCTTAATACGGCGTTCATAAATGACGGCGCATTTGTATACATGGAAAAAGACTCAGTATTAGACAATCCTCTAAGGATTATCTTCATCTCTACAAATTTGGATAGAGAAACTATATCCAATCCTAGAACATTAGTAGTAACCGAAGCCAATACTCAGGCTACATTAATAGAGAGATATTCTGGTATATCCAATAACACATACTTATCCAATTCAGTAACAGAGATCGTCGCTGGACAAGGTTCCAATATAAAATACTACAAAACCCAATTACAAAATGACAATGCATTTCATATAAGCAACACTGATGTAGTACTTCTAAGAGACAGCAACGTGTCTTCTGTGAATATAGATCTTGGTGGTCGACTGGTNAGAAACAACTTGAATGTTACAACTGCAGAAGAAAATGCTAATTGTAAATTGAATGGCCTATACATGGTAACTGGAACTCAACATGTCGATAACAGGGTCATAATAGATCACGCTAAACCCTATACGACCAGTAGAGAACTGTATAAAGGAATACTAGATGGGAAATCCCGCTCAGTATTCCATGGCAGCATCATAGTTAGAGAAGGTGCAGANAAAGTCGATGCTCACCAAATCGATAAGAATCTATTGTTATCTAATGAAGCAGAGGCAGACACAAAGCCAGCATTCTGGATATATTGTGACGATGTAAAATGCGGACATGGAGCTGCTTGCGGTCAAATGGATGATACTGCCCTATTTTATCTAAGGAGCAGAGGGNTAGATGAGAACTCTGCCAGAAGAATGCTTACACAAGCGTTCATAAGTGAAATTATCGATTGTATAGAGGACGAATCTTATAGATCTCATATCGATGATATCGTCCAATCGACATTAGAAGATTGGCTAGAGTCTGATTAAAATGNTAGATGTAAATAAAATACGACAAGATTTCCCTATACTTAGTCGACAGGTGTATGGCAAGCAAATTGTTTACCTGGACAATGCTGCAACATCCCAAAAACCCTCATCGGTTATACAATCTATTGTTGAGTACTATGAAAAGTACAACTCGAATATCCATAGAGGCGTACATGCTCTAAGCATGGAAGCTACAGAAAGATATGAAGAAGCCAGGCTTAAGTGTGCTAAATTTATTAATGCTCCATCCATTGAAGGTCTTATATTCGTCAGAAATACTACAGAAGCGATCAATCTGGTAGCCCAAACTTGGGCAAAAGACAATATTAAAGCCGGTGATGAAATCCTGCTTACNCATATGGAACATCACAGCAATTTAGTCCCTTGGCAGAAAATTGCACACGATCAAGAGGCAGTCCTCAAATTCATACCATTGACACCAGATCAAGAGTTAGATATGTCGGATATAGACAAACTAATAAATGACAGAACTAAGCTAGTAGCCCTGAACCATATGTCTAACGTTCTGGGAACTATCAATCCTATCTATGAGATAACTCAAATGGCTCACAAAGCAGGAGCTAGGGTACTCATAGATGGAGCTCAAAGCGTACCTCATATAAAAACTGATGTTATAGAGATAGACTGTGACTTTCTCGCGTTCTCCGGACATAAAATGCTGGGACCTACCGGTATAGGTGTTCTATATGTCAAAAATGACATACTGCAGAATCTCGAACCATTCCTAAGGGGCGGAGAGATGGTAAGAGAAGTTTGGGATGACCAGGCAACATGGAATGATCTCCCAATGAAATTTGAAGCTGGGACTCCTAATATATGCGACACTATAGGACTAGGCGTCGCTGTCGACTATTTAGAAAATATCGGCATTGATAACATACGACAACATGAGATAGAAATAACAGAGTACGCACTTGATGCCTTCAAAGAACTCGANAGGGTTAAGATATTTGGCCCAATGGATGCACAGAAAAGAGGTGGCATCATATCTTTCTACTGTGAAGATGTTCATCCTCATGATCTGGGCACTGCACTAGACACTGAAGGTATAGCGATAAGAACTGGGCANCACTGTGCCATGCCATTGATGACCAAATTATCAGTTCCTGCTACTGCTAGGGCCAGTTTCTATATATACAACACCAAGGATGAAGTTGACTATCTGGTATCAGGAATCAAGAAAGCCCTNTCATATTTCTCTAGAAGTCGCTAAAACATCTCAGGAACTTAAACAATAAGATATACTTGTACACATAATGAATAAACAGTCGTTCGATTTTTCAGAACTAGATGATCTTTATCAGGAAATAATCCTGGATCATTACAGAAACCCTCGTAACCAAGATAAACTTGATTCAGTAGACATTGTAGCCGATGGATTCAATCCATTCTGTGGAGATAAAGTCCTAATATCAATAAAACTGGATAATGACGTAGTTTCCGATGTTAGCTTTGAGGGTAATGGTTGCTCTATAAGTCAAGCTTCAGCATCAATGTTGACCAACCTCATCAAGGGAGAATCTCTNGATAAAGCCAGATATCTGTATTCTACATTCAGAGAGATGATGCATGGGACCCCAAGCGCAAAGNTAGACGAATTGGGTGAAGCAGAGGTACTAGAAGGAGTCAAGCAATTCCCAATTAGAATCAAATGTGCCCTACTAGCATGGGTAGCTTTGGAAGACGGTATCAAGAAACATACCGAGGCCTCCTAATCTTGCTTCTTTAATGCCTTGTGTATCTTTACGAAAAGTAAGAGATAAAATACACCGTAAATATAACCTGCTAGTACATCTGTAATCCAGTGTCTGCCATCATGTACCAACAATAATCCGTTTATGACAATGTAGATTAGCCCAGACAATAATATTATTCTAAATGGAATACCGTTCCTTAAGATCNCCCAGGAAACGTAAATAAGAAATCCATAAAATAGGGCTACATGTAACGAATGACCACTAGGAAAACCGAATCCTTCTATAGATCCGTAGCCCATCAGAACCTCTACTAAGTCAATATCAGGTCTTGGGCGACCTATAACGTTTTTGACCAGCATATTGATACCTGACGGTATCAATACTCCCAATGTNAGAATCGATTCTATTCTGTAGCCTCTAACCCAAAAAACCAGACAAAATATCAGTACTAATAGAGCTGTAACCGACTTACTTCCCATCCANAAAATAAATCCATCAAAGGAATGCAAAGGACCTAATCCGTTGGATTGCACNGACCGTGTGAATGCCAAATCCAATTCAAAAATACCCACTCTAAATACCATAAGAGTAAATAGGGCCAGGACCAAGAATGCTATAACAATGCTTCTATTTAACGTCATATCTCGATTTCACCAAGCAATCAGATGTGGAGTATAATTCACAAATATCTAGCGCTACAATCTACATGATATTCCAGTATACCTAATATTCACGCCGGATATGTCAGTATTGAACTAATCGGAGGACATATGGCTTCTAATAAACTATCTCAACCAGCCACTAATCCTGCCTACATCTGGTACGGTGGGAAGATAATCCCATGGGAACAAGCAACTGTACACGTGACNGATATGTCCTGGACTGCAATATCGGCAGTGTTCGAGGGTATACGTGCCTACTGGAACAGCGATAGGAATCAACACTATGTTTTCAGGTTAGATGCTCATCTTGATAGACTAACAAAGTCCATGAAGCTAATGAGAATGAACTCGCCTTACTCCAAAGATGACGTACTTAATGGCATCATTAGGTTATTGGAGGCAAATCGAAGTCCGGAAGACCTATATATAACTCCATTCGCTTACTTTAGCGGTTCAATACCTGGATATAAAGTAGCCTATGAAGAGCCAGTTGAAATGTATATAACCGCCCGTGAATCTACCTCTAATTTAGANAGCAGTAAAGGTAGCAATTGTTGCATAAGTACATGGGTTCGCATATCTGACAACAGCATGCCCCCAAGAGCAAAATCCATCTCAAATTATCAAAATAGCAGATTAGTATCAACGGAGGCGAAAATAAATGGCTATGATTCCGGGATAATGCTAAATAATCATGGCAAAGTAGCAGAAGGTGCTTATGCATGCATCTTCATCATTAGAGATGGCATTGCTATAACCCCACCAGTAACAGCTGGCATACTCGAAAGTATCACTAGAGAAACATTAATTAATATAATGCGNNAGAATCTATCCATAGAAGTCATAGAAAGAAACNTAGACAGAACCGAACTCTATATAGCTGATGAAATCTTACTGTGTGGTACATACGCAGAGATAGAACCGGTAATCTCAGTTGACAGGTACAGTATAGGCTCCGGTAAACCAGGCATCATTACTACGGAATTAAAAACAATATATCTCAATTTAGTCAGAGGCAATTCAGATATATACCCAGAATGGTTAACTAAGNTATAAAAACTTATGGTCTATGGAGGTAAATAATATGAGTGAATCTACTAAACTCAGTTACACGGAACTTGCTGAACACCTGCGTGGACCTATAGGAAAAAGAGTACGTGAGCTAGCTATTCAAGGAGCCGCAATGGCAGCGGCGGAACAAGTAGAATACAGAGGTGAACGAATCTCTCCTCTGGGAGGTAGGGTGGAATCTATCGCTATATTGGCTATCCAAGATTTTCTAGACCTCTGTTTCACTCCTGAAGAAAATACTTAAGCATATTGAACAACAAGAATATATCTCCTCAAGATAATCNCAATAAATCCATATTCTACGGATGGTTCTTACTACCGGTTGCCGGATTAGGCTTGTTCTTATCTGGTCCTGGCCAAACTTATAATATCTCCGTCTTTGTAGATCCAATTATGGAAGATACTGGCTGGTCTAGAACATTAATATCNAGNATATATACTGCAGGTTCTATGTCTGCANCCGTAACNATGATAATTGTTGGTAGACTGCTCGATAAGTACGGTGCAAGGATTATGTTATCCTCCGTAGCACTTCTATTTGGATTCGCATTGCTATACATGGGAACAATAGACAAGCCACTTGAACTTTACGTGGGCTTTACCTTACTGAGAACACTTGGACAAGGTTCTTTGATACTAATACCTACAACATTAGTATCCATATGGTTTGTCAGACTAAGGGGTAAAGCTACCGCTCTCTCAACACTTGGATTATCTCTAAGCCAAGCAATATTACCAATATTCACACTAACATTAGTAATGCATTTCGGATGGAGAAGTGCATGGTCTTTGCTGGCCCTCATAGTTTGGATATCTTTAATTCCTACTACATTGCTCATAGTCAGACGTAGTCCGGAATCCATAGGTTCTGTGCCCGATGGGATATCCAATACAGAATCAAACCAATTCAACCCTACGTCAACTTTAGACAATGAATCAGATTGGACTGTAAAAGAAGCTCTGTCTACAAGGACATTCTGGCTACTATTATTTGCAGGATCGTCTCAATCCTTAATAACTACAGCACTAATATTCCATCAGGTATCAATCTTTGCTACTAAGGGACTAGATGCAAATCTAGCCGCACTTACGATCACATTGATGGCCATATTCTCATTGCTAGGTAATTTGTTTTCAGGATATTTAACTGATAAATTTCCAAATCGCTATATCATGGTGATTTCAAATGCACTAACACTTATTGGCATGATATTAGTTCTCTATATATCAAACCCTTNGCATGCACTAATATACGGCGGACTTATGGGNTTTGGTTCAGGTATTTATATGAATGTGACAACCGTCATCTGGCCCAATTACTTTGGAAGAACCCACCTAGGCACGATAAGAGGNGTGGCAACTACAAGTATGGTTGCGTCAGCCGCAATGGGGCCTATGCCGTTTGGGATATTATTTGATATAACCGGAAGTTATTCGCTATCTATAGTATTGTTTTTGGTTCTACCAACGGCCTGTGCAATTGCAGCAATACTTGCTACTCCCCCAGAGAAAAAAAGATCCCCNATTTTACACTAACTAGGAGGTTATAATGCCTAAAACAACAATTATGGTCTTCATTTGTGCCCTTATCATTTCCAACATCTTCACATTCCTATCTATGAACATTAGGCTTGAGGACAAGACTTCAGAACTCACAAAACTTGTCGATGAAATGAAAGATATAGTCTACCTATACGCTGAGGATAGTATGCAAGATGTATCAAGGATAAGTGGGAAGATTGAATCTACTAACCAAGATCTAGAGTCNTTAAATATGGCTTTGTCTGAAAACACCAATAAGATAGATGCTATAAAAGTTAATCATTCCAAAATGTGGAATAATTTCAATATACTGTTTGATCTCCACGCTGGAGAATGGAAAGAACGGTGGGTAAAAACTCCCGAGGGACCAACTCTGCTATTAGAGGACTAGAACAAGCTATCAGGAGGCACACATGGACTTAACCGACAAAGTAATATTGGTTACTGGAGCGAATAGGGGTATCGGAAAATCTATATCCCTTCGCCTAGCATCGATGGGNGCGCGAGTTGCAGTCACNGGACGCAATATGGCAATGCTCGACAAAGTAGTCAAAGAGATAAACGAGACCGGTGGTATATCCAAAGGATTCAAACTAGATGTAGCTATAGATAATCAAGCACATAATGTTACAAAAAATATATTAGATATTTGGGGACAGATTGATGTCCTCATCAATAACGCAGGAGTATATATGTATGAGACTCCTGTATGGAAAACATCCGTAGAACAATGGGATTACGTTATGAACACGAATCTAAGGGGTCTATTCCTNACATGCAACGCCGTAATTCCTCACATGATGGAACGAAATCAAGGTCATATAGTGAATATAGGTTCATCATCAGGAAAGGTCGCAGACGATGAGGAAGGTAAATCCGGTAGTGGCCCATATTCTGCCTCCAAATTTGGGGTAGTGGGGTACACGATGTCGCTCGCTAAATCCCTATATCCCTATGGAATAAAAGTCAATGGAGTAAATCCAGGCTGGGTAGATACAGATATGACCAGAAATGAAATCCCTGCAGGTGGATCTGATTGGATTAAACCAGAAGAAATCGCAGATGCCGTAGGGTATTTACTCACGCAAACCCCATACGTTATGAGCGGTCAATTTATAGATATATTTTAAGATGTTGTGGGATAATATCCTATACGNATCAAATGTAATCCAATTTACTAAGGNGAGAACAATGAGCTTCAAATGGATAGACCACGTAGTNATCGCAGTGAAGGATATGGANCAGGCTTTATCTACCTACAGAGATAAANTAGGACTAAAACTTCTTAGTACTAATGATGCACCCGCACTTGGNATCAAACAGGCTCACCTAGATCTCGGTGACGGAAGATTTATTGAACTAGCAGAACCTTTAGGACCAGAAACACCAGTTGGCAGGTCTATAGAAAGACGCGGTGAGGGCATTCACATATTGGCAGTAGCTGTAGAAAATATGGAGGCAGCTAAAGCTGAATACGAAAGCAAAGGAATTCAACTTATAACAGATGACACCCNAGGTGGCGGNCAGGTTTTCTTGCACCCAAGATCTACCAACGGTGTCCTAATACAGCTGATTGAGCGCCCCTCATAAAATGCCAAGTTTGAAGACNCTTGCACAGTTTGTTGGGGTAATAATCCTTAAACCTATACTGGCATTGATGGGTATAGTGGTTGTATTTGCGATAATGGCAGCCATATTTTGGGTAGCCAGTATAGTCGTTGATATATTATCAGCAATATTCTAGTGAATTAAAATATGNATCTAATTTTAGATATACTATCTCATCCAATATATAAGATTATAATANTCATCATGGTANTCTTTATAATAATGAAGGTAATTAACNGATAACTACCAAACATAAGCATAAATAAACAATAAAAGTAGTTCTATTAAGCATGTTAGATAACGACCCTACAGATTCGATTAACAGTCAATGGGCAAGCGGCTGCCTGAAATGGGTATTTTTTATATTCCTAGCACTTATGGTTATTTGGATCGGATCTTCATTCCTATAGTATATATAGAGAACCTAATACCTTAAAAGGTTATCTGAAAGTATATCCCCAAATTATACTAGGAATTACTTTCCTCTAGAGCCTCCATAATAGCACCAGGCGTCATAGGTCCCTTGGTCATNCGAACACCTGTAGCATTAGATATCGCATTCCCAACAGCAGCAATGACTGGTACTATTGGAATCTCTCCAGCCCTCCCTCTTAATCCAAATGGGTGACCAGGGTTTGGAACCTCAACTATAACCGTATCTATCATTGGCAAATCCAAACTGGTAGGCATCCTATAATCCAAAAATGTGGAATTCGCCATACTACCACTTTGAGTATANAAATATTCTTCATTCAGCGCCCAGCCGACACCTTGTGCAGTAGAACCCTGAGCCTGTCCTTCTACAAAACTCGGATGAACTGCTCTACCAACGTCAGTAAACGTAGTGTACCTAAGTATACTAACTTTTCCTGTTTCAGGATCGACTTCAACATCTACAATATTCCCGCCAAATAACACACCTCCTGGACCCGTAGGGAAGGAATACCCAGTGCAAGTTATAGGACCGCCAGTTCTCATAAGTCGCCCAGCTAGTTCTTTAAAATCCAGCTTGCTATCTGGATTAAGTTTGCAATAAAAANCGCCCTGATCAAATACGACGTCTTCTGCTTGAACTTCCCATATTAGTGCAGCGCGAGCTGACATCTGAACCTTAACCTCCTCTGCCGCAGATATAGCGGCTAGACCAGTGGAATACGTAATCTTACTGCCATTTGCAACCCCACTCCAACCAGCCGAATCAGTATCTCCAACGGTAGATACAACATCGTCCACATCTATTCCTAATATCTCAGCAGCATGCATAGCCACGGTGGTTCTAGTACCACTTAAATCGTTTGATCCAGTTAGAAGGGTTATTGTCCCATTGCTGTTTACGCTTATATTGGCAACATGCGGTGTTGTGGCCTCTCCTCCGATAGCTCTGGCNGCAATAGATATACCTCTTCCCTGATTAGGACCCTCCAAAGGTGCATTGTAATGAGGATGATCTCTCATAGCTTCTTCTAACTCAACACATGCTATTGTGGGATATAANACGCCATTAGGCATTCTATCTCCTTCCCTAACTGCGTTCTTTAGTCGAAAGTCTAACGGATCTATACCAAGCTCAGTTGCCAATTCATCTACGACACCTTCAACCGCAAAGGTTGCAGGTGGTTGTCCTGGAGCTCTATAGCTTTGCATCTTCTGAGTATTGGTAACTACATCGTAGCCATCTATCTCAATATTCTCGATATTGTATGAAGCCAAACCATTCTGTACTCCCGCACCTACAGGAGAACCGGGGAAAGACCCTGCTTGGTAGGCCAAATATAATTTGGCCGCAGTGATTATGCCTTCAGAGTTAGCACCCAATTTAACTGTTATCTTGGTTGCTGATGCAGGGCATGTACTTTCGAAAGTTTCCTTTCTACTCATTACCATTTTCACTGGTGACCCAGTCTTTCTGGAAAGAATTGCGGCCATCGGATTTAGAGGATTAGTGTTAGGTCCCTTACCACCGAAACCACCACCACATTCCATAGCTATAACCTTTAACATAGATTCAGGAATGCCCAAAATAGAGGCTGTTCCTTCCCTTACATCAAAAGTCCCCTGAGTGGTAGTCCATATGGTCACATGGTCGTCCCTATTCCACTGGGCAGTGGAGGCAAAAGGTTCTATATATCCTGGGTGCACCGCCTGAGTGGAAAATTCTTTCTCCACTATTACTTTAGCCTCCTGAAACCCTCTCTCTATGTCCCCACGTTTTAGCTGAGAATGACCAGCTATATTGCTNTTATTACCTGAATCTTGTTTCCCATCCNCACCTCCCTTTACCACTGTAGTTAGAGTATCGTGTACCAATGGGGCATCCGGCTTCAATGCCTCTTCTATGGTCAATACTGCCGGTAGTATTTCGTAGTCAACCTCTATAAGTTTCAGGGCATCTTCTGCAATATGGGCATTGATAGCTGCAACTGCTGCAACAGGGTGCCCAATATATAGAACCTTTTCTCTAGCCATAAAATGTTCGGCCATTATTCTGGCTCCACGGAAGGCCTCAGCAAAAAAGTCTATATCTTTCTCTCGTTCGAAAATTGGAAGATCTACAGCAGTCATAACTGCCTTTACGCCTGGAAATGCCTCTGCTTTACTGGTATCGATAGAGCGTATACGGGCATGAGCGTGTGGGCTAGTCAAAAGCTTGCCATGTAACATACCTGCNATATGAATATCAGCTCCGAATTTGGCCGATCCTGTAACTTTATCTAGTCCATCTAGTCGATTGGCCCTAGTGCCAATTACCTTATAATTATCAGCATTCGCCAAATCAGTACTCGTATCAACTACCATAGCATTATCTCCTTATCCATAAATCGTTTTACTGAACTTAGGACTATATATAACAAGTATAACTATAATAAACACATTGGTACATATTGCTCACCTTATTCCGTAATGTATTGATATAATGATCATGTTGTGAAACAAAGTATTAGAAAAATAGCTAAGAGCGGTAACTTTTATATTGGGCTTGGCTCCATAATAACCGTACNGTCTCTATTCGGATTCGGTATGNATTACCAACCGCACATAGAAGAACTTTTATACCTTTCGAACATAAATACGTCTCAAGTCTCTAGTTNTAATATTGGGGAGCTGTACCATACTAGGATTATGTACAGAAGTCTCTTTATGGCCGGAACTGGTGCTGGAATATTAACACTCTTATATGGGCTTACAAAAAACCTGATTGAAAGATTTGCTCCAAGTAAATTGCAAGATACGAAAGAACAAATCAAACGAATAGATGCCCACCATATTGAACCAGCTCAGCCTGTTAATAAACCACTGCCAAAAGAGATGGCTGATGAAATCGAATCATTAGATGAGGCAAGCAACAAACCAGATTCAGGTTGGATATCAGAAATTTACCAGCACGTTCTTGGGGATGAACAAGAGCGCAGAAAGTAATAGAGTAAGAATTCTAACAATAAAAAACTAATCAAGGAGAATATTATAAAATGCCATTAGACATGATGTTATGGGCTGCTCTGGGAGCAGTTATAGGGTGGGCAATCATAAGATTACTGAAATCTAGGATTAAGAATAAGTAACTAACTATGCATGAATGTAAGGAATGCGGCTCCTCTAAGCAAATAGAGGTTGATAGTTATACTACAATGGACTCTGCATCTTACTGTGGGTCATGTGGTTCGGTGCTAATTAATATCNATAATAAAACTGAANGCAAAGTACCACTACGTGCTAATCCAATCCCAACCAATCAATCTCAAGATAAAGACAACTAAGCATGACACACAAAACAAGAAACTTATCTCTATCCATANTGTTGCTATTGGTAATCGTGTCATGCTCTGATAGCCCTGGAGCGAATTCTGGGGTTGCTTCACTAGAAGATGCTGGAACCGTAGTACAAATTAAAGGGTCCCAATCAGAAGACAAATCAATGCAAACAGATGAACAGATAGTTACCGATTTTGCATCATGTGTAAGAGAACATGGAATAACTATTCCAGACCCAGAAATAAATTCTGATGNCACTGTTGATTTTCAAAAGCTCCGTAGCGACATATTCAATGATCCAAATTTTGAAGGCAGATCTTCCAGAGATCAATTACAGGAATGCTTCTCCATATTACAAGCAGCCACATTTGTCCAAGCTAGACAAGAAGAGGACCCAATAGAACTCCAAGATAATCTACTTAAGGTGACCTCATGCATAAGGGAAAACGGATTAGATGTACCNGACCCTGACTTTTCAGAAGGCCCCCGAGGTTCTATGCGGCCGGTAATCGGTGAACTGGACATGGAGAACGAACGAATTAGAGATATTGTATCGGGATGCCGGGATAGTGTCTTCAGCGGAACTGAGTTTACAAGGCGTGGTCCTGGCCGACCAATGAACAATAGCGGACAAAACAGATAATTTCATATACCAAACATTATGTATATATGGATACCGATAACAATCCTCGCAGCGATAATGCAAACGACTCGTACTAGCCTGCAAAAATCCTTAAAAGTTAATTTATCTTCCCAATCCATAACCTGGATACGTTACTTATTCGGTCTACCGATTGTAGTTNTTTATATATTGATCCTAGGCTTCATAGGTCTAGACTTTCCNGTCATAAACCGAATGTTCATAATATATTCCCTAATCGCAGGATTTTTTCAAATACTAGGAACAATATTGCTTGTATCGCTGTTTTCGCACCGCAATTTTGCTGTCAGCACCGCTTATGCAAAAACAGAGGCAATACAGGTCGTAATAATAGGAACAATCCTATTCGATCAACACATTAGCTTTACCAGCACAATTGCAATTCTCATAGGAGTATTAGGCGTAATTTTAATATCACTTGTACAAGACAATGTAAGTTGGTATTCCTTATTTATTGGATTGAGACATAAATATGTACTCATTGGTATTTGCTGTGGCGCCTCCTTTTCCATCGACGCACTACTTATTAGAGAGGCTATATTAATCCTAGAAATCTCTAGCCCAGTAATGGGTGCAGCGACTTCTTTACTGGCAATCGTCATTATAAACCTAATAATGCTTGGGGGCTGGATACTTATAACAGAGAAGGATGCATTCCGTTCTATATATTNATATAGAAATAAATCTGCTTTGGTCGGCTTAACTAGCGCACTAGGATCTATAGCATGGTTTTCGGCTTTTGCCTTGACTGAAGTAGCTTACGTGAAGGCAGTTGGACAAATAGAGGTAATATTCTCTATCCTAGTGACACAGAAACTTTTCAAAGAAGGCATGAATCGACTTGAATTACTTGCAGTATTCTTAATAGGTATAAGTATCTTAGTACTTGTATACAGCACAAATCAGACATAAGGTTGTAAAACACAACCTAATTGTTCCCTAGGAGGTTTTAATGGTAGGACAGCTTAGAATATACACGATTAACGAAGGCATGATGGATAGTTGGTTGAAGCTTTTCAAAGAAGAGATCGCCCCTAAGGTCATAGAAACTGGTATGGGTGTTGAGACGGCTTGGATTAGCGAGGACCGCTCCAAATTCATATGGATTCGCACGTACGAAGATATACCTGACATAGAAGTTAAAGAGGCGGCATTCTATGGAAGCAACTGGTGGAAACAAAATGTAGACCGTGTGAGGGGCCACCTAGCAAATAGAGACATAACCATAATAGAACGTATATAACAAAATTAATAATTACGTTGTGTTCTCAAGAACCTAAAGAAACACCATGTTGCAAAAGCTGTCATCAAATGCCAAATAGCGTGAGGTTGTATAAGTGAATCTGGTCTGCAATAAGTAGTGTCAGGATATCCCTGTAGCCAAACCAAGTACGCTACGAAGAAATTATAAACTCCAAATATAAACCAAGGATATCTTCTCGAGCCTTTAGGACTATGTGACGATATCAGTGCTGGCAACCAGAACAACACTACCCACCAATAATTTCCCAAATCAGCAAATATTTCATTTGGCATTATCCCAAACACCGCAGCTACTACAAACCCAACTAGACCTGAAAGCCAACGGTAATACTTAGACCAAAACCTATAGAGGAATTCAGAGATGAACCATAGGCCAATTGACACTTCAAATATATCAAGGTTTATCCCAAGTTCCTTGCCGAAAAACCATCTGGAAGCGCCATATAAAGCCATACCTACTATATATATATAAATGAACCTNTTGGGGCTCCACNTCCCCATCTCAGAGACATTCAACAGCCAAGGTATAACTATATATGCCACCATCCCAAAATTATCCGCCCAACCACCCCATCTAGTCTGGGTGCCATNCATGANCATGGANCCAAAGCCAATAAGTATAACTGAATAAGCATATATCAATGCTATCGGTTTCAGNCCATGGAACGTGTTATCAATATGACTTGCTTTTGCATCATTCGTCAAAGTTTTAATTATTAGCAAACCGACAATCACATAAGATAAATTACTTAATGAATTTACTGGTTCTCTAAATATTCCACCAGCTATCCTTTCACACCACCCTGATACTAGGCCTATTTGATGGAGCGTATCTTGAGAATGAACAAATCCAAGCGTAGCCGACAAGCAATATAAGATAAACAATCCGACACTAATAGATAAGCTTCCATAAAAAATTCTATCCGGTGATGAAGTTATATGTTTCATGGCATATGTATGCTAATTTAAGGCTAATCTATAGTCTTATTCATTCCGATTCTTTGGATCCAAGAGCAACACTATCTGTTCTCAGTGGTACAGGTGGTGCTTTTAGTGTCCAAAACATTAATGTTGCGGCGAAGTATGTAGCTGCTATAGCAAAGAAAGCTATCTTATAATCCCCAGTAGTATCGAAAACAATACCTGCACCCAAAGGACCTATAGTAGACATAAGGCTTTGAACCAGAGTAACTCCTCCTCTAAGCGCACCAAAATTCTTACGCCCAAAGAATTGTCCTACTAAAG
Organism: Chloroflexota bacterium; assembly: GCA_002717805.1. Taxonomy (GTDB): domain Bacteria; phylum Chloroflexota; class Dehalococcoidia; order Lucifugimonadales; family UBA2985; genus UBA2985. The sequence goes on along the minus strand of PBBS01000001.1, from coordinate 9,177 downwards.
CCCAGGTCACAGAATTACATGATTGAGCCCCAGCAAACAGTACAGCAAATAATACCGCAGTTACTATTCCATCTGGTCCGAATAAAATCACTAAACCCGCAGCGACACCAGACATCATNGCTATTGCGGAAGTTTTGGTTCTGACCCATTTATCAGAAACTATCCCTGCTCCAATTATTGCTGGAAATCTTACTAGTGAGAGCAATGCTACCATCATTGCTGCGACGGTTTCACTATTTGACTTCGAGACAAGCATGGGTACCATATGAACCATTAAAGCCGACTGAGCCATTAGTCTCAAACCTATGGATAGTGATAGAAGCCAGTAAGCTTTTGTATGCAAAGCTTCTCTTATCGTAAAATCACCATCAAAAGAGATTTGNTNCTCTTTTGAATTATCTGCTACCTGGTCTTCTTCCTCTGTTTCATCTCCTTTTGGCACTCTTATCAAGAAACTCAGTGGTATGCCGACAACCAATATAAGTACGCCTGATGCTGTAGCAGCAAAACGCCACCCAAAATCAAATATCAGCCAAGCTACGAAGGGTGTAACTATCACTCCTCCTATGGCTGANCCTAAAGTTCCAAGGGACATCGCCGTCCCTAATCGCCTGCTAAACCAATAATTAATAGAGGCAGTTATGCCGTGAAAAGGTGTGGAAAAACCTATTGTTAAGAATCCTAAGAACACTACTAAGAACATCGGGAATGTTTGGGTAAGTCCCAACAATATGAACCCGAAACCTCCGCACAGTAAACCGACCCAAACTATCGGCCTGGGACCCACTTTGTCGACCAGATATCCGACGAAAGGTCCCTCTAAACCTCCCTCAAGTGANCTTACGGCAAATGCAACAGAAAGCTGAGTGCTTGTGATAGAAAAAGCCCTCTTAAATGGCAGAAAATAAAGCGATATGCCTGTATGGTATAGGCCGCCAAACAGAGCATGATATATACATGCAGCGAATACGACCCACCAACCATAATAAATACGCTTCTTGCTTTGCGCTTTATCGNTAGTCATCGCTATTCATTATGCATACTAAGCCATAGTTAAAGCAATATAAATCTTAAACTCAGTGCTATGGGTTTCTCAATAGTCTGCATGACTTATAAACCTGAGGCAAAAGAACTCAGTAGTATTTAATTGAATATTCATATTCTTTAGGCATAGCAATGAAACAGTTCAGTGATATAATCTGTCGAAAGAGCCTGAGAGGTNGCAAAATGGTAGAAAACCAAGACAACCTCGACTCAAATTGTTTCCTGTGTGCCACAACACAAAGACTCCAAATAGATCACTTTGATGAATACTATGGATATAATAGACCACCAATACGCAGAGAAATCAGACTTTGCAAATACTGCTATTCAAACAAAGGCCTCCGAAAGATTAGGGAAACCAATCATATAGAAACGGTTCAAGAATTAAAGGCTCGGCTTGATAAAGATCCTAAACTCAAGATGACCCTAAGATATCTGTCTGAAACGGAGATGTCTAAGTACAAAGACTCGAATATATACCCAATCAAGATAACTGTTGATTATAGTGAAGTATATGATACAGACTTAGAGTTCAATTTCTAGAATATAGAGAAGGTAATAAAATGAGGTACATCTGATGCCAAGCCTAATAGTCAATGGAGCCAAAATAGAATATGAAGATATGGGAACAGGTCTCCCAATAATACTTACCCCAGGTGGCAGATCAGATATGAGTACTGTTCGCGGTCTTGCTAAACACCTTGCATCTGCCTATAGAGTAATTATCTATGACAGACGCAATTGTGGAGCGTCAGATGTAGTAATTGCTGGAGATTTATCAGAATCTGACATATGGGCAGAAGACCTTAACGAAATGCTGAAACAACTAGGGGCATATCCTGCTTATGTCGGTGGTAATTCTGCTGGGCAAAGAGCATCTTTACTGTTGGCAATAAGGCATCCAGAAGCCGTTCGAGGATTATTGTTGTGGAATATTACCGGGGGATCTGTGGCGGCAGAACAACTCGGCTTTAACTATTATGAACAATTCATAGAGATAGCAAAACAATATGGAATGAAAGGCATTATAGAAAGTGATTTCTTTTCCGAGCGTATCGAGAATAACGAATCAAACCTAGAACGACTAAGTTCAATGGATTCCCAAAATTTTATAAATGTAATGCAAAACTGGCGCTCGTTCTTCACTGCAGACACTCCAATTATAGGGGCCACTGAAGCTCAATTGAGAGCAATAAATGTACCTACCGTAATTATTCCAGGTACGGCAAATGATCCTGTACACCCAAGGTCTGTAGGTGAAAATTTACACGCTCTCCTACCGAATGCAGAATTACATCCACCTATATGGTCGCCAGAAGAATATGNNACTCTAAGATTAGAAGATCCTGGCGCTTTTCAAGAAATCGGGCACGATAGAAGAGCTCCTATATTCCTTAACTTCCTGACAAGCATCAGTAAAAGTAATTAATAGACAGGAGAAAAATGGCTGAGGAAATAAATGGTGTATTAGACTCCATGGATGCACTTCGGAGATCGATCATACAGTTAATTCAAAGTTTAGATGAGGATGATCTAAACTGGAACCCTCTCCCGGGAGAATTAAATTCTTTATATNCACTCGCTTCNCACTTGTGTGTCGGTGAACAAGGAATTATACATGGTAGGGTTGGTGGATTAGAATCAGAACGTCTGATAGGAAGAGAACAACTAGACGGCTCCCTTAAAGATAAAGGNGCCAACCCACAGCCTCTTATAGATATGATAGAAGCAGTTGGCCTAANGACCAGAGAAATCTTGGGGCAGTTAACTGATGACAAGATTGGAGATCCGATNGNAGATGGAACAAACAGACCACGTAGTGCAAGATGGTGGATACATCTAAATATACGACACATGTCTAGCCATCTTGGNCATATGGAAATAATGAAACAGTTTCATGAAACGGGCATAGTAAGAAAATAAAAACATACCATAGATACATTTAGGTATATCAAAGTGTTAAATGCATGTAAAACTACTAAGATATTTTGTCGGTCTAATTGCCCGCCTGGAAGGCGAACTAAAGTAGAAAACCGANTGGTCTTTCAAAATATAGAAGAGGCTCAATTTTCAGGGTATCGTGCCTGCTTGGTATGTCGTCCACTCGACGGGAAACCTGGACCATGGGTTCCTAAATCCAAAAGATAAAATATCTNATTGCCTCAAACCAGAACGGATTATTTATTCAGCCAATATTCCCGTTCACTAATTTCTATTTGCTTTGACTGGGCCAGTGTTACTCCCCAACCACCACGCTCAACATCTAACAAAGTCTGAGACACCTCCCAACCATTGCCTTCCCCTCCTATNACATCCTCTATTGGCAAACGAACATCATNTATAACAAAGCTCCTCTGTGATCTGCCAATAATCATCTGCCTTCTGTTAACAGTTATTCCACTTCCCTTGGTTCTTAGAATAACCATACTCAGATTCTCATATTTCGGACCATCTGGGTCCGTCGTAACCAATATACACGCATAATCTGGAGTGAGTTGATTAGCTATATAACCTTTCTCACCATTTACTACATATTCATCCCCGTCCTTTATGGCAGTAGTCTGCTGAGATGCCAAATCAGATCCAGTCGAAGGTTCGCTTTGTATTTGGCATACAGTTATTTCTCCTCGCAAAGTGGGCGTCAGCCATCTGGCCTTCTGCTCCTCGGTCCCCCAAACTCTCAAGGCCACCAAAAATGGGTTGTTAAGGTCAAATGGAGGCATCCTATGTCGTCTCATCTCTTCTTCTATAACATCAGCCGCTTCTGGTGGAAAACCACCCCCACCATAATAAGTTGGCCACCTAGGAGCAAGCCAACCCCTAGAACCAAAATCCCTTCGTATAGCTCTTATCCACTCCTCCATCTCGGGAGTCAAGTCCTCGTTACGCCGAGGGAGAACAGCATCATTGGGAATNTTTTCCTGGAGCCAACTTCGGACTGCCGTCTGTAATGCTCTTAAATCGATCATGCCCATTACTAGACTCCTTTAACGACTTGCCTTCAANTACAGTATATACTCCCTGGCAATTAATTTGCATACTACCAGATTAAAATATCGACACNATTGACATCTCGTAGTAGCCTCTATGATAGNATCTCATTATATGGAATCACTAGAATTACGGGTGATTCCTNGGAGGNTAGAATGAAACTCATAAATTATCTCATCATTGGCTTATTAGTTACAGTTGTAGGAATAGCTTGTGGCGGAGGTGATACTGCCCCCGCGCCGGATCCGGTTGCTACTACAGCGCCTGCTCCAACTGCTACTACAGCTCCTNCTCCAAAGGCAACGGCAGTTCCTATGCCTACTAAGGCACCAGTAGCTACGGCAGTTCCTGAACCAACGGCGACTTCAGTTCCGCCAACGGCGACACCGGCACCAANGGCGACTTCAGTTCCGCCAACATCGACACCGGCACCAACGGCGACACCGGCACCAACGGCGACACCCGCACCAACGCCTATACCAACGCCATATGCTGGGCCAAATTTGGGCTTAAATACCAACAAGGAGTTCCCAATTCATGTACCAGCAGATGCAAGTGCTAAAGCAAGACTGATTAGCCTCGGTATTAACGTGCCTCAGACAGGCTCACTTGAGGAAGCGAACCATGAGTTTATGGCAGGATTAAATGTAGACCCAGGTTATAAAGAGCGTTGGGAGGAGCATCAGGCCAGTGTAAATAGCGTATTGGGAGCCTACCCGAACTTTATGATCATAGCTTATGATAAGAGTGGGACAGACGAAGATATTAAGGCAATTGGCGACAAACTTACCGAGCTTCAATTTCCTGGTGACATTAATTCTAGTATGTATGTAGAAAACTGGACGGTTGATGCTCTGAACCAATACAAAGCGTGTCTTACTGGCGGTGACACTGGGATAGGGAGAACGTCCACAAGCCACCCGCACAGTTTTTGCATTATGGAATACCAAAAATTTCGTGCCTATCGGTACGATGCCGGCCTTCCGACAGCAAAAAATCACGGACAATTGGCCATCCATGATGCCCATGAATATTTCCATCATTACCAGAAAGCCCATGCTCTGGAACGAGGGTTAGACCTTTCTACAGATCCAAATAACCCTGAGACAACGGTACAAGCTCCAAGATGGTGGATAGAAGGAGCAGCGATTGCTTTTCAACATGCATGGTGGAAAGAGCACTGGGAGTCTCTATCATTTATGAAAGATCAAACAGTCATGTGGTATGGCGAAGAATTCGATTTATCGACTACTAATCTCGGTACTATAACCACCGATAAAGATTTCAAAAACGCAAAGCTACTGGTTAAAGGCGAGTTGCCAGAATATGAAAAGCGTGCTGGTTGTACTTCAGACTGGAAACTACAAGAAAGTGAAGAAGACGCTGCAACGGAAACAAGGTGTTACGTAAGTCTAATGGCTGTTTCTTATATGGCACATCTGACTTCATGGAAAACGGTTTGGATTGACATCCCCCAAGACTATTACGATCTCGGATTTTGGGGATCTTTTGAAAAGCATATAGGCATGGAAAAACAAGAATTCTATGACGCGTATAATAACCTCATTACATCTGGAGATGTAGACGATGCACCTCCTGAAAACTGGGCCCCTCCAAAAGGTCCAATATCAGAATATGCCGATTTCTTGAAAATAGTACCTGAGGCGGATACAGACTAGGTGAACTATACAAGATACTGACGTCATGAAATATAAACTAGATTGCATTTTTTGCAAATAATTGGCGTAAGAAGCCGACACTAAATAAGACCTCTCATTAAGTTGAGAGGTCTTATTTAGTGTGCATTTAATGATGGCATGGGCGTAAGTATTTAAACCTGCTATCTCCTGTTCCCAAATACTTAGGTATCTCGTAAAATATCTTAAAATACTGTACCAATTTATGCCTGCATAATTGTATAGGGAGGATCCATGGCCATATTGATTAAGAATGCCAACATTGTGAGCATGGGATCCTTGGGTATTATTAATAATGGATCCATTGTCATAGATGGCACAAGAATTGTCTCAATTGATAGCCAACTAGGAGAATCTCCCGACATCGAAAAAGACGTAGATGAAATAATCGATGCGACAGGGAAAATCGTCATGCCTGGTCTAATAGATTCTCATTTTCACACCTGTCAGCATTTGATGCGAGGAATGGGTGCTGCGATTGCTCGACATGGAACCCGGTACCCTTTCTGGAAAAACTATCTCCTTCCTTTTGAATCTCAACTGACCCCAGAGGATGTATATTTGAGTGGTCTAGCTGCTTATACCAATTTAATTCGCGTTGGCACCACTTGTTTCGCAGAACATGGAGGACGCCATCCTGAACAGTTAGTAAAAGCAGCTGAAGACGTAGGAGTCCGTGGTCTTATGGCTATTTCTACTATGGACATGGACACAGGATTGCCAACTTTACCTGACAACATGCTGTTCTCAACAGAAGAAGCAATCGAGAAAAACCTCGAAGTGGTACAACGATGGCCATTTAAGAATAATGATGACGATAGTCTTTTGCGGGGCGTCTTTTCTTTACGCCAAATCACTGTTTGTACTCCGAAACTAATTCAAAAGACTGCTCAACTGGCAACAGAATATGGAACCATGGTGCAAACACATGCCAACGAAGGTTACTATGAACTTTACCATGCTCTCGACCATCACGGTATGAGGCCTGCAAATTATCTGGCAAGCTTGGATTTCTTAAATCACAACGTCATAGCTGCACATTCGGTTTTACTGAGCGACCAAGAAGTAGAGCTCTATGCCAAACATCAAGTAGGCGTAGCACATTGCCCAACTCCAAATTTTGCCTCGTTGGGCATGACTAAACTAGTGCAAATGAGGAAATTAGGTGTAAAAGTGGGAATCGGGACAGACGGTGCCAATCGTGGTTCATTGGACTTGTTCGAAGCGATGAAATTATCGAGCATTGGTCAGTCCTTACATTATGGTGCGCCTTATCTAGATGCAAATATTGTCAGCCCCTTTGAACTCGTAACAATGGCTACTTTGGGAGGCGCACGCGTTTGTGGACTTGATGAAGAAATTGGTTCGCTAGAAATCGGCAAACGTGCGGACTTATTGATTCTCAATCCAGGGCTCAATGCTTTACCTATTGATGACCCTTATTTTTCTATTGTTAATTCTTTGCGTGGTAGTGATGTAGGTGACGTGATTATCAATGGTCAATTTGTCATGCGCGATAATAAAGTATTAAACGTGGACGAGGACGAAATTGCTCGGCAAGTGTCTATGCGTGCCCCGCAATTACGACAAACCGTTCTAGATAACCTTAACTGACATTAGTGTAGAAGATAAACAGTAATTACTATTTTAAGGAGTAAACCATGGAACTTTGGTGGTTGCTACCTGGTGGATTTGTTGCATTTTTCGTGTTTGCGTATATGAAGGGGCTCATGGAGACCGAGAAAACTTATAGAAGGCCTCCCACTTTTACAGGCCCAAACTACACTAGTGCCGACTATAAGGCAAAAATAGAGCGGGTGAACCAGAAGATGCTGACTGAAATTTTAGGTGATGACCATGTCGAGGTACTTGGTGACTTTGGAGACCTCCTTGTGAAAATGCACGAGGAGAATGCAGAGGCAACCAAGAAACAATACCCACTAATGCGATACCCTATAGAATTATTGCCGCATGACAAAGCTCGCATTGCAGTGATGTTAGACTATCTGATGCTCCATGGTCACGCTCTTATGGATGTAGATATGTTTAGGATTGCCAGAATGAACCTGGATAACTTTACTGACGATGAAGAGTTGCTTAAAGAGCAACAGGATTTTATCGAAACCTTGAAAAGAAACGAGCAATAAAAAGAATGAAGGAACAAATCAACATAGAAAATAATCATCTCTCAACTTGGTGACTGGAAGTGATTATTGAATAGTTTATCGTCTATCGACAGCAAGTCTCTCCTCATTGGAATATCCTTGTTATTACTATTAATCTCTGCTGCCTGCGAAAGGGAGACTCTTAGACTGGATGACCTAGTCGACTGGGCCAATCATCCTAGTCATGCACAAAACCTAGAACCCAAAATTGATGACTGGGTGGCTAATAAAGACTGCATTGCCCTCTGGGAAGCGAGAGCCCAAGCCAAAGAGTACGATGAAAATCTCTGGTACTACATTAATTTCTTCATGTGGGAAATTGATTGTTACCATGCTAAGAACCCTGAACGTTTTCATTTTGACATAGTGAAATAGGATACAATGGTAAAGAGGAATACAGATAAGGTCAGGATACAACACCATTAACGAACAACTTATAAAAGAAGACTTGGACACATTGACATGGGAAACACAGGGGAACATTTTTGTAGTAGTATCTAGACTAGAAATAACACCCTAAGGGTGAATAGAAAGCAGGATTCATGAAACTTATAATCAGTGCGGAACTTACAAAGGGTTACGATCTTTGGAAAAATCTTTTTCTGAGTACAGATTCTCAAAGAGAAAAATATGGGGTTAAAGTTTTGGCATATGGTCATGCCCAAGATAATGAACATAAAATTTACCAAGTTTTAGAAGTAGAATCTATGGAGAGAATGCAAGAAGGTTTGCAAGACCCTGAGATAGCTAAGCTTAGAACAGATGCAGGTGTTAATCTAGATTCTCAAGAAATTGTATTTTTGGTTGAGTAAGATAACAACCACGGATAAATTATCAGGTCGGTCAGCATATATAACTGGAGATAACAATGTATAAATTATTCCGGTACAGCTTTTTTATTTTTGCACTAACCTTCTTAATTTTGATGATTACTCAGTTTTATTCCGCTGGTTACAACGTAATGAGTGGCGGTTCATCAGATTGGCACAAGGCTATTGCTAATATATTAGGTTTGCTTCCAATACCTTTTGTAATTCTGGCATTTTTTCTTAAGGCGAGGAAAAAGGGATTTGTTTTAGCCGGGATTACATTTATAATTTTATTCTTGTCACATTCCCAATGGGCTCTCATCAATATGTGGAGAGAAGACGGGATTGTAATGGCTGGTTCATATCATGTTTTGAATGCAGTGATAATATTGCTGCTATCAACAGTAATGCTGGCTATATCGTATACGCTGGTTTTTCAAAAAATGGATAAATAATGAAGAAGAATCCATT